>DLGW01000014.1 GCA_002482885.1 Flavobacteriaceae bacterium UBA7684 | reverse complement strand
CCGTGCGCCGGTCTCTAGTATTGCTACTATCCCCCTCGACTTGCATGTGTTAAGCCTGTCGCTAGCGTTCATCCTGAGCCAGGATCAAACTCTTCATCGTATAATCTTATTTAAAATATTCTCTATTTTACTAAGCCTTTACTTAACCTTAATATTCTTGTGCTGATAATTTCAATATGTCTATGAACGTGTTTTTTACTTCTCACTCCACTACCTCATCATTCTCCCTCTCAAAGCGGTGGCAAAAGTAGTAATCTTTTTATAAATCACAAATGTTTTTCAAAAAAAATTACAAAGAAGTTTATGAACTTTTCCTGTGTTTTTATTTCAGCAGGGGGACAAATATATGACAGCTTTTTATACTTATCCAAATATTTTTCTGACAAAAATTAAACTTTTTTTTATCTTTCTAAATATCAACGTTTTACAAAATCATCCAAAAACTACTTTATTCAAGAGTGTCATATTTATTCATATAAATTTATCTTTGAAGAAAATTTTAAATAAATGCAACTTCTTATTTTTTTAATCGCCTATCCCTTTCTTTGGGTTATTTCTATACTTCCTTTCCGATTATTTTATTGGTTTTCTGACTTTGTATTCTTTATTGTTTTTCACATATTAAGATATAGACGAAAAGTAGTTCAGGAGAATTTAAGACTTACCTTACCTCATTTAAGCAATCAGGAACGAGCTGTAGTGGAAAAGAAATTTTACAGCCACATGTGTGATATCTTTTTAGAAATGATTAAAACGATTACTATTTCTGAAAAAGACATCAGAAAACGTTTTGTATTTACTAACATGGATTTGTTTCATGAAATGGCTAAAGACAATAAAAGTATTATTTTAATGTTGGCTCATTATGCCAGTTGGGAATGGATGGTAAGCATATCGTTATATACTAACTTAAGAGCCATTGGGGTATATACTAAGGTAGAGAATAAATATTTTGACAATTTGGTTAGAAAAATTCGATCAAGATATAAAGGGGAATTAGTAACTACCCGAGAAACTATTAAAACAGTTGCTGAAAATGCTTCTAAAAAAATACAATGTTTGTACGGTTTTGTGAGCGACCAATCTCCTATGTTACAAAAATCATTTTATTGGGATAAATTTATGGGAATAGAAGTCCCTATACATACGGGTGCTGAAATGCTAGCCAAACGTTGTGATTTGAATGTCTTATTTGTGAAAATTGAAAAAGTAAAACGCGGACATTACGAAGCTACTTTTGTGAAATTAGTAGATCATCCGAAAGACCACCCCGATTACGAAATCAGTAGTTTATTTTTAAGGGAAGCGGAAAAACAAATCCTAGAAGCTCCTGAGTTTTATTTATGGACACATAAGCGTTGGAAACACAGAAATAAAAAACACGAGGTTCGTAAAAATATTGATTAGTTAATTTGCCTTGTAAATACTTTTACTTCAAAATCTGATTTTGGAGCTTCGCACACTGGACAATTATAACTAATAGGCAAATTTTCGAATGACGTTCCTGCTGGAACTCCTTGACCTTCGTCTCCTTTTTCTTTTTCGTAAACGGTTAAGCAGTGTTTACACTGATGTACTTCGGAACTTACTTCTTCTTTAGGCTTAACGTGGTTTTGAATTTCCTCGGTTGTTCCTAATTGTTCAAAGTATTTCTTACTCAACTCCATTAAGACGCCTGGTAATTCTACTTTATCTACATCTTGTACGTGTACAAAATACTTTTGATTATTGGGATCAAAATTTTGTGCGTATAATACATTAAAGGTGTCTCTGATGATAATGGATTCTATTTCTTTTGGAGATGGATTTTTTTCAATCACAATAGAGGTAAAATAATCTTTTTGAGAAGTATAATTTACCACCGAGAAAGTCAGTCCGTAGGTACTGATGTCGTTTTGATCTAAACTTCTGACCAAAAAGGTTTTGGTTTTTACGGCATCTAAATCATGAACGGGTAAATGCCAATTCAGTTCTAATAAAGAATGGCGTACATTAATTCCGAATTTTCCTAAGAATTTTTCCCATTGCAATTTATAGGCTACTGGGATACCTTTTACAATAAATGATTTCCATGGAGTCAGTGAAATTTTACCGATACGACATTCCGTACACAAATCACACATGGATTTTAAGAACTTTAAATCGTATAAATTATTTCTCCAATACAAGCCCAACCAATATTCATCCCCAATTTTATTCATGCCTTCGTAATAAGGAAAAGGATGAAAAGGAACTTTTAAAGGAGTCTGTATGGTTCGATTATTATCACTGACGTGTTCACTAACCAAGTCAAATAACATTTCTACAGAATCGGGTTCTTCTTGTAATAATTGTTCTATTTGATAAGAAACCTTGGCGATATCCCAACTATATACTAAAACTGGATATAATTGAGATTCTTTCCATTGTGGTAGTTTTACATATAAATACCAATAATCCTCGTCTGTTGCCGCAATAAAATTTAAGTTTCCTGTAAATAAAGGCACCAAACGTTGTTTGGGATCGGTAATATTGATTTTTAAGTTGGGTTGATACCTAAAGGTTTCTAAAATGTATAGATACTTATTTCCGGTAAGCCATAAAGTATTCGGAAAAATATCGCTAGAAACATAAGACGAAACTATGTTTTCTTTTCCTAATTCACTAGGATTAACTACGGTAAGATTTTTAAAAAGCTCTTCATTTTTACCCTGTAAATTTTCTTGAGGTAAAATCACGTCTTGACGTGAGCCAAAAGAAATAGCATTTAACCCTAGTTCTTCTGCAACAGAAATGATTTCTCTTAAATCTCCTAAAGACAAAACGCCTCCTTTAGCAACGATTCTATGTAAGTTATTTTTCATCTCTTAAAATTTAAACGGTTTGAAGGGTGTTTTTTAAAATTTCTCGTACTTCGGTTTTACAACTTCCGCATCCTAAACCTGCACCTGTTTGCTTACACAAATCGGTAAATTGATGACATCCATTTTTAATGGTTTCTTCTATATTTCCAGAACCTACCTGACTACATGAACAGACTAATTTTCCTACAATAGGTTTAGCATTAGATTGTCCACGTAATAGCGTATTTCGTTTGTCTGAAAGTTCTATTTTACTTTCAATCATGGATTTGAATTCGGCAAACTCATTTTTATCCCCCATTAAAATGGCTCCAATCAACAAATCGTCTTTCACAATACATTTTTTGTAATACGATTTACTGATGTCGGTAAAAATGATTTCTTGATAAGAATTATCGTCTTCAGGTATTTCTATTTGACCAATACTACACAGATTTACTTCTTGTAGTTTTAAAATATTCATCAACACAGAACCTTTATAAATACTGCTAATGTCTCCTGCTAAATAATTGGCTAATACATCGGCTTGTTCTTCGGCAGCAGAGGTGATTCCATATAAGTTATCTTCAAATTCAGCAATTTCGCCTATGGCATACACGCTAGGATTGGAGGTTTGTAAATATTGATTCACTTTAACGCCACGAGCGCAAGCAATTCCTGCTTTTTTAGCCAACTCTATATTAGGAATGGTTCCAATAGTGTAAACAATAGCTTGTGCTTGTAACAATTTACCACTTTTTAGAGTGATGTCTAAATACCCTGTTTCTTCGTCGTTAAAAACCGTACTTACTTCATTATTGAAATAAATTTGAATGCCTAATCGTTGTACTTCTTGCGCCAACAACCTACTGGCCACCACATCTAACTGGCGTTCCATTAATCTGGAACCCCGTTGTATAATGGTAATGTTATGATTTTTATGTTTTAAAGCCGCAGCCAATTCTAATCCCAATAATCCGCCCCCAACAATAACTACATGTTGTTCTTCGGTAGGTAATCCTGTAGATTCTAAATGATTTTTTAAATTATCGGCATCTTGTTTACTACGAATGGTAAATCTTCCTGGTTCATTTAAATGCGCATCTTTAGGTACAAACGGTCGGCTTCCTGTAGCCATAATCAGAGCATCGTAAGTATGAATTTTTCCTTCAGAATCTACGATTTGTTTATGAACTGCATCTACCTCATCAATTCCTACAGAAGAAAAAATCTGAATATTTAATTTATCTAATTCCGCTTGTTTAATTTTTTGTAATTGTTCCCAACTTAATTCATCGGTAACATATTCCGGCAACAATACGCGATTATAAAAAGGATTGGGTTCTTTGGAAAAAACTAAAATTTCATCTTTAGTATTGTGTTCTCTGTAGTTTTGAATAAACCTAAAAGCGGCTGCCCCACCACCAATTACTGCAATTTTTTGAAATGGTTTTACATACTTGGTTACCGAAACCGCTGTGTATTTAAAATCGGGTTCTTTGGAAGTGGGATCAACCAAAGTTTGGGTTAAATTGTTGGCACGATTTAAATCATTTTCCAACTGTTTTCCCCAATGCATCGGTAAAAAAACTACGCCTTCGCGAACAGCTTCAGTTGTTTTTACTTTTACTCGAACCACCCCATTGGTACTTTTTACCTCAACGATATCTTTATCTTTAAAACCATATCGGTAAGCATCTACAGGATTCATTTCTAAAACAGGAGAAGGATAATGCGTTTGCAAACGAGATACTTTACCTGTTTTGGTCATGGTGTGCCATTGGTCTCGGATTCTTCCAGTAGTTAATATCAACGGAAATTCAGTATTAACCAATACCGATTGGTTTTCGGTAAATGTTGGAATATTAAATATGGCTTTTTTGGAAGGGGTATAAAATATTTTATCGGTAAATAATCTTGGAGTTCCTGCATGTCCATAACTAGGAACGGGCCACTGAAAAGAACCTTCGTTTTGTAAACGGGTATAATTCAAAAAGGAAATGTCAATATTGGTATCCTTGGTTAAAAGGGTGTATTCTTTATAAATTTCTTCGGTAGTGGTATAATTAAACCCTTTGAATCCCATTTTTTGAGCAAATCGGCAAAGAATTTCCACATCGGGTTTGGCTTCTCCAGGCGGATTGATTCCTTTGTGTAAATAGGTAATTCTTCGTTCAGAATTGGTCATGGTGCCTTCTTTTTCTAACCAACCTGCTGCTGGCAATACTAAATCTGCATATTTAACCGTATCCGACTTAAATGAAATATCTTGAACAATAACAAACTTCGCTTTTTGTAAGGCCTGTTCTACTTTTCGGGCATTAGGCAAACTCACTAAAGGATTGGTACAAATGACCCAAACTGCTTTTAATTTTCCGCTATCCAAAGCATCAAACATTTCAGTTGCGGTTAATCCTGGTTTTTCAGAAATAGAATCTACTCCCCAAAAATCAGCGATTTGTTGCCTATGTTCTGGATTAGCTAATTCTTTATGTACGGCTAATAAATTAGCCATTCCTCCGACTTCTCGTCCTCCCATGGCGTTGGGCTGACCAGTTAATGAAAAAGGCCCTGAACCTGGTTTACCAATTTGTCCCGTTACTAAAGATAAATTCAATAAGGAAACATTTTTATCTACTCCAATCACACTTTGATTAAGACCCATCGCCCACAAAGAAATAAATCCTTTGGCCTGACCAATATACGTTGCCGCTAATTTGATTTCTTCTACCGAAACTCCACAAATTTGAGCAGATTTCTTCAAAGGCATAGCCATTACCAAGTCTTTATATTTTTCGTAGTTTTCCGAATAGTTTTTAATAAAATCCATGTCGGTATAACCCATTTCAATCAAACAACGACCAATGGCATTATATAATATAATATCTGTTCCGGGTATTAATTGTAAATGTAAATCAGCCGCAATTGCAGAATCAGTTTTTCTAGGATCGGCAACAATGATTTTTACATTCGGATTGGCTTCTTTATGTTTTTCGATTCGTCTGAACAAAATAGGATGACACCAAGCAGGATTAGCACCTGTGATGAACAAACAATCAGACAATTCAATATCTTCATAAGCAATAGGAACCGCATCTTCACCAAAAGCCTTTTTATAGCCAGCCACCGCCGAACTCATACACAACCTAGAGTTGGTATCTATATTATTGGTTTTTAAAAATCCCTTTACTAATTTATTGGCGATGTAATATTCTTCGGTTAAACATTGTCCCGAAACATAAAAGCCTACGCTATCGGGCCCATATTTATTGATAAAAGTTTTAAAAACTGCGGCAGCTCTTTCCAAGGCGGTGTCCCAATCGACTCTTTCTCTTTCATGCGCTTTACTCCAACGCATTTCGGGGTATAAAATTCGGTCAGAAGTATCATTAACCACATAATGCAAATTCATTCCTTTAGAACAAAGCATCCCTTTGTTCACCGGATGATCAGGATCTCCTTGAACCACAACTTTATTTTGGTGATCTTTTTTTACAATGATGCCACAACCCACACCACAATAAG
>DLGW01000021.1 GCA_002482885.1 Flavobacteriaceae bacterium UBA7684 | reverse complement strand
CAAAGAGAACGAGGTTTAATTTCTAACGCACGATATATCTCTTAAGGATTATCAAGTGACGGACATAAATCACTCGTTCTCATCACTATCTAATCATAATGATTGAACTGTAACAAATTTACGAATACAAACATACGAGTGATGGAGCCATTGTTGGAGTTCTTTTTTAGGGAATGCAATGGACTAAAAAAAACGACCGGCGACAGCACGACCCTCGCCGTTAGGCAAGGGATACGCCCTAATTTTTATAATATTTCTTCTTTAGCCAAAACGAAACTTTAACCAATAAAATTAAAGCGGGCACTTCTACCAAAGGGCCTACCACACCTGTAAAAGCTTCGCCAGAATTCAATCCGAAAACGGCAATAGCAACGGCAATGGCCAATTCAAAATTGTTTCCCGCGGCCGTAAAAGCTACGGCAGCGTTTTGATCGTATGGCGCTCCCGAGGCTTTGGTTACAAAAAATCCAACCAAAAACATCACGGCAAAATAAATCAACATGGGCAAGGCGATAATGAATATATCTTGTGGAATGGTTACAATTAATTCGCCTTTTAAACTAAACATCACTACAATGGTGGCCAATAAGGCTACTAAAGTAATGGGCGAAACCGCAGGAATGAATTGTTGATTGTACCAATTTTCGCCTTTGAATTTTACCAATATTGTTCGGCTTAAAAAGCCTAATAAAAATGGAATGCCTAAATAAATAGCGACACTTTCGGCTATGGTTTGTATGGATATATCTACTATGGCGCCCTCAAAACCGAAATACGGCGGCAAAACAGTGATGAAAATCCAAGCGTAAAAACTGTAAAAAAACACCTGAAACAAACTGTTTAAAGCGACTAATCCGGCGCCATATTCGGCATTGCCTTCAGCTAAATCATTCCAAACCAAAACCATGGCAATACATCGGGCTAAACCAATTAAAATCAAACCCACCATGTATTCTGGGTAATCGCTTAAAAATGTAATCGCTAAAATAAACATCAATATGGGGCCGATAATCCAATTCAGTAATAACGAAACGGTCAGGATTTTGGTGTTTTTAAACACCATAGGCAACAGTTTGTAATTGACTTTAGCCAAAGGCGGATACATCATTAAAATTAGTCCAATGGCTATGGGAATGTTGGTGGTTCCTGAACTCATGCCATTGATGTGATCCGCAATGGAAGGCATTACATAACCTAAACCCACGCCAATAATCATGGCGGTAAAAATCCAAAGGGTAAGGTAATTGTCTAAAAAACTTAATTTTTTGGTTGCCATATTATTTTTTAATTTGTGAAAATACGTAACACAATTCGGTGCCGATTTCTAAACTTCTTTCAGCATATTTTTCGGTTTGTTGTGGCGTTCCATCAAAAGCTTTAGGATCGTTATAAGTAATGGGAATTCGTTTTTCGGCACCCAATACAAACGGACAACCTTGGTCGGCTTGCGAACAAGTCATGATGGCGGCAAATCCGTTTTGAGGATTAAAATCATCGTCAAATCTTTTAGAAAACCCAATGACCGGATGAAGGGAACCGCCAAGTTTTACCGCATATACCGGATTTTTTTCTTGCGATAATTGTTGAATTTGAAAACCTTGATTTTGTAACGTTTCGGCTACTTTCGGGAACATCGCTGTAGCTTCGGTTCCGCCCGAATAACTATACACGTTAGAGATTTGATAATAGGCAGCAGCGGTTTGTGCCCAAATTTGAGACAAATGACTGCGTCGGGAATTGTGCGTACAAATAAAATTTAAAGAAACACATTCGTTTTGATTGACTTTGGTTTGAATAAAGTCAATAAGCGGTTGTAATATGGTTTTTCTTTCAGATGAAATGGTGTTGAAATCAAAATTTTCAATGAGGTGCTCGATTTCAGGAAAAAGATTTTTTTTCATTTTTTTATGATGAATAGATGGTTTAACAACAGCCTGAATTGGGTGTACAACAAGATGCAGTTACCTTTTGTAAATCAGCCATTTTTACTTTTATTTTTTCAGCAGGAATGCCACAATTGTCTTTTGCCAAACAATCGGTTTGAGTGGTTTTCAGTTTAAATACTCCACTTTCAAAATCCAAAAGATATTTGCCAATCGTTTCTGCTTGGTATTCCACTTCAACCGTTAAATCATCTAACAGCAATACTTTTTCAGACAATTCTATAATGTTGATTAGTTTTTCTGGAGCCAATCGGTGGTCGTAGTCGTTAGCTTCCCACAATTGAAAATTAATTACATTTTCTTCGCGAACTGTACCTCCACAATCGATAAATTTCTTAGTGATTTTACCCACTTCAGTCACATGAAAATGCTTAGGAACAATATTACCATTAGGCAATTCAAAGACTACTTCGGATAAATTTTCTAGTTTAGATTTTACTTCGGATAGTTTCATAATAATAAGATTTTTAATAAGATTGATTTAACAACAATTAGACTTAGATTCATATTTTTCTTTAAAGAAATCGGCAAATATTTGCGTGATTTCTGTCCATTTTTCGGGATTGATACAGTAGCATACACTGGTGCCTTCGATGTTTCCTTTGATGATTCCTGCGGATTTTAATTCTTTTAAATGTTGCGAAATGGTGGGTTGTGCCAAACCGATTTCTTCCACTAAATCTCCACAAATACAACTGTTTAGTTTGATTAGGTGTTGTAAAATCGCAATCCGAGCGGGGTGTCCTAATACCTTGGCCAAGTTGGCCAGTTGGTTTTGTTGCTCGGTAAATATTTCTGATTTAGTCAGTCCCATGATTTGCTTAATTTATTTATTGCAATATTACGATAAATAAAGTTTGATTGTTTATTTATTGATCGTTTTTTTTAGACTGGAATTTGAGATATGTAAATGGAATCTTAAAGTCTTGTTAAACCATCTTAAAATAAATTTTTAATACCCTTAAAGAACTAATCTTTGCCAAAAAATTTTAGCCTTAATTTATTTGAATATGAGATTTATACAGCTGCTCGCTTTAATATTAATCGTTAATCAATCGCTTTTTGCGCAACATTATAAAGGTGTTATTTGCGATTCTATCACTAAAAAACCATTGCAAAACGTAGAATTGTTTACAAGCTCCGAAAACACTTTAACTAATGAAAACGGTTTGTTTGAAATTAAAACCAATCAGAAATATGTTTTTGTAAAAACGGTTTTTATGGATGCTCCGAAAGTGTTTGACATGAAACGGTTTAAACCCAATGACACTTTGTATTTATCGCCTCATATTCAATTAAACGAAGTGGTGGTTACGGCTCAAATTCCTATCTTAAAGAAAGTGGTTAAAAATTTATCTAAAAATTATAATACTTCCACAAGCTACAAAACCCAAATGTTTACGCATAGTAATTTGTTGGTGAATGGTGAACCTCAACTGTTTTTAGAGTTAGTTTCGGAAAACGTGCTCAATTTTGAAATTGGAGATGAGGATTCAAAAGGCTTTTTTGGAAAAAGTCTGAAAGCTAAAATCAATATTTTAGGACTTCGGAAAACAGTAGCGAACAAAACAGCTACTCCTTACAAAAATTCGCTTTTTACCAGAAACATTGTAGATTGGGGAATTGATCCGCTTAATTTTTTAGAAAAAGGGACTACTAAAATTGAAGAATTTGACAGCTATTATGTATTGCATTACGAATACAGTCGTGGCATTACACAATTTAGTGGGTGGTTTTCCGTAAACAAAAAAGATTATGCGATTATTGAAAATTATGAAAAAAAAGAGGTGTTAATGTCTAAAGAATGGCTTATAAAATACAATTGGCCAAAGACAGAAATTTCTCATATATTTTATGATAAAAAAGAAGGCTTTCCATACTATACCAGAAAATTATTATTGGTTCATCAGAAATTCTTAGCACAAAATAAAGTCACAAATGCTATTGATGAAGTGGAGCTAAACTTTAAAATGTACAATTATCAACCCACATTTAATGATTTGAATATTTCAAAACCCATCAACAATACCTATCAAAAATATGTGTACGAAGTGGAATATCCTTATCAAGAGGAATTTTGGAAAAACTATAATGTGCCAACCTCTAGTTTTACTTCTTCAGAGTTGTATCAAGAATTAAAAGGACTTAAGGAGTAATTTCAATTTGATTAAGCGGTTACACGATTCATAAAAAAAACCACCTTTTTGGTGGTTTCTTGTTTTAATGAAATTTTTCGTCGTGTTGAGATAAATCTAGTCCGATTTTTTCGGCTTCTTCATTCACCCTTAAAGGAATAAATAGGTTTACCACTTTGTACAATAATAAAGCGCCAAAAAAGGTAAATGCCGAAACTATTACTAAGGCGATCATGTGATGACTAAATACCGACCAACCTCCGTGTAATAAACTCGCATTTTCGCCTTTGGCAAAAATGGCTGTTAAAATCATACCCATAATTCCGCCTACCCCATGGCAAGCAAAAACATCTAAAGTGTCATCAAAACGTTTCATTACTTTCCAGTTTAACAAAGAGTTAGATACAATAGAAGTGATGAATCCAAAAAAGATACTCTGAGAGATAGATACATAACCCGCGGCTGGGGTAATGGCTACTAAACCAACCACGGCTCCTACACAAGCGCCCAAAGCAGATACTTTTCTGCCGTTTAAACGGTCAAAAAATATCCAAGTTAACATGGCTGCGGCTGATGCAATGGTGGTAGTGGCAAATGCCATAGCGGCGTCTCCGGTAGCGCCTAAGGCGGAACCTGCATTAAATCCAAACCAACCAAACCAAAGCATTCCTGTTCCTAATAAAACAAACGGAATATTGGTAGGAATGTGTTCGCTATTGCGTCTTTTACCCAAAACTAAAACTCCGGCTAAGGCTGCAAAACCAGCGCTCATGTGCACTACGGTTCCTCCTGCAAAATCTTTCACTCCAAAATAAGAGCCTATTACTCCAGTAGGGTACCAAACCGAATGGCATAATGGGGTGTATATAAAAATCACAAATAATGAAATAAAGAACAAATAAGAAATAAATCGAACCCTTTCGGCAAATGAACCGGTGATAATGGCTGGAGTAATAATGGCAAACTTCATTTGAAATAAAGCAAACAACATAAAAGGTACCGTAGATGCCAATTGATGATGAGGTAATTTACCAACGTGATCTAAAAAAGGATACGTAAAAGGATTTCCGATAACGCTGTAAAATTGTCCGTCAATGGTAAATCCTAAGGGGTCGCCAAAAGCCAAACTAAAACCAACGACCACCCATATAATGGTTACTAATCCTAAACAAATAAAACTTTGCAACATGGTAGAAATTACATTTTTCTTGCCTACCATACCTCCGTAAAAGAAGGAAAGTCCAGGAGTCATTAGTAATACCAAACTAGAAGAAGTCAACAACCAAGCTACATCGGCGCCAATAATGTGGTCTTCTGAAATAAATTTAGAAAGTGTAGCCGCGTCGTTTTCTGCTTCGGGCCAAAACAAACCCAATATAGAAACAGCAGCAATTAACAGAAAGGATACAATCCAACGCTTTTCAATTTTCATGATCTTGTTGTTTAAGTTTAAAATAGCGGGGCAAAGGTAGGTAAGTGAGTTAAAAAATGCAAAATTCTATATAAATACCCTTTTTTTTAGGGGGTGTTTTTGATTTTAATAAATAAGTGCAGTAAAAACAGTTAAATCTAAAGGTCGGATTCAGATGCCAGCAAATATTATTTATTTTTGAATTCAGATTATTCTTAAAAAACATGAAGTATTCGGTAGTGATTCCTGCACATAATGAACAAGCCTATATTGGAACGTTGTTGCAGTCCTTGATTCATCAAACCGTTTTGCCCCATCAAGTGGTGGTGGTTAACGATCATTCTACCGATGATACCCAAAAAATAGCCGAATCTTTTGCCGAAAATCATCCTTGGATTCAAGTCGTACATTTAATTTCTTCGGAAGCGCATCAGCCTGGCGGAAAAGTTATTCGGGCATTTAATAAAGGGTTAGAAAAAGTAACTGCTGATTTTGATGTTATCGTAAAATTAGATGCCGATTTAGATTTACCTAAACATTATTTTGAAACGATTTTACAGCATTTTTTAAGTGATGAACAAGTGGGAATGGTAGGAGGCTTTGCCTATATTCAAAAAAATGAAGATTGGGTGTTAGAGAATTTAACCGATAAAGAACACATTCGAGGGGCTTTTAAAGCTTATCGAAAAGTTTGTTTTGAACAAATAGGCGGTTTGCAACCTGCTATGGGATGGGATACGGCCGATGAATTGAAAGCACGGTTTTTTGGTTGGAAAGTAATCACTGATGCCGGTTTAAAAATCAAACATTTAAAACCTACGGGCGCTTTATATCCTAGTAAAACGGCACAAAAACAAGGCGAAGCTTTTTATGCTTTAGGATACGGTTTTTGGTTAACCCTAATTGCTTCGGCTAAATTGGCGATGTTAAAAAAGAAACCCAGCTTGTTGTTTTTGTACCTAAAAGGATATTTCGCAGCGGTTAAACATCGTCTACCTTTGCTAGTTAGTCCCGAACAAGCCCAATTTGTTCAAAAATACCGTTGGAAAAAAATCAAAGAAAAAATCTTTAAATAACTTATTTTAGCCTTTTAATAAAATACCCATGAAGTATCTTAAGGAAATAGGGAAATACTTTTTAATGATTCAGGAAATGTTCAGAAAACCTACCAAATGGTCTATGATGAAAAATCTGATATTTAAAGAGGTTGATGATTTAATGTTAAACTCATTAGGTATTGTTGCGTTCATTTCCTTTTTTGTGGGTGGAGTTATATCAATTCAAACCGCATTAAATTTAACGAATCCATTAATACCAAAGTATTTAATTGGTTTTGCTACCAGACAATCCATTCTTTTGGAATTTGCACCTACGTTTATTTCAATCATTATGGCAGGAAAAGTAGGTTCATTTATTACTTCGAGTATTGGAACGATGCGAGTTACCGAACAAATTGATGCTTTAGAAGTAATGGGAGTAAATTCAGTTAACTATTTGATTTTTCCTAAAGTAGTAGCCATTACGTTATATCCTTTTATTATTTGCATCAGTATATTTTTAGGAATTTTAGGTGGGTGGTTTGCGAGTGTTTATGGAGGTTTTGCAACTAATGAACAATTTATAGAAGGAATTCAAATAGACTTTAGACCTTTTCATATTACTTATGCTTTTATAAAAACCTTTGTATTTGGATTAGTCATTGCTACTATTCCCTCTTATCACGGATATTATATGAAAGGTGGTGCCTTAGAAGTTGGTCGTGCCAGTACCGTATCATTTGTTTGGACCAGTGTGGTAATAATTATTCTAAATTATATTCTAACTCAATTAATGCTTAGCTAATGATTACTATACAACACATTCATAAAACTTTTGGTAAAAAAAAGGTGCTCAACGGTATAGATTATGTTTTTCAGGAAGGAAAAACCAATTTAATTATTGGGCAAAGCGGTTCTGGTAAAACGGTTTTATTAAAGTCATTATTAGGAATTCATGAACCCACCAAAGGAACTATTTCTTTTGATGGACGAATCTATTCCCACATGAGCGATAAAGAAAAACGAGAGTTAAGAACAGAAATCGGAATGGTGTTTCAGGGTAATGCTTTATTTGATTCCATGACGGTGGCCGAAAATGTGGGCTTCCCTTTGCGAATGTTTACCAATAAAAGTGATAAAGAAATTAAGGATAGGGTTGATTTTGTGGTAGACCGCGTAAATCTTACCGATGCCAAAGAATATCTTCCTTCAGAGATTTCTGGAGGGATGCAAAAAAGGGTAGCGATTGCCAGAGCTATTGTAAATAATCCAAAGTATTTATTTTGCGATGAACCTAATTCGGGCTTAGATCCACGAACTTCCATAGTTATTGATAATTTATTGCAAGAAATTTCCAAAGAGTACAATATTACTACGGTTATAAATACTCATGATATGAACTCTGTAATGGAAATAGGGGACAACATCTTGTTTTTGAAAGACGGTTTAAAAGCTTGGGAAGGCAATAAAGACATGATATTTAAAACCGATAACGAAGCTGTAGTTGATTTTGTATATTCTTCCAACCTATTTAAGAAAGTAAGAGAAGCGGTTAATAATGGGTATTAACGGTTGGGCAACAATTCCACTTCGGCATTTGGATTAAACAAATACACTTTTTTAGTGGCTACTTCTGTACATTCAAAACGTTTGACTCTTTGAGCACCTTTTTGAAAAATACGTCCATTGCTGATTCTGAACAAAGCACCATACGGAATTTCAAAAATAAAATTATTGTCGGTAGGTTTATCAAATTGTTTTAAAGCTAACGATAAGGTGGTGTCAGTATCGCTACTGGCAGAAGGGTTTTTAAAATGACGCGCCAGTAAAGGTAAAATTTGCATAGGAAAAACCTCTGGTCTTATGTACGGTAACATTAGTTGTTGAAAGGTGAGTTTCCATTCATCTCCGTGTGGTTTAATGCTGTGTCCGAATTTTTTATAAGCCGCTAAATGGGCAATTTCGTGAATCAGGGTAATTAAAAACTTGTATTTATTTAAAGAACCATTTACGGTAATGCCGTGTGAACCATCGGCATTTCGTCGATAATCTCCGTGTCGGGTAGTTCTTTCGTTAACGATTTTTAAACGTACCTGATGGATTTTGATGAGTTCAAAAACAGGTGCAACAGCGTGTTCGGGAATGTAAGGCGCTAAAATATCAATCATAATTAATCTTCAATAATAACTTTGGGTAAAGTGATGGCTCCTACTTCGTTAACATAGCCAATCATTTTTTCGTCTACCGATGATTTAATTTTTTCTAAAGGTTGTTCAGGAGTGATTTTTTTTCTTTCGACGTACGAAAAAACAAACCCAACATCTTTATTAGTTTTAGTTTTTTGAACTTCGAATCGTTGAATTGTCCATTGGAAACTTATCTCATCATGAATAGAATATTCAATCATTCTGCCTTCTTCTTCATTAATAAAGGGTTTGTAGTCTAATTTAGTGCCTTTTTCTTTCATTTTATCTAGCTCTTTCATTTTTAAAGCTAGCAATTGGTCGGTAGTCGTAGTGTCTATAATAGCCATAACCACGATGGATTTGGTAAAGTTTTGAATGTTTTCAGAAGCTCTGATGTATTCCTGTATGTAGTAATTGTTGTAAGGCTTTCCGCTTCGGGTTAAAACGTATTTTTCGCTACTAAAACTGATTTCAGCACCTAATTTTAGTAAGTCATTCTGCGCAAAGGCAAAGAGATTTACAAAAAGAAATAAAATTACTACTGGTGTTTTTTGGTTCATCAATTTTGGATTTGTAGTAAAAATAAAAAAAGACCGCTGATTAAACGGTCTTTTCAAATAAAAGTGAATAAAGAATTTTTAATTAACCTTTACATTAATCACACCATTGTTGTTGCTTTTGGTATTGATGAATTTATTGTTGGTCATTAAAAATAAGGTGTTTGGGTTGTGCCAAAAATCTTCCCAGCCTTGCCCGTGATTGAAATAAAAATGTTCAATGTTGTCATTTTTAACGAATTTTCCATTGGGCACGTGTAAAGTGATACGTACATCTTGGTCTCTGTATTCGTAAGATTTATGCACCTTTAAAAAGGTATTCATAATTAATTTTCCGTTGTCAACTTTAAACTGATATTGAATAGCTTTAAGGGCTTCATCGGCATTTTCGCGTCGGGTAATATCGGTGGCAAAAACTACGTCCATTCGGTAATTATGGTCTGAGCTTTCCTTGATTTCCATTTCGTTTTTGATTTTCACAATCATCGTGTCGCCTTCCACATTTCTTTCTCTTTCATCATTTCCAAAAAAGAAAGGTTTTCCACCAAACTTAATTAGGTTTTGGTAATCGGTTGAAGCCACAGTAATCGTGTCGCCTGTAATGTTTGGTAATTCGATACTGGCTTTACGTTCTACACTTTCTTTAGTAAAAAAAGAATAGTTAAATACCGAAAGATTAATCAAAACCACTATAGCAATAATCCAACTAACCAAAATGGTAGTGGTTAAGTATGGGGAAAATTGTAAAGCACTTCTTTTGTATAATAATCTGATGCCAGAAAAGAAAAAGGACAATGCTGGAACTACGATAATAAAGTAAGATAATACAATGGCTAAAGTACTTTTCCAATCGGTATCGTAAAATTCAAATGGCAATTCCCCAATAAATTCTTTGTAAAAGGTAAAAGTAATGGTGGCGCCAATTAAACCTATAGAAATAACAATAAAAGCAATTCCAAAGAGTTTTCTAAGTACCGTTGCTAAAGCTCTAAAAATCGCTTCTAGTGTTTTGCCTAGTTTTGAACTTGCCTTTTCAATTTCAGACCAGCTTTTAATAGTGTCAAAAGTAACAGGCTTGCCACGCATTTCTAACTTTTCAGAAACAGTTTTGGCTTCAGGAACCAAAATTAAAAACACCAAATATGGAATTACAACAAAAGCAGAACCAAAACCAGAAAATAAAAGAATCAGTCCTATAATTCTTAACCATAATACTTCAACACCAATATAATGCGACAACCCGCTAAATACACCACCTATAAATTTATCATCAATATCTCGGTATAGTTTTTTACTTGTTGTTTCATTAGTGCTTTCTGTAGCAGGGATGTCGGCTTCACCATCATTGATTTGTTCAGGTGTGCCTAAAACGTTAATCACTTCAGAAACATCAAAGCTGTTGATTACCTCACGATTACTGCCTAAGTATTGTTTAAATAATTCAGCAATACGGGTTTCCACATCTTTAATGATTTCTTCTTTATCGTCATCATGTCTCAATGATTTTTTAACCGCTTCAATATATTGTTGCAGTTTCGCATAAGCGTCTTCTTCAATAAAAAAAGCAAGACCTCCAAGGCTTATAGATATTGACTTATTCATGGCTTTCAGGTTTAATAATGATATTTACAGATTTGATTAATTCGTCCCAACACTGGGATAGTTCTACTAAAAAAGATTCACCTTTCGGAGTCAGCGCATAATACTTGCGCGGTGGGCCAGATACCGATTCTTCCCATCGGTAAGTTAAAAATTCAGCGTTTTTTAAGCGAGTGAGTAGCGGGTATAAAGTACCTTCCACTACAATGAGTTCCCCTTTTTTAAGTTCGTCAATCAAGTCCGACACGTAAGCATCTCCTTTTTTAATGACACTTAAAATACAGTACTCCAACACCCCTTTACGCATTTGGGCTTTAATGTTTTCTGTATTCATAATTTTTTACCTATTAGTTTACAATGCAAAGATATGTTATTATTTTAGTATTATGCAATACAAAGTACTGAAAATTTAAAAACTATTTATTTTTGAAAAGTCATGGCATAAAAAAAACCCTGCATTTGCAGGGTTTTTCATTGTTTTTATAAAATGTTTATGATATGTCTACTCTCTGGTAATTTCTTTTGAAACGCCATTTCTGGTGATGGTCCATTTAACATTACATCCTAATCCGTCACCAAAATCAATCGTAGCTACATTACTTTTTCTGGTAAATTGAATAGTTCCAGATTTGTGTTTTTTGATAGGGCAACTTAAATCAGTAACTAATTCTTTGGTAATGGTAACTACATTGGTGGTTTTGTCTGGGAAGGTAGTTGTCCAGTTTCCAGTTGTATTAAAGATGTCATCGGTGTAATCTCCTTTGGTATCATATCCTTTTACATAAGTTCTAGTTATGCTTCCGACTCTTTTAAATTCGCCTAAAACAGGGAAGTTAACTGTTAAGGATTGGGTATTGGTTATTTTTGCTTGATTAGTTCCAGAAACTGTTTTTGAAAAAGCAACGGTACCATTAATTATTTTTCCATTGTAGTCATAGTTGGTAAATTTAAACACAATTGGTTTGTCAGCTCTGTAATATAAAGTAACCATTCCTTTTACAGTCGCACCGTTACTTAAGGTGCAGCCTGCTGTTCCATAATCATAAGTTAATGAAATGTAAACTAAACCGTCGTATGTGTCATTTGCTTTGGTTACAGGTTCTATAGCACAAGTGCCTGATAATTTAAGCCCTATATCTGAAATAGAATTTCCTTTTCCTGCAATAGAACTTTGGAAAGAAGCATAAATAGGTTCGTAAGCTTCATCAATAGCCAAATCGGCTTTGATGTCTGTTTCCATTTCAGCATCAGTTACTACTGGAATTGGATCTGCGGGTGCGGGATTGTCGTCTTTGCTACAATTGACAAAAAACACGACTAAGGCTAAAGAGGCAATTTTAAGATACTTTGTTTTCATGATATTTAGGGTTTTCAATAATTATTTGTTTCTCAAATATATAAAAATCAAAAATATACAACGGTAATTTAACGTTTAGTGTGAATTAAAAAATAAAAGGATATTTAAAACTAAGTATTTTTACGTATTTTTGTCGAGAACAATTTTAAAGATTAAGATTATGAAAGAAGCTCGTCCTATTTGTGAATCTTGTGTGAATGAAAATTGCGTCATTAAAAAACACATTCATTTAGAAAAAATGAAAACTTATGTGGAAAAGAAAAACAGTTTTGTTTGTAAAAAATCCCATCAGTTTATTATAGAAGGAGCACTGATTCAAGGATTATATTTTATTTATAAAGGCAAAGTAAAAACGGTAAAAACAGGTATTAATGGGAAAGAACAAATTGTTCGATTAACCAAAGAAGGCGACATTGTAGGGTTTCGTGGATTTGGAACCGCTAACAAATATTTAATAGGTGCTTATGCTTTAGAAGATACTATGTTGTGTCACTTTGCTAACGAAGATATGATGGAATTATTAAAAAATGTTCCAGAGTTTACTTTTGATTTGATGTTGTTTTATGCCGAAGAACTGAATAAAAGCGAAAATAATGTGCGTAAAATTGCGCAAATGAATGTTCGCGAAAGAGTAATCGATACCTTATTATATATCTACAGAAAATTCGGACAAACCGATGATTTATTAAACCTAGACTTGTCGCGCAGGGAAATCGCCGACTTTGCAGGTACCACCGAAGAACAAGTAATTCGTGTGCTTTCTAGTTTAAAAAAAGAATCCTTAATTTATACTTCAGGTAAAAGAATTGGACTTACTCAATTGGATTTACTTAAAAAAGAAATCAAAGAGCACAAAAACTTAATTTAAGGCTCTTTGATTTTGTGCTGATACGCATCCTCTGTACTTTTTAGCTTTTCTACTTTTTATTTTTAAAAAACACCTAGCTACGTATCTACGTAGTTAAACTTTTGTTAATGCTTTAAAAACAAAGGTTTTTGTTTGTTTTTATGTTTTTTAGCATAAAATAACCTGCATTGAAGTTTTTTTTATTGGTATTAAAAGACGGTTTCTTACTGTTTCTTGTCATAGATTTACGTAAAAATACTTACGTAGTTTTGGCTTGTAGAAATTAATCAAATATCATACAAATATGAAAAACTTCACCACATCCTTAGTTAATCGCTGTACCACAGGGAATGTACAGCTGGTTAAAAATCCAACAAAAACACTTTTTTATGGATTACTTTTAGTTTTAGCAGGTTCTAAAGCACAAGCTCAATTAACGGCTACTGGTCAGTTCAGAACCCGTACCGAATTAAGATCTGGTCAGGGGACATTATCGCCAGAAGGTTCTGTTCCTGCATTATTTACTTCGCAAAGAACTCGATTAAATATTGGTTATACGGGTTACCGATACAAATTTTTTACTGCCATTCAAGATGTTCGTGTTTGGGGGCAAGATGCTTCTTCAATTAACAGAACTACAACTGATGCCAACGATGGTGTTTTATTACACGAGGCTTGGGGAGAAGTTATTTTGAACGATACGGTAAGTAAAATTCAAAATTTCTCTTTAAAAGCTGGTCGCCAGTCTATTGCTTATGATGATCAAAAAGTATTAGGTGGATTAGATTGGTTGCAACAAGGACGTCGCCATGATGCTGCGGTGTTTAAATTCTCTAATAAAGGATACACTTTGGATGCTGGTGTCGCTTTTAATCAAAATACAGAAAAGGGAATAAATACAGTTTATAATGGAGTTCCTACTGGTTATGGGGCAGGTACTAATGGTATTGGTACTATGTATAAATCATTTCAGTTTTTGTACGCGGCTAAGAAATTCCATTTTGGAGACATTTCATTCTTATTCTTTAACGACAATTTTAGTCAATATACTACAGCGGGAAATCCTGCAGTTAAAACATTTGACAGAGACGTTTGGAGTAGAAAAACATACGGTTTCTATTGGAATACCAATGTTACTCGCAAGTTTAATTTAACGGGTAATTTATACGCACAAGGCGGTCATGACAAAGATGGTTTAAGCATTAAAAATGCTTACTTAGCCTCATTAACAGCAACATATCAAGCAGGAAGAAAATTATTTATCGGACCTGGTTTTGATTATTTATCTGGTAATGACGGTACTAAAGCCGCTACCGAAAACAACCGTTTTGATCCATTATACGGAACACCACATAAATTCTGGGGTCATATGGACTACTTCTATACCGCTAGTGGATTCGGAGCTAACGGATTGTTAAACTACTTCTTTAAAGTGAAATACAATGCTAAAGACAACTTAACCTTCTTAATGGATATTCACGGATTTCAATCTGCTAACAAAGTATCTAACGGAGCAGGCGGAGAAAGAACGCCATACTTAGGAACAGAAATCGATTTCCAAGTAAAATATGGTTTAACTAAAACAGTAAATATCGAAGCAGGTTATTCTATCATGCAAGCAACCAATACTATGGCAAGCGCTCAAGTTAAAAACGTAGCTAATCCTGAATTAACCGCACATTGGGCTTATGTCATGCTAAACATTACGCCAAACTTTATGGCAAAAAAATAAATAGAAACTAAATTTTAATACAGAATAGATATGAAAAATGTAACACAACCTTTAACAAGTATCATTCAAAGGATGATGTTGTTAGCCCTAATAGTGATAGGATTCACCAAAGTTAGTGCGCAAGAGCCTATTAAATTAGGATTTATTCCCCTTACCGATTGTTCGCCAATTGTAATGGCAAAAGAATGGGGTTTGTTTAAAAAATACGGAGTAGATGTTGAGGTTTCTAAAGAATCATCATGGGCAAATGTTCGTGATAAAATCTTAACAGGCGAACTAGACGGCGCACATTGCTTATATGCTATGCCGTTTTCGGTTTACACCGGAGTAGGAGGAAAAGCAGGTTCAGAAATGAAAATAGCTATGATGTTAAACGTAAATGGCCAAGCAATTACTTTATCCAAAGATTTTTGTGGAAAAGTAGGCTTTAAACAAATGAATAAAGTGGCGCCTGTAGTGGCGGCTAAGTTAAAAGCCGAAAAAGAAGTAACCTTTGCCATGACTTTTCCAGGAGGAACCCATGATTTATGGTTGCGTAACTGGTTGTCCTTGGCGGGAATCAATCAAAAAACGGTAAAAATTATTACCATTCCACCACCACAAATGGTTGCCAATATGAAAGTTGGGAACATGGATGGATATAACGTAGGAGAGCCTTGGGGAGGGGTAGCCGTAAAACAAGGGGTTGGATTCACCCAGATCGCTACTCAGGATATGTGGAAAGATCATCCAGAGAAAGCGTTAGTAGTTAACAAAGATTTTAGTGTAAAACGTCGAGAAGATCTTAAAAAAGTAATGATGGCCGTAATGGAAGCTTGTAGATTATTGGATGTGCCAGCTAACCGTAAACAAGCGGCAGGAATCATCGGAAAAGCACCTTATGTAAATGCTCCTGCGGATGTTATTGAAGCCAGATTAATGGGAGATTATAACTTAGGATGTAACATGGGAACAGAAGTTTATACCGATGATTATATGTTATTCCACAAAGGTGGTATGGTAAACTTTCCTAAAAAATCACACGCTATTTGGGCTATGGCACAGTACGTAAGATTTGGATATTTAACTGAGGAGCCTGATTATAAAGCGATTGCAGATAAGTTGATCATGCAAGATTTATACAAAGAGGTAGCTACGGCGATGAAAATAAAAATGCCAACTGATGACATGAAACCATTTTCATTAACCATGGATAAAACGCCATTTGACCCTAATAATCCATCAGCTTATTTAAAAGTAGTTAAAAGATAATTTTTTTTATCCGATTCTCTTTTCGAAAGAGAAGGGAATCGGTTTTTTACCATTTACATTAAATAAAGCATAATTAAACTTAATAAACTAAAAGTTATGAATACATCAGAATTAGAAGCTCCTATCGCCGAAGTTTTAGAAGCTCCAGCAGAGAAAGAGATACAAAAAACGATTGTATCCACAGAAAATAAACTAGATAAAAACCTAAAAATGGTTTCAGATTATATATTAGTAAAAGGAAAATCCCTATTGTTATCGGGTGTTGGATTGTTATTATTTGCAGGATTTTGGAGTTTGGTAAGCAAATATACCAACGATGAATTACCTGGGCCAACTGCCACTTTAACCGTATTGATTGAAATGTTAAGCGATCCGTTTTATGATTACGGACCTAACGATAAAGGAATTGGATTACAATTATACAATTCCATAAAAACCGTATTAATGGGATTTGCTTTGGGTTCGGTAGTGGCTATTCCTATTGGAATTTTAATGGGAGCCAGTACCCTTTGCAAACAAATATTTTACCCCATAGTACAATTGTTAAAACCAGTTTCACCTTTAGCTTGGTTCCCGATTGGATTAGTGGTTTTTAAAGACACAGGTTTGGCAACGGTATTTATTGTTTTTATTACGTCTTTGTGGTCTACCTTAATCAATACTTCGTTTGGTATTGCTTCATTACCGCAAGATTATAAAAACGTAGCCAAGGTGTTTGGGTTTTCAAAAATGAGATACTTATTTATGATCTTATTTCCCTACAGTTTACCCCATATTATTACTGGTTTACGTTTAAGTATTAGTGTAGCTTGGTTGGTAATTGTAGCTGGCGAAATGTTGTCCGGAGGAACAGGTATTGGATTTTTTGTTTGGGATTCTTGGAATGCTTTAAGCTTAGAGCGTGTGATTTCTGCCATTATCATTATTGGTATTGTAGGATTGCTTTTCGATAGAATATTTACATTCATCGAGCAAAAAGTAGCTTATAAAAGTTAGTTGATTAATAAATCATTTAATCTTTCAATCATTTAATCTTTCAATTTTTAAATCCAAAAAATCATGAGTTACTTAGATATAAAAGACCTAGAAATTTCTTTCCCCACCCCAAAGGGAAGATACGTAGCCGTAACCGATATTAATTTGTCTATCAAAAAAGGTGAAATCATCTCTATTATAGGACATTCAGGCTGCGGAAAATCAACCATATTAAATGCTATTGCAGGGATGTTAATTCCTACAGGTGGTTCGGTTGAATTGGGTGGTAAAACCATTAAAGGGCCAGGACCCGACCGAGGAATTGTGTTTCAGAATTATTCCTTATTGCCGTGGATTTCGGTACATCAAAACATTTTTCAGGCTGTAGATTCGGTACTGACTTGTAGCAAAGCTGAAAAACATGAAATTGTAGATCAAAATCTAAGAATGGTAAATCTTTACGAACACAAAGACAAATTACCAGGTCAATTATCTGGAGGGATGAAACAAAGGGTAGCGATTGCTCGTGCCTTTGCCATTAATCCAGGAGTATTGTTGTTGGATGAGCCATTTGGAGCTTTAGATGCTTTAACCAAAGGTTCTATGCAAATAGAATTGTTAAAAATGTGGAATTTAAACAACCGTGACAAAACCATTATTATGATTACTCACGACATCGAAGAAGCTATGTTTTTATCTGATCGTGTAGTGGTCTTAAATAACGGCCCTGCTTCAACCATACGTGAAATAGTAGATATCGATTTAAAAAGACCACGAAATAAAATAGAAATCGTAAAAACAGAAAAATACATCACCCTGCGTGATCGTTTATTACACCTGTTAACCGACGAATTTTCAATAGAAGATATGGGAGTTTCCTATAAAGCTTAAGTTTAGTTTAATTTGTTTCAGTAATGTAAGTTGCCCTAAGCCTCGATTTTTCGGGGCTTTTTTGATTTTGTATCGTTGCTAAAGAATATTATTGGTGATTGCAGTAAATAACTGACTATTATGTGATTACGAATTTAAGATACTAAGCATAAATAATGATTCTTTAAATTAAATAAAAATAGAAGTTAGTGTATTTCAATTTTTTTGGACCCAGATTGTATTTTTTGCTTCAATCAATTTTTTTTGCGGATTATATAAGTCTTATGGCTCAAAAAAAGGGGGGATGGTTAATAATTTACTAAAATAAATAGGTTGTTTTGTAATATGGGTTGTATAGTTTACATTTGAGCCTATTATTTTAAAAACTACTCATGGAGCTTGCCATTAAACTAACGCAATTCTTTTTAAGTTTATCTATACTGATTATACTGCACGAGCTGGGACATTTTATTCCCGCTAAAATCTTCAAAACTAAAGTTGAAAAATTCTATTTGTTTTTTGATGTTAAGTTTTCCTTATTCAAAAAGAAGATAGGAGAAACCGAATACGGTATTGGCTGGTTGCCTTTGGGTGGCTATGTTAAAATTTCTGGCATGATAGACGAAAGCATGGATAAAGAACAAATGCTAGAAGAACCTAAACCGTGGGAATTTAGAAGCAAACCCGCATGGCAACGTTTAATCATCATGTTGGGTGGGGTAACGGTAAACTTTATTTTAGCTTTTGTTATTTATATAGGAATGGCCTTTTTTTACGGAGAGTCTTACATTCCTAATAGCGAATTAAAAGATGGAATTTTAGTAACACATCCTGCCATTGAAAAAGCAGGTATTAAGACCGGAGACAAAATTATTTCCATAGACGGAGACAAAATTATAAAATTTGACGTTTCAATTAATGAAAAGTTAATGACCGGGAAACAAGTAATCATTGAACGTGACGGAAAACCGATAGAAATTCAGTTGCCTTTAGACATCATTGATCAGTTGATGAAAGAAAAAATGAGGTTGTTGGTTTCTTTAAGAATGCCTTTTGCGATTTCCGAAGTGCCTAGTGATTCTCCGAATAAGTCGGTTCTAAAAGCCAAAGATTTGATTCTATCAGTTGATGGAGTTCCTGTAAAGTACCACGATGAAGTAGTTGCTATTTTACAAACTAAAAAAGGAGCGCAGGTTCAAGCGGTTATTTTAAGAAATCAAAAAGAGTTGCCGTTGACTTTGCAAGTAAATGCAGCGGGTAGAATAGGGGTTATTACTGGCGCATTGGGTAATCAATCTATCAATCAATTGGGAATTTATAAGTTAAATAAAGAAGAATACGGTTTGTTTGAATCTATTCCTGTTGGAATTGAAAAAGGTAAAGATCAATTGGCGGGATATGTAAAACAATTACAGGTTATTTTTAATCCAGATACAGGTGCTTATAAAGGCATAGGAGGTTTTAAGGCCATTTTTGACATATTTCCTACCCAATGGAGTTGGGAATATTTTTGGAGTATTACAGCGATGCTTTCCATTATGTTAGGCGTTATGAACTTATTGCCGATTCCTGCCTTAGATGGTGGGCACGTAATGTTTGTGTTATTTGAAATGATTTCAGGAAAAAAACCTAGCGATAAATTTATGGAGTATGCTCAGTTGGTTGGTTTTGTGTTGTTAATCAGCTTGTTAGTGTTTGCTAACGGAAATGATATTTACAGAGCTTTTTTAAAGTAAATATTTTTTTAAAAATTGTTTGCATAAAATAATTTTAACTCTATATTTGCCAACGCAAAAAAGGTACAATACCTTCCTCCTTAGCTCAGTTGGTTAGAGCATCTGACTGTTAATCAGAGGGTCCTTGGTTCGAGCCCAAGAGGGGGAGCAAAAAGAAAAGCCATTCTTACGAATGGCTTTTTTGTTTTAACGTATTTCTACAAAAAATGCCGACCTGTTTGGGGTCGGCATTTTTCAAATGGAGTTAGTTTATTAATTTATTCTGAATCAACTACTCCTTTAAAAGATTTAAAGGTACTGTTAGCTACTTTGTTATTTTCGTAGGTCACTTCTACCACTCCATCTTCTTTAAAGAATAACCATTTTCCAGCTTTTACTCCATTTTCGTATTCTCCGGTAGAAACTTTATAGCCATTGGTGTCGTAAGCATTCCAAGTACCGTGAAGTTTTCCTTCTTTATTATATGTTCCCTCTTGGGAAACTTTTCCATTTTCATGATAATACGTTGCCGTTACCATACCATTGTCGGCAGTGAATGTAGGTTCAATTCCATTTTGTGCTCCTATTACACTAGTAATCAAAAAAGCAACGGTTACAAGTAAGGTTTTCATGGCGTTTAGTATTATGGTTAATAATTATGTAACAAATATAAGTATAATTTTACATATAAAATACATTTACTTAACAATTTGGTAACATTGGATAAAAACTTAACATTGGAACTCCTTTTAACGAAGTCTAAAATAGTTCTCCTTGCTAATATTTCTTAGATATATGCCTTAATTAGCAATTACTGTTTAAATTTACAGCCGTTAAAAAAATAAACATGTACAGAAGTCATACTTGCGGAGCACTTACATTAAAAGAGGTAGGAACAACGGTAACCCTTGCGGGTTGGGTTCAAAAATCCAGAGATAAAGGATTTATGGTTTGGGTAGATTTACGAGATCGTTACGGAATCACTCAATTAATATTTGATGAAGAAAGAACTGACAAGTCTGTTCTAGAATTGGCTAAAACTTTAGGTCGTGAGTTTGTGATTCAAGTAACAGGAACCGTAATTGAAAGAGAATCTAAAAACTTGAATATTCCTACAGGCGCCATAGAAGTATTGGTGACTGATTTAAAAGTCTTAAATGCGGCAATTACGCCTCCTTTTACTATTGAGGATGAAACTGACGGAGGAGAAGATATCCGCATGAAGTATCGTTACTTAGACATCCGAAGAAATCCAGTTAAAAACAGTTTGTTATTCCGTCATAAAGTAGCGCAAGAAGTTCGAAATTATTTATCCAATTTAGATTTTTGCGAAGTAGAAACGCCTTATTTAATCAAATCTACTCCCGAAGGTGCTCGTGATTTTGTGGTGCCTAGCCGAATGAATCAAGGACAATTTTACGCCTTGCCACAATCGCCACAAACTTTTAAACAATTGCTGATGGTTGGGGGAATGGATAAATATTTTCAGATTGTGAAATGTTTCCGAGACGAAGATTTGCGCGCCGACCGTCAACCCGAGTTTACGCAAATTGATTGTGAAATGGCTTTTGTAGAACAAGAAGATATTTTAAATGTATTTGAAGGATTAACCCGTCATTTATTGAAAAAAATTCATGGATTAGAAGTGTCTCAATTTCCAAGAATCACTTACGATTATGCCATGAAAACCTATGGCAATGACAAACCAGACATTCGTTTTGATATGAAGTTTGGGGAATTAAATGCCGTAGCTCAACATAAAGATTTTCCTGTTTTTAATAGCGCAGAATTGGTGGTAGGAATTGCTGCTCCAGGTTGTGCTTCCTATACCAGAAAAGAGATAGATGCTTTAATTGATTGGGTAAAACGCCCGCAAGTAGGAGCGTCAGGAATGGTTTATGTAAAATGTGAAGCCGACGGAACTTACAAATCATCCGTAGATAAATTTTACGACCAAGAAGATTTAAAACAATGGGCAGCCCTTACTGGGGCAAAAGCAGGGGATATGATTTTTGTGCTTTCTGGTCCAGCTGATAAAACTCGTGCTCAACTTTCTGCACTTAGAATGGAATTGGCTACGCGTTTGGGATTACGTAATCCATCTGAATTTGCGCCGTTGTGGGTAGTAGATTTCCCATTGTTAGAATTGGATGAAGAGTCCGGAAGATGGCATGCCATGCACCATCCGTTTACTTCGCCAAAACCAGAAGATATGGAATTACTGGCAACCAATCCAGGTAAAGTTCGTGCCAATGCTTACGATATGGTATTGAACGGAAATGAAATCGGCGGAGGTTCTATTCGTATTCACGATAAAGCTACTCAACAATTGATGTTTAAATATTTAGGATTTACCGAGGAAGAAGCCCGTAATCAGTTTGGATTTTTAATGGATGCCTTTCAATTTGGCGCACCACCGCACGGAGGTTTGGCTTTTGGACTAGATAGATTAGTAGCAATTTTAGGCGGACAAGAAACCATTCGAGATTTTATTGCCTTCCCTAAAAATAATTCTGGACGTGATGTTATGATTGACGCTCCTTCGGTAATTGCCGATGAACAATTGCAAGAATTAAATATTTCGGTGATTCAATAAGTTAAAACATTAACTTTGTGTTATGAAGGAAAAAATAATAACAGGAGTAAAAGTTACTCAACAGTTAAGTAAGGCTAGAATTATCTTGAATAGTCAGGTAATTCCTAAGGAAGAGTTATTTCAAATCCGAAAAAAAGAAGGAAAACTTAGTCCTGAACTTCTAAGGAGCCTACAGAAAAATGCCTAATTTAACCATTATAGCAGGTTGCAATGGAGCAGGAAAATCTACATTTGCTTCATCTTTTTTACCTGAGGGGCAAGTTTCTTTTGATTATGACAGACTCTATTTAGAGTATTACTACAGTTTGCTCGATAGCGAACTAAGAGACCAATTCGCAAAAAATCAAACTACACAAGATTTTGAATCCGCGATAAACAAAGCATTGATTCAGGGAATGGATTTTTGTTATGAAACAAATTTTGACTCACATCCATTATATTGGGCTGAGAAATTCAGAGAACACGGATATGAGATAAATCTAATATTCTTTTGTATAGAGAATCAAGAAATAGCTAAACACAGAATACAAGTGCGTACTGAATTTAAAGGTCATTTTGTGGATGATAAAACGATAGATTTAAAATGGAAATCAGGTTATAAAAATTTGAATCTGAATTTTAATTTTTTTGACAACATCTTATTTGTAGACAACTCCAAGCAAAATGACATTTATACCAATTTATTACAAATTGAAAAAGGTGAGATAACGTTTATGGTCGAGGAAATTCCGGATTATTTTAAACACCGTTTGCCGGATTTATATGAGTTGATTAGAAGATAATAAAGATTACCCGACAGCTCAAAAATATTTTTTGTGTCCGTCAGGATGAACTATTGAAAAGTAAAATTGATAAAAATACCACGACTGGTCATTTTTTCGATGTTTCCAGTCCAAGGACTATCGGGGTTTTGATCTCGAATTAATTCATCTTGAATACCAAAAATACCCCGAATAGAAGGCGTGAATTTGAAATACTCTAAGTATAAATCAATCCCAAAGCCCAATTCATAAAAACTAGGCATTCTAACCATTCTGAATTTTCCGTTGGAGTTGTCTTCACTGGAATCGTGATTGCTAGATAAGTTAATGGCTGTAGAAAGTCCTGTGGTAATAAAAGGTCTGATATTGCCTGCTCTTAAAGTAGAGATTTTAAGTAAAAGCGGGATATAAATATAAGTAGACTGTACCTCTCTTTTGGATTGTACCGGATTACTGATTTCTGGGTAATACATAAATCTAGTATTGGAACTTAACCCGGGTTCTAATCTTAAATTAAAAAAGGAATTTAATCTAAGGTCTCCAATTAATCCTACATTAAAACCTGTGGAGGGATCTACTTTAATATCTCGGGCTACGTTTTCTTTATAATCAAACCTAAAATCATAAGTATTAAATCCCAAGTAGTATCCCCATTGGATGGTTTTTTCATCCATATTTTCTAGGTTAATAATGGGATTTTTTCCAAACTGACCATAAGCCGAAATGGAAAAAATAACGAACAAAAACAGTAGAATTTGTTTTTTCATGAATTTATTTTTGGGCAGTATAAATGGTAGCGGCACCAAAGGTTTGCGGTTCAAAGGTAACCGAACTAAAACCAGTTTTTATTAAAATATCTTTAAGTTTTTTACCATACGGAAAAACCGAAGCCGATTCCGATAAATAAGCATAAGCGGTTTTGTCTTTAGAAAACATTTTGCCAATTAAAGGCATGATGCGTTTGGTATACAGGTTGTAAAATTGCTTAAAAGGAAATTTCTCAGGCACCGAAGTTTCTAAAATAACTAATCTTCCGTTGGGTTTTAATACTCTTAAAATTTCAGCTAAACCTTTTTCTAAGGTTTCAAAATTTCTAATTCCAAAAGCCACCGTTACCGCATCAAAAGAATTGGTTTCGTATGGCATGTTTTCGGAATCTCCTAAAACCATTTCAATTTTATCAGAAAGATTTAGTTTGTTGATTTTTTGGGTTCCGATGCTTAACATTCCTGCCGAAATATCTAAACCGATAATGGTTTTAGCCGAAGTTTTGGTCAGCATAATGGCTAAGTCGCCAGTGCCTGTAGCAATGTCTAATACTTTTTCAGGATGGGTTTCTGCTACTAATTGAATCACTTTTTTTCGCCAAGCAATATCGGTTCCAAAAGAAATCACACGGTTTAAACTATCGTATTCTTTGGAAATGTTATCGAACATTTGGGCTACCTGAACTTTTTTGCTCAAGTCAGAATCTTTATAAGGAGTAACCGTTTTAGACATGGTAAAATTTTTGGCAAAGATAAAAATAAACTTTACCTATTTAGTTTTGAATTGTTAATGATGAATGATGAATGATGAATGATGAATGATGAATGATTTTTTGTTTAATTATACCGAATTGCCGATGCGGGCAAAATTCTACTAATCATATACGAAGGAACTAGCAAAACCAGTAAACAAATTAAAGTTGTTCCTAAATTTAATATAGCGATGTGCCACCAAGTAATGTAAACGGGAGCGGTATTAACATAATAACTGGCTGGGTCTAATTGAATAATTCCAAAGTAACCTTGCACAAAAAGCAACAGCAAGCCCAATAAATTACCCCAAAATAAACCTTTACCAATTAAATAAACGGCTTGGTATAAAAATATTTTTCGGATGCCTAAGTTGGAATATCCGAGCGCCTTTAAAATGCCAATCATTTGGGTTTTTTCTAAAATCAAAACCAATAAGGCAACCACCATATTAATAGTGGCGACGGCGGTCATGATGCCTAAAATCACAATGATGTTAAAATCAAATAGTTTAAGCCATTCAAAAATAGAGAGGTATTTTTCTTGAATCGTTTGTGTGTTTAAGTCGGATGGGGTTTGTTTATAGATTTCTTTTCCTTTGGTTTCAATAGCAGAAAAACCTTCTAAAAAGATTTCAAAATGACCCACTTGGGTAGGTTGCCATTTATTCATTTTTTGAACGTGTCTAATATCTCCGATTAAATAACTTTGATCAAATTCCTGAAAGCCAGAATCGTAAATTCCTACCAATTTAAAAACCCTTAAATTGGGCATTTGATTGGTGTTTTCCTTCATAAAATAGGTGCTGAACGTATCGCCTAATTGAAGCTCCAATCGCTGGGCTAAGTATTTGGAAAGCATGACTTCGTTAGTCAGGTTTTCGTTCACCTGAGGTAATCTTCCTTGGTTTAAATATTCCTCCAATTGACTCCATTGGTAGTCTTTTCCAACGCCTTTAAATAAAATGCCTTCGAATGTTTTTTCGGTTCTAATAATTCCTGCTTTAACCGCTACCGCTTGTATGTGCGAAATTCCTGAAACGGTTTGGAATTTTGGATAAAAAGATTGTTCGGTACTAAT
>DLGW01000009.1:134554-134713 GCA_002482885.1 Flavobacteriaceae bacterium UBA7684 | reverse complement strand
TAATGAAGAAACTTTTTTATCGTATAATAAAATGTATGGGTGGTCTAATTCCACATTCATTTTTTCTGAATTCGTAACAAAGTAAGGTGATAAATATCCTCTGTCGAATTGCATTCCTTCCACTACGTCTACGTAAGTATCGGTTCCTTTTGCTTCTTC
>DLGW01000009.1:134328-134485 GCA_002482885.1 Flavobacteriaceae bacterium UBA7684 | reverse complement strand
AAAAGCAGTAGCGATTAATTCACCCACTACTTCATCGTTGTTGGCTGAAATGGTAGCTACTTGTTTGATTTTATCTGTGGAACTACCCACTTCTTGTGCTTGTTTAGCCAAGTCTGCAACAATGGCTTCAACCGCTTTGTCAATTCCTCTTTTTAAA
>DLGW01000009.1:134057-134265 GCA_002482885.1 Flavobacteriaceae bacterium UBA7684 | reverse complement strand
GTTTTTCAAACCTTCTTTTACAATCGCTTGAGCTAAAACGGTTGCGGTAGTAGTACCGTCACCGGCTAAATCATTGGTTTTTGACGCCACTTCTTTAACCATTTGCGCACCCATATTCTCTAGAGTGTCTTTTAATTCTACCTCTTTAGCTACCGAAACACCATCTTTAGTAACCGTTGGTGCTCCAAATGATTTTCCAATAATTACA
>DLGW01000009.1:62204-134006 GCA_002482885.1 Flavobacteriaceae bacterium UBA7684 | reverse complement strand
TCAACACCACGTTTTAAACCATCGCGTGCTTCAATGTCGAATTTTATATCTTTTGCCATTTTTATTATGTTTAATTGTTTAACGTTAAATTGTTTAATCGTCTAAAATCTGATATCTAAAGTCTAATATCTAAATGATAGCCAGAATATCATCCTCGCGCATAATCAAATAATCTTTACCTTCAAATTTTAAATCTGTACCAGAGTATTTTCCGTACAAAACAGTATCTCCGATTTTAACGGTTAATGGCTCATCTTTTTTGCCATTTCCTACAGCTACAACAGTCCCTTTTTGTGGTTTTTCTTTAGCGGTGTCTGGAATAATAATTCCTGAGGCTGTAGTCGTTTCAGCAGCAGCTGGTTCAACCAAAACACGGTCTGAAAGTGGTTTAATGTTTACTCCCATAATTCTATAAAATTTAAATGTTAGTATTAATAATTTGCCACCATTCAGACACAAATTATGCCATCAAAAGAATGCTGACAAATCGGTAGATTTCTGGTGTCAATCTGACAGTTTTTAGGGCATTCCAGCTCGCCTACGGCTCGCTGTCGGGCTTTACGCGCTACACGGTACTGGCTTTAATCCCTAATGCAAATTTTTTAGTTTCAAAATTTTATAAATATTAGTTAATGGGTCTTTTTGTGGGGGGTTATTTTTTTAATTATAAATTTTATTTAATAAATATGTTTTTATAAAGGGGGGTGTTCGTGTTAAAAATTGTCATAAAATAAAAATTACCCCCATCTTTTTTGTAAAACCTCCAAAATTTTGATTTGTTTTTTGCTAGAATCATTATTCGTACATTAAAAATGCATTTAAACCCTTGTAAATACTGGCTTTGACGCGTAATTGATTAACTTTGAGCAAGACAAAAAAGGAAAAATTATGGAGCGATCAAAAATGTTGTCAGGTTATCCTGTTCAAGACAATTTATGGGATGAAATGTATTCAAAAAAGGGAATTCGTCAATCCTATTCCAAGTTTGTTTCGGCAGTAGAAAAATTAAGTCCCGATGAGTTTGCAGGCAAAAGCGATTTAGCTAAAAAATTATTCATGACCCAAGGCGTAACTTTTACGGTTTACGATAATGGCGAGGGCATTGAAAAAATATTTCCGTTTGATGTAATTCCTAGAATCATCACAGCCACCGAATGGAAAACCATCGAAGCAGGAATAAAACAGCGACTAAAAGCGTTAAATATATTCTTAAAAGATATTTACCACGAACAGTTTATTTTAAAAGACAACATTGTTCCTTCTGAATTGATTTTTTCATGTCCTTATTACTTAAAGGAAATGATAGGGGTGGATGTTCCTTTTGATGTTTATACGCATATATCGGGTATCGATTTAATTCGCGACAGCGACGGACAATATTATGTGCTAGAAGACAATTTAAGAACACCGTCAGGAGTATCTTATATGTTGGAAAACAGAAACATCAGCAACAGAATTTTTCCCAATCAATTGCGAAAAAATAAAGTAGAAATGGTGCGTAATTATCCAGATTTACTGTTGCGTAATTTGTTAGACCTTTCTAATCTGCACGGCAGTAAACCCACAGTGGCTTTACTAACACCGGGGATTTATAATTCCGCTTATTTTGAACATTCTACCTTAGCTAAATTAATGGGTATTGAATTGGTGGAAGGCCGAGATTTAGTAGTAGACAATCTTAAAGTGTACATGAAAACCACTACAGGTTTAAAACAAGTACATGTAATTTACCGCAGGGTAGATGATGAGTTTTTAGATCCACTTACTTTCAGACCAGATAGTGCCTTAGGTGTGCCTGGCTTGTATTGGGCTTATCGAGCAGGAAATGTGAATATTATCAATGCGATGGGTAATGGAGTTTCCGACGATAAAGCAGTATACGCTTATGTGCCCGATATGATTCGTTATTATTTAAACGAAGAACCCATTTTAAAAAATGTACCCACTTATCATTTAGAAAACCCAGATCATCGAAAAATGGTGTTTGGACAAATGGATAAAATGGTTATTAAAAGAACCAATGGAAGTGGAGGATACGGAATGTTGATTGGAAATTCCGCCACCGAAGCACAAATGGACGAATTTAGAAAAGCCATAGAGGCTGAACCACGAGACTTTATTGCACAACCGATAATTAACTTGTCTTCGGCGCCTTGTTTTATAGATGGCAAATTCCAACCCAGACGAATTGACTTGCGTCCGTTTGCTTTATACGGGCCTAAAGGAATTGATATCGTTCCCGGAGGATTAACTCGGGTAGCTTTAAAAGAAGGTTCTTTAGTAGTGAATTCTTCGCAAGGCGGGGGTAGTAAAGATACATGGGTGTTAGGGGAATAATTCAAATTAAATCAAAAATGAAATATGTTAAGTAGAGTTGCAGATGCTATTTTTTGGATGTCGAGGTACATGGAACGTACCAAAATGGAAACCACTTTGCTGTATTCTAATTATGTGGCGATACAAGATAACGCCATAAATGAAAATTGGCGATTTATATTAGAATATTATGGCGATAAAGAATTTGTGAGTAATCAAAAAAATCACGTTTGGCTAACGGCAGAATCGCTAAGTCATTTGATTACCGATAAAAACAATCCGTTGTCTATTGTTAATAACATTATGTACGCTCGGGAAAATGCCCGTTCCATACAAGACCACATTACCAAAGAACTTTGGCAAACACTTAATAATTATTATCACATTGTTCGCGATGAAAAAATGAAGGATCAAATCTTTAAAGGAGATCCCGTGGAGGTAATGGATGTAATTCATGCGCAATGTTATTTGTTTTATGGAACCTTAGACAGTACTATGGATCGTGGGCCAGGGTATTATTTTATGAATGTGGGTAAACATTTAGAAAGAGCTTTGCAAACCATACAAGTATTACTCATCAAAATTAAAGAGGGAAATTATAATCTTTCGGACGAATCCGAATTGGTTTCTTTTAGGTATTTGTTGTATGCTTTGTCTGGATATGAATTGTATGGTAAAACTTATCGAGGGGAAATCAGTGCAACTAACATTATCAATTACACCTTGTTTAATCCCATTTTTACGCACTCGGTATTTTATTCTTTAGACCGAATTAAGCATAATTTTAAATTGTTAAAACAAGAATCTACTCCTGCTGCTTTCTCTCAGATGGAATTCGAAATAGGTAAGCTGATTAGCAACTTTACCTATAATCAGCCCGAGATAAAAGATGCTAAAAAATTGTATTTGTATCTAGAAGAATTGCATCAAAACATTGTAAATATTTCAAATTTATTTTCTAAACATTATTTCGGACAAATTTAAAACTATGGCTACTTACAAAATAAAACACATTACAGAATATCAATACGCAGAATCGGTTTATGATTCCATCAACCAAATTATGTTGTATCCTATACAAGATGCTTTTCAAAAAGTAAAGCAAACCAGTATTAAAATTACAGGCAATCCCGAGGTAGATACTTTTAAAGATAAATTCAATAACAAATTGGGAATTTTTAGTTTGTTAGAATCTCATCAAACCTTAAATATTTCTTCGTGTATAGAAGTAGAAGTAAGCCCCGTTAGCGAACCTAAATTATCGCTTTCAGTTCAAGATCAATGGGAAGATTTACAAAAGAAAGATCAAGATCCTTTGGTAAAAGAATTTTTAGTTAATGAAGATTTTAAAGCTCAGGCGGAAATACAAGTTTTAGTAGATTCACTGAGTAATTTAAGCTTATCTCCGTTAGAAAATGCCAAAGTGTTCTCTGCCTATATCTATAATAACTTTACCTACCGCCAAGGCGTAACATCAGTAGAATCCGAGGTAGATGAAATATGGCAACTCAAAGCAGGCGTGTGTCAAGATTTTGCTCATATTCTACTGGTTATGTTACGAAGTATTCAAATTCCTTCCAGATACGTAAGTGGGTATATTTGTCCATTAAATCACGAACTCAGGGGAGAAGGAGCCACTCACGCTTGGGTTGAGATTTATTTGCCTACTTACGGCTGGATTGGATTAGATCCAACCAATGATTGTATTGCTTCCGACAGACACGTTCGTTTAGCTGTGGGTAGATATTTTAAAGATTGTACTCCTGTAAAAGGAATTTTTAAAGGAGGTTCGGAACATCGTTTAGCCGTTTCGGTTATTGTGGAAAACAATGAAAATTCTAAAGATTCCATTCATCATAATTTTTTTAACGATACAAAAATGGAAACTCCTGCCTTTGTAAGTTTTGCCGAAAAAAATTCAGCGGTTGACAATTCCTATCAATTACACAAGCAAAAACAAATTCAAATGCAACAACAGCAACAACAGCAAATGTAGTTGCAAACGTTTTCGTGTTTTTTTGTAGCATAAACCCGTTTTCAGTTATTTGATTATAGTTACATTTTGTTATTTTTACCGTTCATGTTGCAGTACTTAAAAAGTATTCGACAACTAAAACAACTTAATATGATGAACAAAAAATCAATTCAATGGCTAGGGGTAATGCTAATTGCTATTAGTTCATGTACTTCTGCACAAAAGAAACAAACTGTAACGATGGAAAAGAAAAAACAAAAAGAGGTAGTTTATCAGGTATTTACACGCCTATTTGGTAATACTAATACCACAAACAAACCTTGGGGAACCATTGCCGAAAACGGAGTAGGTAAGTTTAGCGATTTTACGGACAAAGCTTTAACCGAAATTAAAGATTTAGGTGTAACCCATGTTTGGTACACTGGAGTTCCACACCACGCGTTAATTAATGATTATACTTCTATTGGAATTTCAAATGATGATCCAGATGTAGTAAAAGGTAGAGCAGGTTCACCGTATGCTGTTAAAGATTATTATAATGTAAATCCAGATTTGGCCAATAATCCAGCCAATCGTTTACAAGAATTTGAAGAATTAATTGCACGTACTCATAAAAATGGGTTGAAAGTAATTATTGATATCGTACCTAATCACGTAGCTCGTAAATACGAAGGGAAAAACAATCCTGCCGGTGTGCAAGACTTTGGAGCAACGGATAATAAAAATGTAGAGTACGACAAAAACAACAACTTCTATTATATTCCAGGGCAAAATTTTGAAGTGCCTATTGCTCACAATAATTACAAACCATTAGGTGGTGAAAATTATGTTTTGGCAGATGGAAAATTCGAAGAAATTCCAGCCAAATGGACAGGGAATGGTTCTAGATTAGCCCGCCCAGATTTTAATGATTGGTATGAAACGGTAAAAATAAATTACGGAATTCGTCCAGATGGTTCAAAAGATTTTGATGAATTACCACAAGGTTTTGATCAAAAAGATTACAAAGAACATTTTGCTTTTTGGCAAGGTAAAGATGTACCTAGTTCATGGATAAAATTCAGAGATATTGCCTTGTACTGGACCGCAAAAGGAGTAGATGGTTTTCGTTTTGATATGGCAGAAATGGTGCCTGTTGAATTTTGGAGTTTTATGAACTCATCTATAAAAATGAAGAACCCTAATGCCTTTTTATTGGCAGAGGTGTATAATCCACAATTGTATCGTGATTATATCCGTTTAGGTAAAATGGATTATTTGTATGATAAAGTAGAGTTATATGATAACTTAAAATGGGTGATGCAAGGGCATGGTAATACCGATAATATTGCTCATATTCAAAATAACATGCAAGATATCGAACACCATATGTTACACTTTTTGGAAAATCACGATGAGCAACGTATTGCGAGTCCTGATTTTGCAGGTAATGCTTTAAAAGGAAAACCAGCCATGACGGTTTCTGCTACCATTAGCACTTCGCCTACTTTGATTTATTTTGGTCAGGAAGTAGGGGAGCCTGGGGCAGAAAATTTAGGATTTGGTTCTGCAACACGTACTTCTATATTTGATTATGTTGGGGTTCCTAGTCATCAACGTTGGATGAATGATAAAAAATTTGACGGAGGCCAATCAACTCCCGAAGAAAAAAGCTTAAGAGATTTTCATAAAAGATTACTAAACTTAACCTTAACCAATCCTGCTTTTGTAGGGGAGTTTAAAGATATTCATTTACATAATCGTCAAAATACAGAGTTTTATAACCACCGCGTGTATTCTTTTGTAAGATGGAATAAAAACGAAAGAGTAGTAGTCCTAACCAATTTTGATGCTAACGATTGGTTTGCTTTTGATTTGCAAATTCCTGCCGATGTAATTAAAGCTTGGGGCTTAGCCGACGGTACTTACAAAGTAACCGATTTGCTATACAAACAATTTGCTTCGGATTTAACTGTAAAACACGGAGTAGGCAAATTCCGAGTTCGTATAGAACCTTTAGAATCTTTGATTTTAAGAGTAGAGTAAGTATTCAAATAGCAAAAAGCCCGCAATTTAGCGGGCTTTTTTGTTTATAGTTGTTTAAGGATTTTTCTAATCACCTTTTTCGTTTTCCCTCAAAGAATTTTTTAAGAATTGCTCCACACTCCTCGACTAAAATACCCGATGTGATTTTAGTTTTAGGATGAATTTGAGTGCCTAATGCCTGAAAACCTCTGTCGGGGTCAGCAGCACCAAAAACAATTTTACTGATTTGACTCCAATACAAAGCACCCGCGCACATTTGGCAAGGTTCTAAGGTTACGTATAAAGTGCAATCTTTTAAATATTTTCCACCCAAAAAATTCGCGGCTGCCGTAATGGCTTGCATTTCGGCATGAGCAGTTACATCGTGGAGTTGTTCTGTTAGATTGTGTGCTCGGGCAATAATTCTACCATGACTAACCACTACAGCACCTACAGGAATTTCCCCTTTATCAAAAGCATTTTGAGCTTCCGATAAAGCAATCTTCATAAAATAGTCATCGTTCAGTAATTGCATATAGTTTTTACTTACAAAATCAAAAGTAGTGAACATTGTTGTAAATTTGCCTTTTGATAAAAAATGAAATCAAACCTACTAAATACAATTCAGTTCCCCTCGGACTTAAAAGCCTTGACTTTGTCAGAACTGTCTGTATTGGCTACCGAACTTAGGGAACGCATCATTGATGAGGTTTCTGCTAAAGAAGGGCACTTGGGTTCTAGTTTGGGGGTAGTAGAACTAACCATTGCTTTGCATTATGTATTTAATACCCCAGATGATTTGTTGATTTGGGATGTAGGACATCAAGCTTATGGACATAAAATATTAACCGGGCGCAAAGATGTTTTTCATACCAATAGGCAGTTAGGCGGAATCAGTGGTTTTCCTAAAAGAGCAGAAAGTATTTACGATGCTTTTGGAACAGGACATTCTTCTACCGCTATATCTGCCGCCTTAGGGATGGCGATGGCTTCGCAATTACAAAAAAACAAGAACAGAAATCATATTGCAGTAGTGGGCGATGCCTCTATTGCTTCGGGAATGGCCTTTGAAGGATTAAATCATGCAGGCGTAACCGATGCCAATTTGTTAGTGATTTTGAACGACAATGCTATTGGGATTGATCCGAGTGTCGGGGCATTGAAAAAATATTTAACCGCCGTTAAAGAAGGGAAAGCCCATCGCCAAAACAACATCATCAAAGCGTTGAATTTTGATTATTCAGGCCCTATTGATGGACACGATTTACCTGCTTTAGTGGCTGAATTAGAACGTTTAAAAAAAGTAAAAGGCCCTAGATTTTTACATATCATTACCACCAAAGGTAAAGGATTAAAAGTAGCCGAAGAAAATCAAGTGGTGTATCACGCGCCCGGTAAGTTTAATCCAGAAACGGGTGCTTTGCAACCTAAAAAAGAAACCATACAGCCTGCTAAATTTCAGGATGTTTTTGGATTGACTCTGCTAGAATTGGCTCGTAAAAATCCAAATATTATTGGCATAACCCCAGCCATGCCCACTGGAAGTTCCTTAAAATTCATGATGGATATTTTTCCTGAACGGGCTTTTGATGTGGGCATAGCCGAACAACATGCGGTAACTTTAGCTGCAGGAATGGCTACCCAAGGCCTAACTGTATTTTGTGCCATTTATTCCACTTTTTTACAAAGAGCTTACGACCAAGTAATCCACGATGTAGCTTTGCAAAACTTACCCGTTATTTTCTGTTTAGATAGGGCAGGATTAGTAGGCGAAGATGGCGCTACACATCATGGTGTTTTTGATATTTCATTTTTAAGATGCGTGCCCAATATGATTGTTTATGCTCCGCTGAACGAAGAGCAATTACGCAATATGTTATATACCGCTCAATTAGGATTAAATCATCCGTTAGCGATTCGTTATCCAAGGGGGCGTGGAGTTTTATTGGATTGGCAATTGCCTTTTCAAACCATTGAAATCGGTAAAGCAACTCATTTGCAAGAAGGAAGTCAAGTGGCGGTATTGTCTAATGGATTTATTGGTAATTCAGTGATTCAAGCGTTAAAAGAGATGAATACCCAATTGGTGGCACATTATGATTTTTCGTTTGTGAAGCCTTTAGATAAAGAAATGTTAGATTTCATTTTTGCTAAGTTTCCAAGCATAGTTACTATAGAAGATGGAGTTATAAATGGTGGATTTGGTTCTGCCATTATAGAATATGCTTCGGATCAAAAATATAAAGGAAATATTTTTAGAATGGGCGTGCCCGATGAATTTGTAGAACACGGAAAAGTCGAAGAATTGCAGTCGCATTGTAAAATAGGAGTAACCGATATTAAAGAATTATTAAATCAAATTTTGAATTCATGAGAATTTTTTTCTGTGTATTGATGTTGATTCCTGTTTTAGGAATGGCTCAGGATAAAATCATAACTACTAAAGTTGATGAACAAGAAAAAACAAAAGTTAAGGTTTCTAACGAAATTGTAACTACTCGTTCCGATTCCGCAGGTATTAAACGTTTTACGTATTGGGAAAAACAAAATAAAGTAAGTTTTGATTTTAGTCAACTCAGTTTTGTGCATTGGAATGCAGGGGGGGCGAATTCCGTTTCAGGTTTGGCAGCGGCTCATTTTAATCGCAATTATATGCGCGATTCTTATTTTTGGAAGAATGAATTGATTGGGCGTTACGGAATCAATAATCAAGAAGGACAAGAGACCCGAAAAACAGACGATTTAATTCAATTAAACTCTAATTTTGGTTATCGAACTGCCGAAAATTCCGATTGGTTTTACAGTTCTAAATTTACGTTTACGACTCAGTTTACCCCAGGGTATGCGTATCCGAATACTACCAAACCGATTTCAACCTTTTTCGCCCCGGCTTATTTGTTTTTGGGGGTAGGAGCTGAATACGCTTTAAAAGAAAAACAATTCACCTTGTATCTTTCTCCACTTACGCAAAAATCTACTTTCGTGCTAGATCAAGCATTGGCTGATGCCGGTGCTTTTGGAGTAGATAAGGCAGTTTACGATGCCGAAGGTGTTCGAATCCGTAAAGGAGCCAATTCCAGAACAGAGATTGGATTTTTTATCAATACCCAATGGAAAAATGAAATCTATAAAAACATCATTTTAGAAAGTCGTTTAAATCTGTACTCCGATTATTTAAACAAGTTCGGCAACATCGATGTAGATTGGATGATTAAAACCGATTTTGTGGTGAACAAATATGTAAGAGCCAATATTTTAGCCCATTTGATTTATGACGATGATATTAAAGCGCGCAAAGAGGTCAACGGACAATCTACCATTATTGGTCCAAGAATTCAGCTCAAACAAATTTTAGGAATCGGGGTAGTTTATGAGTTTAAGTAGGTTTTAATATTTTCAGGTTGTTTCCTTCTTCGCTAAAGCGAATCAGGTCGCGCTTTCGCCTGTACACGGTACTTGGCTCTATCGCTAACACGAAAAAACCACTTAATTATTTCTTGAAAACACCCATCTTATTATTCGTGCGTGTAATTCAATTAATCGATTATGCAAAACCCTGTGTTAATGACGAAGCCATTGTTGGAGTTCTTTTTATGAAAAGCAACGGAATATAAAACGACTGGAGACAGTGTAACTAGTAATGGATTTTTAACTGTTTATAATAGGTTTGTTTTATTGTTTTATTAGTTTGGTTTTGTTAACGGCTTTATTGTTTGAGTCGAAAAAGATTATCATATACATGCCGTCTAAAAAAGAAGAAATATCTATGGGTTCTTCCATAGTTGTAATTTCTTGTCTTCTAAGTTTCATGCCCATTAAATTATATATCTCGAAAGCCCCTAGGCTTTGTCGTAAGTCTGATTGAATTCTAAATATTCCATTTGTAGGGTTTGGGTATGTTATAAAAGAATCAATAAAATTATTTGTATTTACACTTAAGTTGTTTCTTTCAGACTTTGGAAATAAGTGGTACGTGTCTTTGTTTTGACCATTAAAAGCTAAGGTGTCATTTTTATGTGTGTAAAACACAGTTTTGGGTGCGCCTCCGCTTCCAAATCCTCCAAAATTATAACAACTACCGTTACCGTTTATTATTCCAACTCCTTCAATAGCGCTTATTGAGACATCAAACTCAGTGGTTATTTTTTTTAATTTTTGGTTTCCTAAAAAAACAGCTTCTGTTGAGGTTACTTGGCATTGACTAGTTGATGGAAAAAAAGGGAAGTTATCTCCTGTTTTAGTATTTTTTATTATTTCATTATCAAAAAACACACTTTCAGTGTTGTTGGATTCGTCATAGATATAAAATTTACCCGAAGAATCTTCTCTAATGTACTTTGGACCATATGTTTTAATTGGTCTAGAGCCATCTGTTTCATAACCTACGGTTTTTGTATATTCTTTATAATAGACAAGCCCATTTATTGTCTCAAACCCATCAAAATAATAGGTGTTATAAACGGCACTCCGCATGTAGCCTGATGATATGATTCTCCATTCAGAGGTTGCGTCTAAATAATTGCTATAAAAAGATTGAGAGAATCCAAAGTTGCTGATAAGAATTAAAAGCAGTAAGATTTTTTTCATTTTCTAAATTATTGGTTATAGATACCACTAAATGTAGATAAAAAGATCAAACAATAACCTACTTCTTATTATTAAAATACAAATACAAAGTAGATTGGTACATGCCTTTGGCTAAACTATCCAATTGTTTTACTCTTTGATTTCCAAAAGAAGTGTCGGCTTGGTCGTAACCCAGTTTGGTGTTCGGATAAATTGGCTGTACGGATTTACCAGACTTTTCTGCAAAGTAATAGTGTTCGGGTAAAATAGCGGTTGGTTTTAAACTTCCATTAAAAAAATCAAATACAAAAGTGGGGCTGTTGTCGTTTTTAGGTCTGCGCAATAAAGAACGTCCTAAAGTATAATTGGTGTAAGGCTGATTGAGTAAATCGGCAATGGTAGGGTATAAATCCATCAAGGAAGCCATGCGGTGGTCTTGCCATTTAGGCAACATGTCTCCATGAATGATAAAAGGTACGTGTAATTGTCCTAATCCAGTTTCAAAATCTGGGCGGGTCATGTGTTTGTACGGGCTGATTCGTCCGTTGTGGTCGCCAAATAGTAAAAACACGGTGTTTTTATAATAGCCTGATTTTTTAGACAATTCAAATAAAATACGCAAGTTGTGGTCAAAATAACGCAAGGCATTGTATTGGTCTAAAGAAACAAATCCTGCTTTTTGTACTTCTTTTTCGGAAATATCTTTAGTGGTTAGTCTTTTGTAATTGCCTTCACGGTCTGGAACCGTGTAAGGCGGATGATAACCCGAGGTTTGAATATAGGCGATAAAAGGTTTGTTCTTTTGGTGTAATTCCGTTAGGGTTTTGTTGGCATTTCGGAATAAATCCCCGTCGTTAATACCCCAAACATCTACACGGTCTTCTTGTTCGTAACTGCCTTCTTCGTAAATTTTAATATCAGAAACATTATTGGTAAACAACGCTCTGATGTTCGCCCAACTGGCACTGCCTCCTAAAAAGTACAGCTTTTCCATGCCTTTGAGTTGGTCTAAAATTACCCGTTGGTTAATGGCTTTTGGATTTCTGGATGCGGTTTTGTCTTCTACCACATCGGGTAATCCTGTAATCGAAGTAAAAACGGTTCGGGCGGTTCCGTAACGGGGTACATAAAAATTGGGTAAAAACCAAGATTTTGTCGCTAAGGAATCAATAAAAGGGGAGCCTTTTAAAGGATTGTTGAATAGTCCTAAAGGTTGGGCACCTAAAGATTCCATCATAACCACCACTACATTTACGGGTTGGGGAATGCTGTCATTTAAAGGAGTATAACTTCTGGCAAAGTCAATAGCCATATTGTTAGGAGCACCTAAATAATTTTTTACCGGATTAAAATATTGGTAGGTTTCATCGGTGCTAAAAGTAGTGGAACTTACTTTTAGGGTATTGGCAAAGTACAATACCGGATTTAACGTCAGTTGCGATAAATCATTGTTTTTGGAAAAAAAAGCTTCGCTCCAACGCAACGGATAATAAGACCATTTGCCGTATCCCGCAAAAATACTAATCAATAAAAAAGTAAGGGTATAGGCTATTTTTAATCGTTTGGAACCATCGTAAAATAAAGTAGTGAGCTTTAGGTAGATTTTTTTAACGATTAAGATTTGTAAAGCACTGACTACCATAAGCGTTATTAAAATCCAAAATACAGGATACGATTCCCACATCATTTGCCCAGAAATCAAGGGGTTGGTTAAAAAACTCAACACAGATGCGTTAATGCGTTCCTTTAAATACAAATAGTTACCAATGTCAAATACATAAAACAAGTTCAATAAAATCAGAACTGTTCCTAAATAATAGGTGTTGAATTTAGCCCACTTGCTGGAATTAAAATATCGAGTATGAAAAATCAAACTCAACAACATAACGGGTGCTATACCAAACAGAGCCAAGCGCAAATCGAACTTAGCCCCAATGTATAACGAAGTATATAAATTGTCAGTTTCTTCGGCTACAGAATCGTAATAAACCCAGCGCCAAGTCGCTAATCTGTATAGAAATAAGATTGCCCAAATAAAAGCTAATAAAACACTGTTAAATAAAACAAAGCGTGTTATGGCAATCCTTTTCATTTGATGATAATTATACGTTTTTTAGGTTGATGATTTCTTGTTGGGTTAAGAACCTCCAGTTGCCTCGGGGCAAATTCTTTTTGGTTAAACCCGCAAAAGTAACGCGGTCAATTTTTACAACATCGTATTGTAAATGTTCAAAAATGTTGCGAATGACTTTAATGTTTGGTGTTTTCATTTTTAATCCAATTTCGCATTTGGGTTCGTCTTCTATGTAAGTGATTTCTTCTACATAAATACGGTGTTCCCCAATATGAAGTCCGTTGGCTATTTTTTCTAAGTCTTCGAATTTTAAATTCTTGTCTAAAGTAACCTGATATAATTTGGAACTTTTTTGGTTCGGTAAACCGAATTTTCGAATCAAGTCCGTATCGTTAGTCAGTAACAATAAACCCGTAGTGTTTTTGTCCATTCTGCCCACCGGTTGTAAACTGTTATTTCCAGAGGCTTTAACTAACTCGCGTACATTTCGGTAACCTACTTCTTTTTCGTCGGTAGAAAAGTTTTTAGGCTTGTTTAAAAGGATGTATTCTTTTTTCCCTGGAGTTAAAAGCGAACCGTCAAAATATACTTCGTCGGTGATTTTAATCACTTTACCCATTTCGCTAACGACTTCGCCATTCACTCGAACATTGCCCGATTGAATATAAATATCAGCTTCTCTTCGGGAACATACGCCTGTATTGGCGATGTATTTATTTAAACGAATTTCGTTAGTATTTTTTGGAGCCGCAGGTTTAGGAGCGGGTTTGTCTGTTGGTTTGTCTTTTGATGTCCATTTTTTATCGGCATCAAAAGGTTTTTTAAAAGCATTTTCCTTTTTAAACGGAGCGTCCTTTTTAAAAGGCGATTCTTTTTTGAAAGGGCTTTCTTTTTTATTAGAGTTGGAAAATTTTGGTGCAGATTTTCCGCGATTATTATTCGATTTTCCGTTGGAACGATTATTCATGGATTAAATTTTGGTCAAAGATAGTTTAATGAAACAAATAAATGATTCTACTTTTTAGGATTACATCGGGGTTAATCAGCAAGATGCTAAAAACGCCCGCAACAATAATCAGTTTAAGTAGGATATGAAGTAGCCAAAATTCTTTTTCGGATTGGGCGTTAAAGGCTAAAACTAAAAAAAGCAACAACAAGCCGCCGGAAGTATAAAAATAGTAATTCATTAATCCTGTGGTATGGCTTTCAATCAATAAAAAAACAGGTATAAAAGAAAGTAAGGTAAGTATACTAATTACTTTTTTAGAAGTATTTACAGAATATACCGCAGGAATGGTTTGGTAACCATTAGCGAAATCACCTTTAATGTTTTCTAAATCTTTAACCAATTCCCTAATTAATATCAATAAAAATAAAAAGGCCGCATGATAAAAAACGACCTCGTATAAACTTCTAAAGTATAAAAAGATGCCAAAAAAAGGAAAAATAGCCAGGGTGGCTGCGGTTAAATTACCTGCAATAAGTATTCTTTTAATTTTATGAGAATACAGCCAAATTAAAAAGATGTAAAACCCAAAAAATAAAGTCGCCTTCCAAGAAACAAACCAGCTGATTAAACAGCAGCTAATATTCAGTATAAAATAAAAATGCAATCGGGATTCCTGACTTACTAATTTATTTAAGCTAGAACGAATGGGTTTATTGATGGAATCTTTTTTAGAATCGTAAAAATTATTAATAATGTAACCCGAAGCAATGGCCAGCGAAGAACAAAAAATAATTAGAAATAATTTGTAATCCAGTATAATGGAACGGGTGCTTTTTTCGGAAGCTAAAATAAAAATAGAGGCTAAGTATTGCGCAATTATAATCACTAAAATATTATATCCCCTGACTACAGAGAACAACCCGAATAGTTTAAGCCAAAACAAGTTTTGTTTTGTTGCGGTCATAGTTTTTCAGGTGAGCCAGTTGATAAAGAGAATTGCTTTTCTCTAGAATTGGTAAACTACTTCTAATTTATGATTAGGTAATGAAGCTTTTGCTTTGTCTATATCTTGAGTAAATCCTAAAATATATCCGCCACCGCCAGAACCACACAATTTTAAATAGTAATCGTTGGTTTCGATTCCTTTTTGCCAAATGTCTAAAAATTGTTCAGGAATCATTGGTTTGAAATTTTCCAATACGATTTTAGAGAGCTTTTTAGTATTCACAAACAAAGATGAAAAATCACCTTTCAAAAAGTCATTTACGCAAGCATCGGTATGTTTAATGAATTTGTTTTTAAGCATGTTTCGGAAACCTTTGTCCTTTAAGCTTTCCATAAAAATATTCACCATGGGAGCGGTTTCACCCACTATTCCAGAATCCAATAAAAACACCGCACCTTTACCAGTGGTAGTTTGACTTGGAATACCAGTCGCTTCGATATTGTCTTTAGAATTGATTAAAATCGGAATACTTAGGTAGCTGTTTAAAGGGTCTAGTCCAGAACTTTTTCCATGAAAGAAAGATTCCATAACCGAAAAAATATTTTTTAAGGTTAGTAATTTTTCTTTGGTAAGATTTTCTAAAACAGTGATTTTATTTTGTGCATATCGGTCGTAAACCGCAGCTACTAAAGCTCCGCTACTTCCTACGCCATAACCCTGAGGTATGCTAGAGTCGAAGTACATGCCTCGATCTAAATCTTTCTTGAAAGTGATTAAATCGAATTGTACGATTTCTGGATTTGTTTCTTGAAGTGTGCTTAAATGCTCCCAAAATTTAAGTAAACTTTGATTGGATTTTTTAGCTTCTTCTTGATCTTTTAAATTAACGGGGGCGGTTACTTTTAAAGCGCCATTATAAAAATTGTAAGGAATAGATAATCCTTTAGAATCTTTAATGATGCCGTATTCGCCAAACAAAAGAATTTTTGAGTAAAACAAAGGTCCTTTCATGAAAGATGTTAGTTTAGAGTGTGGCAAAGTTACAACATTTTTGCTCCGCTACCAACATGGTCTTTAAGGATTTGACCGTCTTGGCAATATTTAACTAGTTCATTCTGAATAAATTCTAAAACTTTTTCTTGGAAAGCCTTCGGATACAATACATGAACATTGGCACCAGCGTCCAAAGTAAAACAAACAGGAATGTTGGTTTGGGTTCTGAATTGCCATATTTGATGGATGATTGCTAAAGTGTTGGGTTTCATCAATATAAAATAGGGCATAGAAGTCATCATCATGGCATGTAAGGTCAAAGCTTCACTTTCTACAATAGCCATAAAATTTTCAAGATTGCCGCTGGTTAGGGCGTTTGATAATTTTTGGATGTTTTCGTGGGCTTGATCAAAACGTTTTTCGGCAAACGGGTGACCAATCATTAAGTTATGACCCACGGTGCTAGAAACCGTTTTAGCTCCTTTTTCAACAATTAAAATGGTGTCTTGATACTCTTTAAATACCGAATGTATTTCTTCAGAAAAAGGTACGCCAAATAAATCGGTGCTGTTTTTTATCGTTTCATTTTTACCCCAACCTACCAATTCTGATTGAATGCTTCGGCAAGCGCTACCAGAACCTAATCGGGCTAAAAAAGAGGCTTTTTCGTAAAAATAATTTTCAGAAATATTCGGATACAATTCTTTTTCTAAACTCATCAAACACATGGATAAAGCCGCCATGCCCGAAGCCGAAGAGGCAATTCCAGAGCTGTGTGGGAAAGTATTTTCGGTATGAATTTCTAAATGATAAGCTTTTAAAAATGGCAGATAAATTTCAATCCGATTAAAAAAAGTTTCAATTTTTGGACGGAAACTGTCTTTGGGTTTGCCTTCAAAAAATAAATCAAACGACCAATCTTCAGTAGGTTTTTCTTTAAGACTAAAATTTACGGTAGTTATGGTTTTACAATGATTTAAGGTAAAACTTAACGATGGATTAGCGGGTAATTGATTTTCTTTTTTCCCCCAATATTTCACTAAGGCAATGTTGCTGGGCGCACTCCACGTAAAACTAGCTTGTTCAACAGTGAGTGGGGTAGTATTGGGGATGAAATCTTGAGTTGTTTTCATTAAAAATTTATTAAATACCTGATATGCTATATTCTAAAATAGATTGACCTTTTTAGGTGTTTATAATAAAATCAAATTTAAACTTAATTGCTGGAACACTAATAAAATTTAAAAAAAAACTCCTCAACATTTCTACGCTGGTTTAACATTGGATTACACAACTGTCATAAAAGCCTTTCACCTCTGTTTTGGGTAATATCTTTTGTAGTCAGTTTTTTTAAAAATACGATGAAATTCCAAAACTGAAACCAGCTGTTTTTGACGGATCATTATTTAGAATATCCATTTGTCTTTGTATTCTGTAATTCAGTCGGAAAACGGTTTGCTGTGTCGGTCTAAAACTGATAGCGGGCAAAATACTCCAAAGTTCATCGCCTATATTTTCGTTAGTTTCATTGAAAGTTCCTACATTCCAGTCTACATACTCTAATCTGCAAGCTAAATTTAAGGTAGCATTGTCCCAATCAAACATTTTACGCTTTAATATTGGTTGAACAACATCTAAAAAACCTCCATACTGTTTGTTTCCGTATTGCTGAGTGTATGCTTGGGGAACATTTACATTAATCCAAGCCCACTCGCCTGTGATAAATGTATTGGTTTTTGAGAGAGTTGTATTGTAATCAATGGCGAAAATATTTAATCTTCGCTTTTCATCAAATATGATTCCGTCATCTTGAAATGTATTGTATATTCCTCCCATATAGGATAGACCTAATTCGCCAAAATGTTTATTCCTAATTGCAATTTTGGCAGTCGTTAGAGGCGTGCCACTCGCTGATTCTTCAAATCGTTCAGCATTTTCTTTTGAAGCAGGAAGAAAAGTTTTACTTTCTTTATTGTCAATAATGGCATTATTAAAACCACCTGACAGATACAGCTCATAGCCAAACATCCAGTCTTTTTTATATGTTTTGCCAAACAAACCAAAGCCCGCATTACTCCATGTTGCAGGAAGCATTTGAGTAGCTGAAATAGGACGGTCTGTAAACTCCCATTTAGGACCATCGTGATTTTGATTAAACGCACCTATTGGATTCATTATTACACCTCCTCTTAGGTTTAGTAAAGGGTGGAATTCAACGTCTAGTGAGGCAAATTCAATAGCGATTTCTTTACCTCCCTCTTCAAACTCTATTTCACTCAAAAACTTTATCTTCTTTGATATGGTTGAAGCAACAAATAAAGTCATTCTTCGCATCTGAAATTGATGCCCTTCCGAAATACCATCTGTGCCAATGTGTTGCCAGTTTGCTTCTGTATAACCACCTACCGAAACAGGTAGTTTTCCGTAACTTAAAAAGGGACGGTTATAAACAGCATCCATATTGAGTTGCTGTTTTGTGGTATCAGTTTGTTGCCTTTTGAATAAGGTAGAATCTACTTGTGCAAAAGATAAGAGTGATGTTAAAATTAGTATTGATGTAATTATATGTTTCATGCTTTTTTTAAAGAAATTAAAATATTTTGATTGTCTAATCTAGTAGGGAAGGTTCGTAATGGGTTTGACGCAGGTCCATTGGTTACATTTCCTTTATTGTCAAATTCGGCGCCGTGAGCAGAGCAAACTAACTTTTCACCATAAGCCGTTAGTTCATTTCCCTGATGGGTACATTGCATATAAAGGGCGGTATATTCCGTATCAGAAAACCTAAATAAATAAATTGGATATTGTAATTGTGTATTATTTACTACAAGATAATTGAGTGGTTTTCCGTCTTTAATAAAATTAGAAAGAGGAATAAATAAATTTTCTCCTTCAATGTTTGCAGTTACGCTTTTTGTAGCTACACATCCTTGAATAAGTGGCACAATAAGAGTTGCTCCTAAACAGGCAAAGCCACAGGTTTTGATAAATTCTTTTCTGTCCATTTGCTATAATGACTTTAAAAATTTGATAAGTGCATTTTTTTCTTCTTGCGTAAGATTTTGATATCTGCCTCTACTGTTTGTCGCTTCTCCTCCGTGAAGTAAAATAGCTTCTTCTATGCTTTTTGCCCTACCATCATGCATTAAAAAATATTTTCCACCTTGTGCAGATGGTGACAAACCTAAACCCCAAAGTGGTGGTGTTCTCCATTCTGAACTTAGCGCATTTCCTTCAGTGTAACCATCATCTAAACCATTACCCATGTCGTGTAACAGAAGGTCTGTATAGGGGCTGAATTGTTTAAAAGATAAGGCATTGATAGGGGAGAACCCTGTTGTCAAAGTAGGTTTGTGACACGAAGCACAATTGACTTGGGTAAATAATTTTTTGCCTTGTAAAACTTCCGCATCATTTCGATTTCTTTGGATGGGAGCTTTCAGGGTTAATAAATAAGCAACTACATCACGAATGGTATTATCGGAAACTTCAGGGTCTATACTTAAACCGCTGTAAGTATCATTCGAGTCAAAACGTGAAGTGATCCCCATGTCTTGATTGTAAGCATTAACAGTTTGGTCGAATAAATCATAGGCAGCTGCTTTTTTACCGAAACGATGAATATACATACCGTTTTGATTTATAGCGTTTATTGAAGGAGTTACAAAACTTTTGAGTGCAATCCAATGAGGAATGCCAGATATACCATCTCCATCAGCATCATTAGGGTCTGCCATAGCAATAATATCAGCATCGGTTACATATTGTAAAAAGCCTAATCCTGTAACCGCAGGAGGTGTGAATTTTGAAAAAGTGGCTCCATTTGGTAAATTTTCAGGGCTATAACCTGGCAAAGCCCTGTGTTGTAGTTGCGGACCTCCAAGATGCAGAAATTGATTTCCAGTATTATCGGATTGTCCAAAACGTGTAAGTGTAGAAAAAGGCACTCCTTTACCGTCACCAGCGTGACAACTCACACAACTATTGGTTACAAATAAAGGGCCTAAACCTTTAGCAGAAGTGAATACTTCGCTAAACGCTACGTCACCACGAAGGAATTGTCCTTGTTGAGCAGGTGTTAGTCCGTCAATTTGACCATCTAGGACGTTCTCATCAGACGGAGCAATTGGCTCAAATCTTTCACAAGATACAATTGCGATAAAACAAGTTATGCAGAGGAGTATAAATTTTGTTTTCATTATTAAATAATTGTTTTAAGACCGCTAAGATAAAAATAATTAGACTTGTCTTACAAATATTTTAGGCTAACCTAACTTTTAAAGTTAATAGTTATGTATGATATGGAAATGTATTGGATTTATTAGCTGTGTCATTGCAATTATTGATTTCATTGTCCGCTTACTTTTACATTTTCAAACTTCATCAAATTCAGACTTGTCAAAATTACGATTAATGTCACTCCCACGTCTGCGGCAATAGCAAAAACTAAATTGCCGTAACCCAAGAAAGCCAATGTGATAAAAATAATTTTTACTGCTATTGCTCCAATGGTATTGAATTTTATTCTGCGTAATGTTTTTTTTGAGAGGCGAATGAGAAACGGAATGAGTGAAAGTTTGTCGTTCATCAATGCAATGTTTGCGGTTTCAATAGCGGTGTCGCTGCCTGCTGCTCCCATTGCAATTCCAACGGTGGATTGTGCTAAAGCTGGTGCATCGTTAATTCCATCACCTACCATTGCCACAAATTTATACTGCTGTAAAAGTTCTTTGATTTTTTCGGCTTTGTTTTCGGGTAAAAGGTTGCCGAATATTTTTTTGATGCCGACTTGCTGTGCAACAAATTGTGCTGCGTTTTCGTGGTCGCCTGTAAGCATAATAGGTTCTATGTTCATGGCTTCAATTTCTTTTAATGCTTCGGCACTGTCGGGTTTTATTTCGTCCATGAGTGCTAAAACCCCTGCTACTCCGTTTCCGAAACTCACTACTACGCTTGTTTTGCCCTGCGATGAAAACTGCTCTACAATTTTTTCGGTTTCGCTGTCGGTGGGCTGATGTTCTTTGATGAAATCTAATTTGCCTACATAAATTGTTTCATCCTCACACACTAAACATTTTGCTGTTGCCCCTTTGCCCATGATGCTTTTGAATGCTTCGGTTTTGTGGGGTTCAAATCCTTCTTTGCGGCTTGCATCAACAATAGCTTGTGCTAATGGATGTTCACTGAAAATTTCTGCTCCGGCTGTGCAAGCGAGAAGTTCTTCGCGGCTTGTTCCGTTTAGCGGAACTACATCGCTTACAATCGGATTTCCGAAAGTGATGGTGCGTGTTTTGTCTAAGGCAATGGCTTTTATTGATGCCAATGCTTCAATGTATTTTCCACCTTTTACCAATGCTCCTTTAGCTGATGCGTTGCCAATGGCTGCATAAATGGCAACGGGAGTAGAGATAACCAAAGCACACGGACAGGCAATAACCAAAAGTGTAATGGCTTGTTGTAACCAGTGGTTGAAATCTTTGCCCAATACAAAAACAGGAACAACAAAGAGCAGAATAGAAAGCAAAAGCATTGCAGGGGTGTAGTATTTTGCAAACTGTTGAATGAATTTTTGTGTTTCACTTTTGTTGGCTGCCGCTTCAAACGTGAGGCGAACGATTTTTGAGAAAGTGGTGTCAACAGAAAGCTTGGTGGTTTCCATTTCTATGAAACCATTTTTGTTTAGCGTTCCTGCAAAAAGATTGTCGCCTGTGTGTTTGTCTTTTGGGATTGGTTCGCCTGTGATTGCGGCTTCGTCCACTGCGGTTTCACCTGAAATAATTTTGCCGTCAAGCGGTATCATTTCGCCAGGCTTTACTTGAATGATAGTTCCGACTGCAATTTTATCAATTGGAACATTTTCATTTTGTGCTTTTACAAAAGCGGTTTTGGGTGCTTTGCTTACCAATTCATCTAATGCAGATTTGCTGTTTTCTATGCCAATATCTTCCAAGCGTTCACCTAACACATACAACACGACAAGCACTGCCGCTTCGGGAAATTCTTTCAGATAAAATGCACCTATAACGGCAATAAGCATAAGCAGATTGATATTGCTGAATTGGAGTTTGAAGATTGCTTTTACTCCGTTCCATATCACACTATATCCAATTCCGAGAATGAATGCAGCGAAAACAAACGGTGCATATGGCATGGGTATATGAATACCGATAATAGATAAAACTTCTAACGAAATAACTATCGTAATTGCGAAAAGAAGAAAGAGAAATTTTTTGTCTTTAATTGGTAGTTTCATCTTTTGTATTTGTTTTAATAATGTTTAATAAATCTTCGGGAATTTCCATTGGTTGTAGTGGCGGCACGTTTGCACCGCCTGTATTGCCAACAGGAATTTCACCGACAAATGATTTTACTCCACCCACCAAAAGTCGGGAAATTTGCCCTATGATTTCTTTTAAGTTTTTGGTGTGAATGCCAAAGAGCAACATTTTCCAATGAACGTAAGAATGTTCAAATGGGTAAGGCTGACCAAGAATGTGTGCTCTTTCTAAATGTCGCCAACTTTGCTTCAAATGCCCTTGGGTAAAGGCATTTGCAGCATCTGTGAGTTCTTTATTGTAAAATGGTTTTAATGCTAAGGGCATTTTAGTGTTGAATTTCATGTTCTACAAATTTTAATGTTCATGTGCTTCACCTTTGTTGTTTATTTTGGCAAGAATGAAGAATGCCCCGTTTACTACTACTTTACTGTTTGCAGGGATTTCTTTGAGCAAGGTAATTTCGCTGTAACCTACATCGGTTGTGCCTTTACGGACTGGTATTTTTTCAAACGTTGTTCCTTCTTCTTTATGTTCGGGTTCTCCTTTTTCGCCATGTTCATGCCCGTGTTCATCGTGCTTGTGTTCGGCAACCTCTTTTTCTTCGTGGTGTTCTTCTTCGCTATGAGCATCGGTAACAATAAAAATATAGTCCTGCCCTTCGTGGTTTACAATGGCATTGGTTGGCACTGCATCAACGGTGGCGTTTTCTAAACTTACCAATGCCGTAATACTCATTCCGTCAATCAATCCTTGTTTGTTTCCTTTAACTGTGGCATGAACTGCAATGGCTTTGGTGTTTTGCTCAAAGGTGTTGCTGATGGCGTAAACATCTGCATCATATTCTTTGCCCGGATTGTTGGTGAGGGTGAAATGAATGGTTTGCCCAACTTTTAATTTCTGCAAATCTTTTTCATACACATACAAATCCAAGTGTAGTTGGCTGTTGTCCACTATTTCGGCAATGGGGTTGTTGGCATCAACATAACTGCCGATGTTTACCAATACATTACTGATTGCTCCGCTTATAGGGCTTGTAATACTGATTACCGATTGGATATTCTCGCTTGTAAGGGTTTCGGAATTAATGCCGATTAACTCCAACTGTTTCTGAAGGCTTGACCTTTTTGCCTTTAGCGATTTTAATTCTGCTTCGGATGACTGTAAATTTTTCAATGCCGTTGCATTACCTTGTTGCAATTCTTTTTGTCGGGCAAATTCCAATTGAGCCAATTCCGCTTTTGAGGAAATACTTAAAAATTCTTCCTGCATGGTGATGAAGGAATTATTGGTAATAGTTGCAATTACTTGACCTTTTCTAACTGTGTTACCCGTTTGCACTAATATGGTTTGAATGACACCACCCATTAAGGCAGTTGCATTTGCCCTATTGTTGTTAGGCACTTTAAGTAATCCATTTGCTTTAAGCGAGGCAGTGAGTTGTTTTTTCTCAATACTACCCAACTCTATTTTGATGGATTTCATTTGCTCGGCTGTAAGTATAGCCGTGTTTGCATTTTCGTGTTCATCATGATGTTCGGTTTCCTCTCCGAGAGTTTCTGTTTTATTGCTGTTGCAGGATGCAAATACTAATGATGTTGCAAGGACTGCTATGAAGATTATATTTTTCATTTCTGTAAATTTTATTTATTGATTAAGAAATTGATGTTGATAATGGATTGACTGAGTTGATTGATGGATTGCAGGTAACTCAACTGCACATCGGTAGCGGTTTGCAAGGCTTGCAAATATTCAATGTAACCGATGTAGCCACTTTTGAAACCAATCTTTGCGGTGCTGATAATTGTTTCAGCATTGGGTAAAGCGGTTGTTTTGTAATAATTGTATTGCGACAGATTTTGACTGTATTGCAGAAAAGCATTTTGCAACTGGCTTTGTAAAATCAACTTCCCATTGTCGGCTTCTTTTTGCAATGCTTGTTGTTTATAGTCAAGCGATTTAACTTTTGAAGCATTACTAAAGAATGTAAGCGGAATGCTTATTCCTACATTAAAACCCTGAAAGCGTTTGCTTCCGCCAAAAAAAGCATCTGTCCCGTTGATGCTTTGCACTCCGATTAGGGACTGGTTGAAATAGCCAATATTAAAATCGGGCAGAGTGGATGCGGTTTCAACCTTTTTGTTTTGCTGAGCAATTACGGCTAGTTGATACAGCATCTTTAACGATGGATTATTTGCAATAAGTGTAGTGTCGAATGAACTTGTAATTGCAAGCGGTTGGAAATTTCCGCTATCATTAATTGCAAAATCTTCGCTTGTATTCATTAGCGTTTTCAGCGAATTGTAAGCCGTGGTGAAATCGGTTTCGTTTTGTTTAAGCAAAAGAGAAAGTTGTCCTCGCTTGGTTTCGGCTGTGGTTTTTTCCAACAAATTGGTTTCGCCTGTTTTGTATCGTAAGGTGGCAGCACTCACAAAATCGTTATACAAACTGTCTAAAGATTGCAATTGCTTTTTGGTCGTTTGCAAATATTGCAACTGATAAAACCAGTATTGTACCTGTGCTTTTATTTCGTTGGTAGTGGCTTGTTGTTGCAATTCACTACTTTGCAATTCGGCTTTATACAGGCCTGATTTTGCAGTATAATAAGTAGGGAAAGGAATACTTTGCGAAACTTGAAATGCCTTGTCCTGATTAATGCTGTTGTATTGCCCAAACTGGAAATTGACATTTGTTTTAGGCAATTCAAACACTGATTTTTTCAAGATAGTGGAAGATTGCACATTGAGTTGTTTCGATTGCAATCCCAAATTATTTTTCAATGCTGTGGTTATTGCATCATCAACGGAAATGCCCTTTGTTGTTGGTAATTGTGCATTGGCAACATTAAAAGAAAGCAAGGCAAAAACTAAAATGCTTGCCGTTGAAATATTGATTTTGCTTTTTCTTCTAGATGAAAATATAACATACAGCAAAGGCAACACAAAAAGTGTAAGGAAAGTTGCGGTAATCAATCCTCCGATTACAACGGTTGCCAAAGGTTTTTGAACTTCTGCCCCTGCACCATGAGAAAGTGCCATTGGTAAAAATCCTAAGGATGCAACTGTGGCGGTCATTAACACGGGTCGCAAACGAATTTTAGTTCCTTCTTTAATTCGTTGTATGATATCGGTTATTCCGTCTTTCTCTAACTGGTTGAAAGTTCCAATTAAAACTATTCCATTTAATACAGCTACACCAAATAATGCAATGAACCCAACACCTGCTGAAATACTAAAAGGCATATCTCGAAGCAACAAGGCAAATATGCCACCGATGGCAGCCATTGGAATAGCCGTAAAAATTAGTGTAGCTTGTTTCACAGAAGTAAAAGTAAAATAGAGTAACATAAAAATGAGTGCCAATGCTACTGGCACGGCAATCATCAATCGCTTGGACGCTGCTTGTAGGTTTTCAAACGTGCCTCCGTAGGTGTAGTAATAACCTTCGGGCAATTTTACTTTTTCGTTGAGTTGCTTTTGAATATCTTCTACCACACTTGCTACATCTCTGTCTTTTACATTGAAACCGATAACAATTCTTCGCTTTGCATCTTCTCTGCTTATTTGTGCAGGACCCAATTCCATTTTTATGTCGGCAACTTGAGAAAGCAGAATTTGAGTGCCGTTAGCGGTTGGAATATACAAATGACTTACATCGTCAATGTTGTTACGATGTGTGCTGTCAAGCCGAACCACTAAGTCAAATCTACGCTCGTTTTCATAAACAACACCAGCTCCGCCACCAGCAAATGCCGTGCTTACAATGTGGTTAATGTCTTCAATGTTTAAACCGTAATTCGCAATTTGCGCACGGTTGTAATTGATGATTATTTGTGGTAAGCCCGCTACCCTTTCTACTGTTGGTTCAGTCGCTCCATCCACACTTTGAATGACGGTGTTTACTTTGTTGGCATAAGCGAGTAGGGTGTCCATATTCTCACCGAATATTTTAACGGCTACATCCTGACGAATACCCGTCATTAGTTCGTTGAACCGCATTTGAATGGGTTGATTTTTTTCAAAAAATACTCCCGGGATACTGCTTAGTTTTTCTTCCATTTCTTCTGCTAATTCGTTGTATGAAATATCTCTTTTCCACTCGCTGGGTTGTTTCAGAATTATCATCATGTCTGTTGCTTCGGGTGGCATGGGGTCTGTGGGAACTTCGGCACTCCCTGTTTTACCAACTACCATTTTTACTTCGTCAAATTCTTTGATAAGTCTTGATGCCTGCATAGAGGTTTCTATGCTTTGCGATAAAGATGTGCCTTGTGGTAATATGCAGTGAAATGCAAAATCGCCTTCTGTTAATGTCGGGATAAACTCTCCACCCATTCGTGAAAAAATAAAAACGGAGAAAATAAAAACTGCAACGGTTACACCAATCACTATTTTTTTGAAACGAATGGCTTTATCCAATAATGGGGCATACAGTCCATGTAGAAAATCCATCATGCGGTCGCTTATATTCTTTTTATGTGAAATGTTTTTAGACAAAAACAAGGCACACATCATAGGTATATAAGTAAAAGATAAAATCAATGCTCCGAAAATGGCAAAACTCACCGTCTGAGCCATCGGAACAAACATTTTGCCTTCAATACCTACTAAAGTAAGAATTGGGATATATACAATTAGGATAATGATTTCACCAAAGGATGCACTCTTACGAATTTTTGCAGCGGACACAAGGACTTCATCGTCCATTTCTTCCTGTGTTAATTTTCCTTTTGTTTTCCTTAATCCCAAGTGGTGCATCGTTGCTTCTACGATAATAACTGCACCGTCCACAATCAAACCAAAATCAATAGCTCCCAAACTCATTAGGTTGGCACTTACACCAAAAATATTCATCATACCCAAGGCAAACAGCATGGATAGCGGAATGGCTGAAGCAACTATTAGACCTGCTCTGAAATTTCCAAGAAATAGAACCAACACAAAAATCACAATCAAAGCACCTTCAATCAGGTTTTTTTCAACTGTAGAAATGGCTCGGTTTACTAAATCCGTTCGGTCTAAATAGGGTTCAATAATTACATCATCAGGTAATGATTTTTGAATGGTCAGCATTTTCTTTTTTACCCTCGTTACTACTTCGGCACTATTTGCACCTTTCAACATCATTACCACACCTCCAACAACATCAGCTTCACCGTTATAGGTCATTGCACCATAACGAACAGCGCTACCCAAATGCACTTCGGCAACATCCTTAATGAGGATAGGGATGCCATTTGGATTGTTTTTTACAACAATGCTTTTAATGTCTTCAAATGAGCTAACTAATCCTATGCCTCTTATAAAATAGGCATTTGGTTTTTTGTCAATGTAAGCACCGCCTGTATTTTCGTTGTTTTTTTCTAATGCTGTAAAAATTTCGGGAATGGTTACTCCCATTGCAACCAAGCGGTCAGGATTAACAGCTACTTCATACTGTTTGAGTAGTCCACCAAAGCTGTTTACTTCCGCAATACCTTTAGTTCCGTAAAGTTGTCGGGCAACAATCCAGTCTTGCATGGTTCGCAGATCCATAGCACTGTATTTGTCTTCACTTCCTTTTTTAGGATGAATAATATATTGATACACCTCGCCCAAACCTGTGCTTACAGGTGCCAATTCGGGTGTGCCAACACCTCTTGGAATTTTTTCCTGAGCCTCTTTTAATTTTTCATTAATAAGTTGTCGGGCAAAGTAAATATCTACTTTATCATCGAAGACTACTGTAATTACCGATAGTCCAAAGCGGGAAATACTCCGTAATTCTTCCAAATCAGGAAGATTAGCTACACTTTGCTCAATGGGGTAAGTTACCAATTGTTCCACTTCTTGCCCTGCAAGGGTAGGGCAAACCGTAATAATTTGTACTTGGTTGTTTGTGATGTCGGGCAGGGCATCAATAGGTAGTTTTGAGGCACTCCATCCTCCCCAAATGATGAGTGCCATGGTCATCAATCCAATGATGAATTTATTTTTTATGCTGAACGCAATTATTTTATCTAACATTTTTTAATCAGTTTAATGAATGAATACGAGAATACTTGTGGTGCGTCAGCACTACAAATAGTTTTGTTTTGTTCTGCGTTAGCAGAATATCATAAATTCATTAACAGATTTTTGGCGGTTGCCAAATAGACAAATAGACCTCTGAAACAAACAAGACATTGTAAATAGGAATGTTTTGTTTTACAACAGGTGTCGGGTTGAATAAAGAAGTTGGGTAAAAAATATTGGTTATTGATTGTCCGCAACAAGCACAGATACAAAAAGGTGAGCAATTTTCTGTATCGCTGTCGTGGTCGGAATGGTTTGTCGTAGCGAAAGTTGATTGGTCTACACTCGAATATTTACAGTCCTCCTTGTCGCTACATGGCATAACCGCCAAAGCAAGAAGGTAAAAACTGAAGATGAGAGTAAATAGTTTCACGTTGCAAAAATAAAAGTATTTTTCAGAAACTTGTTTGTTTAGTTGTCAAGAATGCATCTTAATATTTAATAAAATTGTAGGCATAACAGATTTAAATTTTTTAAGGCTCAGCTTTATATCTGATTAAAAATATCTAATGCTTTTTGGATGGATTTTACGTTTTCAAAAGTAAGTAATAATCGCAATCCGTTTTTGGTTTCTTTTTCTTTCAGTTTGCAAAGATTACCGTGGTTTTGCACAAACTGCAATACCTGATGAAAATGTTGGGTTTGGTAAAAATCCGATTGTTGGTCGGCAATAAAATATCCAGACATTTTGCCTTGTTTCATAATCAATCGCTCCATGCCCAACAAAACCGCTTTCCATTTAATGCGTACGCTATTCATTAAATCTTGTGCTTGTTTGGGTAAAGCTCCAAAACGGTCGATTAATTTGTCCTGAAATTTCAATAATTCTTCTTCGGTTTTACACGCTGCCAATTCGTTATACAAACTCATGCGCTCACTGATGTTGTTGATGTAGTTGTCTGGAAACAACAATTCAAAATCAGTATCTATCTGAATGTCTTTTACAAAAACTTTACTTTCAATGTCGTTTTCAGCCGCGTATAATTCTTTAAACTCATTTTCTTTAAGCTCCTCTATGGCTTCTTGCATGATTTTTTGGTAGGTATCAAAACCAATTTCATTCATAAAACCGCTTTGTTCTGCGCCTAATAAATCACCCGCCCCACGAATTTCTAAATCTTTCATGGCAATATTAAATCCACTGCCTAATTCGCTGAATTGCTCTAAAGCTCGTAAGCGTTTTCGAGCTTCGTCGGTTAGGGTAGACATCGGAGGGGTAATAAAATAACAAAATGCCTTTTTATTGCTTCGTCCTACACGGCCCCGCATTTGGTGTAAATCACTCAATCCAAAAGCATTGGCGTTGTTAATAAAAATGGTGTTGGCATTCGGAACGTCTAATCCGCTTTCTATAATCGTAGTGGCTACCAGTACATCAAATTCTCCGTTCATGAACGACAACATCACTTCTTCCAATTTTTTGCCATCCATTTGACCGTGACCAATTCCAACTTTAGCATGAGGAACCAATCGTTGAATTAAGCCAGCTACTTCGGTAATATTTTCAATTCGATTATTGATAAAAAATACTTGTCCCCCCCGTTGAATTTCAAAGGAAACCGCGTCGCGAATTGTTTCTTCGTTAAAGCCTACAATTTGTGTTTCTATCGGATATCGATTCGGCGGTGGAGTAGTAATCACCGATAAATCCCTAGCCGCCATTAACGAAAACTGTAAGGTTCTTGGGATTGGCGTTGCGGTTAAGGTTAGGGTGTCTACGGTTTCAGAAATCGTTTTGAGTTTGTCTTTAACATTTACTCCAAATTTTTGTTCCTCATCAATAATCAATAAACCTAAATCTTTAAATTTTACGGATTGATTTACTAATTGGTGGGTGCCAATAATGATGTCTAATTTGCCTTCTGCCAACTCTTTTAAGGTTTCTGCTTTTTGTTTGGCGGTTCTAAAACGATTAAGATAACCCACCGAAACAGGAAGTTCTTTTAATCGTTCCGAAAAAGTTCTAAAATGCTGATACGCTAAAATAGTTGTAGGAACCAAAACTGCTACTTGTTTACTGTTGTCTACCGCTTTAAAGGCGGCACGAATGGCTACTTCTGTTTTTCCAAAACCCACATCACCACAAACCAATCTGTCCATCGGGCGTTCGTTTTCCATATCTGCTTTTACTTCTTGAGTAGATTTGGTTTGGTCGGGTGTGTCTTCGTAAATAAAAGATGATTCTAATTCTAATTGTAAATAACTATCGGGTGCAAAAGCAAAACCTTTATTCAATCGGCGTTTGGCATACAATTGAATCAAATTAAAAGCAATGTTTTTAACGCGGGTTTTTGTTTTTTGTTTTAAGGCCTTCCAAGCACCAGAACCCAATTTGTAAATTTTAGGCGGTGCACCATCTTTACCATTGTATTTGGCAATTTTATGTAAGGAATGAATACTTACGTACACAATATCGTTATCGGCGTATACCAATTTAATGGCTTCTTGAGTTTTACCTTCGACCTGTATTTTTTGTAAACCGCCAAATTTTCCAATGCCGTGATCGATATGCGTAACGTAATCGCCTATGCTTAAAGCGGTCAGCTCTTTTAAAGTTACTGCTTGTTTGGCAGCATAACCATTTTTTAAAGTGTATTTGTGGTAACGTTCAAAAATCTGGTGGTCGGTGTAAACTGCAATTTGATGTTCTTCGTCTATAAACCCCTGAAATAGAGGTAAAACGATGGTTTGGTATTCACTGCGACTTTTTTGGTGTTCTTGTTCGTCTAACGAAGCAAAAATGTCGTGAAATCGATTGGCTTGTTGTGGATTGGCACACGCTAAATAATTGGTAATGCCTTGGGTTACATTGTCTTTTAAATCGTTTAACAGTAAATCGAATTGTTTGTTAAACGAAGGTTGTGGTTTGGAATAAAATTCTACCACCATGCTATTTTTAAAGTATCCAGCACTGTTGGTTTCTATCACCGAAAATTTTTCACAACGGTCTGCAAAATCCTTTCCGTTAATAAATAATTGTTCGGGTTGTAAGCGCTTTACAGTGGCGTCTAATTTTTGATACGTTTGCTGGGCTAATCCAAATAGTTTGTCTAATTCTTGTTGTGCAAAATCTAATTGTTCTGCCCAAATAATCGTTTTAGAATCAATATAATCTAAAAAACTTTCGCGATTTTCGGTTAAAGATTTGTGTTCCAAATTCGGTAAAATCACAATTTCTTGTTGTTTACTTACCGAAAGTTGGGTAGTTACATTAAAGGTTCTGATGGAATCTACTTCATCTCCGAAAAATTCTATTCGGTACGGAAAATCATTCGAAAAAGAAAATACATCAATAATACCCCCACGCACCGAAAATTCTCCGGGTTCCGTAACAAAATCTACCCGTTTAAAAGCGTATTCAAATAAAACTTCGTTTACAAAATCAATCGAAATCTTATGACCAACTCCAATTTTTAAAGTGTTTTTAGTTAATTCCTTACGAGTAACTACTTTTTCAAATAAGGCTTCGGGGTACGAAACCATAATTAATGGTTTTTTAGACTCGCTGATTTTATTTAAAACTTCGGCACGCAACAATACGTTAGCATTGTCGGTTTGTTCGATTTGATAAGGTTTTTTGTAAGAACTGGGGTAAAATAGCACCGATTCTTCTCCTAATAAAACCTCTAAGTCATTTAAAACATAAGCCGCTTCTTCGCGATTGGCAAACAATAATAAAAATGGAGTATTTAATTTTTGAAATACCGCCGAAGCCACAAATGAAATCAATGAACCATTCATTCCTTTTAGCAAAACCTTTTGATTTGGCTTAAAAAGACATTCCGTTAATAATCCAACCTTAGCCGATTTTAAATAAAGCGCTTGAATATCCGATGTGTTCATCGTAAAAAATTTGCGCAAATATAGTTAATCGCATGCAGAGGTGTGTTAAACATTTTGGGCATTTACAATCAAATAAATGGCTTAGTTTCTATTTAAAAATAGCATTCTTGAAAAATAAATATCTGAAAATTAAGCACAAGTACTTGATAATTAAAAAAATAATCTAATTTTGCGCCTCGGTAATAATACCATACATAATAATCATTTAAATAATATTAGCATGTACTTGACTAAAGAAGTAAAAGCGGAAATTTTCGCTAAACACGGTGGCGCTGCTGCCAACACAGGTTCAACTGAAGGACAAATCGCTTTGTTTACATTCAGAATCAATCACTTAACAGGACACTTGAAAAAAAATCGTCATGATTACAATACCGAGCGTTCGTTAGTAAAATTGGTAGGTAAAAGAAGAAGTTTGTTAGATTACTTGAAAGCTAAAGATATTGTTAAATATCGTGAGGTAATTAAAGAATTAAACATCAGAAAATAATTTTTTTACAAAGGAGGCACTTAGGTGCCTCTTTTTATTTAGATTTACAAAAAAGTTTTTAGTTTTTCATTGGAACGCGACAACAACACAACAACAATCCATTGTGTAACTAAAAATTTTAAAAATGATTCCAAAAGTTTACAACGAAATCATTGACTTAGGAGATGGTAGAACCATTTCTATTGAAACAGGTAAATTAGCTAAACAAGCAGACGGTTCAGTCGTTGTTCGTATGGGCGACGCCATGTTATTAGCTACGGCAGTATCTGCACGTACCGCTAGTCCAGGGGTGGATTTTTTACCTTTAACCGTTGATTACCGCGAAAAATTTGCTGCTGCGGGTAGATTCCCAGGTGGTTTTTTCAAAAGAGAAGCACGTCCGAGCGATAGCGAAGTTTTAACTATGCGTTTGGTTGACCGTGTTTTACGTCCACTTTTTCCAGATGATTATCATGCAGAAACTCAAGTGATGATTCAGTTGATGTCTCATGACGAGAATGTAATGCCAGACGCCTTAGCAGGTTTAGCAGCATCTGCAGCATTAGCTGTTTCTGATATTCCTTTCTACAATTTAATTTCCGAAGTACGCGTTGCACGTGTGAATGGTAAATTAGTCATCAACCCAAGCCGTACAGAATTAGAACAATCAGACATTGATATGATGATTGGTGCTTCTTTAGACTCTGTGGCTATGGTAGAAGGTGAGATGAAAGAAATTTCGGAAGCTGAAATGGTAGAAGCCATTAAGTTTGCTCACGAAGCCATTAAAGTTCAAATTTTAGCACAACAACGTTTACGTGAAGCGGTTGGTGCTCCTGCTTACAGAACTTACGAAGGTGAAGTTGAAGACGAAACCGTTTACGCAAAAGTTAAAGCAGCTGCTTACGATAAAATCTACGCTATTGCTCAAGAAGCTTCTGCAAAAAGCGAAAGAGGAGAAAAATTTGCAGCCGTAAAAGAAGAAGTTAAAGCTTTATTTACGGAAGAAGAATATGCTGAAAATTCAGATTTATCAGGATTAGTTTCTAAGTATTTCTATAAAACCAACAAAGAAGCCGTTCGTAATGTAATTCTAGAAAAAGGAATTCGTTTAGATGGAAGAAAAACTACCGAAATCAGACCCATTTGGTGTGAAACAGACTATTTACCATCGGTACACGGTTCTTCAATCTTTACCCGTGGGGAAACTCAAGCGTTAGCTACGGTAACTTTAGGAACTTCAAGAGAGGCAAATCAAATTGATTCACCTTCTGAGCAAGGAGAAGAAACATTCTATTTACATTATAATTTCCCTCCATTTTCAACAGGTGAAGCTAAACCATTAAGAGGAACATCTCGTAGAGAAGTAGGTCATGGAAATTTAGCACAACGTGCGTTGAAAAATATGATTCCAGCAGATTGTCCTTACACTATTCGTGTAGTTTCAGAAGTATTAGAATCAAATGGTTCATCTTCTATGGCAACCGTTTGTGCAGGTACTATGGCATTGATGGATGCGGGTGTTCAAATGGTAAAACCAGTTTCTGGTATTGCGATGGGATTAATTACTGATGGTCAAAAGTTTGCGGTATTGTCTGATATTTTAGGTGATGAAGATCATTTAGGAGATATGGATTTTAAAGTAACTGGTACTGCAGACGGGATTACTGCTTGTCAAATGGATATCAAAATAGATGGTTTACGTTACGATATTATGGAACAAGCTTTAAATCAAGCTCGTGAAGGTCGTATGCATATTTTAGGGAAAATTACTGAAACCATTGCAACTCCAAGAAATGATGTTAAAAAACACGCTCCAAAAATTATTACCAGAACTATTCCTGGAAACTTTATTGGCGCTTTAATTGGTCCTGGTGGAAAAGTAATTCAAGAATTACAAAAAGCAACGGGAACTACTATTGTAATTAACGAAGTAGACGAGCAAGGGGTTGTGGAAATCTTAGGTACAAACCCAGATGGAATTGCGGCTGTTTTAGCCAAAATAGATTCTTTAATGTTTAAACCTCAAATGGGTGAAACATACGAAGTAAAAGTAATTAAGATGTTAGATTTTGGTGCGGTGGTAGAATACACTGCTGCTCCAGGAAACGAGGTTTTATTACACGTATCTGAATTGGCTTGGGAAAGAACCGAAAATGTATCTGATGTAGTAAAATTAGGGGATGTCTTTATGGTAAAACATTTAGGAATTGACCCAAAAACACGCAAAGAAAAAGTGTCTAAAAAAGCATTATTGCCAAGACCTCCGCGCGAAGAGAAAAAAGAAGTTTCTCAAGGATAATTTTTGAGAAATCATAAATATAAAACCCCGATTCAATCAAATGAATTCGGGGTTTTGTTTTTAAGAATACATGGCTAGTAAAGCATTTACCGTATTCCAATTTCTAATGGTAGCGGTAACGGCTAGTTTTTTTTCTATATATTTTTGATCTAATCTGGTTTTAGCAGGAGAAACATCGTATTTAATGTATATTCTGTTTTGGTCAATAGCAACTTCATCGGGTTTAATATTGCTGATTTTTAAATCATGAATATTTTCATTAGATAATGTTTTTGAAATAAAAGCAACGTACAGTTTTTTGGTATCTACATTTGCAGTTTTAAAAAAAGGATTGTTAGACAAACAAGATGCTAAATCACTTTTGCTAACAACTATAGTTGGCACATCAAAACCAAAAGTTTTAAAAATTTGCTGTTTAACATCAAAACCAACAGCGTTAGCGTCTTTTTCTGGAGTAGTTACAAAAACATTTCCTGATTGAATATAGGTTTGTACTTGTGTAAACCCAAAAACTTCTAGGGCTTTTTTTAAAGCTTCCATTTTTATCATGTGATGACCAGAAACGTTAATTCCTCGGAGTAAAACTAAATGGGTATACATATAATCAAGTAAGGGTTGTAATATACAATATTAGAAATTTACGGATTTTAATCCCACAAATATTCTTCAAAAGAATTTAATTCAAAAAAATCATTGTGATTCAAAAAATATTATATTTGATTATTATTAATTAATTTATTTTATCAGAATGCGCACAGGCACAGTTAAATTTTATAATGAATCTAAAGGATATGGATTCATTACTGACGAAGAAACAGGAAAAGACATCTTCGTACACGCAACAGGTCTTAAATCAGGTGCCTTAAAAGAAGGTGATCGTGTTAATTATCAAGAAGAAGAAGGAAAAAAAGGTAAAGTAGCTGGTCAGGTATCAGTTGTTAGATAAATTTTTATTACCTAATGAATGATTAAAAAGCCGCTTAATTAAGCGGCTTTTTTTATGGAATTATAGCAAAGCGTCTAAAGACTCTGCGTAAGTTTGTTTAGGTGCTACACCTACTTGTCTGTTTACAACTTCACCTTTGTGGAAAGTTAAAACGGTAGGGATATTTCTAACTCCGTACTTTGCAGCAAACTCTTGGTGTGCATCTACGTCTACTTTTCCTACTACTGCTTTTCCTTGATATTCTTCGCTAATTTGGTCAATAACAGGCCCAACCATTCTACAAGGTCCGCACCATGCCGCCCAAAAGTCTACCAATACCGGTTTGTCAGATTTTAATACTACTTCCTCAAAAGTAGCATCAGTGATTTCTAATGCCATACTATTAACTTTTAAAATTGATGAAGCAAACTTAAACATTTTTTAACTATCAAAAGATTTGTAAAATCACTTTTGATTATTAATCTATGTTGTTTATTGATGCTGTTAATTTACTTGAAATACTAACCCTTCTTTTTCTAAGGTGTTTAGCAATTCGTTAGAGATATTTACTTTAAATGTTCTGCTAGTTAGTTCTAAATGTGTAATTACTTTTAATTCTTCGGTGGTGGTTTCTATAATGTCGGGTATTTGTGCTTCTTCATCCGAATCTAAAAGTACTTCGTCTAATTCTTCTTCATCTATTTCGGCTACTTTTACTAAGGGAATAATTGGTTTTTTAATCATTTCCATTTCAAAAACATCAAAATATAAAGGCTTGTCTCCGTGATGTGTTTTTAAAATTTCAACTAATTTTTTTAATAAAGATTCATCAATATCTTTAACGTTAAGTTTAAGACTGATTTTGCTAGATAATTCTTTTAAAATGTCTTCTAAATATCTAATCTGAAGGAAACTAACTTTTGGGTCTGATTTTTTACCCGTTTCTTTATTTACCCATCCTTCTTTAATTTGAAGTTTTAGGTACACAAAATTATTTGGAATTAAAAAATGTTTGAATTTTAAATATTCTTCATCAAATATTCTGAATTCATAATGGTCATCGTAACCTTCTAAAGTAAAAGTAGCCCAGCCTTTGTTGGTTTTAGAAACTCGGTGTTCAATTTTGGTTATAATGCCTCCGATACTGATGTTTTTACCAATTAGTTGTTGTATGTTTTGGAGTTGATTAGGCGTGGTGTTGCAAAAATATTTGAGTTGGTATTTGTAATCGTCCAAGGGATGTCCTGAAATATAAATACCCACCACTTCTTTTTCTCGAGCTAATTTTTCCATGGTTGTCCATTCTTCTCCGTCCGGAATTTTAGGTTCTGGAATTTGTACTTCGCTCGATTCTCCGAATAAACTTACTTGCGATGAATTTTCGTTTTCTTTTATTTTTGCTCCAAAACGAATGGCTTTTTCTAAAAAAGTAACACTGTCGTTTTCGGTAAAAAAATATTGTGCTCGATGGGTGTCCGAAAAGGTGTCAAATCCTCCGGCCAATACTAAATTTTCTAATGCTTTTTTGTTTGCAGCTCTTAGGTCAATTCTTTTGGTTAAGTCAAAAACAGATTTGTATTTTCCGTCTTTTCTGTTTTCTACAATAGTATCTACCGCTCCGCTACCCACGCCTTTAACGGCGCCCATTCCAAATCGAATGGCGTTATTTTGGTTTACCGAAAATTTATAAATGGACTCATTCACATCGGGGCCTAACACCTGTAAGCCCATTCTGCGACACTCTTCCATAAAAAACGTAACTTGTTTAATGTCGCTCATGTTATTGGATAGTACCGCAGCCATATATTCCGCAGGGTAGTGTGCCTTTAAATAAGCGGTTTGATAAGCAATCCAAGCGTAACAAGTAGAGTGAGATTTGTTAAAAGCATATTGTGCAAAAGCTTCCCAGTCCTTCCAGATTTTTTCTAATTTGTCTGCAGGATGTCCGTTGGCAACAGCTTGGTCAATGAATTTAGATTTCATTTTATCCAACACCTCTTTTTGCTTTTTCCCCATAGCCTTACGCAATACGTCGGCATCACCTTTAGAAAAACTAGCTAATTTTTGAGACAAAAGCATTACCTGCTCTTGGTAAACGGTAATTCCGTAGGTTTCTTGTAAGTATTCCTGGCAGGCGTCAATGTCGTAGGTGATGGGTTCTTCTCCGTTTTTTCTTCTAACAAACGACGGAATGTATTCCAAAGGGCCTGGTCTGTATAAGGCATTCATGGCAATTAAATCTGCAAAAACAGTAGGTTTTAATTCCTTCATGTATTTTTGCATGCCAGGTGACTCGTATTGGAAAATCCCTACGGTTTCTCCTCTTTGGAAAAGTTCGTAGGTTTTAGTGTCGTCAATGGGAAAATTATCTGGGTCTAATTCTATTCCTGTTCTGTACTTTACTAATTTAACCGTGTCTTTGATTAGGGTTAAAGTTTTTAATCCTAAAAAGTCCATTTTTAAAAGTCCAGCACTTTCTGCAACCGAGTTGTCGAACTGGGTTACATATAAATCGGAATCTTTGGCAATGGTTACGGGTACAAAATTGGTGATGTCGTCTGGGGTAATAATTACTCCGCAGGCATGAATTCCGGTGTTTCTTAAAGAACCTTCTAGTACTTTGGCTTGCAGAATGGTTTCGGAAGCTAAATTACCTTCTTTAGAAATATTGATGAATTCTTTAATATGGTCAAATTCTTCGGAACGCAATACTTTTTTTACTTCGGATTCGTCTTCTGATAAAAATCGGGCTAAATTCCATTTAGAAGGTAACATACCTGGTAATAACTTGGCTAGTCTGTCGGCTTCAAACAATGGTAAATCCAGCACCCTTGCAGTGTCTCTGATGGCTGATTTGGCAGCCATTTTACCATAAGTTATAATTTGAGCCACCTGATTGGAACCGTATTTTTGAATCACGTAATCCATCACTCGGCCTCTACCTTCATCATCAAAATCAATATCAATATCGGGCATGGAAACACGGTCTGGATTTAGAAATCTTTCAAAAAGCAAGTCGTATTTAATGGGGTCTATATTGGTAATTCCTAAACAATAGGCTACAGCGCTTCCTGCTGCGGAACCCCTTCCTGGCCCTACGGAAACGCCCATTTTTCTGGCTTCGGCAATGAAGTCTTGCACAATCAAGAAATAACCTGGATAACCTGAGTTGGAAATTGTTAACAATTCAAAATCCAATCGCTCTTGAATTTCTAATGTGATTTCGCCATAACGTTTTTGTGCACCTAGCATGGTTAAATGACGTAAATAGGCATTTTCACCTCTTACACCGCCATCAGTAGCATCATCTGGATTAAGAAATTCTTCTGGAATGGCAAACTTGGGAAGTAAAACATCACGATACAACGAATAGGTTTCTACTTTATCAATAATTTCTTGAACATTAATGATGGCTTCTGGTAAGTCGGCAAACAAAGTTTTCATTTCTTCTGCCGATTTATAGTAGTATTCTTTGTTCGGAAAACCATATCTAAATCCTCTGCCGCGTCCAATGGGTGTGGATTGTTTTTCACCTTCTTTTACACATAATAGAATATCATGCGCATTGGCATTTTCTTTATTGATGTAATAGGTATTGTTGGTGGCAATGATTTTTACTTGATGTTTTTTAGCCAGTTTAATCAAACTAGGATTCACATTATTTTCATCGTCTTGTCCATGACGCATGAGTTCAATATAAAAATCATCTTTAAATGTTGATTTCCACCACAGTAAGGATTCTTCGGCTTGATTTTCTCCTATGTTTAGGATTTTATTAGGGATTTCTCCGTAAAGATTTCCCGATAAAACAATTAAATCATCTTTGTATTGTTCTATAATGGATCTGTCAATTCTTGGGACATAATAAAAACCTTTGGTGTAGGCTATAGATGCCATTTTGGCCAAATTGTGATATCCTTTTTTGTTTTTAGCTAACAATACGATTTGATGTCCATTGTCTTTTCTGGTTTTATCTAAATGATTTTCGCAAACAAAAAATTCACAGCCCAAAATGGGTTTAATAACCGTTTCAGTAGGTATTTCGTTATTTTCTAAAGCCTGTTTGTTTTTAGTTTCGGCAGCTTTATTATGGTTGATTACCGCAGATACAAAATGAAACGCGCCCATCATGTTTCCGTGGTCGGTTAGTGCAACGGCAGGCATTTTTAAAGCAGCGGTTCTTTTAACTAAATCGTTAATAGATATGGTAGATTGTAAAACCGAGAATTGGCTGTGGTTGTGTAAATGCGCAAAAATAGCACTTTCAAGTTCTTCGCTAATTGCTGTAGAAATAGCAGGGGTAATATCTTCATTTTTCTGACTTCTGATTTTTTCGGAAGCCTGTTTTAAATTAAGGTGTTTTAATCCAATTAATGGAAAAATATTGGGGTTTGTTTTTTGAAAATTAGTAAAATAGTCAGAAGAAACTTTTAATTCTTCTTTGGTAAAAACTTCTTTTCGAATCAATTCAAAAAAGCAACGGGTGGTAGCTTCTACGTCGGCTGTTGCGTTGTGGGCTTCTGCAAATTTTTCTTGAAATAAATATTCGTGTAATTCGGTTAGGGTAGGGAGTTTGAATTTCCCGCCTCTACCTCCGGGTAATTTTAAAAGTTCAGCAGTTACTTCGGTACAAGTATCTAATATGGGTTTTTCTAATAAAGGAGTTTTTACTTCCGCTCTATGGAATTCACACCCCATAATATTTAAATCGAAACCTATATTTTGTCCAACAATAAACTTTGCCTTGTTTAAAGCAATGTTGAATAATTCTAAAACATCAGGTAATGCTAAACCTTGTTCTTGTGCTAATTCTGTCGATATTCCGTGGATTCTTTCGGCATCGTAAGGTATGTTAAAGCCTTCTGGACGAATCAAATAATCTTGATGTTCCAAAAGATTACCCATGTCATCATGCAATTGCCATGCGATTTGCACACACCTAGGCCAGTTGTCCGTGTCGGTTATGGGCGCATTCCAACGTTTAGGTAATCCAGTGGTTTCGGTGTCGAAAATAATATACATGGCTTTAAAAGCTTATTTATGAATTTCAAAAATACTTTTTTTGATTGCTGATTTAAGAAATATTTATCAACAAAAAAACCACCTTGTAGGGTGGTTGATTTTAAAGTGTAGGATTATTTGGTTGTATTTTATTTATAAATAGGCACGTTATAAAATTCTCCTTTTTCTAAAACTACTTTTGGGGCATTAATAGTATCTAATGGATTTTTGTTAATGGCTTCAAATTCAAATTTTCCTGAAACAGTTTGGGCTTCATCGTTATAGTCGGTGATTAATACAGACCCACTACCGTGTTTAAGGCCAGTATCATAAACTAAAAACTCATCCTCCCCTAGTTTGAGTGTGTAAGTAGCGGTTTTAGAATTGCTTGTGCCAAAAGGATATCTTTGTTTGGTTAGTGAAGTTGTTCTTAAAGTAATGGTTTCGTTTCCTCTGATACCTTCTATAAAAAACCCGCCATCTTGAGTATATACCCTAACATTGTCGGTTAACCAAAATCGATCCTGAAAAGATCCTTGCATTGCTGGGTCTCTAAAAAATATTTCCTGATTACAAGAATTAAAGGTTAAACTGGTTAGAACAATTGTAAGTAGTAAGAATAACTTTTTCATGTATAGGGTTTCTATAAAAATACAGTTTAATAAAAGACAATAATACTAAAAGAAAACATTTTTTAGATTATTACAAACTAATGAAAACTTTTATATATTTGCAAACTTAATTTAACAGGGGTCGGGTACCCCAACTAAAATCTATAAGATTATGCCTGTAAAAATCAGATTACAAAGACACGGTAAAAAAAACAAACCTTTCTATTGGGTAGTAGCAGCAGATGCACGCTCTAAAAGAGATGGTAAATTCTTGGAAAAAATTGGAACTTACAATCCAAACACCAATCCTGCAACTATCGAATTAGATTTAGATAGTGCTACTAAATGGCTTCACAATGGAGCGCAACCTACAGATACAGCTAAGGCTATTTTATCTTACAAAGGAGCGTTGTTAAAACACCACTTAGAAATTGGTGTTAATAAAGGAGCAATTACTCAAGAACAAGCAGATGCTAAATTAGCCGCTTGGTTAGAGGAAAAATCTTCTAAAGTAGATGCTAAAAAATCTGGTTTATCTAAAGCAGATGCAGATGCAAAAGCAAAAGCTTTAGCTGCTGAAAAAGAAGTAAATCAAAAAAGAAAAGAAGCTGCAAAACAAGCTGAGTTAGAAGCTGCTCAAGCTGCTGAGCCAGTTGCTGAAGTTGCTGAGGAATCAGTAGAAGCTCCAGTTGCGGAACAAACTAGTGAAGAGACAGAAGCTTAATTTTGATTGATGCGTAAAGAAGATTGTTTCTATTTAGGCAAAATCGTATCAAAATTTAGTTTTAAAGGGGAGCTGTTAATCAAATTAGATACAGACGAACCCGAATTATATGAAAATATGGAATCAGTTTTTGTTGAAGTAAACAAAAACTTGGTTCCATATTTTATTTTACAAAGTAAACTACATAAAAGCGACTTGCTTAGAGTTCGTTTTGAAGATGTAAATAACGAGGAAGAAGCCGATGAACTCATCGGTAAGCATTTGTTTTTACCACTTAGTTTATTGCCTAAACTAGAAGGAAATCGATTTTATTATCACGAAATTATTGGTTTTAAAGCGGTTGATTTAAATAAAGGCGATTTTGGAATTATTACTGCGGTTAAAGAAAATGCAGCCCAGCCTTTAATTCAAATAGATAATCAAGGCAAAGAAATTTTAATTCCTTTAATTGATGATTTTATTGTTAAAGTAGATCGAGCCAATCAAACATTTACCTTTAATACTCCCGAAGGTTTAATTGATATGTTTCTTTAATATCAATGATTTTTCAGTTTAAAAATTTTCAAGTAGCTCACGACCGTTGTGCAATGAAGGTGGGTACCGATGGCGTTTTGTTGGGCGCTTGGACTCCTGTAGATTTTCGTCCGAATCGTGTGTTGGATGTAGGCGCAGGTTCAGGGCTTATTTCTTTGATGTTGGCTCAAAGAACTGATGCTTTGCAAATAGATGCCGTTGAGGTAGATGAAGAAGCCTTTGAACAATGTGTGAGTAATTTTGAAAACAGCCCATGGAACGACAGGCTTTTTTGTTATCATGCTAGTTTTCAGGAATTAGTCGGAGAATTGTATGAGGACGAAGAATGTTATGATTTAATCATTTCTAACCCTCCTTTTTTTGAAGGAATGATCTCTGATTCGGGTGTTTCTGAAGAAAGAATTCAAGCTCGATTTAATGATTTCTTGCCTTTCGAGGATTTATTAGAGGGTGCCTCGTTATTGTTAAATCCGGAAGGATATTTTAGTTTGATTATTCCTTATTCTGAAGAAGAAAAAATCATACAACTGGCTAGCGAATTTCAATTATTTCCCAAAAAAATTACTCGAGTAAAAGGAACGGTGTCATCCAAAATCAAACGCAGTTTATTTTTATTTCAAAAAAACACATCGCCTGAATGTGTTCTAGACGAATTGATTTTAGAAGTGGATAGGCATGTTTATACACCAGAATTTGCCGTTTTGGTAAAAGATTTTTATTTAAATCTATAAGTCGTCTTTTTTAGCATTTTTAATTTCTGTATTTTTATAAGCATACTCTAAAATTTTAGATATATGCGCGCCGATACTTTTCAATCTCCGGATTATTATCTTACCGATGAATTATTCACCAAAGAGCACTTATTGGTACGCAATACCGTTCGGGATTGGGTAAAAAAAGAAGTGTCTCCGATCATCGAGGATTATGCTCAAAAAGCGGAATTTCCAAAACATTTAATTAGTGGTTTGGCAGATGTTGGGGCGTTTGGCCCGTATATTCCACAAGAATATGGTGGCGCCGGCTTAGATCAAATCAGTTATGGTTTAATTATGCAAGAAATTGAGCGTGGCGATTCGGGAATTCGTTCCACAGCTTCTGTACAATCTTCTTTAGTGATGTATCCGATTTGGAAATTCGGAAGCGAAGCACAAAAACAAAAATATTTACCCTTGTTGGCATCGGGTAAAATGGTGGGCTGTTTTGGATTAACAGAGCCTAATCACGGTTCTGACCCTTCCTCTATGATTACTCATTTTAAAGACGATGGCGATTTTGTGATTTTAAATGGTGCTAAAATGTGGATATCTAATGCACCTTTTGCGGATATAGCCATAGTTTGGGCTAAAGATGAAAGTCAGCGCATTCATGGTTTAATTGTAGAAAGAGGTATGGAAGGTTTTTCAACTCCAGAAACACATCAAAAATGGTCTTTAAGAGCTTCGGCTACCGGAGAATTAATCTTTAATAATGTTCGTGTTCCTAAAAAAAACATATTGCCCTTAAAATCAGGTTTGGGTGCGCCTTTAGCCTGCTTGGACTCTGCCCGATACGGAATTGCTTGGGGAGCTTTAGGCGCAGCAATGGATTGTTATGAAACTGCATTACAATATGCTAAAGAGCGAATCCAATTTGATAAACCTATTGCGGGAACTCAATTACAGCAAAAAAAGTTAGCCGAAATGATTACAGAAATTACCAAAGCCCAACTGCTAACCTGGCGTTTAGGCGTATTAAAGGAAGAAGGAAGAGCTACTTCTGCACAAATATCTATGGCTAAGCGAAACAATGTGCAAATGGCGGCTCAAATCGCCAGAGAAGCTCGTCAGATTTTAGGAGCCATGGGAATTACCGGAGACTACTCGATTATGCGACATATGATGAATTTAGAATCGGTAATTACCTACGAAGGAACCCACGATATTCACTTATTAATTACAGGAATGGATATTACAGGAATATCTGCATTCAAATAATTGTTGTTGAGTGGTTTATTTTATTTTATTTTTTAGTTTTGCAGCCTAATAAATAAAACAATGACTGCAAAAAGAACTTTTGATGTATTAATTGAAATTCCGAAAGGAAGTAGAAACAAATACGAATACGATTTTGAATTGAAGAAAATACGTTACGATAGAATGTTATTCTCTTCGATGATGTACCCAGCGGATTATGGGTTTATTCCAGAAACTTTAGCTTTGGACGGGGATCCATTAGATGTGCTGGTTTTGGTTACTGAACCTACTTTTCCAGGTTGTGTAATGGAAGTAAAAGCCATTGGTGTATTCCATATGGCAGATGATAAAGGCCCAGATGAAAAAGTGGTTTGTGTACCAGTTTCTGACCCTATATGGAATAAGTTAAATGATTTGTCGGATATGAATTCTCATTTGTTGAAAGAAATAGAGCATTTCTTTCAGGTGTACAAAGACTTAGAACATAAAAAAGTAGATGTAGAAGGTTGGGGAGATGTGCACGAGGCACACCGAATCTTAGATGAGTGCACTGAGCGTTTTGAACAAATCGAAAACAAACCAGCAGGATTGTTCAGTATCAAATAATAAAAATTAAGATTAAAAAAATGTTAAAAAGCAATGCATCTTAGTCGGTGCATTGCTTTTTTATTTATACAGGTTTAGTTACTTTTATAAGCAATTAACTAAACTTAATATGTTATGGATTCAAATATGATTTATTTACCACTTGTTCTTTCGGTGGTAGGTTTGGTGTTCATGTGGATTAAACGTTCATGGGTACTAAAACAGGATGCCGGCGACGGAAAAATGAAAGAAATTTCAGATTATATTTATGAAGGGGCTTTGGCCTTTTTAAAAGCAGAGTACCGCTTGTTAGCCATTTTTGTAGTAATTGCCAGTATCGCCCTTGCGGCGATTTCTTATTTTGTGCCTACTACACATATTTTAATTGTAGTGGCTTTTGTTTTTGGTGCCTTCTTTTCGGCTTTGGCAGGAAACATGGGAATGAAAATCGCTACCAAAACTAATGTAAGAACTACGCAAGCAGCACGTACTAGTTTGCCACAAGCTCTAAAAGTTTCTTTTGGCGGAGGTACAGTAATGGGATTAGGTGTGGCTGGTTTGGCTGTATTAGGCTTAACAGGATTCTTCATTGTATTCTATAATTATTTTATGGGAGGTGTTTGGACAAATACTGATCAAATGACTATTGTGTTGGAAACTTTGGCAGGATTTTCTTTAGGAGCAGAATCTATTGCTTTGTTTGCCAGAGTTGGTGGAGGTATTTATACCAAAGCAGCTGACGTAGGAGCTGATTTAGTGGGAAAGGTAGAAGCGGGTATTCCTGAAGATGATCCGCGTAATCCTGCAACTATTGCCGATAATGTGGGTGATAATGTGGGTGATGTAGCAGGTATGGGAGCCGATTTATTTGGTTCGTATGTAGCTACAGTTTTAGCCGCTATGGTGTTAGGGAATTACGTAATTAAAGACATGGGCGGAAGCATTGATGATGCTTTTGGAGGTATCGGACCTATTTTATTGCCAATGGCTATTGCTGGTGTTGGAATTGTTTTTTCAATTGTAGGAACCTTTTTTGTGAAAATTACTTCAGATTCTGCAAAAGAAGCTCAAGTACAAAAAGCTTTAAACTTAGGAAACTGGGTTTCAATTGCTTTAACCACCATTGCTTGTTATTTTTTAATTCAGTACATGTTGCCAGAAACCATGCAAATGGAGTTTTTTGGTGAAGGATTGCAAGATATTCCATCCATTAACGTGTTTTACGCATCATTGGTAGGCTTATTTGTAGGAGGTGTGATTTCGTCAGTAACAGAATATTACACAGGATTAGGAACAAAACCCGTATTAGCAATTGTTCAAAAATCATCTACAGGAGCAGGAACCAACGTAATTGCAGGATTGGCAACAGGTATGATTTCTACTTTTCCAACGGTAATTATTTTTGCTTTAGCGATTTGGGCTTCTTATGCTTTAGCAGGATTTTACGGAGTGGCATTAGCGGCTTCAGCCATGATGGCTACCACAGCTATGCAATTAGCGATTGATGCTTTTGGTCCTATTTCGGATAATGCAGGAGGAATAGCTGAAATGAGTGAATTACCAAAAGAAGTGCGTACCCGTACCGATATTTTAGATTCAGTTGGTAACACTACCGCGGCTACTGGAAAAGGTTTTGCGATAGCTTCAGCGGCATTAACTTCTTTGGCGTTGTTTGCCGCTTATGTAACTTTTACAGGTATTGAAGGGATTAATATTTTTAAAGCACCTGTATTAGCCATGTTATTTATTGGAGGAATGATTCCTGTCGTTTTTTCTGCTTTAGCGATGAATTCTGTAGGAAAAGCAGCTATGGATATGGTATATGAAGTACGTCGTCAGTTTAAAGAAATTCCAGGAATTATGGAAGGAACAGGTAAACCTGAATATGGAAAATGCGTTGAAATTTCTACACAAGCTGCTTTAAGAGAAATGATGTTGCCAGGAATTTTAACCATTGGGTTCCCGATTTTAATTGCGGTATTGCCTAAGTTGTTAGGATACGATAATTTATTGATTGCTGAAATGTTAGGTGGTTATATGGCTGGTGTAACCGTATCAGGCGTGCTTTGGGCGGTATTTCAAAATAATGCAGGAGGAGCTTGGGATAATGCTAAAAAATCTTTTGAAGCTGGGGTAATGATTAACGGTGAAATGACTTATAAAGGTTCTGATGCGCATAAAGCAGCGGTAACCGGTGATACCGTTGGTGATCCGTTTAAAGACACTTCAGGACCATCAATGAATATTTTAATTAAATTAACTTGTTTAATTGGTTTGGTGATTGCACCTATTTTAGGAAGTGGACACACAGCAGAAGAGTCGTGTTGCTCAAAAGATAAAGTAGAATGTTGTGCAGAGGCTAAATCTTGCGGACACGAAGAAGATGCTTGTTCAAAATCTTGTTGTTCAGAAGAAGCTGCATCATGTTTAGCCGATTGCAAAAAAGAGTGTTGTGCAGATAAAAAAGAAGAAGCAACGGAAACATCTAAACTACACGAAAGCGATATTCTAAAAGACGAATAATTTTTTATAAATCCTGTTATAGTTGAAATAAAAAACGAGGTAATATTTACCTCGTTTTTGTTTTTATTTATTTAAGTTTTCCGAAGCTTTTAAAACGGTTTGTTTTAAACCTTCTTTATAAGCGATGATTTTATCTAGAACACATTTGTCGTGGCTCCCGATGATTTGTGCGGCTAAGATGCCCGCATTTTTAGCGCCATTCAAAGCTACGGTAGCTACGGGTACTCCACCGGGCATTTGTAATATTGAAAGCACGCTATCCCAACCATCAATAGAATTACTTGATTTTACAGGAACACCAATTACAGGTAACGGAGACATCGAAGCCACCATTCCTGGTAAATGAGCCGCTCCACCAGCACCTGCAATAATAACAGAAATCCCTCGGGTGTGCGCATTTTGACTAAAATCGAATAATTTTTCTGGAGTTCGGTGGGCAGAAACAATGTCTACTAAAACCTCAATATCGAACCCTTTTAAGATGTCAATGGCTTCTTGCATTACAGGCATATCTGATATGCTTCCCATGATTACGGCTACTTTCATGATTTTTATTTATGAAATTACTTTAATAGTGTTTTTTACTTCTTGAGCAATTCTTCTTGCTTCGTCAATATTTTCATTTACAATAGTAACGTGTCCCATTTTTCGGAACGGACGAGTTTCTTTTTTACCATATATATGCGGGGTAACTCCGTTCCAACTTAAAATAGTTTCTATATTTTCATAAACTACGTTGCCAGAATAACCTTCTGCACCGACTAAATTTACCATGATTCCTGCTACTTTGCTATCGGTATTACCTAAAGGTAAGTTTAAAATGGCGCGTAAATGATTTTCAAATTGCGAAGTATAACTAGCTTCAATGCTGTAATGTCCAGAATTATGAGGTCTGGGTGCGACTTCGTTAATTAGAATTTCGTCATCATGTGTTTGAAACATTTCTACCGCTAGTAAACCAACGTGTTCAAAGGCTTCTGAAGTTTTTAGAGCAATTTCTCTGGCTTTTTCGGCTATTTTATCGTCAATTCTTGCGGGGCATATTACGTATTCCACTTGATTGGCTTCTGGATGAAATTCCATTTCCACCACAGGATAAGTTTTAATTGCTCCTTTAGGATTTCTTACCACAATTACTGCCAATTCATTTTTAAAAGGCACTAAGTTTTCTGCAATACATTCACCTGTGGGTAAGTTTTGTAAGTCAGCGATTTGTCTAATTATTTTTACTCCGTTTCCATCGTATCCAAAACAAGTGCTTTTCCAGACAAAAGGTAAAGCAACCGATTGGTTATTAATGGCTGTTTCTAGTTCCGAAAGGGAATCGAATTTTTTAAAAGGAGCAGTGGGTAAATTCTTCTGTTGGTAAAATTCTTTTTGAATTCCTTTGTTTTGAATTTGTTTTAATGTTTTGGATGATGGATACACTTTTACGCCTTCGGATTCTAGTTTCTCTAATGCCTCTACATTTACGTGTTCAATCTCGAACGTAAGTACATCAACCTTTTTTCCGAACTGGTAAACTGTTTCAAAATCCATTAAATTACCCTGCGTAAAATGATTACAGCCTATTTTACAAGGCGCTTCATTACTTGGGTCTAAAATATAAGTTTGAATGTCAAATTTTCGAGCATCATATAACATCATTTTACCCAATTGACCACCACCTAAAATGCCTAATTTAAAATCAGAAGAAAAGTAATTCATCAGCACATGATTTTTAAGTCGTCAAAGATACTTGTAAAACCCATAGATTCAAATATACCTTTATAATTAGTATCATATTTAATGTGAATACATATTAATAATAGGTGTGTAAAAGGTTAATTAAAGGTTGTGATTGGTATTTATTTATCTCATTTGCATTTTTTTAATTAGATGTCGGTATTTCTTTTTTTGATTTTAAGTATTTGATAATCATTTGTTTAAAATTATTTTTATGTTAAAAAAATCAAAACGTTGAATTATATAAAAAACCTATACTTTTGTCAATCAAATTTTATAGAATGGCAAAAAACCTCGTAATCGTAGAGTCACCTGCTAAGGCAAAAACGATAGAAAAGTTTTTAGGTAAGGATTTTCAAGTAGAATCTAGCTTTGGTCATATAGCGGATTTACCTTCCAAAGAAATAGGAGTAGATGTATTAAATGGCTTTAAACCTAAATACGAAGTTTCGCCAGATAAAAAGGCGTTAGTTAAAAAACTAAAGGATTTATCTAAGAATGCCGAAATGGTTTGGTTGGCTTCCGATGAAGATCGCGAAGGAGAAGCGATTTCTTGGCATTTGGCAGAAGAGTTAAAATTAAATCCTGAAAAAACTAAACGTATTGTTTTTCACGAGATTACCAAATCGGCCATTCAAAAAGCGATTGAAAACCCCAGAGGTATAGATTATAATTTAGTGAATGCTCAACAAGCACGTAGAGTATTGGATCGTTTGGTAGGATATGAGCTTTCTCCAGTTCTATGGAAAAAAGTAAAAAGTGGACTTTCTGCGGGTAGGGTTCAATCCGTAGCAGTTCGTTTAATTGTAGAAAAAGAAAGAGAAATTCAAACTTTTCAATCAGAACCTTCTTTTGTAGTTTCAGCCGAGTTTGTTACCGTTAATGGAAAAGTCGTAAAAGCGAAGTTATCCAAAAATTTTAGCTCTCAAGCACAGGCAGAAGATTTTCTTAAAAAGAATATAGGCGCGCAATTTAAAGTAGCGGATTTAGAAACTAAACCGACCAAAAAAACACCTGCTGCACCTTTTACCACTTCAACTTTACAACAAGAGGCGGCGCGTAAATTATATTTCCCCGTAGGAATTACCATGCAATTAGCCCAAAGATTATATGAGTCGGGATTAATTACTTATATGAGAACTGATAGCGTAAACTTGTCTAAAGACGCTACAGAAGCTGCTCAGGCAGAAATTATTCGTTCTTATGGAAAAGAATACAGCAAGCCTCGTAATTTTGTAACCAAAAGCAAAGGAGCGCAAGAGGCACATGAGGCGATTCGTCCTACCGATATGTCTCGTCATAGTGTAAATATCGACCGTGATCAAGCCCGTTTATATGATTTGATTTGGAAAAGAACATTAGCCTCGCAAATGAGCGATGCGTTATTGGAACGTACCACAGTTAAAATAGCTTCGGATAAACATTCCGAGTTGTTTAGTACCACCGGAGAAGTAATTCAATTCGAAGGATTTTTAAAAGTTTATTTAGAAGGGCACGATGATGAAGAGGAAGAACAAGAAGGAATGCTTCCTGCATTAAAAGTTAAAGAAGCTTTACAAGCGCAATTAATCACTGCAACTCAACGTTTTTCTAGACCATCTTCTAGATACACCGAAGCCTCTTTGGTGAAAAAATTAGAAGAATTAGGTATCGGACGTCCATCAACTTATGCGCCCACCATTTCTACGATTATCAATAGAAAGTATGTAGAAAAGGGAAGTTTTGAAGGGCAAGAAAGAAAGTATATTAAGATAAGTCTGTTACAAAATCAAATTAAATCTGAGCAATTGACTGAAAATACAGGTTCAGATAAAGGAAAGTTAGTGCCTACCGATATTGGAACTATCGTAAACGATTTCTTAGTTAAGAATTTTGAGTCAATTTTAGATTATCATTTTACCGCAAAAGTTGAACAAGATTTCGATGAAATTGCCGCGGGGAATGAAGATTGGACTAAAATGATGCATGATTTTTATAATCGTTTCCATCCTAATGTTTCTAGAGTAGAAACTACTGCCGAAAGAGAAAATGGAGAAAGAATTTTGGGAACCGATCCTAAGTCGGGTAAACCGGTTTCTGTTCGTTTGGGTAAATTCGGACCTATGGCACAAATTGGGGATGCAGAAGATGAAAATAAACAATTTGCCAGTCTACTTACCGAGCAAAATATAGGAACGATTACTCTAGATGAGGTTTTGTCCTTGTTTTTGTTGCCAAGAAGTTTAGGAGAGTATAATGGAGAAGATGTTGAGGTAAACAACGGTCGTTTTGGACCTTATGTAAGATTTGGTAAAACATTTATTTCTTTACCTAAAGGAGAAGATCCTTTAAAAATAACTTTAGAAAGAGCGCAAGAATTAATTCAAGAAAAAAATAAAGCGGATGCTCCAATAGGTATCTATCAAAATTTACCAGTACAAAAAGGAGTAGGACGTTTTGGGCCTTTTATTAAATGGAATAGTTTATTCATTAATGTAAGTAAAAAGTATGATTTTGACCATCTTAGTCAAAGTGATATAGAGTCACTTATTGAAGAAAAATTAAAAAAAGACGAAGATAAAATTGTTCATAACTGGGTTAAAGAAGGAATAAAAGTAGAGCGCGCTCGTTGGGGTAAATTTGTAATTTTGAAAGGCAAGATGAAAATAGAGCTTAATAAAGATTTTGATGCCGAAGGTTTAACGTTGGAAAAAGCTCAGGAAATTATTGCTTCCAAAACACCAGCAAAAAAAACACCAGTAAAAAAAACGACTACTAAAACAAAAGCAAGTAATTAATGGCGTACGAATTTTTACAGCCCATTCACCCAGAATTAGTTACTTATGTAAACACGTTGCCACCATTGGCATTCGGTAGACAGGTTGTTTTGCATACTCCCAAGCAATTCCCAGAATTAAAAGAAGTTAAAGTTGTTATAATTGGCATTTCTGACAACCGAGGAAACCTTAACTTCTCGGAAGATTCCGATTTGATTAAATTCAGAAAGCAATTGTATCAACTGTTTTTAGGAAACTGGGAATTAAGAATTGCCGATTTAGGAAATATTAATAAAGGTGCATCTATTACAGATACCTATTATTTAGTTAAAGAAATCGTTGCCGATTTATTAAAAAATAAAATCATACCCATTGTAGTGGGTGGGTCTCAAGACCTTACCTATGCGTTGTATCGTTCGTATGATTTGGTAGAACAAATGGTTAATGTGGCGGTGATTGATAGTTCTTTTGATTTTGGAAATGAGGTAGAGGAATATACCACAACTTCTTATTTAAGTAAGATTATTGTAGACGAGCCTAATAATTTATTCAATTTTAGCAATCTAGGTTATCAAACGTATTACAATTCTCAGTACGAGATAGATTTGATGGATAGTTTATTCTTTGATGCCTATCGTTTAGGAGAATTATCAAGTGATATTTCATTAGCTGAGCCAGTACTTAGGGATTCTGATTTAGTTAGTGTAGATTTACAATCAGTTAAATCATCAGATACGGGTAGTTTTAGTCCGTTTGTTCCTAATGGGTTTAATGGCAAAGAAATTTGTTCATTAGCCAGATATGCGGGTATAAGCGATAAGGTTTCGGTGTTTGGAATATTTAATCATCATAATTTAGAATCAGAAGCCGCTTTAATTGCTCAAATGATATGGTATTTTATCGAAGGTGTAAATTTTAGATCTAACGAGTATCCTTTTGGTAGTCGCGAGAATTATTTAAAATATACCGTTTTGATTGAGGATATGGAATTGGTGTTTTTTAAAAGTGATAAAACCGATAGATGGTGGATTCAAATACCATCTTATGAAAACAAAGTAGGTAAGTTGCAAACAAATTCATTATTGCCTTGCAGCCACAATGATTATATGAATGCTTGTAAGAATGAGATTCCTGAAAGATGGTGGAAAGCCTATAGAAAGAACATTGTTTAAATGTTTTTTATAGTATTAAAATCTGTAAAGCCTCTATTTTTGTAGGTTAGCACGTATATTAAAATTAAAATTTAGTAAAAAAAAATTGGTTATTAAAAAATTATTAAATAGGTTTACGCTCTTAAAATGAGAATATACTAATAATTCCGAACTATATGAAGAAATTAGTTGCTTTAACGGCTTTTTTAACTGTTTTCCTAACCTCTTGTGGTTCAGGGGATAGAGGGGAGTTGGTTGGAGTCCAAGGCAAAAAATGGCATCCTCAAAAACCCTACGGGATGACTTTGGTACCAGGGGGAGCTTATATTATGGGTAAATCAGATGATGATTTAGCTAATGTAGAAACAGCGCCTACCAAAACCGTAACAGTTCGTTCTTTTTATATGGATGAAACTGAGATTACTAATGCAGAATACATGCAATTTGTGGAATGGGTGAAGGACTCTATTACTCGTACTCGTTTAGCTATTTTTGCTGATGAGTTAGGATTGGTTAGTGGTTCTGGTGGTATTGGAGAATTTGCATTTAAAGATGCTGATCCTGAAAAAATGTCTGCATACGATAAGTATATGTGGGAAAATTATTATAGTTTAGGTTCAGCAGATGATCCTTATTCAGGAAGAAGATTAAACAGAAAAACCAAATTAATTTGGGATACTTCAAAATATCCAGATGAGCATTATACAGAGGTAATGGATACCATGTATCTTTCTATTGATCAAGCGTATAATGGTTTAAGAACTATTGATGTTTCTAAATTAATCTACAATTACGCTTGGATGGATATTCAAGCAGCGGCTAGAGCTAAAAAAGGAACTCGTAAGGATTTCATTAGAAGAGAAAAAGTTAAAGTTTACCCAGATACAACTACTTGGATTAAAGATTTTGCATATTCTTATAATGAGCCAATGCATAATGATTATTTATGGCATCAGGCCTATGCTCAATATCCTGTGGTAGGGGTGAATTGGATTCAAGCAACTGCTTTTTGTAATTGGAGATCTTTGTATAAAAATATTTATCAAAAACAAAAAGGAAGACAACACGTTAATTTTTTCCGTTTACCAACTGAGGCGGAGTGGGAGTATTCTGCTCGTGGAGGTTTAGCGTCTGCAACTTTCCCTTGGGGAGGTATTTATGCTAAAAATGAAAGAGGGTGCTATTTGGCTAACTTTAAACCTAATCGCGGGGATTATGCTGCAGATGGGGCTTTGTATACGGTAGAGGCGAATGCTTTTTCTCAAAACGGTTTTGGTTTGTACAATATGGCGGGGAACGTGTCTGAATGGACAGCTTCTGCTTACGATCCCAATGCGTATGAATATGTTTCTACGATGAACCCAAGTGTTTCTGATACAGAAAACAAACGAAAAGTAATTCGTGGAGGTTCTTGGAAAGATGTGGGTTACTTTATGCAAGTAAGTACAAGAGATTACGAATATTCTGACTCCGCACGTAGTTATATCGGTTTCCGTACGGTGCAAGATTACATGGGAAGTCAAACAACAGGTAAATAATTCAACTTTTTTAATTTTATTAATTTTTTAAACACTTTTAAATTATGGCTATTTTAGGAGAAAAACAAATGGCATTTCTTTATGGAATGGGAGCAGCTGTCGTTATTATTGGAGCGCTTTTTAAATTGATGCACTGGCCAGGGGCTAGTTTAATGTTGATTGTAGGTTTAACTACAGAGGCTTTGATTTTTGGATTGTCAGCTTTTGAACCAATTCCGCATAAATTGGATTGGACATTAGTTTATCCTGAGTTAGCAGGTGGTGAAGCAAAACCAAAAGAGGTTAAAAAATCTTCAGCTTCAAATAATGAAGATGCAGATGGTTTATTATCTAAAAAATTAGATAGTATTTTAAAAGAAGCTAAAGTAGATGCTGAGTTAATGAATAGCTTAAGCGAAAGTATTAAAGGTTTTGAATCGGCTGCAAAAAGTATTTCCCCTACTATTGATTCAGTTGGTGCCACTAAAAAATACAGCGAAGAAATGTCTTTAGCTGCGTCACAAATGGAGTCATTGAATAGCTTATACAAAATTCAATTAGAAAGTGCTTCTAGAAATGCGGCGATTAATCAAGAAGTTGCTGAAAATGCAGGTAAATTGAAAGATCAAATGCAAGCATTAGCAACTAACTTATCATCTTTAAACTCTGTTTACGGTGGTATGTTGTCTGCAATGGGTTCTAGAGCTTAATTTTTAATTGATAACTTTTAAATAGTATATAATGGCTGGAGGAGAAATGACGCCAAGACAGAAGATGATAAGCTTGATGTATCTAGTTTTCATCGCTATGTTGGCCTTAAATATGTCAAAAGAGGTTTTGTCCGCTTTTGGTATTTTAAATGAAAAATTAGAAGTTGCTAATAGAGCTGCCGATGTCAGAAATGGCGATTTGTTAACACAATTAGGCGAGAAAGCTACTGAGCAACCTAAGACTTATGCTTCTTTGAAAAAGAAAGCAGATGAAATTAAAGCACTTTCAACTGATTTTAATACTTATATTGAAAAATTAAAAGCAGAATTTTTAAAAGATGCTTCTAAAGAAGAAAATGGTAAGTATGCCTATGAAGCTTTAGATAAAGGTGATGCTATTGATGAATACTGGTTTAGTGGAGACAAATACACTGCTAAAGGTGATGAATTTGTTAAAAAAATCAATGATTATGCTAAAAATGTAAATAAGGTTTTAGCTAACGATTTACCAGACATTCAAAAAGAAGTAGTTGAACGTTTCAATACAAGAGATATAAAAGCTAATGATGGTGCCAAAAAATTATATTTGGATTATCATTATAAAGGATTTCCTTTAATTGCTAGTATTACTAAATTGACTCAATTACAAGCAGATATTAAAATGACGGAGTCTGATGTAATGTCAGCGATGTTCCAAGGGTCATTAAAAAGAGCTGCTTCATTATCTGCTTTTGAAGCAATTGTAGTTCCTGAAAAATCTACTTTCTTCTCTGGAGAGGCAGTAAAAGGGAAAATTATTTTAGGTAAAAAAGATCCAAACTTAAAAGCACACCGTGTAACAGTTAATGGTGCCACTTTACCTGAGTCAGCTATGCAAGCAGGTCAAACTTTATTCTCTTTTGGTGCAGGTTCTGTAGGTGAGCATGATATTACTGGTAAATTTGAGTTTAAAGAAGGAGATTCAATTGTGTCCATTGCTATTAAAGGAAATTACGTTGTGGTTCCTAAACCGAACTCTGCAACTATTTCTGCGGATAAAATGAATGTAGTTTATCGTGGAGTTAAAAACCCAATGACTATTTCATTCGCAGGTATTTCTGATAGCGATGTTAGTGCAAGTGCTCCTGGTTTATCTAAAACTGCACAATCAGGTAAATACATGTTAGATGTAACTACTTTGAAATCTAGAGAATTAAAGATTAATGTTACTGGTAAATTACCAAATAACAGCGGAGTTGTAACTGATAACAAAGTATTTCGTGTAAAAGATATTCCTGCACCACAAGGTTCAATCCGTGGTGAAACAGGGACTATCAAGGGGCCAAAATCAAGTTTGGAAGCTTCAACTATTGGTGCTGTTTTGGAAGATTTTGATTTTGAATTAGGATTAAGTGTTTCTGGATTTAACATCAAAATTCCTGGACAACCAACAATTGTTGTAACAGGTAATAAATTAGATGCCCGTTCTAAGTCTGCTTTAGCTAGAGCAGGTAAGGGAGAGCAAATCACAATTTCTGAAATTAAAGCTAACTTAGTTGGTGGTTCTGGTTATAAGTTAAAAAAGACATCACCAGTTATTTACGAAATAACAAACTAATATTTTAGTCTGGCTTATTAAATTTTTTATATATGAAAAGTAAACTGTTAATTTTAATCTCATTATTTTATTGTGCAAATTCTTTTGCTCAGTCAAATTTGCTTAACGCAAAAACTCCAGATAAGATTAATGTAAAAACAGAGCAACAAATTAAAAAAGATAATGATAAGCCTTTAGAATATGGTTATGTAGATGATCGTGATTTGTTATGGGGGAAAACCATTTGGGAAGAAATAGATTTAGGGGAGCGTATTAATTTTCCTTACTATTATCCAATAGATACTTTGATCGGTAGTCACAGACGTTCTTTATATGATGTAATTATTAAGAATATTAAGTCGGGTGCTATAACTCAAGTGTATGGAGATAGTTATTTTACGGAAAAAAGAACCCTTAAAGATATTGAGTCTGCCCTTACTAAGGTTGATACCTCGGATTTAGGTATTGAACAATTGAATGCAGGTGAAGAAATCTCTCAGGAGTATATCATTAAAACAGATATGAATGCTTCATTTGTAACAGGTTATAAAATAAAAGGTATTTGGTATTTTGACAAACGTCAAGGGGAACTTAAATATAGAATTTTAGGTTTATGTCCAGTTGTACCAGATATTTTTACTTTGGAAAGTGAGGAAAAAGATTACATTGAATTGTTTTGGATTTTTTATCCTAATGTAAGAACCATTTTACATGAGGCTAAGGCTTTTAATCCTAATAATTCTGCATCAGCTTTTTCTTTTGATCATTTGTTTAATGCCAGAAGGTTTAATGCAGTTATTTACAAAGAAGAAAATTTAGTAGGTGATAGAGAAATTAAAGATTATGTTAAAGATCACTCTTTAATGCAATTGTTAGAGTCTGAACGTATCAGAGAAGTTATTCGTGACTTTGAACAAGATATGTGGAACTATTAATATTTCTTTCTTTATAAAATATAAAGCTCTTACCAAACGGTAAGAGCTTTTTTAATTTTACCACCATGTTAGATTATTTAATTATAGGTTTTGGATTGTCGGGTTTGTCGTTCACGGAAACAGCTTTGCAAAAAGGCAAAAGCTGTTTTGTAATTGATTCAGAAAAAAATTATTCTTCGCGAGTGGCACCTGGCTTGTATAATCCCGTGATTTTAAAACGTTTTTCTGTCGCTTGGAAAGCTGATGAGCAGTTAGATTACATTAACTATTTTTATCAGAATTTAGAAAAACAATTTGCGAAACGATATTATTTTCCGTTGCCGATTTACCGAAAACTGTTTTCGGTAGAGGAACAAAATAATTGGTTTGTGGCAGCCGATCATCCCATATTATCATCTTTTTTGTCCCCCCAGTTAATCACTCATAAAATTAATCATATTGATGCTCCGTATGATTTTGGAGAAGTACTTCATTCTGGTTATTTGGATGTGAATCAACTGTTGAATGATTATACAGAGGAATTGAAAAATAAATCCATCTATCGTCAAGAAGTGTTTGATTATTTTTATTTGGAACAAGGTGCGGAAGGCATATCTTACAAAGGTATTAAAGCTAAACAAATTATTTTTTGCGAAGGATATGGGTCAATAAACAATCCCTATTTTAATTATTTACCCTTAGATGGTGCCAAAGGAGAAGTATTATTAATTCATGCTCCAGAATTAGATTTACAGGTCATTCTTAAAACAGGAATTTTTATTATGCCTGTAGGCAATCATTATTATAAGGTGGGTTCAACGTATCATTTTGACGATAAAACCGTTTTGCCTACAGAGGCCGCCAAAAATGAATTAATTGAAAAGTTACAAGAAGTCATTAATTGTCCGTTTCAATTAATTGAACACAATGCAGGAATACGACCAACTACCCGAGACCGTAGACCATTTGTGGGTGTTCATCCAAAATATAAGGACATGTATATTTTAAACGGATTAGGTACCCGAGGCGTAATGATAGGGCCTTATGTGGCCAAACATTTGTTTGATTTTATAGAAAACCAAACGGAATTACCCTTAGAAATGGATATCAAAAGGCTTAAGAAGTATACTTATCCTCTTTAAAATGAATAAAAAGATTAATCCAAATGTTTCTTGAAATTCTGAATATGATCGGAAGAAAAACAATTTGGGAAATGATAATAGCTATAAACGAAGTGGATAGTTCTACTTTTAAAAATACATAAGAAATAATAAATACGATGATTCCAATAGCGACACCTACTCCATAACTTACAAACATAGCGCCGTAAAAAAAAGAAGGTTCAATTTTATATTGGGTATTGCAGTGACTACAACGCTCATTCATATCGGCAATTTTAGAAAGATGATAAGGATTTGCGTCTTGGTACATATTTTCTTGATGACAGTTAGGACAACTTCCTGTTAAAATACTGTATAGTTTGGAGCCTTTTTTTAACATTTGCATAAATTTTTAACAAAGGTAATTCAAACATTAATCTTAATTATAAAAAAATAACACAGCTATGCTGAATATACATAATTTGTCTGTTTCCTTCGGAGGAACTTATTTGTTTGAAGAAGTAACTTTTCGTTTAGGATCAGGAGACCGCGTGGGTTTAGTTGGTAAAAATGGCGCTGGAAAATCTACCATGCTTAAGGTTTTGGCAGGAGACATTAAACCCGATTCTGGAAGTATCGCTACCGAAAAAGAAATCAAAATGGGTTTTTTAAGACAAGATATTGACTTTGAAGTCGGTAGAACTGTTTTAGAAGAAGCCTATCAAGCCTTTGCAGAAATTAAATTTGTTGAAAAAAAATTAGAAGAAATCAACGCGCAATTGGTGGAACGCACCGATTACGAAAGTGATTCATATTCCCAGTTAATCGAAGATTTAAGCGATTACACCCATCGTTATGAATTGTTAGGAGGATATAATTATGTAGGAGATACCGAAAAAATCTTATTAGGATTGGGTTTTAAACGCGAAGATTTCGAAAAACTTACCGAAACTTTTTCTGGAGGGTGGCGAATGCGTATCGAGTTGGCTAAGCTATTACTACAATCCAATGACGTGTTGCTTTTAGATGAGCCTACCAACCACTTGGATATAGAATCTATTATTTGGTTAGAGCAATTTTTAAGAAATTATATTGGCGTAGTGGTAATCGTATCTCACGATAAAATGTTTTTGGATAATGTAACCAATCGTACCATTGAAATCTCTTTAGGAAAAGCGTATGATTTTAATAAACCTTATTCCGAGTATTTAGAATTAAGAAAAGAGCTCCGCGAAAAACAATTGGCTACCCAAAAAAATCAAGCCAAAAAAATAGAAGAAACACAAAAGTTAATAGACCGTTTTCGATACAGCGCTACCAAATCATCCATGGCGCAGTCGTTAATTAAGAAATTAGATAAAGTAGAACGAATCGAAGTAGATGAAGATGATAATTCAGTCATGAATATATCATTTCCAGTTTCAATTACACCAGGTAGGGTAGTGGTAGAAGCCGAAAAGGTAACTAAGGCTTACGGAGATAAAGTGATTTTGAAAGACATCAATATGATGGTGGAACGCGGAAGTAAAATTGCTTTTGTCGGACAAAACGGACAAGGGAAATCCACTTTTATGAAAGCCATCGTAAACGAATTTGAATACGAAGGAACCATAAAACTAGGTCATAATGTACAGTTGGGTTATTTTGCTCAAAATCAAGCGGAGTACTTAAACGGAGAAATCACCCTATTGGAAACCATGGAAAGTGCCGCAACAGATTCCAATCGTTCCAAAGTAAGAGATATGTTGGGATCCTTTTTGTTTCGAGGAGATGATGTAGAAAAAAAGGTAAAAGTGCTTTCAGGAGGCGAAAGAAATCGTTTGGCGTTGTGCAAGTTATTGTTGCAACCCATTAATGTATTGGTAATGGATGAGCCTACCAATCACTTGGATATTAAATCCAAAAATGTATTAAAAGCAGCGTTACACCAATTTGAAGGTACTTTGTTGTTGGTTTCACACGATAGGGATTTTTTACAAGGACTTTCCAATATCGTATATGAATTCAAAGATCAAAAAATCAAAGAATATTTAGGAGATATCAATTTCTTTTTGGAACAACGCAATGCGCAAAACATGCGCGAAATCGAAAAGAAAGACGTAGCTAAATCCACGGCTAGTAACTCCAACAAATCATCATACGAAGAACAAAAAAAATCTAAGAACTTACAGAATCGATTAAGTAAAATCGAAAGTCAGATTAAAGATTTAGAAATAGCTATTCAAAAAGATGACAAACAACTAGCTAACGGTTTCGATAAACACGTAGATGATGCCGCTTTTTTCAAAGCTTATCAGGCTAAACAAAAGGAATTAGAAAAACTATTAGAAGACTGGGAAAAAATTCAAGGAGAAATAGACGCTTTGTAGAATTTTTACTTTTTGGGCGTTTCCCCTCGCAGAAAAAGCGAGGGGTCATGCCATTCGTTACAATCTTTTAAGCCAGCCAAAATTCGGGCTGGCTTAAAAGGATTTTCACTGCTGTCATTAACGCGTTAAAATATTTTATTCAGCAGCTACTAATTTACTAGAGCTTCTGTACATAAATTCAGTATAAATGTGTCTTCGGGCAAAACGACTCGGAGATTCTGCATTCACCATTTTGATGTAAGTGTTTTTAGGAACGCCAAAGTATTCGAATTTACTTCCGTCAAAAAATTCAATATATAATACGCTGTTTTCAAAGTAGAATTCCGCAATGTTCGAAGAAGCCGTAGTTTTTTTATACTCTTCTAAGTCTTTTTCGTGCGTTTCTGGAGCCACACTCACTAAAAAGTGGTAGGCTTCTATGATTTCTTTACTTTTAGCTTCGGCAGCTAAACGCTCTTCGTCATTGCTGAATTTGTCTGGATGACAGTCTTTCATGCAATTTCTGTAAATGGTTTTTAGTTCCTTTAACGAAGCAGTTTTGGTAACGTCGAGTAATTTTCTGTACTCAACAATTTTTTTCATATTCATAATAGTGCAAAATAATAAGGCCACTCATTGCTGAATGGCCTTGCTTTGTAGCGGGAACAGGACTAAAATTGATTTATTCCTATTTTCGTTACTATACTTAAACCTCAACGATTAGTCTTATTTATCAATACTTAAACAAGAAATTGATAAATTAAGATTCGGCAAAACTAAATAAAATAAATCAATTTTTTGGGAATATTTCGGGAAAGAATTAAATTAGTTGTTATTATTTCTAATCAAATGGCTAACATTAAATTTAATATCAAAAAAAGCACAAAACCTGCTAAGAAGACAATAGCAGATGAGGTTGTAAAAAAGAGAAAATTAAGCAACTCTAAAGATAAACCTATAAATTTAAACATAAGATTTTACCATAGCAGTAATATTGATTGTAATGCTCCTTCTGGAATTTTGATTGACCCAAAATTATGGAGTAATACAATGCAAAATTTAAAACCTTCTGTTGATAAAGAAACCAAAGAGTTCTATAATGAGCAGATTGACAATTTGAAAAGAGAGATTTTTAAGCAGTTTAATGTTGATTTTAAAAAAGGGATAATAATAAATTCAAATTGGCTCTCTAATGTTGTTTCTAATTATTATCAAAGACCAACCGATGAAAATGATTTCAAGATTTTCTTTGTGCCATACATTGAAAAGTTTGCTAATGAATCAGAGAATAGAATAAACCTTAAAACAGGTAAAAAAATTTCTCCAAAAACAATTCAAAAATACCGTACCACTATAAAACAAATTAAAGAGTTTGAAGAAGCTGAAAATATAAAATTGAAACTAATTGATATTAATCTTGATTTCCACAAAAGAATAACAAGTTATTTGAAATTGGAAAAGAACTATTCAAACACATTAATTGAAAAAATTATAGGTCAAATTAAAGGTTTTATTCGTGAAGCAAAAGAAGAGGGGTTTAATGTTAATAATGATGTAGAAAGTAAAAAATTTACATTCAAAAGAGATGAGCCGATTGATACCTATTTAAACGAAAAGGAAATTGACCTCATCTTTAATTTAGATTTATCTGACAACGAAAGTTTGGACAATGTTCGTGATTTATTCATTATCGGCTTGTGGACTGGACTTCGCATTTCTGACCTAAAGCGGATTAACCAATTTCATTTTTCAAAAAATACAATTACTATTTCAGAAACAGAAAAGACAGGTGCAACTGTAGAAATACCCATACATCCGCAAGTCAAAAAAGTTTTAGATAAAAGACAAAACAACTTACCGAGAATTATAAGTGAGCAAAAGTTTAATCAGTATATCAAAAATGTTTGTGAAATGGCTGGTATTACCGAAACCATTTTGGGAAACATCAAAAACCCAGATACAAACCGCAAAGAAAAAGGGTTTTACCCGAAATATAAACTTATAACAAGCCATTGTGCAAGGCGAAGTTTTGCAACAAATCATTACAGCAAAATTGATGACCGTACAATTATGGCAATTACTACTCATAAATCAACAACTCAGTTTCATAAGTACATAAAAACAACTCAAAACGAGCATATTGAAAAATTAGCAAAATATTGGGAAGAACAAGATGAATTAAAAAATTCCAAAATAAAAATGAAAGTTTCTTATAGTAACTAAATACCAATAAATCCAACAAGTTAAGATTGTTTAAGGTGGGTACAAGTAGCTAAAAAACAGTCAGTTACAATAAATTTTACTTTCGTAAATTTGTTTTTTATACTTTATTATAATTAACTTTGCGTAAGTTTTTTAAAATATTATGACAGCCCTTTACATGCAGGGAATTTCTATATCAGATATAGAAGCCCTAATAAAAAAAGCAGTAAAGGAGGTTTTGTCGGAGCAGTCACTAACGGAGCATAAAGAACTTCCTTCAGAAACTATTTATTTATCTCGTAAAGAGGTAAGCCAGATGTTAAAAGTATCACTTGTTAGCCTCAACAATTGGGCAAACTCTGGTCAATTAATTCCTTTTAAAGCAGGAGCAAAAAGAGTTCTCTATAAAAAAGAGGATGTTGAAAATTTCATTTTGAAAATTAACTCAAAACCGTTTAAAGATGGGAAGAATTAATTTTCAATACGGTAAATTTATAAAAGCCAAAAAATTTGGTATTTATGATGGCATTGAAGCGGTCAATAGCACCCCTTTTGACTTTTTAAAACTTGAACCTCCTAAATCAGAGGTATTAATCAACAACGGTGTTAAGCACATTATCATGAGTTTTGATAAAAACCGCAAAAAATCACTTCACAGCGGTTTAATTCCCATAGGAGAAGGATGTTTTATTGGTAACAATATTAATGAAAAAGGCAAAAAAGATTTCATTTTTATTTATTATGAAGTTACCGTGAAGATGATGCACTTTTTTATTATTAAAAATCGTAACCCACGAAATAAAACCAATTTTGGGGTTGAATTATTGCAATACTTTAGAAGTTTAGACTTAATCAATTAGAACATGGGAGCTGATGATTTTTGTATATATAGAATAAATATTGACTTGCTACAAAGGTTGGATATTGAGTTATATGATTATGTTGTTCTTTTAGAAATATACATCACTTTAGAGACTGAATATTTAAGACTTTCAGAGGAATACATTCATTGTACAAAAGTTACTCAAAAGCAAATTGTAGATAATATCTTGACACATAAAAGTACGGTTAGCCGTAGCTTCAAAAGACTGAAAGAGAAAAATATAATTTACATAAAACGATTGAACCGATTTGAAAAAAGATATTGCATTAATTCAGAAATTAAAAACTCATTGGACAACATAAGAAAGAGCCACTCTTACAATAAAGATTACTTTATTGATTTTGCATTTTTTTTATTAGCCAGCACAATTCAACAAATTTTAATATTATCTCATTTATGGTATAGAAACAAGTTAAAACAAATCCCTTACTCTTATTCAGACGTAACGGCTAAAATCCCCATTGACCCAAAAACACTTTCTAACTCAATGAAGTTATTTATGGAAATGGAGATTTTAAAAATAGATGAAAATAGTAGGATTGAATTTTTAAGAAAGCCTTATGGTATAAAATCATCCTTTGACTTTAATAGAGTAATAATGTAGAACGGGAAACTTGCAACTTTCGATGTATATATTAGTATATATCAGAGAAAACATATTTAATTCATATATTAACATATATATGCTTAAAAGTTGCAAGTTTCCACAAAACAAAAATTATGAGTGTAGAAAACGAAAATCCAGAAAACAAGAACCAAATTAACTTTGGGCGTGAAAAAAATGTAAGAGGTCAAAACAAATTGACTAAAGAAAGTAAAGCGGTATTATTCGAGGTATTAAAGACTGATTACCAAAGATTAGATAAATTGCTTAATTGTTGTGGATTAGACGAAAGGGCAAATCTATTGAAAGGATTTACAAAATACCTTACTACTAGCGATGATGAAATCTCACAGCAAATGAGAAAAATATTGTGGGAACAGTTAGAACCACATTATAAGAAGTTGAGGTTTTATGTGCCTCATTTATCCCCAAAAGAGAAAATTACCGTATTAAGAGGTTTTCTTAATGAGATGACACCAGTACACCGAAAAGAAGCAGTAAACATAATAGTTGAGCAAAAGATTAAGTTTACTACATAGGTAGGTATAAGGGCAATATGCATTTAAAAGATTAAAGCATTACAAGAAACTTTCTTATAATGCTTTTTCTTTTATAATTCAAGGGATTAGAAATTATTAACGGGTGGTACAAGTCATTAAAAGATACTGAAAGTAACACTCTTTAATGATTACCTTTCAAAAAAGAACAATGCCCCCCCCCTTTAAACCTAGTTTTTTAAATACACTACAACTAGGTAACACTTTGACCTCCGAGATGTGTATTTTTCTGAAAATTGGTATTTTGATGTATTCAGTATTTTTTAATAAAAAAATCTTTCAAGTCGACTTTTATTAATTCTAAACCAAGTTCAAAGATAGGGTCGCTTTCTTTTAACATTTTGCTAGACTTTTTGATAAGTAAACACCAGTTTTCATAAGCCACAAAATCTATATCATTTGAATATTTCAATTTTAAAATTTGATATGACTTTTCAATTTTAGTATTATTAGTTTCTAAAATTGGAATAAGTTTCTTTAAATCTGTATTCTTATTATTGGAATTTAAGACTTCATCTATTGCGTTTATAGAGGTCAAAATAAAAGAAGTAGATTTAAAAAATTCACAGTCATTTTTAAGATTTTGCGCGGATGCTTTTGCAAATAACACTACTGACAATATCAGTATTAACGAGATTTTTTTCATTTTTAAAAATTTATTTAGTTAGTAACATTTCTGTATTCCGATACCAATTCTTGAATCAGCATCTTTTTGCTTAACCCAACAATTATCAAATTGATAATCTACAATTCGTGTTTCATTACCATTGTCTTTGTATAAAACATAATAAGTATTACCGTCCGATTCGTCTTTATATTTACATTGTAAAGTGCCAATAAATTCTTTTGAATATTCATTGCCACCATATATTTTAAGACCACTATTTTTTGCTATTGGATGTGTCCAATCATTTGGATTGTTGTTTTTCAAAAGTTCCTTATTTGGCATAAAATCAATTACGGTTTCAATTTCGCTGTATTGTGTTCCGAATTTATTTTTTAATGAGTTTTTATAACTGAATAAATACATCGGTAAACTTTGACTTTTATTCGAGTTGAAAGACTGTGTCGCTTTTTTACTCAATTCAAAGTAAATGGTATCTGGTAATGATAGTTTATTAGAAACAATAAAATCCCCACCCCAACTTTTTACAACACTATCAGCCCAGGTTTTTTGAAATTCTTTAAGTTCTGATATGTTTAGTGTGACAATAGGTTTTAATTTTTTTGTGGTTTCTTTTGTGGTTTCTTCTACAAGTTTATTTTTTGTCTCATTTGTTACTTTTGGAAAATAACTAGCTCCCCAAAAGAAGGTGCATAGAAATAGAATTGAAAAAATATTTCTTGTTGTTTTGCTAATTTCTACTGATTTTTCTCTTTCTAAGTGACTGCCCAATTTTAGCAATAAAAAGAACTCGCTTAAAGTTAAAATTAATCCACTTTTCCACGAATAAGTAAACCCTACAATAACAACAAAGAGGAAAAGAAATAAGGCAATGCTTAAAGTTATTATTTTAATTTTTTTTAGTGTAATCATTGATTTTGTATTTAGTTATTGTTTAAACGCTAAACAATTCCAATGATTTAGTTTAAAAAAAGCTGAGGTAAGTGATAAAAAAGAATAGAAACAATCAGCGTGTCACATCTTAAACACATTGATTACAGAGGCTCGGCAAAGCCAGACAATACAACGGAAAAGAGGACACGCCTTGACGACGTGCATCTTGTTCGTACTGTATTGATTTTTGAAATTTTGCCGATTTCTGTAATCAGTACCACAAAAGCACTTTATTTTAAATTCCAAAATTTGGAACTGTTCATTCTCCTACAAATCTATAAATTTTTTGATTAAATTTGATTGCAATTAAATAAAATGAAACCTCATAATATATTTTTATTCATATTCCTTCTCTTTGGGATTAAATCGTATTCTCAAAAAGTATTCTATACTTCAAATAAAAATGAAGCAAATTATAAAATTTACATCACTCAAAAAGAGTATGAGGCAAACTGGATTCTACTAAAAACAAACTGGATAAATAATGTGAAGAAAGGAGTTTGGTTTGAAGTCAAATATAAAAATGAAGCGGACTTAATCGTTTATGTAGTCAATGAAAAATACCTTGCGGATAAAGTCGTGTTTTTTACAGAGTATGAGAGTAAAATAAAATTTAAAGATTGATTTTAAACTAAAGAAGTAAAAAAAGTTTTATTATAATTAAATTTGCAAAAACTAACTAAATTGAAAGAGAATAAACTAAAATTTTTTTTAAGCCGTTTAGGATTAGAAAACACCGTTCTTTATAGAGATAAAGATAATGGTGGCTATAGTTTTGACTTTCATATTGACACAAAAAATAAATTAAGCACCATAAAACCAGATGCGGTATATGTTTTTAACAAACAACCGTTTATTTTATTTTTTGATTTAACAGACTTAACAAATCAAAACATTGAAAATGAAATTCATAAAAAGGTTTGGTCTTTTGATAACTCTCCAGTAATATTTATAATAAAAAGCACAGAGATTCAAATTTTCAATGCTTTGAATTATATAAAAGATAAAAACGGTAATGATGGTAAACTTGAAGCGTTAAACTTAACCGAGGAGGAAAGAGATAATCGTTTTTCTTTTTGGAATCTACAGAGTGGAGAAACTTGGAAATGGTTTCAAAATGATTATCTCGAAAATACAAAGAGAAAAGAAACTCGTAAAAGGGTTAATGAAAGACTTTTTCAAAACATCAAGGAAGTAAGGCAATACCTTACTGATGCAAAAGAGGCAAATCATCTTGACGACAAACAAGCAAACTCTTTAATTTTAAGATTGATTTTTATTCGTTATTTAATTGATAGAGGTATTAAAATAGATGAAGATTTTATTGCTGGTAAAACTACCAATGATAAAAGAAAAAGTTTTAGTGAATTAATAAAACAACCTCAACGATTAAATGAACTTTTTACCAATTTAAACGATAAGTTTAATGGAGTATTGTTTAAAGAATTGGATATTCTACTTAATCAAACCCAATCTAATTTTTTAGCTGATGTATTCAAAGGAGAACTTCAAGAACAAGGAACTTTATTTGAAGGATATTTTTTTGAAATTTTTGATTTTTCTATAATTCCAGTTGAGGTAATTTCTGGTATTTACGAATCATTGATTGATGAAGATACAAGAGAACTTAATTCAGCGGTTTACACTCCTTCTTTTTTAGTTGATTATATACTTAACGATACGGTTGAAGAATTTTTGAAAAATTCCCAAACTTCTGAATGTTCTATTTTTGAAGTTGCGGTTGGTTCTGGAATTTTTCTTGTTCAGTCATTAAGAAGAATGATTGAAAAAGAAATTCAATTGAACGGTAAAAATGATAAAGAAGCATTTAGCAACAAAATAAGAAATATCGTTAAAAATAATCTCTTTGGGATAGATATAAATAGAGAGGCACTAAAAGTGACTTGTTTTTCTATTTACATTGCTTTATTAGACTATCAAGAGCCAAAAGATGTCGAAAAATATCCATTCCCTAATCTGTTAGATGAGAATCTTTTTGAAGCCAATTTTTTTGATACCACTCATGAGTTTAATGAAGTTATAAAAAATGTTTCACCAAAATTCATTTTAGGAAATCCGCCATGGAAAAATGGAAGCAAGGATGATATACATGTAAAATATCTCAAAAACAATAAGTTAATAAAATTTATTAGCGATTATCAATTAGCCCAGTCTTTTATTTTCAGAACAAAAGATTTTTCTGAAAGTTTACCAATCTGCTCACTAATTGTAACAAGTAAATCTTTTTATAATAATACTGCTATAAATTTTAAAGAAAAGTTTTTATCAGATTTTTATTTATACAAATGTTTTGACTTATCTGCTGTTAGAACATTAATATTTGAAGGTGCAAAAAACCCTGCAATAATAATTAACTATCAATATGCAAACGGTCAAGACACGAGTAATAATGTAGTTAATCATTTATCATTGAAGTCTAATATTTTCTTAAGAAAATTTAAGTCATTGGTAATTGAAAAAAATGACATTAAAAATATTCTACAAAGATATTTCATTGAAAACACATGGATGTTTAAAGTTGCTTTATATGGAAATACTCTGGATTATTTATTTTTGATTAATAGAAAAGAAAAAACTTTAAAAGAATATTTAGTTAATAATAACTCACTCTTTGGAAAGGGGATTGAACAAGGGAGTCCTAAAAAACCATTTCCTTTTTTAGAAAACTTTAATTTAATAAAAAAAGAGAATTTCACAAACCTATACATTCAAAGTTCAAAACTTGAAAAAATAAAATTAATAGACACATTTATAAAAGCTGGTAGAACAATAGATTTGTTTAAAAACGAAAAGATAGTATTAGGTAAAAGGACAATTCAAGAAACACATCTGAAATTTTCATTTTCAGAAAAAAACACGGCATTTACTGAAAATTTTTATGGAATAACATCAGATAAAAAAGAGGTTATTTCAAATGTTTTCACATTATTCTTATCTAATTATTATACTTACTATCTCTATTTAACCTCTGCAAATTGGGGTGTTTACAATCCTGAGATTAATCTAAATGAATATATTGCATTTCCTTTTGCAGTGCCAAATAAAGATATTGAAAAAAAATTACTCGATATTTTTATTGAATTTTTAAACCCTGTAAAAGAATACTATAATTCAAATTTTAAAGCTGAATTAGCACCAATAAATAATGAGTTAATAAAAGGTGTAAACAAAATTATTAATGAATTATATGAGATTAATGAGTACGAGAAAGACCTTATTGATTATGCTTTAAATGTTTCGAGATATCAATTTCAAGAAAGTAGACAATGTTTATTTACAAAGGCAATAGATACTAATAAAGAACTTTTTGAAAAATATGCAGAAGTTTACATACAAGAGTTTGAAAAAATTTATGATAATGAATTTATTCAAGTTGAGGTATATCCATTAAACTATTTCATTGCTTTAAACTTTATTTTCTTGGATGAAAAACCTAAAAACTCGATTATTTATCCTGACAAAAAAGACGAAAAAGAAGTATTAAAAAGACTGGCTAATAAATTAAGCATTGAGCAAATAACAGATAATCAAGACCCAACAAAAAATCTATTCTTACAAAAAGACATCAAAGGATTTGAAAGTAACTCTTTTTACATTATCAAACCAAATGAATATAAATGCTGGCATAGGGCAATGGCTTGGTATGATGTTGCAGAATTTAAAGAAGCGATCCAAAAAGCAGAGTTAAAACGATTAAACAACTACTCTGTTAATGATTAATTCCGCCGATAATTTTAAACCGAATGTAAATAAACTAACTGAATATAAAATTCGTTCAGTTATGAAATACATAATCTATTGTTATCAAAAAACTTTAGCAGATAATAAAATATATGATTATGCAAAAAGAGGTAAGGTTGCTCAAGAAGATTATATAAGAAATGGATTGATAAATGATTATTTGTCTAAGTCATATAACAAGAAACATTTTAAAGAAAATATTTCGGATAATCCTTTGGTTGAAATAACTTTTCATCCGGAAGAAACAAAAACCTACATCGATTCCGTTACAAACAAAGAACGAAATGATAAAATTGATATTTCAATTTATGAAAGTGGGATTCAAGAACTATGGTCTAAAAAAACTGATGATGAAATAAAATTTGCGGTTGAATGCAAAAGGATTAATAGCTATGATGATTGCAAGGAATACATTAAAGATATTAAAAAATTCACTGAAAGACCTCAAACAACATTTAGACTCCCAATTGAAGGTCAGATTGCATTTATTGAAACAGAGTTGTTAAATCACGAGCAAATAGTTGAAGATATAAATAAAAAATTAAAGAGCAATAAATCAATTGCTACTTTAGATTATCTTAAACTACACCCATTAGATAAGTCCTTTGATTGTTCTTATAAATCACTCCACAAGAAAAATTTTGGTATCGAAGAGAAATTTAAAATTTATCATTTACTTTTCGACTATTCCAATATAATTATCAATTGATATTATAACTTTTTCGGGAATTTTTCGGGAATTTTTCAAACAAAAAATCCGCAACTACTTAATATTAAGTTTGTTACGGATTTTCTTTGTAGCGGGAACAGGACTCGAAC
>DLGW01000009.1:0-62164 GCA_002482885.1 Flavobacteriaceae bacterium UBA7684 | reverse complement strand
CTGCTCTATCCCGCGCTGTTTCGGGTGCAAATATACTATCTTTATTCTTTACAATCCAAACACTTTACGTAAAAATATTTTATTCCTTTCTTTATAAGGTTATTCCGTACATTTGCGCAAAAAAATAATTCATGTCGCATAAAGCAGGTTTTGTTAATATTATCGATTTGATATTAAGAGGAGAATGTCCAGTGGACATTCGGCTTTACCATGAATAAAAATATACGCAATTATGTCGCATAAAGCAGGTTTTGTAAATATCATTGGAAATCCGAATGTCGGAAAGTCAACTTTAATGAACGCTTTTGTGGGGGAACGTTTGTCTATTATCACTTCAAAAGCGCAAACTACTCGTCACAGAATTTTAGGCGTAGTTAATGGCGAGGACTTTCAAGTAGTATTGTCGGACACTCCAGGGATTATCAAACCCGCTTACGAATTACAATCTTCGATGATGAATTTTGTAAAATCAGCTTTTGAAGATGCCGATATTTTACTGTATATGGTAGAAGTTGGGGAACAAGAATTAAAAGATGAGTCTTTTTTTAATCGGATTATTTACTCTGAAATTCCAGTGTTATTGTTGTTGAATAAAATCGACACCACGGATCAAGTAACTTTGGAAATGCAAATGGATTATTGGAAAACAAAGGTGCCCAATGCCGAAGTATATCCAATATCGGCACTTAACAATTTTAACGTGCGCGAGGTTTTTGATCGCATAGTTCAATTGTTGCCTGAATCACCAGCGTATTATCCTAAAGATACTTTAACCGATAAGCCAGAACGTTTTTTTGTGAATGAAATCATCCGAGAAAAAATCTTATTGCATTATAAAAAAGAGATTCCTTATTCGGTAGAAGTAGTTACCGAAGAGTTTTTTGAAGATGAAGATATTATTCGAATTCGTTCTGTAATTATGGTAGAAAGAGAAACCCAAAAAGGCATTATTATAGGGCATAAAGGCTTGGCGATAAAAAGAGTAGGGATGGAATCCAGAAGAGAAATGGAACGTTTTTTTGGAAAACAAATCCACATAGAATTATACGTTAAAATAAATAAAGACTGGAGAAGCAATCAGCAAATGCTTAGAAGGTTTGGATATAATGATTAATAATTGATTGAAGTTCAATCATAAATAATATAAAATGAATAACAATATTGTAGCCATAGTAGGAAGACCTAACGTAGGAAAATCAACGTTATTTAACCGTTTGATTCAACGTAGAGAAGCCATTGTAGATGCGGTGAGTGGAGTTACGCGCGACAGAAACTATGGTAAAAGTGAATGGAACGGAAAACCTTTTTCGGTAATTGATACGGGTGGATACATTAAAGGTTCCGAAGATGTTTTTGAAGCAGAAATCCGTCGTCAGGTGGAATTGGCCATAGATGAAGCCGATGTGATTTTATTTGTGGTAGATGTAGAAGAAGGAATCACTCCAATGGACGAGGAAGTGGCCAAATTACTTAGAAAAGTAACCAAACCCGTATTGTTGTCTGTAAATAAAGTAGACAATGCCATGCGCGAAAAAGACGCCTTGGAATTCTATAATTTAGGATTAGGAGATTACATTACCTTTTCGGGAATGAGTGGTAGTGGAACAGGGGAGTTATTAGATGCTTTAGTAGAATTGTTTCCAAAAGAAATTCCTACAACCGAGGAAGAAGAAGTTGTTTTGCCTCGTTTTGCGGTAGTAGGACGTCCTAATGCAGGAAAGTCTAGCTTTATTAATGCTTTAATTGGTGAAGACCGATACATTGTAACTGATATTGCAGGTACTACACGGGATGCTATTGATACCAAATACAATCGATTTGGATTTGAATTTAATTTAGTAGACACTGCGGGAATCCGTAGAAAAGCCAAAGTAAAAGAAGACTTAGAATTTTATTCGGTGATGCGTTCCGTACGTGCCATTGAACACAGTGATATTTGTATTTTAATTATTGACGCCACTCGTGGTTTTGAGGGGCAAGATCAAAGTATTTTTTGGTTGGCCGAAAAAAACCGAAAAGGAATCGTGATATTAGTAAATAAATGGGATTTGGTGGAAAAAGAAACCAACAGTACCCGTGATTTTGAAGTTCAAATTCGTGAACAAATCCAACCGTTTACCGATGTGCCTATCTTGTTTGTTTCTACCATTAACAAACAACGATTACTTAAAGCATTAGAAACCAGTGTAAAAGTTTTTGAAAGCAGAAAACAACGTGTTTCAACCTCTAAATTAAACGAGTTGATGTTGCCCATCATTGAAAGAACATCACCACCAGCGGTAAAAGGGAAATACATCAAAATTAAATATTGTACGCAATTGCCAACGCCAACTCCACAGTTTGTGTTTTTTGCCAATTTACCACAGTACATTAAAGAACCTTATAAAAGGTTCATTGAAAATCAACTAAGAGAAAATTTCGATTTTCAGGGCGTACCTATTGATATTTATTTTAGACAGAAATAAGTTATTAAATGAACTAAAGTCGGATTTTAAAGTCCGACTTTTTTGTTTTTGCGTTAATGACGGCAGTGGAAATCCTTTTTTTAAATTCTTTAATTTAAAAATACCTAAAACCTAATACCCAAAACCCAGATTAAATTCCCAATTCTTTCTTTAAGAACCTAGCCGTATGACTTTGTTCGTTTAGGCAAACTTCTTCGGGGGTGCCTTCGGCAATGATTTGTCCGCCTTTTTTACCGCCTTCGGGGCCAATGTCAATCACGTAGTCGGCTTGTTTAATTACGTCTAAATTGTGTTCAATCACAATTACGGTATTGCCTTTGTCTACCAATTGGTTGATGACTTCCATGAGTACCCGAATGTCTTCGAAATGTAATCCTGTAGTGGGTTCGTCTAAAATGTATAAAGTGTTGCCTGTGTCTTTTTTAGAAAGTTCGGTAGCCAGTTTAATGCGTTGTGCTTCACCGCCCGAAAGGGTTGTGCTTTGCTGTCCTAAAGTGATGTAGCCCAAGCCGACCTGTTCAATGGTTTTTAATTTTCGGTAGATTTTAGGAATGGGTTCAAAGAAAGGAACAGCTTCTTCAATAGTCATTTCTAAAATATCTGAAATTGATTTTCCCTTAAAACGAATTTCTAAGGTTTCTCGATTAAATCTTTTCCCCTGACAGGTTTCGCAGTTGACGTACACATCGGGTAAAAAATTCATTTCTATCACACGTAAACCCGCACCTTCGCAAGTTTCGCAACGCCCACCTTTTACGTTAAAACTAAAACGCCCCGGTTTGTACCCTCTGATTAAGGCTTCGGGGGTTTGGGTAAATAAGTTTCTGATTTCCGAAAATACTTCCGTATAAGTAGCTGGGTTGGAACGAGGTGTTCTTCCAATGGGGGATTGATCGATATCAATTACTTTATCAATGTGTTCTAAACCAATAATTTGGGTAAACGGTTGTGGTTTTTTTACGCCATTAAAAAAGTGTTCGTTTAAAATAGGATATAAGGTTTCGTTAATTAAAGTGGATTTTCCACTGCCCGAAACACCTGTAATTCCTATGAGTTTTCCCAAAGGAAATTTTACGGTTAAGTTTTTCAGGTTATTGCCTGTGGCGCCCGCTAAAGTTAAAAAGAGTCCATTGCCCAATCTTCGGGTTTTGGGGACTTCAATTTGTTTTTCTCCGTTTAAATAAGCCGCGGTTAGGGTGTGACTTTTTTTGATTTCGGCAGGTGTGCCTTGTTGTACAATGGTTCCACCGTGAATTCCCGCCGCAGGGCCTATGTCAATTACGTAATCGGCGCGTTCAATCATGTCTTTGTCGTGTTCTACCACTAATATGGAATTACCAATATCACGCAGTTGTTCTAAAGACTGTATTAATCGTTCATTGTCTCGCTGGTGCAATCCAATACTCGGTTCATCTAAAATGTATAAAACGCCTACCAATTGAGAGCCAATTTGGGTAGCTAATCTTATACGTTGTGCTTCTCCGCCCGATAAGGATTTAGAACTTCTGTTCAAGGTTAAGTAATCCAAACCTACATCTAATAAAAATTGCAATCGGGTTTCGATTTCTTTAATGATTTCAGAAGCGATGGTTTTTTGTTTTTCGGATAATTTCGGACTTAATTCCAAAAACCAAGTGTGCAATTCCGAAATATCCATATTGGATAATTCGGCAATATTTTTATCCGTTATTTTAAAAAATAAAGCTTCTTTTTTTAAACGCGTGCCGTTACAGTCTTCGCAAAACACTTCGTCCATAAATTCTTTAGCCCATCGTTTAATGGTAGAAGATTCTGCGTTGTCGAACTGATTTTTAATAAAGTGGGTAATACCTTCAAAATCAATTTTATATTGCTTGGTTACCCCTGCGGTTTTAGATTCTACCGAAAAACTTTCTTTCCCACCTTCCATAATCATGGTCATCGCTTCGGCAGGAATAGACTCTATAGCATCACTTAAACTGAATTGATATTTTTCGGCTATGATTTCTAATTGCTTAAAAATCCAAGTACTTTTATAAGTGCCTAAAGGGATAATTCCTCCGTTTTTAATAGAAATTCCCGCATCTGGAATCACTTTTTTATCGTTGATTTTAAAAACATGTCCCAAACCATTACAGCAAGGGCAAGCGCCTTTGGGGGAATTAAAAGAAAAACTATTGGGTTCGGGTAATGGATAAGAAATACCAGAAGTAGGGCACATTAAATCTCGGCTAAAAAAACGAATCAAACCACTTTCTTGTTCTAAAATCATTAAAGTGTTTTCTCCATGTTGCATGGCTATTTTAATGCTTTCAGACAAACGATTCCCTTCAATAGTTTCTTCATTAATCAGTAAACGGTCAATTACAATTTCAATATCGTGGGTTTTGTAACGGTCTAACTTCATGCCGTGTTCTACATCCTTAATTTCGCCGTTTACCCTAACTTTTAAAAAACCTTGTTTGGTGATTTGTTCAAATAATTCTCGGTAATGTCCTTTTCTGGCTCTAACCACAGGCGCTAAAACCGATATGCGTTGGTTGTAAAAATCTTTACTGATTAAGGTGTGAATTTGCTCATCGGTATAACTAATCATTTTTTCGCCCGTTACATGACTAAAAGCATCGGCTGCTCGGGCATATAACAAACGCAAAAAATCATAAATTTCGGTAACCGTACCTACGGTAGAACGCGGACTTTTGTTGGTAGTTTTTTGTTCAATGGCAATCACCGGGGAAAGCCCATTGATTTTATCCACATCGGGTCTTTCCAATCCGCCTATAAATTGACGGGCATAAGCCGAAAAAGTTTCAATATATCTTCTTTGCCCTTCGGCATAAATGGTATCAAAAGCCAAAGAAGACTTTCCGCTACCCGACAAACCCGTAATTACTACCAGTTTTTCTCGGGGTATCAGTACATCAATATTCTTTAAATTGTGCACACGAGCACCTAAAACTTCAATATAATCGTTAGCCTCAGTCATAAAAATTACGCAAAAAGCAAAGGTAAATATTTTAGAATCCGAAAACTACGTAAGCTTAGCCTAACATTTGTTAATGTTGGTTATAATAAAGGAATTTGTTGTTGCACGTGTGTTTGTACTTCTTTAAAAAACAAGGTAAATTCCAATTCTAGTTCGTGGTAAAATTCGTCCAGTTCTTTAGGGGCAAATTGCATTTTGGATTTAAACCCAGTCCTGCTGTCCATTTGATAAAGAATTCGGCTAATTCCTTCCATCGTTCGATATTCGTACAACCAATTTTGCGAAACCATATAAGGAAATAACTGTTTGGTTTTTTCGGGTGTTAAGTGCAAATGATTTTCTAATAAAATATAAAACTCAGTCGTAAACTCAGCCAAAGAAACTTCGGAATAATTCATCCAGTTTTTAGCTAAAAAATGGTCGTAAAAAATATCCACAATCACCCCCGAATAATGACCATAACCCGCATGGAGTTTTTTAGTACTTTGTTTAAAAACACTATGGCTGTCGGTAAACGTATCAATATGTCTGTGTAAGATGATGCCTTTTTGAATTTCAGGATGTATACCGCTAAAGTTTTTGCCGTGAATTCCGTCAGCAATAAAGTTTCCGATTTTAATAAAATCGTTGTCGCCAGACAAGTAGATGTGGGCTAAAAAGTTCATAAATCAAAGGAAGTAAAAAAAACAATGTTGTAATGGGTTTAAAAATTAAGAAATAGTATTTGTTTATTAAAAAATAATTCTAAATTTGCGCACTCTAATAAGAATTAAGGAAATAATATTTATATAAAATGAAAAAAGGTATCCACCCCGAAAATTATAGATTAGTAGCATTCAAAGACATGTCAAACGAAGATGTGTTCATTACTAAATCTACTGCAGAAACCAAAGAAACTATTACTGTTGATGGAGTTGAATATCCGGTAATCAAATTAGAGATTTCTAGAACATCACACCCGTTTTACACAGGAAAATCAAAATTAATTGATACTGCAGGTCGTATCGATAAATTCAAAAACAAATACTCTAAATTCGCTAAATAAGAATTTAAAGATTTATATCATAATTAAAGGCTGTTCGAAAGAACGGCCTTTTTTTATTGGGCGTTTCCCGCCTAGGCGGGTCAGGCCATACGTTGCAATCTTTTAAGCAAGCCAAAATTGGGGCTTACTTAAAAGGATTTTCACTACTGTCCTTAACGCGGAGTTTTACGAATAGGATTGGCTTCGCCCATCCTTCAAAGTTGTGTTTAGGGAGTTTTCTGAGGGAAACAAGTTGGGTATCACGAATAGGATTGGCTCCGCCCATCCTTCAAAGCTCCGCTTTGAAAATACTTAGAAATAAAAAAGTCGCTCAAGTAAACTTGGCGACTTTTTTATTTCTAAGTATTTAATCGTGATCGCGAAAGGATTCGAACCTTTGACCGTCTGCTTAGAAGGCAGATGCTCTATCCAGCTGAGCTACGCGACCATTTGCTTTTTTCGTCGGGGTGGCAGGATTCGAACCTGCGACCTCCTGGTCCCAAACCAGGCGCGATGACCGGGCTACGCTACACCCCGAAAAAAGCGGAGAGACAGGGACTCGAACCCTGGCGACGGTTACCCGTCGACAGATTAGCAATCTGCTCCGTTACCACTCCGGCACCTCTCCAATAGAATTAAACAATCGCTTGTTAAATTCCGAGTGCAAACTTAGTATTTCATCTTTGATAATACAAACAATAATCCATAAAAATTTTGTTTAAAAAATATACTTTGTAAAACATTGATTTTTAGTCAATTGTTAAAAATGTTAATTAAAATGTGAATAAACCTCAAAAAAGGTGTTAAAATATTAACATATATGCTATATCTTCGATTTATAAACTTTAAAAAATTAAACTTATGAAAAAATTAATCGTTATGGCTTCTTTATTATTAGGAGCAATGTTTACAGCTAATGCGCAAGATAATACTGAGAAATCTTTCGGTTTTGGTGAAGGGGATGTTTTTGTTGAAGGTAGTTTAGGATTTTATTCTACTAATGACAAAAATACCGAAATGAAAACAAGTGGACTTGAATTTAGTCCTAAAGTAGGGTATTTCTTAAGTCCAAAATTGGCTATTGGAGCAGAATTAATGATTGGGTCTGATAAAGAAGAAGTTGCGGGAACAGATATGGTAAAGAACTCTTCTTTTGGAGCAGGTGTTTTTGCGCGTTATTATTTCTTGGACTTAGGAGCTAGATTCAAAACTTATGCTGAGGCTGGTGCAGCATTTGGATCACAAAAGGAAAGTATAACAGGTATTAAGGCTAATGGTTTTGGATTAGGAGCAGGTTTAGGTCTTCAATATTTTGTTACGGAAAAAATTGCTATCAATTTTGGTTTATCAGATATTTTGTCTTACACATCTGCGAAAGTTGATGGAGGGAAAGCTGAATCTGAATTTGAAGGAAATGTTAATGTATTCAACAATTTCTTTACAACCACACAATTTGGATTGACTTTTAAAATTTAATTTATTTTGATAGATTGAGTTTTGGGAAATTTGACTTAAAATTTTAATCTAAACTAAAAATAAAATTGAGCTCAGCAATTGCTGGGCTTTTTTTTTGCTTCAAAAAAACTTATTAACAAAATTCAAGAAACACCTTTTTGCCGTTTATTGCCAATTTCGCCCACTTATGACTAAAATCGCCCAGTTATGACCAAAACGACTCGTTAGGTTATTAATTGTTAACGAAATTGTAAAAAGGTCGATTTGTGTATGCACAAAAAGCCAATTAATTTTGGGGCTTTAAAATCCCAAAACATGAAAAAACTATTCCTATTGGTTGTATTATTTGCTTTACAAACAGCCTATTCTCAAACTACTATACAATTTCAGTACGATGCTGCGGGAAACCAAATCTTTAGAGGAATTGTACTTTCTGCTAGTAAAAGTTCAGCCCCAGAAGAAGCTGTCACCGCAGAAGAGCCAACAGCCATAACCCCACAAACCACCGAAGAATTACCTCAATTTGTATTTTACCCCAATCCGGTAAAAGAAGAATTACAACTACAATGGACAACCCCTCAGGCCAAAGACCAACCGAAAACTTTTCGTTTATACAACACTAACGGACAACAATTAGTCCAAGAATCAATAACTCCAGAAAGTCAAAAACACACCCTAAATTTTATTAGTTACCCATCAGGAGTCTATAATCTACAAGTAGAATACATAGGCGGAGAAACCAAAGTAGTCAAGGTTTTGAAGGAATAAATTATAAGAATTGTGAATTGTGAATTGTGAATTGTGAAATTTCAATATTAAAAACCCAACCAAAAACCCAACACCAAAGCCCTATACACCCAAAAATCCTAAATATGAAAAACTACTTATACCTCCTTTTAAGTTTATTATTCATTAATAATATACAAATCCAAGCCCAAGTATTTACCGATACCCAAGGGCAATTAAACATCAGCAATTCCGGTACAGCTAGTTACACATTACCCATTGCCTTACCACCCAGCATCCAAAACGTAGGACCAGTTATCAATTTAAACTACAACAGCGGACAATTAGGAGGTATCGCAGGACAAGGATGGAACATCAGCGGCATATCCAGCATCCACCGCATCGCCACCCGAATGGATATCGATGGATTTTTGGATGGAGTAGACTTTGACGACAACGACAAATTAGCGCTAGACGGACAACGCTTAATCTTAAAAACGGGGACTTATTGGGAAAATGGTTCTACCTACGAAACAGAAATCCAATCCAACACCAAAATAGAATTAAGAAAAGAAGGTCAAGCCACTTATTTTATAGTCAATACGGCAGATGGAAGCCAAATGTGGTATGGGAATTATAATGGTAACAATGCAACAGATCAAACCGCTTATTATATAGTAAGGCAAGAGGATGTGAATGGAAATTACATATTGTACGATTACATCCTAAGCGCAGAAAATGCTTTGTATATCTCAGAAATTAAATTTAGTGGTAACAAATATGTTGGAGCCGGTTTGGTAAATAAATTAGAGTTTCAATATGAAATAGCTAAAAGAACGGAATTTAGCTTTATCAACGGTACAAAAATCACTAAAGATTTAATTCTAAAAAGAGTACAGGTGTTAACCAATAATTATATATTCAAAAGATATGAATTAACCCACACGACAGATTCACAACTAGGCTATCAGTACGTAACGCAGGTGCAAGAATTCAACGGAGCATTAGAATCGGCTAATCCCGTTAAGTTTGAGTATAATACTACCGCAGAAAACCCAGGGAATTCTGAAATAAGAACCTCTTTGCCGAATCCATTAAGTTTTGCTGATATTGATTTTTCAGGTGATTTTGATGGAGATGGAAAATTAGATTTTGTCGCCTATAACAATCTTTTTTATGGGATGTTTAAAAGTAATTCTAAACAGTTGGCATTGCCTTCTGGAATAAGAATGGCAATTAATACTCTAGAAAATAATAAATTAAATCAAAAACAATCATTTTTAGGGTTAACTGCAACTAGTTCTTCGCAATACAGATTTAATGTTTATAGTTTGGACGGAAGCACTGTTGGATTAAAGTATTTTAAAGATGTTAATTTTTCAGGTTTTAATACAGCATATATTTATCATCCTCTAGATATACATCCTGCATTTTATGTGTTTGGGAATCCTCAAAAGCATTATATAAATCCAGACGTTAAAGAAATATACAAGGAAACGCCCATTTTGTTAGAAGGAGATTATAATGGAGATGGGGTTTCTGATGTGATTTTGTCGACAGTATTCTGGGAACAACCAATAAAAATTGATGGTAATCATTTTTGGGTACTAAGAAAAGAAGGGAGTGACACCAAAAGATTTGTCTTAGATTTGAATCCCAATACCACAAATTCTTTAATTGAATTTTTGGACCCCAACAATTGGTTCAGATCAGATTATAAATACCAAGCGGATTTTAATGGAGATGGTAAATTGGATATTTTATGTATCAATCAAGATAAGTCATACAGAATCGTTGATTTAAGATTCGAGAATGGAATTTGTTTCCCAAATCTTTTGGCAAGTGGAACCTTGCCCCATTTTTATTGGGAAAAACCCTTGCATTTGGGTGATTTTAATGGGGATGGAAAAACAGACTTGTTAATCCGCCAGGATTTAGAAAGTACCGATTGGGTATGGTATCAAAATAACTTTACTAATTCAGGTGGCGATATTTTTATTAAAGAACAATTTCCTATTAATACTTTTGTTGATTATGGGGGGGCATTCATAAATTCAATTTTGGGAAAATCAGCTAACCGTTCTTATTTTGTTATGGACACAAACAAAGACGGTAAAAGTGATTTAGTGGAATTCATGACCCGTGTTTATCAGCCAAAATCTTGGGATCCAAAAGATGTAGATACTTCTTGGGGCATACGGATTTTTACTAATCAAATCGGTAATACGGCAAGTACTCAAAAATTTGCGATTACTTATCAGTCAACTTCAGAGCATCATTCAGATAATCGTAATCGACCAGTTCCTGTAATTGGAGAGTATAAATATGGTCAAGCCTTAAATGACATTGTTGTAACCTATCCAGATTATAAGGAAATATATTTTATCGATTTTCAAAAGAACCTTCATTTAGACGCACAATTAAAAAAAGTCAGTAGTTCTGCTGACAGAATCATCGACGAGATATTCTATAAGACCTTAGAGCCCGTAGGAACCACAGGCAACGGCTCTATGAATAATGCGGTTTATTCTTCTACAGAATCCTTAACTTATCCGTATGTAGAAATCAAACGCATGCCCCAAAGCTATGTCGTTACTCAACATAAAAATACAGCCGTAGGTTTTGTTAAGTATATGGACTTCCGTTACCACGGCTTAGCGGTTAACCTGCAAGGTATGGGTGCAGTCGGCTACAAAAAAACCGCCCGCAGTGCTTGGTATCAAAGTGCCAGTGCAGGCAAAATATGGAGCATTACCGAAACAGACCCCTTACAACGAGGCGCCACCACCCGAACCTATTCACAATATGTAAACCCAGGAGCCATTTTTAGTTTTACCGATAGCAGTGCTCCAGTAGGTATGATAAGTTCAGTGGTAAATACATACCAAAGCAACATCACACCAAACAAAGTATACAGTTTACTATTAACAGAGCAAAACACCAGAGATAACCTCACTAACTTTTTTACACAACAAACCTACCACTACCTGCCAGAATACAACCTGTTAGAAAAGACCGTATTAAAGAAACAGATATTCAGTACCGTACAAAGTACCACTACCACCATCAACCAATACGAAAACAATCCCACGGGAACAGGTTCGGATTATTACATAGGCAGACTAAAACAAAGCAATAGCAGTATAGTAGCCTATTCCGACACCAAAAAATCAGAAAGTAAATATACTTACGAAAACAACCGCATAAAGAAAACCGAAAGCAAAGCCAATAATACCGACAACGTATACCTTACCCAAGAATACACCTACGATAGCTACGGAAACGTACTTAGCCAAACCGCCAGTGCCCCTGGAGCCCAACCCGAAGTCGCATCAAGAACCGTAAGTTACACCTATGACCCAAGTGGAAGATATATCAAAACGACCACTAGCCCAGAAGGACTTGTAAGCACTAATGATACTTACCATCCAATATATGGCATGGTAACCCAAAGCACCAATGCTTACGGACAAATCAACAAAACCACCTATGACAATTGGGGAAAACTAACCAAAGAAACCGATTATTTAGGTAAAAACACCATATACAGTTACGTAAGAAATACAGATAAAATAACCCTCTATAAAAACCATGATAGTGGACTTAGAAAAATCACCGTAACCAACTTATTAGGTTGGGTATTAAACGAACAAGTTCGATCCATAGATGGAATTACCTACAACAAAGTAGACTCAAAATACGATTATTTAGGCAGAAAAATAGAGCAAAGCGAACCCTATACCACCACCGCCAGCCAGTGGAATAAAACAGAATACGACCAGTACGGAAGAACCAAACAAACCACGGCTTTTACAGGAAAAGTAACCAAATATAGCTATGGACCAACCGCTACAGGATTTAAAGTAGGTATAGATGATGGCATAAAAGTAACCAGTAGCGTAACCAATGCCAACGGACACACCGTAACCAGTACCGACCCAGGAGGAGCCATCACCTACACCTATTTTGCCGATGGCAATTTAAAAACCAGCAGTTATTCAGGCAGTACCCAAACCATTACCTATGATGAATGGGGCAGAAAAATCAAATTAGTAGACCCCTCAGCGGGAACCTACACCTATAAATACAACGCCTACGGAGAAACCCTAGAAGAAGGAACACCATTAGGCGCAACCATCTTTACTTTAGATGATTTTGGAAAGGTGCTTAAAAAGATAAATGGAGGTTCAAACACAGGGATAATATCTGATTATACGTATGATTCTACCACTAAATTATTAACCCGAATAGATGTTGTGGAAGCAGGCGCAACAAGCTTCTATATTTACCAATATGATGATTACAAACGATTAAAACACATATCTGAAACTACCCCTTACGCAAGATTCAATAAATCGATTACCTACGATGGTTATGGAAGAATTAACCAAGAAGGATACAGCGCATTAAATCTAAGAAACAACAAAACACAAAACACCAAAATTAAGAATATCTATAAAAGTGGACATTTATGGAAAATTCAAGATGACTCCACCTCAAAAGCCCTATGGACTACCGACCAAGTCAATGAACGAGGACAATTAGTAGAAGGCACTTATGGTAATGGAATAAAAAACACCAATGCATATGATGCCTTTGGTTATTCTCAAAAAATAAACTTTGATAAAGACCCACAAAGTACCAATCCCGCACTGGCGTTAACCTATGATTTTAGTCCCATTACCGCCAATTTAAAAAGCAGAACCAACAACGCATTTAATACCGCCGAGGTATTTACCTACCAAGACAACTTTGATCGCTTAACCACCATAGCCACTACACAAAACGGAGTAACCACCACCCAAACCCAAGCTTATGACAACACGGGAAAAATAACCGAAAACAGCCAAATCGGAAGTTATCAATATGGCAATACCGCTAAAAAGTACCAAGTAACAGGTATTACGCTTAATCCGGCAGGGGCAGACTACGGTAACGATAATATGAAATTATCAGTAAGCTACAATGCTTTCAAAGCTCCTGCACGCATCAACCTAAAAGACAAAGAAACCCTATTCTTTACTTACAACACCTTTGAACAACGCAGTAGCATGTTCTATGGGGATACGCAAGAAGTCAGAGAACAAAAAGTAATGCGTAAGCATTATTCCCATGACGGTGCGCAAGAAATCACCGACAACATTGTAACAGGTGAAACCACTTTTGTAACCTATTTATCAGGGGATGGTTACAGCTCACCTGTAGTGGTAAAAGGCAATGGTGCTATTAAAGAGTATTTGTATCTGCACAGAGATTACCAAGGCAGTATTATGGCCATCAGTAATGACCTAGGTAATATTGTAGAACAACGCTTATACGATGCCTGGGGATTAGTTAAAGCAGTAAAAGACGGACAAGGCAACAACCTAACTAAACTTACAGTTTTAGACCGAGGCTACACAGGTCATGAACACTTACAAGGTGTAGGTTTAATCCATATGAACGCCAGGTTGTACGACCCAGTAGTACATCGTTTTATGGGGCCAGATAATTTTGTACAAGACCCAAGCAATACGCAGAATTACAACCGTTACGGTTATGTGTTTAACAATCCGTTGAAGTATACCGATCCGAGTGGGGAGGAAATAGTAACCGCAATAGTTGTGGGAGCAATTATTTCAGCAACAATGTATACTTTGGATTGTATCGCTAACGACCGACCGATAACTTTAAATGGTTTTATGAGTAGTGCCATAATGGGCGCTTTTAGTGGAGCGGTTACTTTTGGTATAGGTAATGGTTTTAACAGTGTATGTAGCCCAGTATTAAAAGCAACCTACCAAGCTTTAGCACATGGTGCTTTTCAAGGAGCAATGACTCATTTACAAGGGGGTAATTTTATGGATGGTTTTGCTAGTGGTTCTTTAAGCAGTATAGCTTCTAGTGCGTTTAAAGCCGATTTAAATGGAAAAGATAAAGGTTTAGGTTGGGCAAATAATTTTAGGAGTAGTGACACAGGAATGATTTTATTTGGTTCCGTTAGCGGTGGTTTAGGTGCAGAATTGGCTGGAGGTAATTTTTGGCAAGGTGCCGCGACTGGATTGATGGTTTCTGCGTTGAATCATTATTTGCATACACAGTTATCAGACCCAAATAAACAATTAGCAAAAAATATAGCAAAACAATATGGGTATAATTGGAAAGAAGTTAAAGCTTTTTTAGATGAAAATCCTTTTATTTTGACTCCTAAGGGTGTAGCTATGGGAGGTAAAGAAGCGTTAAGTTCAAAGCATATAGAAGATGGTAAAACTATTGTAGATTATGTAGTAAATCAAGCACAATCAGAAATAGCAAGTAAAATTATTGAATACCTTTCTCCTAGAGCAGGAAAAATATGGGGACTTGGAAATGAATTGTTATCTTCGCAAACTTTACACGCTCCAAATTCAAATTATCAAGCGGAACGAAATCTAAGAATTGAAGCCTGTAAATCAGCTTTAATACGTTATTATTTTCAGAAGCCTGTAACTTATCAAACACCATCAATGTATAATAACCAACAAAGTGTTCAGTATCATTCTAGTAGGTTTGATATTATGCACTACAGATTTTATTAAAAAAATGAGAAATGAACTAAAATTCTGCATTTACATAATTGTTTGCATAATAATAGGGTTTGTTGATTTTTTCTTTAATTTGAGAGGTGCATTTACTTTGTTATTTGATATAGTGCTAGCTGTTATATTGATTTTAAAAAAAAGAAAAGAATTAGAGTTTATTAATAATACTAATAATATTTATGCTCTTTTAATATTGCTTTTATTTTCAATTGCGATTAATTTATCGATTTCGAAAGGATTTGCGCAGAATACAAATAATATTGATTTATATTTTATTACATCAATATTTCTAAAATCCTTTACTGAAGAAGTGATTTTCAGAGGTTATTGGCTAAATAGTTTTTTGATTAATAGAAGTAAATTTTTTTCAATAATTTTTATTTCTTTAGGTTTTACAGTATTACATTATTTTTCTGGAACTGATCTTGTTTTTGCATTTATAGGAAGCATAACCCTTTCTCTTTTGTATATAAGTACAAAGTCAATATTAAATACTTTTATGGTACATTTAATAAGTAATGTTTTTGTTGTTTTTGGATTACCGCATGTTATTAAATTTTATTCTAACACAGAGTTTAAAATAAAAATTAAAATAATTATTATAATTTTTCTACTAATAATTTATTTTTTTAAATTTTTATTTAAAAAATCAGATGATGATAAAAAATAAGATATTAATATTTTAAAGGTTCTTAATAAAACCAATCCCCTAGCTGGTTCGAGCATCTTTTGCTCGGACCTCGTTCGAGTAAGCCACAGCAACAAGTCCAAAAACACCACGCTTATGTCTTTGTTTATGAAAATGATTTTAGACGGCAGATTTTAGTTCTCCGTAAGCGATAGCAGTGTAAAGCCCACAGCCCTGTGGAGTGATAACGGAATAGGGCGAGGACTTGCAACGAATAGCGCGGCTGCAAGCCTTTTTCAGGATTGCAGATACGGCATAAAAAGCTTAAATTGTTTTTACGACGGATGTGTCGAAATGGTGTCTTGAATCGTTTTGGATTCCCAAACAGAGGGGTAAAGGTTTTGTAACAGGGTGTGTTTTTTGAATTTTAAGGCTAAGGCATTTGTTAAGTGTTCTAAGCTTTTGGCGGTGTTTTTAAGCAAGTAGTTTAACCCTGATAAACGATATTCTACTGAGGCTTTTTCGGGGTAAAATTCACTGCATTTTTCTATAGCTTCTAAAGCCGTTTGGTATTCGCCCATTTGGGTTAATAAATCGGCTAAAGATAACCATGATTTTAAGCGGTATTCTCCGTTGTCTAAGGCTCTGTTGTATCCAATAATGCTTTCTTCGTACAATTGTAATGATTGGTTGATTCGGGCGTACATCATCCAATATTTGGCATTTTCTTGATCTATACCTGTGGCTTTATTGGTGTAGTAAAGGGCTTTTTCTAGGTCGTTTTCTTTAATGTAAAATTTGATAATCGCTAACCAGCCTTTTTGTAATAAAGGGTCTTCGTTGGTGGCTTTTAAAATATATTCTATGGCCAGGGCTTTTTTACCTAGCTTTTCGTAACATTTTCCGATTCTTAATAAAGCAAAAGGGGTAGGGTCTTCTAGCTCTAAAGTAATCATGTAATTTTTAATGGCTTTTTTGTATTTGCCTAGTTTTTCTAAACATTTGGCTTTTTCCATAAAGGCGCCAATGAATCTTTCGTCTATTAAAGTAGCGTAATCAAAGGCTTCGATGGCTAATGAGTATTCTTTTTCTATAAAATATTCTCGACCCAATTGGTGCCAAGCTACTTCGCTATAAGGATTTTTATCGATGTAATTTTTTAAAAATACGATGGCTTGCTGGTTTTGATCTAAAAAGTCAAAACAATACACTACGTTGAAAAGGGCGGAATGGTCTTCGTCGTCATCGTCTGCTTCTAAGCATTTAATGAAATTATTTTTGGCTTGTTCCAGATTGTCTAAATACAAATATTCCATACCGATTAAGGAATATACATCGGCTAAATCATCGGTGTATTGTAAAGCGGTGTTGAGTTCTTCAACCGCTTTTTCGTGTTGATTTTTTCTAGAATAGATGTTGGCTCTTTGGATGTATATTTCTTCGTTGGTGGGTTCTATGGATTGTAATTCGTTGAGCATTTTTTCGGCCATTTCGAATTTACTACCATAAATCAAGATTTCTACTTGAACTAATTTAAGTCCAGTAGAGTGGGGATGTTGTTCTAACGCTAATTTTAGGGCTTTTTTGGCAAGCGACACTTTTCCTTCGTCCAAGTAATGGATGATGATGCCTTCAAATTCCTCCGAATCAAAAAATAATATTTTGTTCGTTTTTAACATGGATTCGAATTTAGCCAACGGCAACTCTTCGAAATCTTCTTCCTCGTACATTTGCATGTAGCTTGTTTTTTGGTTTCATAAAAGTAGTTGATTTAAAACGGTTTATTCTTAAAAACTTGTTATTTATATAAACAGAGTAATTAACAGGTTCTCGGTTTTAGGTCTTGGGTTTTAGGTCTTTTAAGCTAAATGTTTTTAAGATTGAAATTGAAAATTTTAATTTTGTTACCCAACACCTAATACCCAACACCTAATACCCAACACCTAATACCCAACACCCATTATCTCATTCATCACTTCCAACATAATTTCGCAACCTTTTTCAATTTCTTCTTCAGTGATGGTTAGTGGAGGTGTAATGCGTACGGCTTTGCCTTCAAACAATAACCAAAATAATATTAAACCTTTGTCTTGACATTTTAAGATGATTTGATTGGTAATGTCGTCACTTTCGGTCATGGCGGCTAACATGAGTCCTTTTCCTCGAATTTCTTTGATGAGAGGATGAACTAATAATTTTCGAAATAAAGTTTCTTTTTCTAAGGCTTGTGCCATTAAATCGGTAGTGACCAATTCTTGTAAAGTCGCTAAACAGCCCGCGGCAATTACCGGGTGTCCACCAAAGGTGGTGATGTGTCCTAACTTAGGAGAGTGACTCAGTAAATCCATGTACTCGGGTTTGGCAGTAAAAGCGCCTACCGGCATGCCTCCGCCCATCCCTTTACCCATGACTAAAATATCGGGCACCATATCGTAGTTTTGAAATCCAAATAATTTTCCGGTACGTCCGAATCCGGGTTGGATTTCATCTAAAATTAATAAAGAGCCTACTTGTTCGCAACGTTGCTTTACTTTTTTTAGGTAATCGTTTTCGGGGGTAATGAATCCTGCGCCTCCTTGAATGCTTTCTAAAATTACGCCAGCGGTTCGGGTAGTGATTTTTTCTAAATCGGCTAGGTTGTTAAAGGTGATGAAATTAACATCGGGCAATAAGGGTCTAAAGGCTTGTTTGCGTTCTTCGAATCCCATCACACTCATAGAACCCATGGTGTTACCGTGATAAGCGTTGTGACAAGAAATCAATTCGGTTCTGCCAGTAACTCTTTTAGCTAGTTTTAAAGCGCCTTCAATGGCTTCGGTTCCCGAATTCACTAAATAGGTTTTCGTTAAAGGAGCGGGCAAGTTTTGGGCTAATAATTTACAAAATTCCACAGCAGGGCTTTGTTCGTATTCTCCGTAAACCATTACGTGTGCGTATTTATCTAATTGGTCTTTAAGGGCTTGGGTAACTTTGGGGTGTTGGTGCCCTAAAGTACAAGCGGACACGCCTGCGACAAAATCTAAATAGGCTTTATTTTTATCGTCGTAGATATAACTTCCCTTGGCAAAAGAAACTTTCATGCCCAAAGGATAAGGACTGGTTGCAGCTTGGTATTTTAAAAAGTCAGCATCGGGATTCGTCATTTTTTTTCCGTAATAAAGAGCTCCGACAAGCTTTTAATTCGTTCTTCTTCTCGCCATAAAAAACCTCGTAATTTCCGAGCGTTTTCAGGTAAATCTTTTTCGGGGTAAATATTGCCATCCACTTGTTGGTAAAAGTTTATGGTATTTACCTTGTTGTTGAGCAGTTCTGTAATGATGCGATTGCTTAAACTTTTGTTGATGCCAATGAGTTCTTGTTTATCGTCTCGAACATAAAAAATAACTTCAGCATTTTTTACAACTTCTACCCGATTTAATTTTTTGTCGATGATTTTTCCGTATAAATACACTCCTTTTACTTGATTGTATGCATTTAAACTTAAAGAGTCTTTTTGAATCATAAAAGCATTGTTGATGATTTTTAAAGAATCGAGTTGTTTAGAATTTTTATCGGCAATTAAGTGAATAACTTCGCCGGTTAATTGGCTGTCTTTGTTCCAAAGTACTGGATTGCCAATCATTTTAGTTAAACCAATTTGTTCTTTGCTGTGTATGGAATCGCATTTACCACTAACGTCTGTGCTGAATATGCGTACATTGTTGAATCCACGAATAATTCTTTGACTGGGTTTACCTGTTACAATGAATTGTTTGGCGTGTAGGTACACGGAATCAGTTTCCGTTCGGTTAACAATTACGGCTCTTTTGGTTAAATAAATGGAATCTTTTTTTCGGTAAACTTCGCCATAATCACCTTTTAGCACACTACGATTAATCGAGTCGGTTACTTTAATGTTTTTAGTGGCTGACGAGAATTCTTTATTTCGATCGTAAAAAAGACTGTCTCCTTGAATCAATTGATTTTGATACTTGATGTAGGATTTTTTAACCAATTTGGCTTGATTGGTTTTGGTGTTGTAAATTCCTTTTTCGGTGTAAATAAAATTGTCTTTTCCCTTAATGGTTGAAGGGCCTAATAAATAAGAATCGCCACTTTTGGTGTGGTAATTCAAATGATTGGTTTTAATAACGTATTTAGGATTCGTAAGGGTTACCGCAGTTAAGAATTCGTATTTTTTTTGTTTTAAATAATATCTGCCAACTTTACTTTTTAAGGTGTTTTCTTTTTCGTAAATCACACCGTCAGATTCGTAATATACCTCTTGTTTATTTCGGTCGAATCTAAGGGAATCGGTTACTAAGGTGGTTTGAGGATCGCGAACGGTTACATTTCCTTTAGCAAAAGCCAGTTTTTTATCGCCGTTGTATTCCACATAAGAACTGGTCATGACCACCGTATCGCCTTGGGTTAAATGGACATTCCCAAAAGCTTTGATAAAATTGTCTTTGGCAAAATGATAAGCTTTGTTACAAGTCATTCGAGCTCCTTCGTGCACAATAGTTACATTGCCCGAAAGCAACACTGCTCCGGGAACCTCGGACTCGTTAATGTCTACATAATCAGACCGTTCAATGTTTATTTTTTTCGATTGACTGTAGCTAGAAATATTCCAAAAGAAAAGTCCTATTAAAAAAAATAACGGTAATGATTTCAAAATGAAATTATCGATTAATGGTCTGTGTTCTATCTGGTCCAACAGAAACAACTTGTACAGGAACTTCTAATGATTTTTCAATAAATTCAATATAAGTTTTTAATTCCTGAGGAAGTTCTTCGTAAGTTTTCATTTGAGTTAAATCCGATTGCCAACCTTTAAATTCAGTATAAATTGGGGTAACATTTTCGGGTTCAATGTTGTAAGGGAAGTGCGTAATTACTTCACCTTTGTACTTGTAAGCGGTACATACCTTTAAGGTTTCAAAACCGGAAAGTACATCACCTTTCATCATCATTAATTGGGTAACTCCATTAACTTGTACCGCATATTTTAAGGCTACTAAATCTAACCAGCCACAACGACGTTTTCTGCCCGTTACTGAACCAAATTCATTACCAACTTTTGCCATGATATCGCCTGCTTCTTCAAAATCTTCGGTTGGGAAAGGGCCACTTCCTACGCGTGTAGTGTAAGCTTTAAAAATTCCGTACACATCTTTGATTTTGTTTGGGGCAATTCCTAATCCGGTACAAGCACCTGCGGCAGTAGTGTTAGATGAGGTTACAAATGGATAAGTTCCAAAATCTACATCTAACAAAGAACCTTGAGCACCTTCGCATAAAATCGATTTTCCTGCTCTTTGGGCTTGTGCAAAGTATTCTTCGCTGTCTATAAAAGTCAATTTTTTTAAATCTTCAATAGCTTCAAAAAATTCAGCTTCCATTTCTGCTAAATTATATTCCAAAGGCACATTGTAAAATTTAATGATTTCTTCGTGTTTGTTGGCTAAAGCACGGTATCTTTCTTTAAAATCAGCTAATTCAATATCGCCAATTCTAAGTCCATTTCTACCGGTTTTATCCATATAAGTTGGCCCAATTCCTTTTAAGGTAGAACCAATTTTAGCAGCTCCTTTTGAAGCTTCTGACGCCGCATCTAATAAACGATGCGTCGGAAGAATCAAATGTGCTTTTCTGGAAATGATTAATTTGGATTTGATATCTAAATTAAATTTAGCCAATCCGTCAATTTCACTTTTAAAAACTACTGGGTCGATTACTACCCCGTTGCCAATAATATTGATGTTGTTTTCGTGAAAAATTCCCGATGGAATGGTTCTTAGTACGTGCTTAATTCCATCGAATTCTAAGGTATGACCTGCATTTGGACCTCCTTGAAAACGTGCTATGATATCATATTTTGAAGTAAGAACATCTACAATTTTTCCTTTTCCTTCATCTCCCCATTGTAATCCTAACAATAAATCTACTTTCATTTTAATCTTAATTATTTTGTTTTTTTAGTTCCATAAAAATACAGTGAATGATTATGGATGTCTATATTAAATATCTCTTCGATTGTTTTTTTGATGGTTTGTATGCGTGGGTCGCAAAATTCCATGACTTCTCCCGTATCGGTTAAAATCACATGATCGTGTTGCTTGTCAAAATATGATTTTTCGTAATACGACTGATTTTGTCCAAACTGATGTTTTCTGACCAGAGCACAATCCAACAATAATTCAATGGTATTGTACAAAGTCGCTCTACTTACTCGGTAATTTTTATTTTTCATTTTGATGTACAAGGACTCTATGTCAAAGTGTTCTCCACTTTCGTAGATTTCTTGTAGTATAGCATACCTTTCGGGAGTTTTACGGTGTCCGTTGGCTTCCAAATACTTTGTAAAAACGTTTTTTACAATTTCTTGATTATCGGTATTGCTCATGGGGTTAATCTAATTCTTTGAGTGGCAAATATAAGTTTAATTTTTATAAACACGAGTGACTTTTTCTATTCCGTCTAATTTGTTGATGTTGGCAATTAAGCGATTTAAAACGGTGTTATTTTGTACAATTAAAGTGATGGTTCCGTAAAAAATACCCGCTTCGGTATTCAGTGAAATATTTTTAATATTCACATTCATATTGTTGGATATGATTTTGGTTAATCGATTGGTTAATCCAATGGTGTCAATACCTTTAATTTCTAAGGAAGCTGGGAATTCATGGTCTAACGAATCAATCCATTTGGCCTTAATAATGCGGTATACAAATTTAGATTGCATGGAAATAGCGTTGTTACAATCTTTTTTATGCACTTTTATCCCTTCTGTTACGGTAATAAATCCAAATACGGAATCCCCTGGAATAGGGTGACAGCAACTGGCCAAAGTATATTCTAATTTTTGATGGTCGTCTCCAAAAACTAAGGAATCAAAATGTTGCTCGTTTGTTTGGTGTTTGGGATTTTCTTTTGAGTTTTCTTTTTGACTGGGATTTCGTTTAATCTTATTTTTGATAAAATTAAAGAAGGTGGAATTTCGTTTAGAAGCGTAATTTTTTAAAGTTTCGTTATCAATGGTGCCTTGTCCGATTTTATAAAATAAATCAGCACTGGTTTTTAAATGTAAAAACGAAACCATTTCATTAACAGTTTTTTCATCTAAATCTATTTTTAATCGTCTAAGTTTTCTGGCTAATAGTTCTTTGCCGTATTCGGCAATTTTTTTAAAATCTTCATTTAAGATGTTTTTGATTTTGGTTTTGGCACGCGCAGTTACTACATATTCCAGCCAGTTAGGATGTGGTTTTTGATTTTCGGCAGTAATGATTTCTACTTGGTCGCCACTATTTAATTCCGTATTTAAAGGAACTAATTTTCCGTTTACTTTGGCTCCTTTGGTGTGTGCGCCAACCGCTGTATGAATACTAAAAGCATAATCTAAAGGCATGGCTCCTTTGGGCAACGATTTAATTTCTCCTTTAGGGGTAAAAATATAAATCTCTTTGGCGTATAGATTCAGTTTAAAATCCTCTACAAAATCTACAGCATTATTGGGACTTGAGGATTCCAGAGCCTCTTTCAGTTGATTTAATAAATCTTCCATTCCTCTTTCTTCACTTTCCTCTCCATTTTTGTACTTGTAGTGAGCTGCGTAACCTTTTTCTGCAATTTCGTCCATACGTTCGCTACGAATTTGCACTTCAACCCAACGGCCTTTGTGTCCCATTACCGTTGTGTGCAGGGCTTCGTATCCAGTGTTTTTGGGTGATGAAATCCAATCTCGCAATCTGGAAGGGTTAGGTTTGTAATTGTCGGTAACTATGGAGTAAATTTTCCAAGCTAAGAATTTTTCATTTTCTTTAGAGGACTTGTAAATGATGCGCAGGGCAAATTTGTCAAAAACTTTTTCAAAAGGAACCCCTTGTTCTCTCATTTTTCTTCGGATAGAAAAAATAGATTTTGGACGTCCTTTAATGATGTAATCCAAACCTTCTTTATTTAGGGCTTCGGTCAGTTTGTCGGTTAGTTCCTGAATGTATTGGTTTTGCTCTTCTTTAGTTTCGTTGATTTTGTTTTGAATATCCTTAAAGATTTCAGGCTCGGTATATTTTAAACCTAAATCTTCTAATTGCGTTTTGATGTTGTATAAACCTAATCGATGGGCGAGTGGTGCATAGATGTATAAGGTTTCCGAAGAAATTTGTTCTTGTTTATGATTCAGCATAGAACCAATGGTTTGCATATTGTGCAAACGGTCGGCTATTTTTATGAGTATTACACGAACATCATCATTTAAGGTTAATAACATTTTTCTAAAATTTTCCGCCTGCATAGAAATGTCTTGGTCGGTTTTAACTTTAGAAATTTTAGTTAATCCATCTACAATTCGCGCGATTTTAGCACCAAACATTTTTTCAATGTCTTCGGTAGTAATTGGGGTATCTTCGACTACATCGTGTAACAGGGCAGCAGCAATAGCAGTAGCTCCTAATCCAATTTCAGAAGCTACAATTTTAGCCACCGCAATAGGATGAAAAATATAAGCTTCGCCTGATTTTCGGCGTTGTTCTTTATGGGCGTCAACCGCTACATCAAAGGCTTTTCGGATGAGTTTTTTATCTTCTTCGGTTAACGTTTGATAGCTAATACGGAGTAGCTCTTTGTATTCTTTAGCAATTTCTTTATTTTCTTGTTCTATATCTATGTGAGCGGGCGTCATAAGCAGCGTGAAATTTTTAGGCTAATAAAGATAACATTTTAATGTTTTGAAAAATAATTTAAAAACTGCAAAATAAAAAGCCCGAAACAACTGAATGTTTCGGGCTTTAAAAAATCGTTTTATTTTTATTGCAAGTGTTTAATGATTTCAGCTTTTTCTACATAACCTACGTTAGTCCATTTTAGCTGTTTGAATTTGTAAACTTGTAATACTGGAATGCCGTCGATGTTTAATGCGTCTGCCAATTCTTGATTGTCATCGGTGTTGATACGAATTACGGTTACTTTATCGCTCATTTCATTGGTTATAGCATCTAAATGAGGTTTTAGTTTTTGACAAGGTACACACCAATCGGCGTAAAAATCAACCAATACCAATTTGTCGCCAACTAACAATTCTTGGAATTGGGCTAGGGATAAGCCTTGGATATGATTCCCTTTTATTTCAGCCAAACCTTCATTCCTCCAGCTTAAAATTCCTCCGTCTAATTCATATACTTTGGTGTAACCTAAACTGCGTAATTTTTCGGTAGCCGAAGCACTGCGCCCGCCACTCATGCAATACACTAATAAAGGAGTGTCTTTATTATAAACGGATACTTTTTGTTCAAAATCACCATTATTCCAGTTGATGTTTTGGGCTTTTTCTAAATGACCTTTTGTAAATTCTTCGGGGGTACGAACATCGATAATTACGGCTTCTTTTTCGTTTTCGATGATCGTGTTAAATTCACTAGGCGATAATAAGGAACCCGAAGTACTGTTTTGAGTTTCTTTTTTACAAGAAGTTATTCCGATAGTTAAAATAAAAAATAGAATTAAATGTTTTTTCATGAAAAAGATTTACATTGATTATCGAGCAAAAATAGCACTATTACGCTTGGCATTCTAACACCTTAACATTTGTTTGAAGGGAAACCGCTGATTTAATAGAATTAGAAATCAAGCAAGCTTTTTCAGCTTTTTGTAAGATTTTTTCGGCTTTTTCTGCATCACTGGCATGTGTGATAATTAATTCGGGTTTTAAAACAATTTCAGTCATTAAAAATTTACCGTCCACTTGTTCTAATTTTCCATTGGATTCACAAGAGAAAGAAGCGAATTCCAATTTAGAATTTTCGGCAATGGCTAAAAAAGTAGTCATAAAACAACTATTTACAGCAGCGGTAAATAAATGTTCTGGTGACCAAATCCTTGCCACTCCTTTAGGGAATTCGGGCGGAGTAGCTACGGCAATTTTGTCGTTAAGTTCAGGGGAATAGATGTTTCCGATTCTTTCTTTTTCCCAGTTTAGGTTTACATTATATAAATGAGATTCCATAATTATGATTTTTTATTAAATAAGTTTAAAAATAATCCACCCCAAATAGCTCCGTATAAAGTGCTGTTGAAAGGACTAGAAGTAATGGTACAACCATTAGTACATCCTATAAAATGGTAATAAGCATATCCTAATAAAGCACCTACGAGTACTCCAAGTATGATGAATTGGTGTTTTTTTAAGAATTCCATTTAAGATTTTTTCTTAGTTGAAAGGTTAAAAGGCAAGTATAATGGACAAAAACTAATTAAACTGGTTAAAATAAAAACACCAGCAAATACAATCAGTATTAACGCTAAATAACCAGAAATAATTCCTGTAAAATATAATCCTGCAATAATTAAGGCGATAAGGATTCTAATGCCTCTATCTAAGGTGCCCATATTTGTTCTCATAGTTTTCATTTTTTTAGTTGTACAAATATGATTGTATTTTGCCTAAGCAAAGGTTACATTTGTTACATAACAAGAATTTATAACAGTCGATTAGTTTTCGGTATGATTCTTGGCTAAGCGTTAAAAAATAAAAAATTTAAATTATGAAAAGAATATTGATTTTAGTTTTCGTTTTAGGATGGAACGTGCTAAGTGCACAAAATTTAGTTTCGGTTACCGGTGAGGGTTTGGTAAAAGTAATGCCCGATAAAGCGGTGATTAAAGTAAGGGTAGAAAATCAAGGGAATAGCGCCAAGGAAGTTCAAACGCTAAATAATCAATCCATAGATGCGGTTTTAAAATCTTTGAAATCATTAAAGTTAGATAGTAAATACATTTCAACGGAAATGATTAATTTGAATAAAAATTACAATTACGAAACCAAAGAACATTATTATGTAGCCAATCAGGCCATTGTTATTTTGTTAGAGGATTTAAAAATGTACGAAACAGTAATGAATAAATTATTGGATTCTGGAGTGAATCGAATTGATGAGGTTTCCTTTTTATCTTCAGATATGGAAAAGCTAATGAGTGTGTCTAGAAAAAAAGCCATGGAAAATGCTAAAAAGAAAGCTTTGGATTATGTAGATGTTTTAGGACAAAAATTAGGTAAAGCCAAAACGATATCTGAAACCGAAGTACACCGCCCACGCCCTATGTACGATACTATGGTTATGAAAGGTGCTTCGCAAGAATCTCAACAAACTATTGCTGTTGGTGAAATTGAGATTAAAACACAAGTAAGTGTTTCTTTTGAGTTGGAGTAATTTGGAATTTGTATAAAATAAAAAACGGGCTATCTTTTAAAGACAGCCCGTTTTTTTTATGAATTATATATTTCTTAGAACTGATATCTAACTCCTAAAGCAATATCAAAATTGCTGTTGTTTCCGTAGTTTACTAATCCTACTTGAGGTCTGAAATCTAAAGAGATTAATAAAGGAATGTCAAAATCGTATTCAACTCCAATATCACCCGCTGCAAAAACAAAAGTTCTGCTTTCGTCATTGTAGTCGTAGTATTGTCCTTTATAGTATTTATCGTTGTAGCTCCAGCTTCCTAAACCACCACCAACACCTGCGTACCAGTTGAATCCTCCTTCAATATTCCAAACCCATTGGTATAAACCCACTAATTGGTAGGTACTTAAATTGTCGTTGTTTCTCCAGCCTAAGTCTAATTCTAAACGATTGTTTTTTCCTAGTCCTCTTTGGTATGATACTTCGGTTCCAAATCCTTTATTGTCACCTAAGCGTAATCCTAATGCATTTTTAGAAATGTTTTGTCCTTGTGCTGTGTAAGCAAGTCCTAAGAACAGTAATAATCCAAGTAGTTTTTTCATGATATTGTGAATTTTAAATTTTGTGCAAATGTAAACCACAGAAAGCCCTTTCAAAATTTTTAACACCTTTTTAAGGAAAACATTAACGTTTCAATGATTAAAACCAAAGTCCGGCTGCTTTTAGAATAGTTCTAATACTTAAAAATATAATTAATAAACCAACGGCAACCAACGCCCATTTACGGTTAATTCGGTGTGCAACTATTGCTCCGAACGGAGAAGCTAATAATCCTCCAACTATTAATCCGATAACAACTTCAATACTTTCAATTCCCACAAAAATGGTAAAGATTCCACTAGCAGTAAAGGCTACTACAAATTCAGAAGCATTCACTGTTCCGATAGTTTTAGTAGGGTTGTTGCCACGGGCTAATAGGGTAGTAGTTACGATTGGGCCCCATCCGCCACCGCCTGATGCGTCAACAAAACCTCCGAAAAGTGCTAAAAATCCTACTTTTTTAGGTTCTCTTATTACTACGGTTTTAAATGCTTTTACAATAATTACAAACCCCATGATAATTAAATAAGCAGAAACATAGGGTTTAATGATTTCTCCGTCAAAATTAGAAAGTAAAAAAGCACCCGCGAAAGCTCCTATTGCTCCTGGTACAGCCAGCCTGATAAATAATCGTCGGTCTACATTTCCTAATTTCCAATGAAAAAATCCAGAGGAAGCAGTAGTGAAAACTTCAGCAACGTGAACGCTAGCACTAGCTACAGCCGGAGGGATTCCCGCGGTCATTAAAGATGAGGTGCAGGTAATTCCATACGCCATACCCAATGAACCATCAACCATTTGAGCGAAAAATCCCACGGCAATAAAAATAAATAATTCGTTAAAGCCTTTGCTATCAACAAATGTTTGGTAATAATTAGGCGCTAAGTAGTATACACTAAAAATAATTAGTGTAAATAATACGGTTATAGCACTTACGGTTTTAAAGTAGTTAAATAAAAATCTTTTTGCAGAAAATACTTTTGTTTCCATTTAGTATAAATTGATTTTATGAAATAGGGTCAGTCTTAAAATATCTCGTTCAAAGTACTCGTTAGGAGTAGCGCGTTGTTGGAATCGTTTTAGTATTCCAATTTCGAATTGTGTATTTGGAGTTAGGTCAATAGATAGTCCTACATATATGTTGTTTTGATCAAAAACGTTGTCGATTACTTTTTTGCCTGCGTTTAACATGATTTCATCAAAAACTCTTAATCGAACAATTTTGTTTAGGATAGTGCCTAATTTAGCAGAAGCTTGTAATTGATATCTTAATCTGAAATTGGTAAACTCGTAACCGTCTTCAAGTTCCAATTTGTCGGAACTTACGTTATGAAAATATCTAAACTCTGCACGATACCGATGAGACAAGGTGAATTTTGAAAAAGGTTGTTTGATTATCAATTCCAAATGCGGTCTAAATTCGGGTACTGTAACTGTTTTGGGTTGGTCTGGGTCATTTTTTCCGTGAAAAAAGAAACAAAATCCCGCAGAGACGTCTTTGTTTTTATCTATTTCTTGATGAATATGGGTTCTAAAAACAATTTGGTGTTGTTCCAATTTGTTTACAAAATGCCTTTCTTGTAATTCGCTAGTCAAGTAGGTTTTTTCTGAAAATTGTAAAGTATTGTAATAAGCGTACCAAACCATATCTTGATTATTGATGGTTTTACTTTCTTGCGCATGCAAGAATATACTATATATACTTAATAGGAATACTATGCTTTTTTTCATCAAATGCCTAAAAATAAATTTAAATAGGTGGCAAATGTAAAATATTAAAGTATTCCTACCAAATATATATGAATTAAAAATTTAAAAAAGATTAAGTTAATAATCCTTTTAAAATCTATTTTTTATTTTTTAGAAAGCAATTCCAACCAGTATACCTGGAGCTAAACTTATCGGTAAATTATTTCCTGTTCTTAACGGAAAAGTAGCTGAGGCAAAATAACTTAAACCATCTTGTCGGGCTAATATTTTAGTTAAAATGGGTGTGATTCCATATCGTCCTGAGGTTTCAAAACCCGCTCTGATAGAATAGGTGGTGTTTTGATTGATTCTGCCTAAAAATCCAGGGTGAAAGGTAATATTACTGGCTTTACTTAATCCATTTTCGGTTTTAATGGTAGGTACAATTTCAAAAGAAAATCCTCGGGTGTGTGTTTTCCAAAAATTAATTCCCACAGGAAAAGCGACTACATAATAATCTTTAAAATTATAATGATTTTCTGGACTGGTAAAGGTGGCTATGGGGTGTAAAATACCTACAAAAGTCACAATTTCGGGTTTATGTTCTTCTTTTTTTTCTTCGGCTGTAGTTTGAGCAAATCCTAAGGTTTGAATTCCTAGAAAAAGGATTAATATGATTTTATTTAACATGACACAAATCTTGATTATTTAACGGTTCAAAATTATTATTATTTATTAGCTAAAAGTGTGATTTGTGTCATGTTTTTTTACAATGTATAGCGTAGTGTGATTCCGTAGGTTCTAGGGTCGCCAATTACTCCGCCATAATGACCTGCGTTTCCACCAGCGGGTAATAATTGTTGGTAGTAATCTTTATTGAAGATATTTCTTCCCCATAAGAAAATTGTAACCCCTTCGGATGCTCTAAATCCAAGTCTTCCGTTTACCAAAGTGTAAGCATCAATGTTTAAATACTTAGAAGGAGTAGGACTTGATGAAAATTCTGAACGGTAGCTGGAATCAAATCCAAAGAAATATTTTCCTGTAAATCCGGCTAATTTACCACTAGTTGAAGCTTCACCACCCAAGGAACCAGACCATTTAGAAATTCCTGGTAATCTTCCGCCAGAAGCATCGGTAAATGCCAATTGGGTACTTACTCCGTTTACCAATATGGTTTGTCCGGTATCTTCTAAGGCTAAAGGAGCATTTTTAAAATCTACATATTTTCCATCGGTGTAAGAAATCGCCGTAAATATCGAAATATTATCGTTGATTTTGATATTAGCATCTAGTTCGACCCCTTTAACATTCACTCTTTCAGCATTAGCGATATATCCGCGGTTTACTCCTAATTCTGGAGATTGCACATTGGTTTGGTAATCTTTAATATCTGTATTAAATAAGGAAATATTAATGGATGTATTTTTAATTTGAGATGTTTTAAAACCAATTTCGGAATGTTGAACATATTCTGGTTTAATTACCGCTAAGCTTGTATCGGGTTGCCCATTTTTAGTAGGGATACCCGCTACATTTACACCAACGGGTTTATAACTGGTGGAATAAGTAGCATAAATGTTGTTTTTTCCAGGTCTATAAGAAACGGTAAGTTGTCCAGATACGTTGTTTTCACTAACTCCAGCTTTAAATTGTTGAGCACTGTATACTCCGTTTTTGATAGCTAATAAAGCAGGGTCAGTAGTTTGTAAACCACCATAAACGGTTCTTTGATAAGAAGCATCCTTTTCGTCATAATTATAACGCAAACCAGGTAATAAGTGTAAATTTTTAATCACTTCCCAATCTAATTGGGTGAAAACAGCGGCACTAAATGATTTTATGGATGAGTTGGTTTTAGCTCCGTAGCCATCTAATAAACCAGGGGTTTGCCATAAAGCGCTAGTTGAACTTTGGGCAAAACGCCATTGGTCTTTACCAGATTCTTCGGTACCATTGATTTTAACCTCTTGTCCGATGGCAAAAAAGCCAATCACTCCGCTTAATTTTTCGGTAAAATTTCCGGCATAACGAATTTCTTGAGACCAGTTTTTGTGTTTAGCTGGATTTTGTGATTTGGCTAAGGCCTGTAATCCAGTAAAGTCACGGTCGTTAGACGGATCCCAATTCCAGTATCTCCACGCGGTAGTAGAAGTTATAGTTCCTTTACCAATTTTAGAATCTATATTTAAAGAAACGCCTCCTAATTCATTTCCTGATTTCCAAGGCGTGTCTTGGTCAACAACTCTATCAAAGCCATTACGGGTAGGTAAGGTATAGTTTAAGTCTTTGATGATGTTGTCAAACTGTCTGTAATCGGCACGTTTTGTTTTTACCACGCCAGCCACTACTTGTGCATATCCTTCAGGTCTTTGGCGCGAAGCATCTGCCGAAAAAGTAATATCAGTTTTTTCGCTGGGTTTATATAATAACTTCCCACTAACACCTTGATTATTTAGGTCATTAATAAATTTCTCGTTATGAATATTATAAATAGTACCATCTCGTTGGGTTCCAATAAATGAAACTTTAGCGGCTAATTTTTTACTTAAAGGTCCTGTTATAGAGGTTTTTGCCTGAATATAGCCATAGTTTCCGTAACTAACTTCTGCGTTAGCTCCCGCTTTAAAACTAGGTTTTTTGGTGGTGATGTTAAAGGCTCCGGCAGTAGTGTTTTTTCCGAATAAAGTTCCTTGCGGACCTCTTAAAACTTCTACCTGATCAATATCGATAAAATCTAAGGTAGCCGCGGCGGGTCTGGCGTAATACACCCCATCTACATAATAACCAACACCAGGGTCTAGTCCGTCATTGGTTAATCCGAACGGAGAACCGAGTCCGCGAATATTGATACCGGTATTTCTAGGATTAGAAGAATACAGTTGAACGGACGGAACCACTTCTTTTAATAAATTCACATTAAAAGCTCCTGCATCGGCAATGTATGAACCACCCACAACAGTAACAGGAATAGGAACTTCAATTGGAGTTTCGTTTCTGCGTCTAGAACTCACAATAATTTCGTCTAATAAATTATCTACCTGTAAAGTGATTTCTAAAGGTGTGTCTGTGATTTTTATAACTTTAACTTCCTGAGTTTTATGACCTACAAATTGTACAATAATAGAAAAGGGTACCGTACCATTAGGATCTATTTTGAATTTCCCTTCGGCATTGGCCAAGGCATAGATGTTGGTTCCTTTTACAACCGCTGAAGCACCTTCTAAAGGAATGCCTTGTTCGTCTTTTATAATCCCTTCTAAGGCTTTTTGAGCATGTGCAAAAGACCCAATTAGTAATAAAGTAATGATGATTAAATTTTTGTGTGATTTCATGATGTTATTTTGTTTATTAATTCTACCAAATAAGTGTGTTTTATTTAAAAAATTAACAACAACAATATTTGGAAGTAGCTAACGGAAGAAAATAAAACTGGTTTTTTGTTTTAAAGCGTACTCGTGTTTTCATAGTTTAAATCTTAAATTTAATTTATTAAGTCTATCAAAATAGTATGATTAGTATTTCAAAAAGAAATTCAATTAAGGATAAATCAGGAAGAACATTTTTTTTTGATTTATAAGTGTTGTTTCTCATGATTTATTTGTGATGAATTCGAGTGCAAATATAAAAATATTATTAATTCTACCAAATAAGTATAGATTTATTTTTTCGAAAAATATTTAAATTAAAATTTCTAATGTATAATTTGGACTAGATTAAAAATAAATACCGAACCACTCCAAACACCGCACTAATTCCAATCCACAAAATCATATTGAGTTTAAATCGATAAAGAGCAATAAATGAAATGATTACCCATATCAATGAAGTGTAATCTAAAGGCCAAAAATACAATGATTTAGGGAACAGAACGGCTTTACTTAGGTATAGTGTAAGGTTTAAAATAACACCCACTACTGCTGCGGTAACAAAACTTAAAATGCGTTTTACGGATTGGTTTTCTTGTGTTTTTTCAATAATCGGAGCACCAGCTAATATGAATAAAAAACAAGGTAAAAAGGTGTAAAACGTGGTAGTTAATAACCCTAAACTTCCCCAAGCAATAGAATTATAGTGGTTATAAGCTCCCATAAATCCAACAAAAACCAATACCATAATTAACGGCCCCGGAGTAGTTTCGCCTAAAGCCAAACCATCAATCATTTCGTAGCTGGATAGCCAATGGAATTTTTCTACACTCATTTGAGCAACATAAGGTAATACCGCATAAGCTCCACCAAAAGTAACCAAGGCGGCTTGGGAAAAGAAAACGGATAAATTTTTCCAGAATTCAAAGTCTTTCACCAACAGTGCAAAAGTAACTAAAGGTAATGCCCAAAGGAGCAGGGTAGTGCCGATTTGTTTAAAAAGTCTTTTGCTGTTGAATCCTGTTTCGGGTAAAATTGTTTGGTTGTTGATTAAATATTCGGATTCGTCTATTGATGTATTTTTTTCTGTTTTTGATTTTTCGTGTAAGAATTTGGGAAACCATTTTTGAATGACTAGCCCTAAAATAACAGCGGTAATAATCAAAATCGGAAAAGGAATATTAAAAAAGAATATGCCTATAAACGATATAACAGCCACGGCATAATGAAAATATGACAACAATGATTTTTTGCCTATTTTGATGAGTGCCAAAATAATAATGGCAATCACCGCAGGTTTTAAACCGTTAAACAAGGCGTAGATCCAAGGGATGTTTCCAAAAGTAACGTACAAAATACTTAAGCCTAACAATATAAAAACAGAAGGCAACACAAATAAAATACCTGCGGCCAATCCGCCTAATCTGCCATGTAATAACCAACCAATATAAGTAGCCAATTGCTGGGCTTCGGGGCCAGGTAAAACCATACAATAATTTAAGGCATGCATGAATTTACTTTCGCTGATCCATTTCTTTTTTTCGACTAAAAATTCGTGCATAATCGCCACTTGTCCGGCAGGGCCTCCAAAACTGATAAAGCCTAGTTTGAGCCAGAAATGTAGAGCCTCTTTTAAGGATGGTTTTTTAGTAAAAGTAGTTGACTCCATCAGTATATAAATAATTTATTAAATCTATAAAATAAGTAGTATAATGTTAAAAATCAAACGGACATAAAAATATGTCCGACTGATTAACCTAATTGATTTATTTAAATTTTACCAAAAGCCTGTTCAAAATCGTTTTTAATGTCATCAATAAATTCTAAACCTACAGATACTCTTAACAATCCAGGTTCTACACCAGCTTTTTGTTGTTCTTCTATGCTTAACTGCTCATGCGTAGTGGTTGAAGGATGAATAATTAAGGTTTTGGCATCGCCCACGTTTGCCAAATGACTCACTAAAGTAAGGTTGTCTACTACCGTGTCGGCAGCCTCTTTCCCTTGTTTTAGTTTAAAGGTTAAAACGCCTCCAAATCCGTTTTGTAAATATTTTTTAGCTAATGAATGGTATTTAAAACTGGCTAAACCAGGGTAGTTTACATATTCTACTTCGGGTCTGGATTCTAACCATTTTGCCAAGGCTAAGGCATTTTGTCCGTGGCGTTCGGCTCTTAACGATAAAGTTTCTACGCCTTGTAATAATAAGAATGAGTTTAAAGGTGCTAAAGCGGTACCAAAATCACGCAAACCTTCTACACGGGCACGAATGATAAACGCAATATTAGGCAATCCTAACGGGTTATTTACCCCAAAAACATCCGAAAAAACCAATCCGTGATATCCTTCAGAAGGTGCTGAGAATTGAGGAAATTTACCATTACCCCAATTGTAATTTCCACCATCTACAATAATACCTCCAATACTGGTTCCATGACCGCCAATCCATTTGGTAGCAGATTCTACTACTATGTTAGCGCCGTGTTGTAAGGGTTTAAAAAAGTATCCGCCAGCAGCAAAAGTATTGTCCACCACTAAAGGCAAATCGTGTTTTTGGGCTAAGGCTGCAATTTTTTCAAAGTCAGGAATATTAAAACCAGGGTTGCCAATCGTTTCTAAATAAATGGCTTTGGTTTTAGCATCGATTAATTTTTCGAAGGATTCAATTACATCCAAATCGGCAAAACGAGCTTCTATCCCTAAACGTTTAAAAGCTACTTTGAATTGATTGTAAGTTCCACCATATAAATATGACGAGCTCACAAAATTATCGCCAGCTTCTAAAATATTATTTAAAGCAATAAACTGAGCCGCTTGTCCGCTAGAAACCGCCAAGGCAGCCACACCGCCTTCTAAAGCAGCAATTCTTTTTTCAAAAACGTCGGTAGTAGGGTTCATGATTCGGGTGTAAATATTCCCGAATTCTTTTAATCCAAATAAGTTAGCGGCGTGTTTGCTATCGTTAAAAACGTATGAGGTGGTTTGGTAAATAGGCACCGCTCTTGAATTGGTTGCAGGATCTACCTCTTGCCCTGCGTGTAATTGTAAAGTATCGAAATGTAAAGGTTTGTTTGAAGTGCTCATATAAAAAAAAGTTTAGTTAAAAGATTGAAATAAAATAGTGTCTGAATTAATCAGTTTTTTGATGTCGGATTTGGAAACCCAATTGATTTGATGGTTGTTTGAAAACTCATTGGTAAAATCATTTTTGGTGATGGATTCTTCTTTTTCTTCGGTAGCCGATAGCGCTAAAAATTCAAATTTATCAGCATTGTAGTTACTTTCTTTTCTTAAATCGAAGGTGATGGTTTGATTAGATTCTTGAATTATATTTTTCATGATGATGATTTTTTTTGTGATTAAAATTTAATGATGATGTAAAAAAAATTAACAACAACAACCGTACATCGAATAAGTATTTCTATAAGATAACCACAAAGAAAAAGTAAGCGTTTTCATGATTTTTAAATTTTGATGAGGCAAATATACTAAATACGATTTAATCCTATTGATTTTATAGGAATTAAATTAAAAAATTATTTAGTACCAGCTAATAGACTAATGAAAGAGGCAAACGCAATAATTCCTGCTATAATAATATAAGTAGTAGGGTGGGCAAAGTTTAGTGTGAATCCCATCATGGGATTTTTTTTAGGAACAATAATTCTAGAATCGTTTCTATTAAAGTAAAATAAACCCCATTTATAATTTTCATTGGTATTATTCATTAGTAAAATTTAAAAATTCTTCTTTTTTTAAAAATTAAACCAAATCGGCAATACTGGTATTAGAAAGTAAATCGTAGGTTTTATTGCGAATGTCGGTAAAAACAAACTTCATTTTACAAGTAACAGGATCAGGACAATCGTCGCAAGGTTGATGAAATTTTTCGGACACGCAAGGAAGGAGAGCGATGGCGCCGTCAAAAATTCTATGGATTTCTGAAACTTTAATATTTTGTGCTTCTTTTAGCATAAAATATCCACCCTCGTTACCTTGTTTACTAGCAACATACCCGTTTGATTTTAAATCAATTAAGATGTGTTCTAAGAATTTTTTAGGAATGTGTCCTTGGGTAGCAATGTCTGCGGAACGCATTTTTTTACCGTCGTTAGTGGCTAATACGGTTAATGCTTTTAAGGCATATTTACATTTTTTGGACATCATAACGCAAAGGAATTGGAACCCTCAAATATAACTGAATTGGTTAAATATTAAAGATAAATATGAATCATTTCTCTCCAAAAACAGGCTCGATGTCCGTCGCCATTCCAAATGTATAAACTACTGTGAATGTTTTTGTCGTGTAAAATCTGATTGAGTTTTTCATTACTTTTTAAACATGGATCATCGTGTCCTACAGCTAAAATAATATCTAGTTTTCGGATTTTATCTAGCCAATTTTCATCGTGCAGATTTTTCATGTAAATATTGGGTAGATTAAAATAGATATCTTCATTAAAATAACCATCAAATAAATCATGGTAATGAGCCAAATGGGTATTGATGTCGTATCGACCGCTCATGCCCACCACTTTGTTAAAAGATTTAGGGTATTTTAAAGCAATGTTTACCGCATGATAAGCGCCTAAACTACAACCTGCCGCAATTAAAAATGGAGTGGTGTTTAAGGATTGAGTAAACGGAATAACCTCTTGTATGATGTATTGTTCGTAAAGAATGTGTCTTAAAATTCTTTCTTTAGGAGGAATATTAACATTGTATAAAGATTCTCCGTCAATACTATCTACACAAAATACTTGAATAAAACCTTGATTGATTTTTTCTTTTAAAATGTCTATTAAATGCCAGTTCTCATAATCATAGAATCTGGACATTCTGGGTGGAAAAAAAATCACTTTGGCTCCAGTTTCTCCAAAAACCAATAGTTCCATTTCTTTGTGGAGTATGGGGCTGTGCCATTTGTGATAAGTTCGTTTCATGGTGTTGGGTTTTTATTGGGTTCATTGCTTTAGGGGGTCTTAGGAAAAATTTCGGGATGCTGAATTAAAATGTTGTTCCATAATTCGTAACCTTTTTTACTTAAATGCAATCCATCGGATTCATAATATTCGGGATTGGGTTTGCCATCTTCTTTTAACATGGATGTGTAAACATCTACAAAATGATAATTCGGATATTCTTGTTCTAATCCCTTGGCTAGTTTGTTGGTATAATGAATGGATTTAATTAAGTGCCAACGCGCTACACTGGGTTTTATGGAAATATAACTAACAGGAATATTTGGAAAACGTTTTCTTATTTTAACTAATAATTTTTCTAAAAATAAAATCACTTCTTCGGGGTGTCTGCCATCGGCTAAATCATTATCTCCGGCGTAAATTACAATCGCTTCTGCTTGGTGGTGTTCAAAAATATCGTCAAAATACCATGTGCACGCTGCTAAAGTGGAACCTCCGAAGCCTAAATTGATAGGCTTGAATGCTTTAAATTTTTCTTCCAAAGAATCCCATAATCGAATAGAAGAACTTCCGTAAAAAATCATTCTAGGTTCGTAAATTAACTCTTTTCGTTTATTGTGTAGGGCTTCAACGTCTTCTTCGTACCAATACATATCTTTTTAATTCTAAATGGTAAATAAATGCCTTATGATTTTATTAAAGGTAACAAAAACGTAATTAATTTGTTATGATTTTAATTGTAATTAATCAAAACATTCCATCATTAATAAATGACCTGAATTATGGGTAATGGTAACTAAACCATCCTGACTTACATGGTTGCTGGTTCCGTTTCGATGCCCAATGGTTAGGGTTTCATTTTTTAAAGGATAATACAGGTTTTCGGTAGTAATTCCGGAAACGTTTCCAATAGGAACTAAAGAAATAGGGGTGTTAGCAGTATACCATTTTTGAAAGTGATTCGGAAGCAAAAAAATCTTAGAATGATCGTCTAACAAAACTATTTTTAATTGTTCTCGGTATCTAATAATGGTGGTTAAATTATTCAAGGTATGATCGGCTCTTTTTCCAGTTGCCCAAATCACATTCACGGCAGGAATTCCTCTTTCAATCAAATAAATAAAAGCTTTTTCTAAGTCCGTTTTTTCTTGGTCTGGGGTATGGATAATTTCAATAGGATATTGATGTTCTTTATAGGCATGAGCGTCAAAATTTCTATCAAAATCTCCTAATAAAACATCTACTTTAATATTTAGCGGTAAAACCCGTTCTATGGCGGAATCTAAAACTACCACTAGTGGAGACCATTCTAGTAATTGTCCCATGAGTTCCGTAGAACAAGCAGCTCCATTAGCAATAATAAGAGCAGGTTCCTGGTCGTCTCTAACGATATGATGCGAAGACATGTTTTTTTGGGTAAAAATAATACAATTGCCAGCAGACCATCAAGTATTCTTGATAAAAGATGAATGTTAATTTATCTGTAAATAGTGAATTCAAATAACGGCATATTCAGTACTTTTGGTCGTTTTCTGATTCAACTGAACGCAATGAAGGTTAAATTTTTATTTTACGGAATCATTCTGTGGGGTTCTTTTGTGCGCGCACAAATAGATTCTGGGAATCGTACGTTGGGTTTGCCTTCTACGGTGAGTCCGCCGTCTGGTTTTAGTGGAAAAAGCTCCATCATTATACCGCCTGCCGAAAAACCGTTGAATCCTAAATACAGAACAGGAGCACATAATTATTTATCTGACCAACCTAAAGACTTAGGCTTTATTCAAAACAATAATTTTGTGAATCCTGGGGAGAAGATTAAAAAAGAGATAAATCGAAAAATAAATGAAGGAGATAATGCAGATATGACTTTATTTACTCGAAACCAACATTTTGGACACATAGTTACTACTTTTCCTGATATTGTTTTTAAATACAGGGATTATGCCACTATAGACGGAGATTATGCAAACATTATAATTAATGGTAAAGTTTATAAATCAGGATTGTTTTTAGCTAGTGAGTGGAGAGAGGTGGTCATTTATTTAAATGAAGGATTTAATCAAATAGAATTTGAGGCGGTTAACATGGGGCAGTATGTGCCTAATACGGCAGAATTTCAAATCTTTGATGCTACAGGGAGTTTGATGCAACCTGAGTTTTGGGAATTAGCCACTGGCTTTAAAGCCACAATAATTGTAGAAAAAAAGTAATTTATGGTAGACATTACATTTAAAATAAACACCCACCGCAGCGCAGTTGCTCAGGCAGTGGTAGAAGTAGGAACTATTGAAACTATTCAAGCCATTCAAAATAAAACCGTTCCCAAAGGAGATGTTTTTGAAGCAGGTAGAATAGCGGGTTTGTTTGCCGTTAAAAAAACTTCGGAGTTGATTCCTGATTGTCATCCATTACCGATTGAATTTGCAACGGTTCGTTATCAAATAGAAGATTTAAAAATCTTTATAGAAATGGAAGTGCGAACTATTTACAAAACAGGAGTAGAGGTAGAAGCCATGCACGGAGCTTCGGTGGTGGCACTTACTTTTTATGATATGCTTAAGCCGATTGATAAAAATGTAAGTATTAGCCACATCAAATTATTGACTAAAAAAGGTGGAAAATCCCAGTACTCAGACATCTTAAAACGTACCATTAATGCTGCGGTAATTGTATGCTCAGATAGTATTTCGGCAGGTGTAAAAGAAGATTTTGCGGGCAAAGCCATCATTAATAAATTAGAAAAACATCAAGTGGCTATTCAAGATTACAGCGTCATTCCCGACGAAGTCGACGTAATCCAACGCAAAGTTTTACACTTATACGAAAACAAAACCGATTTAATTATTTTAACAGGAGGCACCGGATTATCTGCCCGAGATGTTACTCCAGAGGCGATTCGACCGTTGTTAGATAAAGAAATTCCGGGTATTGCCGAAGCCGCTCGTAGTTACGGACAACAACAAATGCCTTACGCCATGTTGTCCAGAAGTTTAGCGGGTTTAAAAGGAGAAACGTTGATTGTGGCTTTACCAGGTTCTACCCGTGGGGCGCAAGAAAGTATGGATGCGTTGTTTCCGTATATTTTACATATCTTTAAAATTATTGATTACGCCCCGCACGATTAATCAAAAAGAGATTTTTTACTGATAATTCCATGAAGTATTCCGTTATAGTTCCTGTTTATAATCGCCCCGATGAAATGGATGAATTGCTACAAAGTTTAGCTGTTCAACAGGCTGGGGTAGATTTTGAAGTAGTGGTTATAGAAGACGGTTCTACGATTGACTCTAAGGCAGTCGTGGAAAAATTTCCACAATTGAATATTTTATATTTTTTTAAAGAAAATACAGGTCCCGGCGATTCCAGAAATTTTGGAATGCAACAAGCTACTGGGGATTATTTTATTTTATTTGATTCCGATTGTATTATTCCAGCTCATTATATGGTTCAATTGGATGAACTCTTAAGTAAAAACTACGTGGATTGTTTTGGAGGAACCGACAGTGCCCAACATAATTTCACCACTTTACAAAAAGCCATTAATTTTTGCATGACTTCCCGATTAACCACAGGTGGAGTACGCGGAAATTCCCATCAAACTCAAAAATTTCAACCCCGAAGTTTTAACATGGGCTTGTCTAAAAAAGCTTTTGAGGCTACCCAAGGTTTTGGGAACATCCACCCCGGAGAAGACCCTGAATTGGTTTTTAGATTATGGGATATAGGATTTAAAACCACTCTTTTAAAAGATTTATCTGTGTACCACAAACGCCGCATCAATTGGTCTAAATTTTTTACACAAGTTAATAAATTCGGAAAAGTACGCCCAATATTAGATGTTTGGCATCCTGCTTATCAACAATTAAAATATGCTTTTCCTGCCCTGTTTATTCTGGGATTAGATGTTGTTTTATTGTTGGCTATTTTTGGTTATGGTGCGTTTTTAGGATTATATGGATTGTATTTTTTGGCAGTATTTTTAGAAGCTCTTTTTACCACCCAAAGTATAGCGATTGCTGGTTGGTCTGTGGTGGCGGTGTTGGTTCAATTTTACGGATACGGATTGGGTTATTTAGAGTCTAGTTTTTGGATTAAATTTTTAAAGAAAGAGCCTGAACAAGTATTTCCAGAATTATTTTTTAAAAAATAAGATGAGCAAAGTAATTGGACTTACCGGAGGAATCGGTGCAGGAAAATCCTATATAGCCAGTCTTTTTGAGCAAAAGGGAATGCCTGTTTACGATTCAGATTCCGAAGCCAAAAAACTAATGAATCAACCCAAAGTCATGCAGCAGCTCCAACAAATTTTTGGTAATGAGGTTATCGAAAACAATAGCGTTAATCGAAAAAAATTAGCCTCGATTGTTTTTAATCAACCCGAAAAATTAAAAATGCTCAATCAATTGATTCATCCGCTAGTCAAACAGCATTTTGAAGATTGGAAAAGTAAGCAAACCACTCCTTTTGTTTTAAAAGAATCTGCCATATTGTTTGAAAGTGGAGCCGATGCTTCTTGTGATTTTATCGTTACTGTGGAAGCTTCTACAGAAGTTAGAATTCAGCGAGTGGTACAAAGAGACGGGGTATCTCCAGAGGAAGTATTAGCTAGAATTCAAAATCAATGGACGAGCGAGCAACGTGTTGCAAAAAGTCATTTTGTGATTGATAATGCCAAAAAACAAAATACAGAAATACAGGTAAATCAAATTTGGGAACAACTTTTAAAATGTTAAAATTTCTTGTTAATGTTTAGTTAACTCCTTTAACATTCCTACAAAATCATCTTATTTTTAGCACATGAATAATAATTGGTTTCGATTTTTAGTCGCTTTGATGACATCTTCCTTAATTGGGATTATAGTAGTGCAGGTTTATTGGATTGACATGATTGTTCAAAAAAATGAAGAACAATTCACCTTGCAAGTCAAACAGGTTTTAAGCAAGGTTTCTGAAAAACTAGAGCAAGGCGAAATGCAGGCTTATTTAGATAGATATTATTATTTAAAAGACAGCATTGGAACCGAGCCACAAGAGGAAGACTTTTTAAAATTTGGATTTTATCAGGTGGATTCCAGAACCAATGAAACCGTTATTTATTCTAATAGTATTGTTCCTGAAAACAATGCGATTAATTCTTCGTTCTTTGATAAAAGTGTAGATACCTTTAAGATGCAAAATTTTGTATCCAAAAGAAAAACAGAAATTTATGGAGGTAAAAATCATTTAGAAAATGTACATTCAGGATTAAAATCAACACCGGATATTAGCATTACTAAATCCGGAAGATTATCTATTTTAGACAAGGCACAATATGAAATATTTTTTAAAGATATTGCTTCTATTAAACCTATTGAATACCGAATTTCTGCCAAAAAAATAAAAGAATTATTACAAGACGAGTTATCAGATAAAGGAATTCACACCGCATTTGAATTTGGCGTACGGACCAAAAGTAAAGAATTAACAGGTTTGCATTCCGATAGTTTTGTTTTAGGTGATCCAAACAATTATGGAGTATGTTTATTTAAAGACAATGATGGAATCAGTAAGTATAAATTAGAAATTAGTTTTCCTAATAAACACAGATACTTGTTTTCTTCGTTATCAGGATTAATGATGTTATCGTTAATTTTTACGTTGATTATCATTATTGTGTTTGTAAGTACCATTAGTCAATTTATTAAACAACGTCAGATTTCCGAAATCAAATCTGATTTTATCAATAACATGACGCATGAATTTAAAACACCAATTGCCACGATTAATTTGGCATTAGACTCCTTAAAGAACGAAAAAGTATTGTCTGATCCCGAAAGATTAACCCGTTATTTAGGCATCATTCGAGAGGAAAATAAAAGAATGAATGCACAAGTAGAAAACGTGTTGCAGATTTCTAAATTAGAAAGAAGAGAATTAGAATTAGAAAAAGAACCTTTGGATTTGCATGATTTAATTAGCGATGCTGCAGAACATGTTTCCTTATTATTGAATGCCCGAGAAGGTAAAATAACCATTAATTATGGAGCTACACGCTCTACCATTTTAGCGAACGATTCACACTTTACTAATTTATTGGTGAATATCTTAGACAATGCGATTAAGTATGCCATTGATGCACCAGAAATAGAAGTGTCAACCGAAAATATAAAAGATTTAATTATTGTAAAGATAAAAGACCACGGGCCAGGTATCAGTAAGTCGGCTCAAAGCAGAATTTTCGAAAAGTTCTTTAGGGAACATACTGGAAATATACACAATGTAAAAGGGCATGGATTAGGATTGGCGTATGTGAAAAAAATTATAGACGAACACGGTGGAGAGATTTTTGTAGAAAGTGAAAAAGGAAAAGGAACCACCTTTATTATTAAAATTTCATTAATAAATTAAAATACAATGGAAACAGTAAAAAATAAAATCCTTCTGGTAGAAGATGATTTAAACTTCGGAGCTATTTTAAAAGATTACTTAATCATGAATGATTTTGAAGTCGTTTTGGCCAGAAATGGAATGGAGGGTATTGATAAATTTAATAAACAAAAATTCGATGTTTGTATATTAGATGTGATGATGCCTTATAAAGATGGGTACACTTTAGCCACTGAAATTCGTGAGGTAAATAAACAAGTGCCTATTTTGTTTCTTACCGCAAAAACCATGAAAGAAGATGTGCTAAAAGGATACAAAGTAGGGGCAGATGATTATTTAAACAAACCTTTTGATTCAGAAGTTTTATTAATGAAAATCAAGGCGATTATTCAACGTAAAAAATTGGATAACAAAACCGATGATAGTAAAACAGAATTCAAGATTGGGGATTTTACCTTAAATTCTAAATTAAGATTTTTGTCTTACAAAGGAGAAGAGCCTGTTAAATTGTCTCCGAAAGAGAATGAATTACTTAAAATGTTATCCTTGCACGAAGATGATTTAACCCCTCGTGAATTGGCTTTAACACAAATCTGGAGGGATGATAATTATTTTACTTCTCGAAGTATGGATGTATATATTGCCAAATTGCGTAAACATTTAAAGCCTGACGAAAAAGTGGAAATTTTAAATATCCACGGCGAAGGGTTTAGGTTAGTAGTTAAAAAGAATTAATGATTTTACAGCATACCAATAAAAAAGGCGACCAAACTAAAATCTGGTCGCCTTTTTTGTTTTCCCCTTAAGTAGGTTTGTTATTGTTTTTTGATGATTTTGAATATTTTAGTGTCCTTACCATTGGTTTGGATATTCAAAAAATATAAGCCAGCAGATAATTGCGACATGGTAATTTGTGATTCGTCTTGAACAATAGCGCCATTACTAATTTGTTTCCCTTGGGCATCCGATAAAATAAAAGTCATGTTTTTAAGATCAGATTCGCTAACGGTTAGAGTAACATAATCCGCAGTTGGGTTAGGATACACAACCACATTTAGTGTAATGTGTTTTTGATCAATTCCTAGAGTTTCTTCAATTTCGAAAGGTTGTTGAATACCTTGAGATAAGCTTCCTCCTTCGCCCTTAGCAACCACATAGTCAATTTGCCCAACGGTATAGCTCATGCTTCCGCCTGTGCCAGTAGCGTTGCCTCCGGCAGGCACAATAGCACTTTGTGCAAAAATAGTTTGTGAAGCTCCCAGCAACAATAAACTAAAAGTAAGGGTTAGGTTTTTGTTTTTCATAGTTTATTGTTTTATAATTTGAATATCTATATGTTTATTTTAAATGATACTTTTTCATAATTTCATCTTTTCGGGTGAATGCATCGGGTTTAAAAAACAATCCGAATTGATCATTCAGTTTCATGATTTCATCAATTTTTTCTTTAGATCCTTCTTTAAATCCTTTTTCTTCAGTGAGTTCATGAAAAATCCTGTCTAAATATTCCTCAAAGGGCTGGTTGAAATACATGTCTATAAAACGCAATGGTTTGTCGGTTGCATTAAAAAAAGTGTGTTCTATCATTCGGGGGCGCAGATGCCAACCACCTGCATGAATTTCAACTACTTCATTGTCAATTAAAACACTGGCAGTACCTTCTAATACATACATTATTTCGTCCAATTCTTTGTGTGCATGTGGAGGAGGTCCCATAGTTTCTGGTGCTACGGCGCATTCAACACTTGAAAATAAACCGTTTGTCATAGAAGTTCTCATCCAAATTTTAATAGCCATACTTCCGTTGTGGTGCAAGGGAGGTTGTCCCTGTAATAGAACTGGTTTTATATCGGATGAAATTTTTCGGGGTTTTCGATAGTATTTCCCTGAAGGAACATTGGCGTTAATGCTCCTGCTGCAGTCAATAGTCCTGATTTTAAAATAAAATCACGTCTTTCCATAAAGTGTAGTTAGGTTAGGTTGTAAAAAAAATCAACCGATTAACTAATCGGTTGATTAACATAAAATTAAGAATTATTATAAGAAATACAATTTTTTTGAAATTATTTTCCTAAATAATAAGTGTACCCTAACAGAAGCGCATAAGTGTTATAATTAATTTCACTGGTTTCAATATCACCTTCCAAAGCATTCGCTTCGTATGGTGTGGCCAAGTTGGTGTATTGAGGACCAGTTGTGTTTCCAAATCCGTAGGTTAACCCTAAAGATAAATCCGATTTTTCTTTCTTTTGAACGGCTCCCAAAGTCAGGTGCTTTAAGTTCCAATAGGTTTGGTTGATGCGCTCACTTTCGATAGTGGGTTTTGAAGCATAAGAATTATCGGTTCTAAAACTTGATATTAAGCTGATCTTTTTCGTTAAAGGAATTTCACAGGCAACCACCCAATTAAATACGCTCTTATTACTTTCTTGAATACTCATAAATTCGGTACTGGTATATCCAAATTTAGCGCTTTTAGGTCGTAATACTTCTCTTTCAACAGGCTTAATAATGTGGTACGGAGCAATTTTATCAAACCACTCCCAAGAGGTGCTGATTTTGAATTTTTTAAAATCGTATTCTATACCTCCACTTATTGATAATGGCGTTTTATATTCTACTTGCATTCCTTCTTTACTGTCTTGTTTATCGTTGGCAGTAAATGAATATAATCCGTCTTTAAAGTCGTTCACAGCTGCGGATATTTCTTCTTCTGTTTCAGCGTTTTCAATATAATCGTTTAGATCATTTTCATCTAAGTTCATATTGCTCAATTGTGCATCTCTTAAGTAATTTCCACTACTATATAATTTGATTCCCGGGGTAGTTATGGCAAAACCGAATTTCAATTTCTTAAAATCAAAAGCAAAACCAATTTTATTAATCAGATTAAAGTTCATGAATTCAATAGATTGAATGTCATTTGCAGATACTAATTGCGTTATATATTGATAGTAAACAGAAGTGTCAAATGGAATGGCCCGAGCAACATGCGATTTTTCTAAAAGTTGAGAACGATAATTGATAAAAGTGGTTAATCCTACAGAGAAATGATCGCTGAATCTATATGAATACCCCCCTCCAAACCATTGTTCACTTACACTTGTGTTAAGGTTATATTGTGCAACGAATTCTTCATTACCTTCACTATTAAATTCAGGAAGTACATCCAATTCTAGGTCATTTCGTGCTGATAATTTTAAACCCGTCTGCATTTTTGAAATAATGGTATATCCTAAGGTATGGCGGTCATTTTTTTTGAATTTATAAGTTCCGGTAATAATTAAAGGAATAATATATGTTTTGGAAGAATTAAGGTCAATTCCTGATCCTGCTCCGTTTTTTAGTTTTAAACTTTCGTACTGATAGCCAGTAGCACTTACCGAAACCGTAGAACTATCAACCAAAGACATGGCTCCTGGATTGTAATAAATAGAACTATTGTCTCTTACTCCTCCGACAGAAGCTCCACCCATTAGTGACGATTTAGAACCAAATTGTTGAGTCCAATAGTGTGTGTCCTGGCTCCATCCATACATACAACAAAAAAGACATAATATTTGTATGATTTTTTGCATGGCTTAATTCATGATTTTTTTAAACACATATCGCGTAACAAAAATTCCGTTTCCATCGTTAGAACCAGCGTCGCTTTCTACTCCGCTACTTACGAAGGCTAATTCCCAACCTTCTTTGGCATAGGCATTTAACATGGAAGTAAGTATAGCATCGTTAGAAGCAACATTGCTAAAGTTAATCCCAACCGCACTGTAAAAGTTTAATAAAGTAGATTCCCTCATATTGTCAATACGGGCATCGCTTCTTTTCATTTTGGTTTTTTCGGTACCTTCGGCAGTTCGGGTAGAAGTAAAAGCGGTATAATCACGGGGTTCGTCATTTTCAATGATACGGGAACGACCCAGTCCCATAGGGACAATAGATTCAATACTAGTAACGATTTTGTATTCATACTTTTGTGCCCATGTTTCCGTTGTATGAATCAAAATAACAATAATGATTAATAGAAGTTTTTTCATAGTTATTAGATTTAAATTTTTGTTAAAAATATCAAAAAAATAAATTACTTAGAATCTAAAAAAGGATATCTATAATCCGTTGCAGGTATATAAGTTTCTTTAATGGTTCTTGGTGAAACCCAACGCATTAAATTCCATAAGGAACCTGCTTTGTCGTTGGTGCCAGAAGCTCTCGCCCCTCCGAAAGGTTGTTTGCCCACAACGGCTCCTGTAGGTTTGTCGTTAATATAAAAATTGCCTGCGCTATGAGTCAGTGCCAAAGTGGCTTGTGCAATGGATTGGGTTTCAGTAGCGAAAACAGCACCCGTGAGGGCGTATTTTGTACTCTTATCAATAATCTTAAACATGTTTTCCCAGTTTTCATCTTCGTAAATAAAAATGGTTACAATAGGACCAAACAATTCGTTAGTCATAGTTTCAAAAGAGGGGTTGGTCGTTAGTACAACGGTAGGTTCAATAAAATAACCGATTTTATCATCGTAATGCCCACCAATAATGATTTTTGCTTCAGAAGATTTTTTTACTTTTTCAATAACTGAAATTAATCTGTCATAAGCACTTTTATGGATAACCGCATTGACAAAATTTTTAAAATCGTCAGGTGCACCAGTTTGAATAGTCGCCATTTCTTTTTTTAATTTAGAAAGGACTACTTCGGAGATAGATTTTGGTAGATAAACTCTTGAAGCCGCGGAACATTTTTGACCTTGAAATTCAAAACCACCTCGAATAATGGCAGTAACTAAAGCGTCAATTGGAGCAGAATGATGCGCTAAAATGAAATTTTTACCGCCAGTTTCTCCAACTATTTTTGGAAAAGTTTTATAAAGATGAATATTGTTTCCAATTTGTTGCCATAGATTTTTAAAAACTTCCGTTGAACCCGTAAAGTGCAAACCAGCAAATTCAGGATGTTGAATAACAATATCCGAAATCATTTTAGCATCGCCACTAATCATATTGATGACCCCATCGGGCAGACCAGCTTCATTAAAAATATCCATAATGATTTTTGCCGAATACATTTGACTATCACTGGGTTTCCAAATCACGGTATTGCCCATTAAAGCAGCACTTGCAGACAAATTAGCCGCTATTGCGGTAAAGTTAAAAGGTGTGATGGCGTATATAAAACCTTCTAAAGGTCTGTATTCCATACTGTTGCTAGCGTCGTTATCAGATATAGGTTGGTTGCTATAAATCTCGTGGGCGAATTGTACATTGAATCTTAAAAAATCAATCCATTCACAAGCCGCGTCAATTTCTGCCTGATGTATGTTTTTAGATTGCCCCAGCATGGTTGCGGCGTTGATTACACTTCGGTAAGGGCCCGCAATTAAATCGGCCGCTTTTAAAAATATGGTAGCTCTTTTTGACCAAGAAATGGATTCCCATTCTTTTTTAGTTGCTAAAGCGGCTTCAATGGCTAGTTGCACATGCTGTGGTTCGGCTATGGAATAACTGCCAATAAAGTGTTGGTGTTCGTGTGGGGGTGCAATATTTTTTAGTATTGAAGTTACAATTTGCTGATTTCCAATATATAAAGGAATTGTGATTTTTGTAGCATACATTTTTTGGTATTGCGCCAATACTTCTTTTCTTTCGGTAGAATCAGGGGCATAGCTTTTAACAGGTTCGTTAATCGCTTTTGGTGGGGTAAAAATTCCGTGGCTCATAATGCATTGCTTTATGAGAGGGAATGTACAAAAAAAATAAAATTAATTTAAAGCAAAAGGGCTATTTAATCTAAAAGAAGGCACCTCAACAATGAATCGATTAGAGGAATTAAAATCAATCATATTAAAGTAACCTTTCATAGCTCCATAAGGAGAGGATAATAAACAACCCGAGCGGTAAGTGTATTTTTCTCCAATTTGTAAAATGGGTTTTTTACCCACTACACCTTCACCTTCTACAATTTTAGAATAATCCAAGGCGTCGTAAATTTCCCAGTGTCTTGAAGTCAGTTGTACCACGCAATTGCTTTGGTTTTCAATAGTGATTTCGTAACAAAAAGCATATTGCAACTTTTGGTTAGCATAAAAAGTGTCTTCAAAAAAAGTAAGTACCGAAATTTTGATACCTCTTGTGATTTGAGAAATCATAATATTGAAAATTCTAATTAACAATCAGTCCAAATTTACAAAAAAATGGTAATGACCAAATATTTTTGTGTATGTTTCTTAGGAATCTGTATTTTTACGGGGTTGTTTAAGAAAATAAATGTTAAAAATAGCCGATAATATCCGTTACGTGTTGGAAAAACACGGTTTTGAGGTGTCTTCTAGATTAGCCGATAAAATTGGTATGAGAACCTCAAGTGTAAGGTTGTTTTTTATATATTTTTCTTTTGCAACAATAGGTTTAGGCTTTGCTGTTTATTTAATTTTGGCCTTTTGGATAAAATTAAAAGATATGGTTTACACCAAACGTAGTTCGGTGTTTGATTTATAAAAAAAATATAATGAAATTTATTTTACTCCTATTAGGGTTTTTATTTTCTGTTCCAGTCTTTAGTCAAGAACAAGGATTAGATGAAAAAATCAATAAATTATTCGAACCCTTAGCCAATGTGGCCGAAAATATAGTGCTGTACTCAGTGTCTGTCACAGATTCTATAAAAATTCCTTTAGTAGTGGCGTTGTTAGTTTGTGGTGCCTTATTTTTTACGATTGCATTTGGTTTTATCAATTTCAGAAAAGTAGGGTTAGCTATTCAAATCATCCGTGGGAAGTACGATGAAATGGATGTACAAGATGATATTAATGACGAAAAAGTAGCTGTAAATGCTGTAGATGGAGATATTGTACAAACCATTAAGCCAGAAAATCAACACGGAGAGGTCAATCATTTCCAAGCCCTAGCCACAGCGGTTTCAGGAACGGTTGGTTTAGGAAATATTGCCGGAGTTGCAGCTGCCATTGGTATTGGAGGCCCAGGTGCTACTTTTTGGATGATTATATGTGGGTTGTTAGGCATGTCTTCCAAGTTTGTGGAATGTACTTTAGGGGTTAAATACCGAGATATCGATGAAAATGGTGTGGTATACGGTGGGCCTATGTACTATTTAAGCAAAGGATTGTCAGAAATTGGAAAAGCCAAACTCGGAAAAGCGCTTGGATTACTATTTGCGATATTATGTGTTGGAGCTTCTTTTGGTGGAGGTAATGCTTTTCAGTCCAATCAAGCGACGGCACAAATTCAATCATTTTTACAATTGCAAGGAGGCAGTTCTGGTTTTTGGATAGGATTAATTTTAGCCATTTTAACAGGAATTGTAATCATTGGAGGAATCAAAAGAATAGCCAAAGTAACCGAAAAAATAGTGCCTTTTATGGCTATTTTATATGTAGGGGCTTGTTTGTTCATCATCTTTTCAAAATTTGATTTATTAGATGAAGCTTTTTCACAGATTTTTTCAGAAGCCTTTACACCCACCGCAACCGTAGGTGGATTGGTTGGGGTAATTATTATTGGATTTAAAAGAGCCGCTTTTTCTAACGAAGCAGGTGCAGGTTCTGCCGCTATTGCGCATTCTGCGGTGAGAACGAAATATCCAGCATCAGAAGGGATTGTAGCCTTATTAGAACCTTTTATTGATACCGTAATCATTTGCACCATGACCGCCTTGGTGATTGTGTTGTTTAACATGGGTGATGTGTTTGTGTACGGAGGATATACCAGTAATGTGATTTTAAAAGACACTGGCGAATCCATCGGTGGAGTAGGCTTAACCTCTATGGCTTTTGATGCGGCTTTACCCGGTTTTTCTAAAGTATTAACTGTTGCTATTGTATTATTTGCTTTTTCTACCATGATTTCATGGTCATATTATGGATTACAGGCTTGGAAATTTTTATTCGGACGAGGAAAAAAAGCCGATTTAACCTATAAAATTTTATTTTTAATTTTTGTGATTGTAGGTGCCGCTTCTACCTTAGATGCGGTGATTCGTTTTTCCGATGCCATGATTTTAGCTTTGGTTTTCCCTAATATGATTGGTTTATTGTTGTTGTTTCCTAAAGTAAAAGAGGAACTCAAAACTTATTTAGACGCCATCAACGTGTTTAAAACAAGCAAGTAATTTTTGGCTTAAAGTGAGGTTTACACGTTCTCAACAATTGGGTATTTTGATTTTGTGTGTGGTAATCATCTCACTTCAGATCTTATTATTTTCCGATGGTCTATTTCAAAAAACAAGTCTTTCTTTAAAAGATAATAATGCTAAGGAATGGCTAGCATTGCAAAAAAAAGTTGACCAATTAAAACAAAATCTCGTTCAAAAAAAGGATACCATTTATCCGTTCAATCCCAACTTTATTTCGGATTACAAAGGATATAAGCTGGGGATGTCTACTGCTGAAATCGATAGACTACACCAATTTAGAGGGCAGAATCAATGGGTTAATTCAGTAGCAGATTTTCAAGAAGTTACTCAAGTTTCTGATTCTTTGTTACAAAAAATCGCCCCATATTTTAAATTTCCAGATTGGGTTAAAGACAAAAATAAATCCGTCTTTTCTACTGCTCATAAAATAATTCAAATAGACATTAATCAAGCAAGTTCGCAAGATTTAATCGCTATTTCGGGAATAGGCGAAATACTTTCCGAAAGAATTTTACAACAAAAAGAACAGTTGGGTGGTTTTGTATCCATGGAACAACTCGGTTGGATATTTGGCATAACTCCAGTAGTGCATCAACGATTGCAAGAAAAGTTTATCGTTAAACAAAAACCAGCCCTTTTGAAGCTTAAAATCAACGAAGCCAATTTAAAAGAACTCGCCTCATTCCCTTATTTTAATTACGAATTAGCTAAAAATATTATGACTTTTAGAACCATGCAAGGGAACGAAATTCGTCCAGAAGATTTGCTTAAAATTAAGAATTTTCCAACCGAAAAGGTTCATACAATTACTTTATATTTGCAGTTCTAAAACGGATATCATGAATTTTGAGCAAAATGAAACACAAAGGTTAATTGCGCAATCTATTAAGGATTTTGCGGCATTGCATATTAAACCTTATGTTATGGAATGGGATGAAGCACAACATTTTCCTGTAGATTTATTCAAAAAAATTGGAGAAATGGGATTTATGGGGATTTTAGTGCCTCAAGAATTGGGTGGTTCAGGTTTAGGATATCATGAATACATTACGATTATCGAAGAAATATCTAAGGTAGACCCTTCTATTGGTTTATCTGTAGCAGCACACAATTCTTTGTGTACCAACCATATTTTGTCTTTCGGAAACGAAGCACAAAAGAAAAAATGGATTCCTAAATTGGCTTCTGGTGAACACATTGGTGCTTGGGGATTAACCGAACACAATACCGGTTCTGATGCAGGCGGAATGAACACCACTGCGGTTAAAGATGGTAACGAATGGGTGATTAATGGGGCTAAAAATTTTATCACACATGGTAAATCTGGCGATGTAGCGGTTGTGATTGTTCGCACCGGAGAAAAAGGAGATTCCCGAGGTATGACTGCTTTTGTCATTGAAAAAGGAACTCTAGGATTTACCAGCGGTAAAAAAGAAAATAAATTAGGCATGCGTGCCAGCGAAACCGCTGAATTGATTTTTGATAATTGTAGAATTCCCGATGAAAATCGTTTGGGAGCAGTTGGCGAAGGCTTTATTCAATCCATGAAAATACTAGACGGCGGACGGATTTCCATCGGTGCTTTATCTTTAGGGATTTCAAAAGGAGCATATGAAGCTTCTTTAAAATATGCCAAAGAACGTCATCAGTTCGGGCAACCCATTAGTAATTTTCAGGGCATTTCTTTTAAGTTGGCCGATATGGCTACCGATATTGAAGCCTCGGAATTATTATTGCATAAAGCGGCTTCTTTAAAAAACCAACACAAACCCATGACCACGATAAGTGCTATGTCTAAAATGTTTGCTTCGGAAGCTTGTGTTAGAATTGCGAATGATGCCGTTCAAATACACGGAGGTTACGGATACACCAAAGATTTTCCAGTAGAAAAATTTTACCGAGATGCTAAGTTATGTACCATTGGCGAAGGAACTACCGAAATACAAAAGGTGGTAATTTCTAGGAATATCTTGAAAGACTAAATTTTAAATCCACGACTTTGTTCTTAAAAAAAATGAATCCCTCTTTAGAAGAGGCTATTATACAATCGGGAATTCAAGAAGCCAATGAATTACAACGCAATACTTTTTCCACTATAAAAAGTGGAGTAGATTGTTTGGTGATTGCACCCGAAAATTCAGGAAAAACTACTTTGATTGTTTTATCGGTTATTCAAAAACTAGAAAAAGCTTTTGAACAATCTCCACGCGCTTTAATTATGGTTGCTGATCGCGACCGTTTAGAAAAAACTACTGAGTTATTTAAGATATTGGGCAGAAATACCGATTTAAGAGTCTATCCTGTGGCGGATTACCGAGATATTGACGAAGAAAAAAATGAAATATCCGAAGGGATAGACGTGATCATTGGTACGCCTAAAAAATTAAATGCCTTATTAGTTTCCGCAGGTTACGATGTCAATCAACTTAAAATGTATGTGGTAGATGATTTAGAGTTATTGATTAAAGAAAGAAACGAACCTGTTATCAGCAGAATATCTACCGTAGCGCCTAAAATGCAACAATTGTTTTTTGCTTCTAAAAACACTCAAAAAGTAGAAGATTTAGCCGATAAATTGTTGGTTAATCCAGTATATTTTTAGGGTGTTTCCCGCCTAGGCGGGCAGGCTATTACAAGTTTACCTAAAAACTTTCACTCAAGAACCCAAAATCTAAATACCCAAAACCCCGTGTGAGGGATCGCCGCTAGCTACCATTGTAGCGCAAAGAGCCCGACGCCTAAAACTAAAAAGCCCTATGAACGTAACGTGCATAGGGCTTTTTGGTTTTGGGTGACACACCCAAGATTATTTTTGTCCTTTCATTTCTTTTTCAATCATATCGTAAAACTGATCAATTTTAGGAAGTACAATTACACGAGTTCTTCTGTTTTTAGAACGATTTTCTGCGGTGCTGTTATCTGTTAAAGGAACAAATTCTGCTCTACCCGCTGCAATTAATTGTTTAGGGTTTACTTTGTGTTCTTTTTGTAATACTCTGATTACTGCTGTGGCGCGTTTAGCACTTAAATCCCAGTTGTCAATTAACACGCCATTTCCTCCGTTGTAGGGAACGCTGTCGGTGTGTCCTTCTACCATACATTCAAAATCAGGTTTGCTGTTTACTACTTTGGCTACTTTGCCTAAAATGGTTCTGGCTCTGTCGCTAATTTCATAGCTGCCGCTTTTAAATAATAATTTATCGGCAATGGAAATAAATACTACGCCTTTTTCAACATTTACTTCGATGTCTGGATCATCAATACCCACCGCGCTTTTTAAGCTAGATACTAAAGCAATAGTCATGGAATCTTTTCTGGTAACGGCGTCTTGTAAACGAGTAATTTTTAAATCTTTTTCTTTAATGCTTTCTAAGGTTTTTTCTAAACTTGAAGCGCCTTTAGAAGATAAAATAGTTACATTTTCTAAACTATTTTTTAAGGATTCATTATTGCTTTTTAAATAAGATATTTGATTGTTCATTAAATCTTTCTCTGCTAAGCAGGTGTTTAATTTAACGGTAGCTGTATTTAATAAATCTTGAACTTCTTTGTTTTTAGCTTCTAAGGCAGCAATCTTTTTTTTGCTTCCGCACGAGGCTAGTAAAATCACGGCGGATAAGGCAATGGCTAACTTTCTCATAATAGTATCGGTTTAATAACTTTTAGGTTTGTTTCGCAAATATAAACTCTTCGATTTAAATAAACACGGCTTTAAGGTCTTAAAAATATCTTAAAAAATTAACAACTATTCTAAGGTAAACGTTTTGAAAATCAAATTAATATACTACATTTGCACACCTTTTTTGGCGAGTAGAGTTTCCTTTAAAGGCTTAAAAAATTTAACTATAAACACTTCTGTTTATTTATCGCACTCCAGAAACTCAAAGTAATCAGAATACAAATTATTACACAGCAAATGGCTGAATTATCACAAGCCGAGTACTTGGCAAATTTTAACTGGAAAAGTTTTGAAGACGGAATAGATTCATTAGATGAACAAAATCTAAGAGAATTTGAAGATTTAGTTACAAAAACCTTCATTTCCACTAACGAAGAAGATGTAGTAGAAGGAACTGTAGTAAGAATTACAGATCGTGAAGCGATTATCGACATCAACGCAAAATCAGAAGGTGTTATTTCACTAAATGAATTTCGTTACAATCCAAGTTTAAAAGTAGGAGACAAAGTTGATGTTTTAATCGACATCAGAGAAGACAAAACAGGACAATTAGTATTATCTCACCGTAAAGCTCGTACCATTAAAGCATGGGACAGAGTTATTGCTGCTCAAGAGTCTGGTGAAATCGTTAATGGTTTTGTAAAATGCAGAACTAAAGGTGGTATGATTGTAGACGTTTTCGGAATCGAAGCGTTTTTACCAGGTTCTCAAATTGACGTAAAACCAATCCGTGATTACGATCAATACGTAAACAAAAATATGGAATTCAAAGTGGTGAAAATTAACCACGAATTCAAAAATATCGTTGTATCTCACAAAGCGCTTATCGAAGCTGATATCGAGGTACAGAAAAAAGAAATCATTGGTCAATTACAAAAAGGTCAAGTATTAGAAGGTGTGGTTAAAAACATCACTTCTTACGGTGTATTTATCGATTTAGGAGGAGTAGATGGATTAATCCACATTACTGACTTATCTTGGAGTAGAATTAACCATCCAAATGAAGTTTTAGAATTAGACCAAAAATTAAATGTGGTAATTCTTGACTTTGATGACGAAAAAACAAGAATCCAATTAGGTTTAAAACAATTAAGCGCTCATCCTTGGGATGCTTTAAGTAAAGACTTAAAAGTAGGAGATAAAGTAAAAGGAAAAATCGTTGTTATTGCTGATTATGGTGCTTTCATTGAAGTAGCAGAAGGCGTAGAAGGATTAATCCACGTTTCTGAAATGTCTTGGTCTACACACTTACGTTCTGCTCAAGATTTCGTAAAAGTTGGGGATGAAGTTGAAGCAGTTATTTTAACTTTAGACAGAGACGATCGTAAGATGTCATTAGGTATTAAACAATTAACTCCAGATCCTTGGACTAACATTGCTTCTAAATATCCAGTAGGTTCAACTCACACAGGAATTGTAAGAAACTTTACCAATTTTGGTGTATTTGTTGAATTAGAAATGGGAATTGATGGATTAATTTACATCTCTGACTTATCTTGGACTAAGAAAATCAAACATCCTTCAGATTTCGTAAACGTAGGAGACAAATTAGAAGTAACAGTATTAGAATTAGATGTTGATGGACGTAAATTATCTTTAGGTCATAAACAAACTACCGTTAATCCTTGGGATAAATACGAAACTGAATTCGCTTTAGGAAAAGTTCACAATGGTGAAATTTCTGAAATTGTAGACAAAGGTGCTACTGTAGAATTCGGAGAAGATATCGTAGCTTTCATACCAACTCGTTACTTAGAAAAAGCAGACGGAACCAAATTGAAAAAAGGAGACAAAGCTGATTTCGTAGTTATTGAATTCAACAAAGAATTCAAAAGAGTAGTAGCTTCACATACTTCAACTTTTAAAGAAGAAGAAGCTAAAAATGTAAAAGCTGCTGTAGAAGCTGCAACTAGCGCTGCTAACGAAAGAACCACTTTAGGTGATAACGAAGCATTAGCTGGATTAAAAGAGAAAATGGACGCTAAAAAGAAATAATTTTCTTTATCCAAATTCATAAAAAAAGGTCGTCTTGTAAAAGACGGCCTTTTTTGTTTAGGGGTAATCTGTTTAAAAATATTTTATTACACTAATCAAATGGCATTTCATTTAGTTTGAGCAGATTTGGATGTATGAATTCGTAATTTAAAACCTGTTTTAGTTTTTGATTGCTGATTTGTTTTAGTTCGGTAATGGTGTTTGTGAATTCAATAGGATGCAGTTGAAAAGACTCATAGGCGTGGGTGTAAAAATCCTTTCGAGTTGGATGGGTATCTGCACAAGCGTTAAAAGTTTCTCCCCAAGTGTTTTGACTAATGATTTCTTCGATAATTCGAATACAATCGTCTTGATGAATCATGTTTACCACACCGCAAGGGTTGTCAATTTTTTTTCCATTTTTAAAAAAATTATTTGGATTTCTATTGTATCCAATAAGTCCTGCAAAACGAATAATGGTGGTATTGAATTTTTTTTCTTTTCTGAATAAATCTTCGGCAATAGACAAAGTGCTTTCTTTTACAGGAAAATCTTCGGTGATTTCTACAGAGTGATTTCCATATACCGAAGTAGAACTGATGAACATTACATTTTGAATAGTAGATTGTTTAATAGCAAGTATTAATTCTTTATATACAGAAATACTTTTAGGTGTAACAGCAATAATTAAAATTTCTGAATTTAAAAATTCAGATAAGTTCTGGGTAAGATTCTCTAAATCAATTAAAAAAGGAGTAATTCCATTTTTGATTAATTGATCTAATTTATGAGCAGATGTGGTAGATCCTTTTACCTCGTTTTTTTTTATTAAGGATTGAGCTAAAGGAAAACCTAGCCAGCCACAACCGAGTATGCTAATTTTAGAAGCCATGGTGTTTTTATTATTCTTAAATCAAACAAACTTAACTTTTGTTTGGTAACTATATGTGTGTTTATACATTACTTTTGCCAATAGTTTTATCCGTTAATTTTATTTAGTATTATGAAAAAGCAATTAATTGTTCTGTTTTTATTGATTTTTGGAGCTGTACAAGCTCAAATTAAAGCACCACAAGCGAGTCCGCGTGGAATTATTAAGCAAGAGGTGGGTTTAACACAGGTAGAAGTAGATTATTCCAGGCCAAGCGCTCGTGGACGTGAAGTTTTCGGAGAATTGGTTTCTTTTGGAAAATTATGGAGAACAGGAGCTAATGCCAATACAATAGTTACTTTTTCGGATGATGTAGTGATTGCAGGTAAAACTTTACCTAAAGGTCATTACGCATTGTATACCATCCCCAATCATAATAATTGGGAAGTGATTTTTTATAACGATACGAATAATTGGGGAGTACCTAAGGAATGGGATGAAACCAAAGTGTTGTTAAAAACAATTATAAATCCTGAATTGGTAAATGATTTTACCGAAACTTTTACCATTAATATTGCCTCAATCAGTAATGAGTCGGCTCAATTAGAATTATTGTGGGAAAAAACTAAAGTGGTTATTAAATTCGAAGTGCCTACCGATAAAGTAGTGATGAATAATATCCAAACAGTTATGAATGGGCCTTCGGCAGAAGATTATTTTGCAGCGGCTCAATACTATTATCAATCGAACAAGGATAGTCAAAAAGCGTTGTCTTGGGTTAATAAAGCCATTGAAATCAAAGGTGAAGATGCTTTTTGGTTTTTAAGATTAAAAGCATTGTTACACCACCGTTTAGGTGATAAAAAGAATGCTTTAGAAACCGCAAAGCGCTCTTTGGAATCGGCTCAAAAAGCCAATAATTCCGATTACGTTAAATTAAATGCGGATTCTATTAATGATTGGAGTAAAAAATAATTAGACTTTTTCACCTATCAATACAATTTTTTCATTCAGATGGTTGGTTGTCATAAAACAATATTGATGACCACCATCGTTAATTTTCCATTTAGATTTTAATTCGTTAACAGTTTCTGGAAAATTCCGAGTACTTAAATTGATTTTGGTGTTTTTTAGTTTGGTTTCCATTTCCTTTTTTTTATAATAAAATTGATCTACAATTTTAAAAACCCGACCATGAAAACTAATTTTTTCATTAGAAGTATATAAATGAGAATGGGGATGCAGTTTAATAAGATTAAAAGTGTTGGCAACAGCGGTAAATCCCCCCGATTTCATAATAGCCGCATTGGGTTCATATAAGTAACTTAAAGGCTGTCCAATAGGGCAGCTTTTATTTTTTTGTTCATTCCAATGAAAAGTAAAAACATCTTTTTGATTGGATTTTAGATTTACGGCTACAATTTCAATATCCTTTTCATATCCTTTTTCAATTTCCCAAAGTAATTCTTTGACTTCGTTTTCTAAAGCTACTATGTGTATGCGTTTAATGTATTGTAAGGCTTGAATTCCTGATTGAATATCTAGTAAAGGTGCTACTTTGATTAATAATTTGTTGGTGTATTTTAAATATTCGTTTAATTGATCAACTACGTTAGGTGAACAATCTTCTAATAAAAAGACTTTGTTTTTAGCTGTATCTCTTCGAGATGGGTCAATGTAAATCCAATCCCAATTGCGGTTTGTGTTTTTTAAATATAACTCACTGTCTTGATGAATGCAAGTAATATTAAAAACCTTCAGTTGTTTATAATTGTGTTGCACAATAGTACGAAGTTCTTCATTTAATTCGCAATGAAAAACTTCTGAAATTTTTTTGGCAAAATAATAATCATCAACTCCTAAACCTCCTGTTAAATCAATTAAGCTTTTCCCATTAACCAATTCTGATTTATATAAAGCAGTAGGTTCCGAAGAACACTGTTCAATACTTACATTTTCTGGATATACTATATAAGGAGTGTTGAACCAAGTTGGAATTTTGCTTTTTGCCTTTTTTTTACCAGTTAGTTGATAAGCAATGCTGTTCCAATACTCCATTTTACTTCCATACTTTAAAGAAAGGGTATTGATGTTTTCTTCAAAATATTGTTGAATGAATTGCTGAACAGCATCCGATAATAAATAAGGTAAGTTCATTAAAAACTTTTGGTAAGATATTTAACAATTTTATTGTCTGTAAAAAATTCTTTAGCAATGATTTTAATAGACGTGTATAAAGGAACGGCTATAATCATTCCTAAAATACCAGTTATAAATCCAAAAATCAAAATCACCATAAAAATTTCTAAAGGATGTGATTTAGAACTCTTAGAATAAATCAAAGGTTGGCAAATAAAATTATCAATCAACTGAGCAATTCCGTACCATATTATAATGTATATACCTGTAGGAACCAAAACGGTGTCAAAATCCAAACCGATAATTCCTGTTAAAGAAAGCGTAAGTATTAAAAATATACCAATTAAAGGACCAACATAAGGAATCAGATTTAACAGCGCGCATAATAAAGCAATAACAGATGCATTAGGAACATTTAAAACATTTAAAGTTATCCAATAAAAAATAAATAGAATTCCGATCTGAATCAGCAAACCAATGAAGTATCTAGACAACATTTGTTTTATAGCAATAGCAGAATTCAATGCATTTTGTTGATGCTTTTCATTAACTACGGTGTGAACCAGTTGATTTAGAATGTTGTTTTCCTTTAATAAAAAAAAGGTGATAAATAAAGTAGAGAAGATGCCAATCGTAATTTGACTAAAAATATTAATAACTGAATTCAGTATTGTTTTAAAAGAATCAAAGTTGAAAACAGAAAATAGGTTTACATTAGATAGATAATCTTCTAAATTAATTCCTTTATCTTTTAAAAAAGAATTGGTTTCTTGAATTAGTATATAGGTATTCTGCTTAAAATAATCTTCATTTAAAAAAGAAAGGTTTTTTCCCTGTTCAATAAATAATGGAATCAATAAATAAAATAAGCTAGATAATAAAACTAAAAATATAAACAAGGTAAAAACAGCCGCTACAGTTTTATGGAATTTTAGTTTAAGATGCAATAAAGAAACCAGCGGTTTTCCCATCAAAGTGAAAATTCCAGCCAACACTATATATACGATAACCATTTTTATGGCAAGTAAAAACCAAACCAACAAAGCAACACTAATGGTAATAAATAACGCTCTTAGTATTCCTTTAGCAATAATTTTATGTTCCATAACCTATTTTTAGAACAACAAATCTACTTTTTTTGTCTATATATCAAGGGATTTTTAAGATAAAAAGATTCTAGTGTAGTAGTATATTGTTTGTTATTAGTCACTTACAACATTTATATAAAAAAGGTTTAAAAAGATTTGGAAAGGAATAAAAAGGGTTGTTATATTTGCCACCCCAAGCGGGAGAGATATTAACTGCGAGGGAAAAAGTTCATTAAAAATAATCTTTTAAAAAAAAGCGCAAAAACATTTGTGATTTATAAAAAGATTACTACTTTTGCCACCGCTTTGAGAGAGAGAATGATGAGGTAGTGGAGTGA
>DLGW01000012.1 GCA_002482885.1 Flavobacteriaceae bacterium UBA7684 | reverse complement strand
AGAACTCCAACAATGGCTCTGTCACTAACGCGGGTCTAGCCTTGCATTTTAAAAACTATAATTTCTAAAAAGCAAGGTGGTTGGTGTTGATAAGTATTTCTTTAATATTCTATATGGTTTTATGGTTTCGTTTATTTTTGAGTTGAATGGTGATGCAAGAAAAAGTAATCAGAAAATAGACTATTAATTCAAAAATTCACAACCTAAATATAACATAAAATGATAAAAAGATTTTTAAACGCAAAACATTGGCAACTTTTTCTTTTGACATTTGGAATTCCAATTATATTTCAAATAATATTGATGGGTTCAATATTTTCCAATATTGCGACAAACACAAATCCTGACCCAGAAAAAATGTTCAATTACATGAAATTCTTTCCAATTGTGATGATTTTATTTATGGCAATATTTTTTGGGTGGTATTGGTCAGTAGCAATAGGATTACAAAAGAAAGTACCAGAAAATGTTACAATGAAAGTGAAAAAATTTAAGATTTTTTTCTTCATACCAATGGTTTATATATTATGTCTTATAATTTTTATAACATTTGCAATGGATGGACTTATTAATAACGGTAGAGAACCAAATGTAGGACTTATTGGAAGTATTGTTGCTATAATAGTTCCGCTTCATTTATTTTCAATTTTCTGTATCTTTTATACATTATACTTTATTGCGAAAACTTTTAAAACGGTTGAACTTCAACGAGAAGTCAAATTTTCAGATTTTGCTGGTGAATTTTTTATGATTTGGTTCTATCCAGTTGGAATATGGATAATCCAACCCAAAATAAATAAATTTATAGAAGAATAAAGCACTACTGCAAACAGGGTTTTGGCCCCAATTAGTCGGATTTACAATCCAACCTCAACCCAATTTTACAATTAAACGATTAAACAAATTCACGATTTTTTATGGATAGCGATATATTAATTTATCAAAATCAAGAAGGCAACATTAAAATTGACGTTCGTTTAGACGATGAAACGGTTTGGCTTACGCTAGACCAAATGGCGATGCTTTTTGGCAAAGCTAAATCAACCATAAATGAACATATTTTAAACATTTATACTGAAAATGAATTAGTTGAAGAAACTAGTGTTAGAAAAATCGGAATTTCCGATTTTTCTACAAAACCTACCAATCACTATAATTTAGATGTAATAATTTCCGTAGGCTACCGTGTTAAATCACTACAAGGAACACAATTCCGTATTTGGGCAACGCAGCGATTAAGAGAATATATTGTAAAAGGATTTGCGCTAAACGATGACCGTTTCAAGTCGGGAACTTCGATGAATTATTTCAATGAGCTGCAACAACGCATTCGTGAAATACGATTGTCTGAAAAGTTTTTCTACCAGAAAATAAAAGACATTTATACCACCAGTATTGATTACGACCCTAAAGACGAAAAAACAATCGAATTTTTTAAAATCGTACAAAACAAATTGCTTTGGGCGATTTCTCAAAATACGGCTGCTGAATTAGTCTATCGCAGAGTAGATGCTTCTCTTCCACTTTTAGGCATGCAGTCGTATGACAAAAAAGAAACTAAATCAATTGCCAAAAACGAAGTGAGCATTGCCAAAAACTACCTCAATGAAGATGAAATAAAGTTGTTAGGTTTGCTAGTGGAACAATATTTAGCTTTTGCTGAAACTATGGCGCAACAGCAAATACCGATGTATATGAAAGATTGGATTCAACGCCTAGACAGTATTTTACAATTAAACGGTAGAGAATTACTCAATCACGCAGGGAAAATAAGCCATGAAATGGCTTTGAAAAAATCCGAACAGGAACTTGAAAAATACAAGCTAAAACAAAAGGAGATAGAAAAAGAGCAAAGTTTTAAAGAACTGGAACAGGATATCAAAAAATTAAAAAAATAACCAAAAAGGCTCAACTTAAAGTTGAGCCTTTTTTATGAATTAGATTTTAAAAACTTCTATTTAAGTGTTTTCATTTCGCGAGCCAATAAGGTGTTTTTCAACAACATGGCAATCGTCATAGGGCCTACTCCACCAGGAACTGGAGTGATGTAAGAAGCTTTTTTGCTTACGTTTTCGAAATCTACATCTCCGACAATTACATAACCTTTTTCGTTAGTTTCATCGGCAACTCTGGTAATGCCCACATCAATCACTACTACATCGTCTTTTACCATTTCGGCTTTTAAATAATTAGGCACTCCTAAAGCGGTGATGATAATATCGGCCTGACTGGTAATTTGAGTAATATTTTTGGTATGACTGTGTGTTAAAGTAACGGTAGAATTTCCAGGGAATCCTTTACGTCCCATTAAAATACTCATGGGGCGACCTACAATGTGACTGCGACCGATAACCACCGTATGTTTTCCTTTGGTTTCTACATTGTATCTTTCTAATAATTCTAAAATTCCGAAAGGTGTTGCAGGAATAAAAGTAGTCATGTCCAACGCCATTTTTCCAAAATTCTCTGGATGAAAACCATCTACATCTTTACTTGGGTGAATCGCCATTAATACTTTTTGTTCGTCGATTTGTTGTGGCAAAGGCAACTGAACAATAAAACCATCAATGTTGTCGTTTTCGTTTAATTCTTTGATTTTTAGCAACAACTCGGTTTCCGAAGTAGTACTCGGCATTTTAACTAAAGTAGATTCAAAACCTACGCGTTCGCAAGCTTTTACTTTACTGCCTACATAGGTTAAACTAGCCCCATCATTTCCTACAATAATTGCGGCTAAATGAGGTACTTTTTCGCCACGTGCTTTAATCTTAGCGACTTCGGCTGCAATTTCGTTTTTAATATCGCTGGATATTTTTTTACCGTCTAATAGTTCCATTTATATTTAGTTTTAAAGTCGAAAGTCGAAAGTCGAAAGTCAAGATTTCTACAATAATATTCAGAAACTTATGACTTGCTAACTTTTTAACTTTTGACTAATTTATCTCATCCCTTTTAATCCACCCATCATACTCATCAGGTTTCTTCCGCCGCCGCCTTGCATCATTTTCATCATTTTGCTCATTTGTTCAAATTGTTTCATCAGTTGATTGACTTCTTGAATCGTACGTCCGGAACCTTTGGCAATTCTATTTTTTCTTTTTACATCGATAACCGACGGCTTGCTTCTTTCTAAGGGAGTCATAGAATGAATAATGGCTTCTACATGTTTAAAAGCATCATCAGGCACTTCTACATCTTTTAAGGCTTTACCAGCCCCAGGAATCATTCCTATGATGTCTTTCATGCTTCCCATATTTTTGATTTGCTGAATTTGTTTTAAAAAGTCATCAAAACCAAACTCATTTTTAGCAATCTTCTTTTGTAGTTTACGGGCTTCTTCTTCATTGAATTGCTCTTGCGCTTTTTCAACTAACGAAACCACATCACCCATTCCTAAAATACGATCGGCCATTCTAGACGGATAGAACACATCTATCGCATCCATTTTTTCGCCCGTACCAATAAACTTAATCGGTTTATTCACTACGGATTTAATTGAAATCGCGGCTCCACCACGGGTATCTCCATCTAATTTGGTTAAAATAACCCCATCAAAATTCAATACATCGTTAAAAGCTTTAGCAGTATTTACAGCATCTTGCCCCGTCATAGCATCCACCACAAACAAGGTTTCTTGTGGTTGTAAAGCTTGATGCACGTTAGCAATCTCTTTCATCATGACTTCGTCTACCGCCAAACGACCTGCGGTATCCACAATCACTACGTTAAAACCATTGGCTTTAGCATATTTTACTGCGTTTTGGGCAATTTCTACAGGATTGTTATTGCCTACTTCGGCATACACCTCTACTCCGATTTGTTCCCCAACTACTTGTAACTGATTTACTGCCGCCGGACGATACACATCACAAGCCACCAATAAAGGTTTTTTAGTTTTTTTGGTTTTTAAGAATAACGCCAATTTACCCGAAAAGGTGGTTTTACCCGAACCTTGTAAACCAGACATTAAAATAATGGATGGATTACCCGATAAATTTACTCCAGCTACATCGCCACCCATCAATTCGGTTAACTCGTCTTTTACGATTTTAACCATTAACTGCCCGGGTTGTAGAGTAGTTAATACGTTTTCTCCGAGCGCTTTTTCCTTTACTCGTGTAGTAAAATCTTTGGCTATTTTAAAATTAACGTCGGCATCTAACAGTGCTTTTCGTACTTCTTTAAGCGTATCGGCTACATTTACATCGGTAATTTTACCGTGTCCTTTTAAAACATGTAAAGCTTTATCGAGTTTATCACTAAGATTTTCAAACATTTGACTAATTTTTTAAAGGGCAAAGATAACATAATGAGCAAACTCGTCAAATAATTTTTAACGGTATCCCAGCATTGAAATCTAAGTATTGATTTCTAAATCGCGAATGTAATCTTCGTACTCGTAAAAGAAGCGTTCAAAGGCATCCATTTTTTCGTAAAAAAAGTCAAAAACAGCAGGCCAAGTTTTAGGATTATTTACGCTAACGCTTTGTTGTTCAACCCAAAAACGGACGATTTGTTTACCATTTTCTAGTCGATATTGGTCGTCGATTTGTATTTCTGGTAAAAAGTCTTCGGTTAAAATACTTTGGAGGGAAATGATTTTTTCGTAGTATATTTTTCGTTTTTCTAAATCTTTAGCTTCTATATCTAAGGAAACTTCGGCTTTTTTATTGTCGATGTAAAACTTAAATGAAAAATCTTTGATTTTAGTATGATACAGCAACCATTTGCGTGGATGTGTTTCGGCAAACTGAATCCAAAAATTCTTTTTGATTTGTAAGGCTTCTTCTTTACTGTACATTACTTTAATTCAACCGTCATATTAATATTAAACAAGGGATACTCTCCTTTATCGGTAGGTTGCGAAGCTATTTTATCTAACACTTCGAAACCTTTGGTTATTTTACCGTAAACTGTGTGTTCAAAATTCAAATGATGTTCTCCTTTTTTACTTTGTACAAAATAAAATTCGTAAGGATTACTTCTTTTTTCGGGATTATCATCCCAAGAACGAGCCGCACACAACGCGCCATATTCATGTCGACGATTTTTAGTAAACTCCGAAGGAATGGTGTAATCTTCGCCTATATTTTTACGCATTTTACCCGTAATGGACTCATCCGAATTGCCCCCTTGCACTACAAATCCTTTCACTACTCTATGAAAAAAAGTGGTATCAAAATATTTCTTTTTAATTAAGTACACCATATTGGCTCGGTGCAAAGGCGTATCTTCAAAAAGTTCCACTTCAATGTCTCCGAACTTAGTATGAATTACAAATGCTTTTTCGGGATTAAAAGTGCCATACCAAGTTAAAAAGTCTACTACATTATCATTGGTAACCACTACGGTATTTAAATCGTATTTGGGTTTGGGTGTCGTATCTTCTTTTTTAGTTTCAATTGGAACTTTTTGTTCTTTTTCTTGACAAGAAATCAAAAGCATCAAGGCAAAAATCAAATAAAAACAAGATTTCATTTACTTTACTTTTTTCTGCTTAAAAGTTGCTGAACTAATGATGGCTTCTAGTTCTTGCACTAAATCTCTTTTTTCTTTAGAAGGTGCATATACAAATCCTTCGATAATAATGAAACGATTATTCTTTTCATCTTTAATCGCATAATTGACAAAAGGTCCTGCCATAAAATCATTCTTTAGTTCCCAAACGCCTTTAGTTAAATAGGTCGGTTTATGGTCTAAATGAGTTTTGTAAAAATAAGGCGCATAAGCATCTTCGGTTACCATATAGGTATTTTGTAAGGGGCCATGAACATATAATTTACCTATAGAATCACGTAACGTGGTAATATTGCAAGTTAAGGCCGTGTCTTTTTCTATTTTATGAATAGGCACTTCGTAAATTAATAAACTAGAATTACCGCTTGGAATTTCTTTTTTAATCCAAAAGAATTTATCCTTTTCCATAGCGTATTGATATGCCGATGGAATTTTTAAAGACAAGCCAAAAGTGTTGATTAGTTTCCCTTCGCTTAACAATGATTTTTTAATGCGTTTTTGTTTTTCTAGTATTTCGGTTCTTTTAATGGTATTGATAATCGAATCTGCATTTTTTTCTAACAACTCAATAATTCCCTCATTGGTACTCGCTAATAAATAAAATACGTTTTGTGGATTAGCAAATTGATTAACCGTAGCCGAAAAACCTTTGTTTTCTCCTCTTTTTACAATCACAATGTTGCGACTGTTTTTCATAAAACCTTTAAAAATATTTTCGGGATATTGGTTTAAACTAAATAAAGGTTCCGACATGGGCAAACCTTCCACTTCGGCCGCTAACTTATAACGAATCGTGTCGCCTACTTCGGAATTCCACAAACCATTATCAATAATAATTGATACATTATTAATCAATCCCGAAGACTCCGTAACGGCATCTTGTGATTCATTTCCTTTTTGACAGGCCATCAGCAATAAAACGCCAAATAGAACTAAATATTTTTTCATATCTAAATTAGTAGATTCGTTATTTACCTGATTTAATTTTTAATTGTTGACCTGCTTGAATTTTATTTCTTTTTAAGCGATTCCATTTTTTAAGTTCTGTTACCGTTACTCCGTATTGTTCGGCAATAGACGAAAGCGTTTCTCCTTTTTTAACCTTGTGTGTTTTTTTAGCACTGTCTTTTTTAGGAGTAGATTCTTTTTCGGCAACGGCAGTTTCAGAAGCATTCGCACTAGCAGATTCTTGTTTACTTACATAAATTTTTAATCGCTGACCTTTAACCACTCGGTTCTTTTTTAAACGATTCCATTTAGAAAGGCTTTTTACAGAAACGCCATGTTTACGAGCAATAGAAGCGGCGGTTTCTTTGGCTTTCACTTTATGATAAATCACTTCGGTTTCTTGACCAGAAGAAACATTATTCTTGGAAGAATCTATCTGAATTCGTTCTCTTTTACCACCCTTATATTTACAGTATTCGTAAATAATTTCTTCGTTAGACACAAACAATCCTACTTTGTTTAAAGGCAAACGCAAACTGTGTTTTTCTCCTTGTACGTAAGGAACCACATTCAGTTTGTACGAAGGATTTAAAAATTGTAATTCTGTAACAGGAATATCTAACAAGTCCGAAACATTTTCAAACGTCATCGGTTGTTTTACCACAATCGTATCGGTTTGAATGTAATTATTGATGGCTTTTTTAGGTTTGATACCGTGTTCTTTGTGGTATTCAAAAATGTAGAATGTAGCTAAAAAAGCAGGCAAATACCCTTGGGTTTCTTTAGGTAAATGATGGCGAATGTTCCAATAATTTTTTTGTCCATTAGAACGACGAATAGCTTTCAGCACGTTTCCTGGACCAGAATTATAAGAAGCTAACACCAAATCCCAATCCCCAAAAATCTGATACATATTTACCATGTATTTACAAGCCGCTTCGGTAGATTTAATAGGATCATTTCTTTCATCAACGTAAGAGTTGATGTTCAAATGGTATTGTTTACCCGTATGATACATAAACTGCCAAATTCCCGAAGCACCCATGTGGGAAACTGCTTTAGGATTTAAAGCTGATTCTACAATGGCTAAATATTTAATTTCTAAAGGCACATTGTATTTTGCCAATGCCGCTTCGAACATCGGAAAATAAAATTGAGCTACCGCCATTAAACGTTCATAAGAACCTTTGCGGTTTTTTAAATAATACTTAATTACGTTTTCTAAGGAAGGATGGTATTCAATATTAAAGGGCGACTTAGAGTCTAGCTTTTTTAATCGTTTTTTTAGTAGTTCGGTATTTAAATCATAATCAACTTTTTCGTCCAAGTTAACCTCAACGATTGTTTGTTGAAATTCATTAAAAATATCCTCGGTATAAACTTCTTTAAACCATTTATCATCAATATCACTAGCTGCTTTATGGTTAATAAAACAAGCTTTAACAGAATCTAATATCTCTTTCTCTGTTTTAGACTGAGCAAAAACAACACACGAAAAAAGTAAAAGAGCAATCAAATAACTGTTAAATTTCATAAGTATAAGGGTAAAAATATGTCTCAGGGGTTGCCTGAGACATAAGTTAAAAACTAAGCTTGTATTTTAAACAATAACTATTCCAAAATAGCTGCAACACCTGGTAAAGTTCTACCTTCTAACATTTCCAACATCGCACCACCACCAGTAGATACATAACTTACTTTGTGTTCAAAGCCAAATTGTTTAACCGCAGAAACTGAATCACCTCCACCTACTAACGAGAAAGCTCCGTTTTTAGTAGCTTCGGCAATAGAATTACCTACCGCAATGGTTCCTTTAGCAAAAGATTCCATTTCAAAAACGCCTACAGGACCATTCCATAAAATGGTTTTAGAATCTAAAATCACTTGATTAAAAATTTCTAAAGTTTTTGGTCCAGCATCTAAACCTTCCCATCCATCAGGAATTTCATTCACATTCACCACCTGAGTTTTTGCATCATTAGCAAAACCATCCGCAGCAATTACATCTACAGGAATATAAACTTTTACGCCTTTCTCTTCGGCTTTTTTAAGAATCTCTAAAGCCAAATCTAATTTATCGTTCTCGCAAATAGAATTACCTACTTTACCGCCTAACGCTTTAACGAAAGTATAAGTCATACCCCCGCCCACAATCATGTTGTCGATTTTATCTAAAATGTTTTCAATAACCGTAATTTTTGAAGATACTTTAGAACCGCCTAAAATAGCCGTAACTGGTTTAACACTAGATTTTAAAACCTTATCAACGCTTTCAATTTCTTTTTGTAATAAATATCCAAAATATTTAGCCGTAGGAAAAAATTGTGCAATAATTGTAGTCGAAGCATGAGCTCTATGAGCCGTTCCAAAAGCATCATTTACATAAATATCACCTAAACCAGCTAATTTTTTAGAGAACTCCACATCACCAGCTTCTTCCTCATCGTAAAAACGAAGATTCTCTAATAATAAAATTTGTCCTGGTTTTAAATTCTTAGCCGCGTTTTCAGCAACCTCTCCAATACAATCCGTTGCAAATTGCACCTCTGTACCTAAAATTTTAGTAGCCGTAGCCACAATATGTTTTAAAGAATATTTATCTTGTTTTCCTTTTGGTCTTCCTAAGTGAGACATTAAAATCACACTACCGCCATCTTTTAAAATTTTATCAATCGTTGGTTTAGCCGCTTCAATACGGTTGGTATCGGTTACGTTAAAATCAGCATCCAAAGGCACGTTAAAATCAACTCTTATAATGGCTTTTTTGTCTTTAAAACTTACGTCGTTTAATGTTTTCATTTTCTAAAATATATTGAATTAATACTAAGTAGCGCAAATATACTTTTTTTTAGTTCAGCAGAAAATGAATTTCATCAATATACCCCATGGATTTTTGGGTGTACCCCGCCTAGGCGGGTCACGCTTTCCGGCGTCGTTCTTTGCTTTAGGTTAAAACCATAAAGCAAAGGAACTCCAACAGGCCTTCAATCGTTTACACGAGGGTTGCTTTTCGTATTTTTTCATTATTGAACATAAAATTTATCTTCCTTCCATTTGGAAGGATTATTAATGATGTAATTAGATATACGATTGTATTCCATTTCATTTCGAATTATATGGTCGTGAAATCTAGATTGCCATTCAAATAATAAATTATTTTTTCGGGCAAATGTGGTAACCGATGATTTGAAACCACGAATTATAGAACCTAAATTTTTAGATTGTGGACCAAACGTATTGCCTGTGTTGGTTTGGACGGTAGAGACGCCATGCATGGCGGCTCTACAATGCATGGCGGCTCTACAATGTTTTTCGGTTTTAATATTATATCCATTTTTACCAATAAAAATGATGGCATGAAAATGATTAGGCATTACAATAAATTCACCTAAAGACAAATTCATATCGGGTCGTATTTCTATGGTTTTAATCCATTCTTGTTCAACAATATTTCCTAAAACAGATAAATTCATTTCTCCTTCGATTATTTCACCAAAAAAATGTTCTCTATTGGCCGTGCAAATGGTAATAAAATAGGATGCACTAGCCGCATAATCCCATTTTTTTAATCGAGCAGAGGTAATTCTGTATTTGTTTTGAAACAATTCTTTCATATTAATTTGGATGGTTATCACTTGACTATTTACTATCAATAGTCAAGTGTAAAATAAATTTTCACATTTTATTATTACTTTCACTTTGTTTTACCAAAAACTTCTAATCAAAATGACCGTTCCCAACTACATCCAATCCTTCCCTGAACCTGTTCAAATTTTACTGGAACAAATCCGAAATGTAATCAAAGAAACCGCTCCCGAGGCGGAAGAAAGCATCAGTTACGGCATGCCTGCTTATAAAATTAAAGGAAAGCCATTAGTGTATTTTGCAGGCTATAAAAACCACATTGGTTTTTACGCCACGCCTACGGGGCATGAGGCTTTTGCCGAGGAACTTTCCCAATACAAACAAGGTAAAGGTTCAGTTCAATTCCCACTGAATCAACCCATTCCGCTGGACTTGATTAAACGCATCGTTATTTTTAGAAAAAACAACTGGCAATCAACAAAAAAATAGCTGCTTAAAATTTAAGCAGCTATTCTTACTAAAACCTAAACAACTTATATTATTTTACTTAACGTAAACGTAATTTTTTCCGTAATTATTATCCCAGTATTCTACTCCGTTCACTTTATAAACTATTGCAAACTCAACACGATTTACAGTTGAAGAAAGTTCTGTAAAACCAGTCCAATTTTCAAAATTGGTATTAGCGTATGGAGTTAAATTATAACCTAGATAAAAAGTCTGATTGGTAGCCCAATTATCGGTAGTATAAATAACTTTTACTTCTTTTTGGTAGGCAATATTTCTGACATCTGCTTTTACTTGAAAAATGGTAGAGGCTCCTCCGATAGAAAAGAACTCTACGTCGTTAGTTTTTAATACATTAATATTATTTCCAAATAAAACAGCAGGTGTTTCGCTTTGTAAAAAAGTATAATTATTTCCACCATTATTATCCCAATAAGTGATTCCGTTAACGGTATACTTTACAGCAAATTTATCTGCATAGCCTTCAAATGGTTCTTGAAATGTACCCACCCAAATTTCATTTCCATTAGATGCATATCTACTGAATTGCAAACCAAAATCTTGCCATGTATTATTGCGCATTTTATGATATATAGTAACTAATTTATTCGATGATAAATTTGAAATCTCAACTTCAAAATAACGACTAAAAGAACCCAATGTTTTTTCTTCAGACACTTTAATCAATTTAACCTGCTGGCCATAAGCTAATCTATTTGCGGTTTTTGCAACAGGTGTTTCAGAGGATTGTGAATTGTTTTTTGCAACTTCATCTTTCGAACAAGATGTAAAAAAAGTAACCATCATCGTTGCAATAATCATAAAGGTAATTAAGACGAATTTTTTCATTTTTAATATTTTTAAATTTCTGATTCCGAATTTCTTATATCAAATAATAAAATCCAAAAAAAAATAAATGGGCGAAATTTGTCATAGGTGGGCGAAATTTGTCATAAGTGGGCGAAATTTGTCATAAGTGGCAAAAAGGCAATTGTTAATAACTTTGAAAAAAGAGAAAAAAACGTCAATTATTGACAACATATCTAAAATAAATATTCCTTTTTAAATAAAAACACCCTTTTGATTTAATCCAATTAAACGTATTTTTCATTTCAGAAAAAGTAATATTTGAATGAATCTACAATTCTTGAATCTAAAATCTTGAATCTTTAATTCTATATTTGCTTTATGAAGGATATTGAAATTTTTGGGCACGAACACTTAAAAAAACATTTGGTAAGTTCCGCAGAAAGGGGGCGCGTTCCACATGCACAATTGTTTGTAGGACCCGAAGGATGTGGAGCTTTACCTATGGCGATTGGTTACGCTAATCTGATTCTTAAAAAAAACACTCCTGATTTAAAATTCATGGGAGACATTTTGCATCCTGATTTGCATTTTGTTTTTCCGACGACTACTTCCGAAAAAGTGAAATCACATCCTACTAGTAAGTTATTTATGGAGGAATGGCGCGAGTTTATTAAAGACAATCCGTACGGAAATTTAATGGATTGGCTAAAACAAGCGGGCTTAGAAAAAAAACAGGGCGTTATTAACGTGGAAGATGCTGCAGATGTGTATAAAACCACTTCCTTAAAATCTTACTCTGGCGGTTATAAAGTAATCATCATTTGGATGGCAGAAAAGATGAATATTTCCACCGCTAATAAATTGCTTAAAATTATTGAAGAACCACCTGCTCAAACCGTTTTTTTATTAGTTGCCGAAGCCGAGGAAGATATTATTCAAACCATTCGTTCCAGATGTCAGTTGATTCGTTTTAACACCTTACCTGAACACACTATTGCTACGGCTTTAATGGAACATGAAGGGATTGATAAAGACGAGGCTACTAAAATTGCCCATCAATGCCAAGGCAATTACAGTACGGCTTTGCATTACGCCAAACAAGACAGTTCTGATCAAGAATTTGAAGAACTTTTCATCAAGTGGATGCGTACCGCTTATAGTGCCAAAGGCAGACCTTCTTCGGTATTGGAATTAATTAATTGGAGTGAAGAAATTAGTGTAAAAGGCAGGGAAACTCAAAAGAAGTTTTTGGAATATTGTTTAAGCATGCTCCGACAAGCATTACTAATTAATTACACCGCGCACGATTTGGTTTTTATGAAAACTTCTACGCCTGGTTTTGATTTAAACAAATTGGCTCCGTTTGTAGACGGACACAACATTATTGATTTTGTAGAAGAAATTTCCAAAGCCATTTACCACATTGAACGCAACGGAAATCAAAAAGTAATTTTTACGGATTTGTCTTTAAAACTGACTCGTATTTTTCACTTGACTAAGTAATCAACAGTCAGAAAAAACCATAGGACATTATAAAACTCCAAAGGAGACCAATGGCCTCCTTTTTCGCTCTCAATTAAAAATATAAAAAACTAAAACTTAAGTTGTAATCCTAATAAAAAGTTGCGAGTGGCTTGTGGGTAATAACCTGTACCCTCAATGGTTTTTACACTTCCTGGATTTGACCAATCATCATTATACGTGTAATAATATCCATTAGAAACATATTTTTTATTCAAGATATTATTAACTAAAAATGATATAGCAATTGTTTTAAATACCGAATTTGTTTTTATTTCATAAACCGCATTCAAATCGTTTATAAAATAGCTATCTAATTTGGAAACTTTGGAATCTACATTACCCATGTATTGTTCTCCGACATACTTTGACAACCACGAAATCTGCATATTTTTTATAGGTAAAAGAGTAAAAATATTTCCTGCGATAACATTCGGAGAATACGAAATATTGGTATTTCCTAAATCAACTAAAACGCCATCTATTTCTGAATAAAAATCCTTGTTTTTATTAGTGCTTAAGGTAATATTCGGTCTCCAAACAAATTTTTTAGACAATAAAATAGTTGCATCTATTTCTAATCCTAAACGGTGACTATCTCCACTATTTTTTCTGATAGGACTTCCTACCTCATTTAAGTCACCAGTTAATACCAATTGATTTTTATACATCATATAAAATCCATTTACATTAACTTTCGTTTTTTCGGTAGCATACCTCCACCCTAACTCAATATCGTCTAATCGTTCTGACTTCGGACTACCATTTTCATAATCCGTTCTATTGGGCTCACGATTGGCTCGTGCATAAGAAGTATAAATACTGTTTTTAGTATTTACTGCATAGGTTAAACCCGCTTTAGGGTTAAAAAAATTAAAATGATCATTCACAACCCCTGGGGCTCCTCCGTTAGTTTTATAATTTACATTACGAAATTGTAAATCTCCGTAAACACTTAACTTTTCTGTAGCTTGATAATTGGCTTTGGTATAAATATTCCCATCTGTTTTGTAAGCAGAATCATCATAATATTTATCCGTTGTTTGACTTCCAGACGCATATCTTGCCCAAATTACTTTTCCAAAATGATTTCCTTCGTACTTATTGGCTCCTCCACCAACAATAAAATCTAACTTTTCTTTTTTATAATTGGCCGAAAATACGGTTCCATAAAAATGATTATCCAACCACTTTTGGCGAATTAAATCTGTAGTGTTTATTATTGTACCTGATATGGTTAAAGGCGTTAATCCATAATCTAAAAAATTAGATTCTGCTTGATAATTCTCATAAAACCCTTTTCCTTTGGTGTAATGAAAAGCTAAATGGGTTTTCCAATTAGAATCAACCGTTTCATACCAATGCATTTGGGCATGGTCTTGTTGGTAATTATCTACCTCGTTGTCATGAAAACGCGTATTGCCATTTACATCGGTATATTTTCCTGAAGGATTGTATCTTCTGTTGGTTTTTAGCCTATCGGCGTCAATTCCATTCCATGCTTGATAGGTGATTTCTTTTCCTCCGAAAACCAACGCTTTGATGGAAGTGGTTTTTCCAACATAATTTCCTTGTAAAAAGTATGATTTTAAGTCAGAAGAAGCCCGGTCGATGTAACCATCTGAATTTAATTTAGATAATCTTCCCGATAGTTCAAACCCTTTGTCGGACAACCCTGTGGTAAATTTTACGGTATGTTTACGAGTATCGTAACTTCCATAAGAATTAGATATTTCGCCCCCACCTACTTTGGATGGCGCTTCGGTTAACATATTTAAACTGGCACCAAAAGCTCCTGCTCCGTTGGTAGAAGTTCCCACCCCACGTTGTAACTGAATACTTTGTAATGAAGATGCAAAGTCAGGCATATTTACCCAATAGGTTCCATGAGATTCTGAATCGTTATAAGGAATTCCGTTAATGGTTACGTTAACTCGTGAAGCATCACTACCACGCACACGAATACCTGTATAACCTACCCCATTACCTGCATCGGAAGTAGTGACTACCGAGGGCATATAATTCATTAAGATAGGAATGTCTTGCCCTAGGTTTCGGGTATTGATTTCCTTTTGTTGTAAATTACTAAAAGTAACCGGTGTTTTTTCAGTTACTCGCACACTGGATACGGTAACCTCATTTAATTCTACCATTTTACTTTGGATAGAATCTTTATCCTGCGCATAAGCTGAAAAGGATAAAAAACTACTGAACAATAAAAATAAGCCCAGAGGCTGTTGAACAGAAAAGCGATTTGCCTTTCGAAAGATTTCGCAAGTGTAGTTGCGTAAAGAAATTGTTTTCATTCGTAATACTAGGTTTACGAATAAAAGGGGCAATTATTCTTTTTGGTTAATAATTAATTAAAATTTTGCCTAAATACAATTACGGTTGCGCCTTCCGAAATAAATTTATTGTTTTAAGCCTTTCCCTTGGCAGCATTACCTGCCCAGGTTCTTTGGGTATGATCTCAGCTCGCATTCTTTAAAAAATAAAGAAGTTTAAGCACCCCTTTGAGACGATGCAAATATAAAGCGATTCTTATTTAAGAAACAAATGTTTTTTTTATTCTGCTTGGTGAGCCGATTTTAAAAGATCATTTACGGTTTTAACTGGGTTAAAAGTATCTAATGGTACTTCTACAAAAATAGTAATCCAATTCGCCATGGCTCCATTCCACAACCCTGGTAATTCGTATGATTTTAAATCTTTGCCTTTGTGATTTTTTTGAACGATAAAGCCACTGTTTTCGTCTACAAATTGATTCAAATCAAAATCATTACCTAAATAATCTTTGGTACCACAAACCAAATCCACAGGATTAAAATGAGTTGATTCTGCCAATAATTCCGATTGATAATCATCATTGGTATCTACTTGCGAAGTTTCTACAATTTGTAAAGACAATTTACCTTTAGCATCTATAATCCAAAAAGGACCTCCGCCGGGTTCGCCTTCGTTTCGTACCATACCGCACACACGAATGGGTCTATTCAACAGCTCTTTAACATAACCCACCTTATATTTCTTTTTAAACTTAGGAAAGTCTGAATGTAAATCTAAAGCCAACTCTTTTTGAATAAAATCAATCATTTCTTGCAACAAATCTTTATTGATTTCTTTTCCTTCAATCAATCTTAAATAATGGAAAATGCGTTGTTGTAATTCAAGCAAAATACCCGCTAAAGCCTTCTTGTATTGAACCACCAACTTTAATTGTCCGTTGGTTACATTATCTATATTCTTTACAAAAATAATATCGGCACTGAGTTGATTTAGGTTTTCAATTAATGCTCCGTGCCCTCCAGGTCTGAACAACAATTTTCCTTTTTCGTCTCTAAAGGGTTGGTTATTCATGTCTACAGCTAAAGTATCGGTAGATTTGGCTTGATAAGAAAAATTTACGTTTATATGAACTTGATTTTCTTCTTCAATAAGTGGTTTTACGTCTTTAATAATATGACTAAAATAATCTAAATGGGTATTAGAAATCGTAAAATGTACCTGAGCAATCCCCTTTGAAGTAGCGTAATGAACTGCTTCTTTTAAATGTTCTTCTATAGGAGTCGCATTATGACTTGAATAAGCATGAAAAGGCAATACCGCTTTGGGTTTTTCTAAAAAATTATATTGAGGCGAATGCAATAGTGTTTTTACAAAATAATATACCCTTTGTTCTCGTGTCCATTCTGAAAAATCAGGATACTTAACCTTTAAATAATCTCTTACATCATCATAAAAGGGGAACTTATCTATTCCTGCTAAAAATACCTTCATAGAGGTATCGTTATATTTATTGATGTAAGCATTTAAAGTGTCATTTTCGAAATCAAAACGATTCACAAATTCACTTAAAAACTTAAACATTCTGCTGGCTGCTCCCGAAGCTGGAACAAACTTCATTAAAGTTTTTTCGTCTTTTAAATTATCGAATAAACTGTTGTAATATGAAACATCCTGTTTGCTTAACTTTTTGATACCATCGTTAATACGGGCAGGTCGATCTAAGATGCTTTTTTTAATTCCTTTTTTAAAAAAAATCAATTGCTTTTGAATGTCTTTTAATTGAATTCCCGCTTGATAAATTTGTAAAAAATCCGCAGGCGAAAATCCTAATTTAAAAGCTATATAATTTTGTTCTACTAACTGCACTGCTTTTGCAAAACAATCCTTTCCCTGACAATTTAAATAAACATATGGTTTTCTGTTTCCATCTAATACACTTAGAAATGAATCAACTATGATGTTTTTATTTTTCTCTAGTTCATTTTGCAGTCCATAATCGGTAAATACCCCCATATAATGAGGTTGATCCAAAGCTTTAATATTAGCTAAAGGATTATACGTTACTTTTTTTATATCAATAAAAAGACTGTGCTTACCCGATTGGGTAGAAAAATGCTGTATTAATTGATCGGCTATTGATTCTTGTTGTACGGATTGAGATTCGTACACAATAATACTTAACACGTCGGTCTTGGTTGGAGTAATTGTTTTTTCCATGATTGATATCCTAAAAGCGCAACAACGCTTAAAAATAAATATAAAAATCCAGTTAATGCAAATCCTTTAATCACAAATAATGGAATTGCTAAAATATTTCCTATTAAAAAAAATAACCAATTTTCTATTTTTCTTTTGGACAATAACCACATGCCCACAAAAAACAAACCTGTAATTAGGGTATCAATATAAGCCCACCAAAAGGATAATTTCCCAAAATAATGATACACTAAAAAAACAAATATAACAGAAATGAAAAAAATTAAACCACTCATTTTCTTTTCATGGGTATTCATGGTTTGAATAACTAACAAATCTTGGTGTTGTTTATTTTTTTGACTCCAAACATACCAACCATAAAAACTCATGATTACATAATAAGCACTAATTAACATGTCTCCGTACAATCCCCATTCAAATAACAAATAAGCATATAATGCCGAATTGACAATTCCTGTATAAAAAACCCCGATATGATTTTTTTTAGCCAGTAATACACTAACCACTCCTAAAAAAACAGCTATCCCTTCTATCCAAATTTGATACAAAGCATAGTGCTGATAAGGTTCCAGTAAATAATTCAGAATTTGTTCCATTGAAAAATAAATCTTCAGGAAAACAACCGATTATCTAATACAAATAAGGGGATTTGAAAAAACATGTTGGGCTGGTTTTTTTTAGTTAGTGGGCGCAAGTTAATTATTTTTTAAAAAAATGAATGTTTTTTTCAAACGCAGTTCCTACCACAACCATGTCGGCTCCTGCCTTGTAAGCTTCTTGAATCGCTTCGGGGGTTCGCATACCTCCACCTACGACTATCGGAATTTTCAATTGACTACTTACCAAACGAATCGTTTCTGTAGGCACAGGAAATTGGGCGCCACTACCCGCTTCTAAATAAATCATTTTTAAGCCCAACATTTCCCCCGCCAAAGCGGTTGCTAAAGCAATGTCTTTTTTATTTCGGGGAATGGGTTGGGTATTGCTAATGTAAGAAACCGAAGTAGGTGCACCACTATCAATCAA
>DLGW01000001.1 GCA_002482885.1 Flavobacteriaceae bacterium UBA7684 | reverse complement strand
AACGGCTAGACAGTTTGCGTTTTCATAACTCCCCTACTGCGCCAAGCCCCAACCCGTTAGGCACAATAATGACAGACGACCCACTGAAGAAAAAAATGAGTAGAATTTTGAAAATATCAACGCTGACAATTATTTCAATCGGACTGGTTTGGGGACTGACTTCGGCATTTCAGACTAATGACTCTTTGACAAAGGAGCAAGCGATTAAACTTGCGGAACAATTTGTAATTGACAACGGATACACAAATATTCCAGCAGACAAGTCAAAACTGAGCTACGAACTTTTTGACCAATACGAAAACAATGCTGACAGCATTCTCAAATACAGACACAATACACTCCAACCAAAAGCATTTTGTATAAGTGAAAGCCAAGACAGGTGGGACGTTGGATTTTTATCGACTGGAATTGACTTGAGTAAACTCGACTCAGAACAAAGACAATCGGACTTATCTGGACGTGCGGTAATAGTGATGAAAAATGGAAAGGAAATCAGAATTGCTCACAAAGACCCTTTGTTCTCACATTTTAAAAAACTATGACAGACACAAATTACTATACCTAACACGGGTTTTGCGTCAGGCGGGCTGACGTGCAAACTTGGAGCTTTGTGCTTCTAAAGAACTTTAGTAATAAATTGAAACTTTGTGCTCCGAAACCCGCCCGAACGCAAAGCCCGAAACCGTTAGCGGCAATACAATAAAAATGAAAAATGAAAATTTAGATTTTATAAATTCTTTGAGAGTTTTGGCAACATTTGCTGTAATCTTTTTACACGTTGCATCAGAAATACTATACCAGTATGGGAGCATCTCAAATTTAGATTGGTGGACAGGAAATATTTATGATAGCTCTGTGAGATTTTGTGTTCCCATATTTTTGATGATTTCGGGTACTTTAATTTTTTCTAAAAACTATCAAAGCACAGGTGAATTCCTAAAAAAACGAGTTCTGAGAATATTGTTTCCATTTTTATTTTGGAGTATAATATACATTGCGACAAATTTGTTCCAAAAATTTATTCACGGTGAACATTTGAGTTTAATAGAAATTCTAAAGTTTATATTTATGAAACTGAATAGTGGTGCGAGTTTCCATCTGTGGTATATTTATATGATAATTGGACTTTATTTATTCTTTCCAATTATCGGAAAATGGTTACACAATAGTAACATAAACGGAATAAAATATTTTCTCGGTATTTGGTTGCTTACAGTTATTATAAATTTGCCGTTCGTGGGGAAACTTATACCAGCTATTAACATTTCTTATTTTTCAGGCTATATTGGATTTCCAATTTTAGGATATTATTTGAACAACATAAGTTTAAAATATGATAAGAAAAAAGTGATTTATGTGTTATTGTCGTTTATAGGGATTTTAATAACAATATTTGGAACTTATTTTGCGACTAGTTACCAAGGTAGTTTTTACGAAGGATTTTATAGTTATCTAAGTCTAAATGTCATACTTGTTTCAGTAGGAATATTTTTGTTTTTCAAGGACTTTGTAAGTTTTAACTCAAAAGTTATTCTTTTTTTTAGTAAGTACAGCTATGGAACATATTTAATACATATTTTGGTATTGACTGTATTGAGCAAAATAGGATTTACTTATACTTTTGTTAATCCAATAATTGGAATACCAATAACAAGTGTCTTGTGTTTTATTATTTCAACTTTAATAATTTGGGGAGTGAATAAATTACCATTAGGGAAATATATATCTGGATAAAATGTACTACCGCTAAAAAAAGCTATATGTAATAAGAGTTTCAGTAGTAATTCAAGCATCATGTCACGCTCAAACCTCGGTGTCGGTGGATAGGCTTGTAGCCCGAAATTCCCTACTGCGCCAAGCCCCTACCCGTTTATACCACACTAAGAGATGCTGCTAATTGAAAAATATCCCGAGACAATCGAGCAATTTGTTGAAGATTTGAATCCAAATATATCTTTAACGGAACTTGGTATTGGGAGCACAAAAAATTATAGTAGAAATGTAATAAAAATGAAGCCCATATATGGCAGTCAAGTCTCAAACAAAGAGCAAGTGAAAAAAAAGATTAAAGTGATGTTCTATGTGTGAAAAGAAAACAGTTTCTCGTGTTATTAGCTCCAACACCTTACTAATCACAATACAATTAAAACAAATCCTCAAAATTTAATCCACTTATAAAATGAAAAACAACACCGTAAAATTACACCGAGTATTGATGGCAAGTCCTGAAAAAGTTTTTAAAGCTTTTACCGATGCCGACGCAATGGCTTCTTGGTTACCTCCTTATGGATTCACTTGTAAAATTCATAGTATGGAAATCAAAGTGGGCGGAACCTATAAAATGTCGTTTACTAATTTCACCACAGGAAGTAGTCATTCCTTTGGAGGTGAATATTTAGAAATCATTCCAAACGAATTATTAAAATATACCGACCGCTTTGACGACCCCAATTTACCCGGAGAAATGATTACTACCATAGAATTGAAAAAGGTATTATGTGGCACCGAAATTTTTGCCACACAAGAAGGAATACCCGATATGATACCCACAGAAATGTGCTATTTAGGTTGGCAAGAATCCTTAGATAAATTAAAAAGATTAGTAGAACCTAATATTCCAGACGCTTAATTGAATTTGAAAGAGATACTAAACATACTTCCTAAGCTGGCTAAGGATAAGCATATTGAAAACAAAAAGTATTTTGATAAGCTAAAAAAGAAAACGCCTAAAAATTTAGACTACCTCATGCAGGATTTGCACGATGAGGAATTTAAAAAAACGGATTGTTTAAACTGTGCCAATTGTTGTAAAACTACTGGCCCTTTATTTACAAACGCCGATATTGACCGTATTGCTAAAAATTTCAGACAAAAACCTGCCGATTTTGTCACACAATACCTACGCATAGACGAAGACAACGATTACGTTTTACAACAACTGCCCTGCCCTTTTTTAGCCGATGACAACAAATGTTTTATTTACGACATACGCCCCAAGGCTTGTAAAGAATTCCCGCATACCGATCGCAAAAAGTTTCAACAAATTAGCGATATTACTTTAAAAAACATTCCGGTTTGCCCTGCGGTGTTTAATATTATAGAAAAATTAAAAAGTAAACTTCCGTTATAAATGAGTGCATTAAACGCGCAAGAATTGCATAACTTAGCCATGAACCACGTGGGGAAAGATTTAGAGCAAAGAGGCTTTGAATTTTTAGCCATTAACAGCAAACTAAAGAGCAATCCACAGTTTGTTTGTGTGAATGCAAAAAACGAAAAACATTTTGTGATTATTAGAGCCGTTGAATACCCTAACGACCCCAATGATTATGATGTCATTTGGATGGAAACTTTTAAAGCCCATGCCCAAAAACATCAGGCTAGAATCATGTACGCTGGAGTTGGGATTGCCAATGCCAGTAATCCTGAATTACCCGTAGATTCTGAAACTGACTTTTTAATTAACTATCATGGATTACAGAAAATTTTATAAAATCAATTGTGGTTTGCTTTTAGGTTTACTGATTTTTGGATGTGAACCCGCCCAGCAAGAAAAAGTGTACTTAGGACAAACCCAAGGCACAACCTATGCGATTAAAACCATTAGCAGTTCTAAGGAAAACCTACAACCCGCCATTGATTCGGTATTACAAGTTATTGATTTGACTTTTTCCAACTACAACAACCAATCTTTACTCTATAAAATTAATCAGGGAGCAGATACGCTTCGGGTGAATGATATGTTTGTAGAGGTTTTTAAGACTTCCGAAAAAATATATCAAGCTTCAGAGAAATTATTCGACCCAACTGTTGGAAGTTTAGTAAAAGCTTGGGGATTTGGCGCCACAGATACTTTAACGGTTAACGAAAAACAAATCGATAGTTTATTAGCACTTACCGGCTTTGAAAAAGTTTCTTTATTAAAAGACCAAACCTTAGCCAAATGTTGCCCCAATATTTATTTAGATTTTAATGCCATTGCACAAGGTTACACCAGCGATGTAATGTCAAAAATGTTAAAACAAAAAGGGATAGAAAATTTTATGGTAGAAATTGGTGGCGAAGTGTACGCCAGCGGAATGAATACCCTAAAAAACAAACCTTGGACCATTGGAATAGACGATCCCCAATCGCCTGTAAATGAAAGAAAATTAGCCGCTAAAGTTAAGCTAAGCGACTTAGGATTAGCCACATCGGGCAACTACCGAAAGTTTAAAGTGGATGCCAAAACGGGTAAAAAATATGTGCACACCATTAACCCGATTACAGGATATCCTAAAATATCTAATATTTTAAGTACCACCGTAATTGCCCCTACCGCTATGGAAGCTGATGGTTACGCTACAGCTTTTATGTTAATGGACTTAGAAAAAACCCACGCCCTACTACAAAAAAACAAAGACTTACAAGTACTCATTATTTATTTAGACGTCAATAATCAAACTAAACAATACACGACTAAAGGATTTAAAGAACTGATTCAGAAATAAAATATGGGAATTATTTAGATTTTACGAATTGATTAAAAACCTTATTCATCAAATCATTAACTTCTAAAGACAATTTCAATCGGTAATGAATGTATAAATACACCGGAACAAACACGGCTGTTTTTAAAACAATACTAATCACTGGATGAAAAGGAAAATCCCAAAAGTAAAACGCCAAAAACAATCCGATTAACAAGCCAAAGGCTTTTAAAGTTTCTAAAGTAAACGGATATAAATTCATTTTGTGAACCACAAAGTACAATTTAGCCCAACTGTATAGCGTAATGGAGATTAAGGTAGCGATAGCCGCGCCATTAATGCCATATAAAGGAATAAAAATCATATTTAAGGTAATCGTAACTATGGTAAGCATAACTCCCAACAACAGCACCGCTTTATAGTATTTAGAATTGAATATGATGGAATTATTATTCCCCAAAACCAAATCAAAATACTTGGACAAGCCTACAAAAAAAACAATCGCAATTCCACCCGTATATTGTTGGGGCAACAATAAATAAATTTGATTAAGATTAATCAGTATCCATAAATACACCAATCCTCCTACGATTTGTAAAGTAATGGATGTTTTTTTATACAATTGATTAAGTTCAGTATACTTATTTTCCACCATTAATTTTGCAGTAATCGGATACGTAATTTGATGCATAGCGCGCCCAGGAACGGCAATCACTAAACTGATAAATATCGCTACGGAATAATAGGCTACATTTTCAATTTTCACATATTGGGCAATCATGAATTTATCAATATCCAACAGCAACATCGCAATACTTCCTGATAAAATAATGTATAAACTATATTCCAAAACCGCTTTGTAATTACTAGGCAATTTAAAGGTAAAAGCAGGCATTTGCACTCGGTAGGCATACCACTTCATGGAAACCATAGTAGTAAAATAAATCAAGACCAAAGCGTATATAAATTGTTCGGGGGTAATGATTTGTTGATACGTTAAGATTAGAAATAAAGACACCAATAAACGCAACACCACTTCTCGTAAAAAACTACCAAAAACAGATTTTAAATGCACTTTTACCCAAGCGTAAAAAATTTCAAAGTAGCCCATACACAAACCCACCAACGGCACTACCCATAAATATTGAGCAATGATTGGATTTTCTTGCGAAAGCAACTGCCCTATTTCTTGATAATACACATAACCTACTACAGAAAAAGGCACGATAAATAGCAACGGTAAAAACAGTAAATAAGTTAAAAATTCAGCCTTAGCCTGCTGGGTCGGATAAGTCGCGTAAAATTTAACCAAACTGTTGTGGGTACCAAAGGCCATTAAAGGCATGATGATATTGGATGCCGAAAGAATAAACCCCACCAATCCATAATAGGTATCTCCTAAAATATAAGTGTATAAAAACAAGGTATTGATTGCCCCTATTACAAACCCTAAATAAGTGGCTATGGTGTTTTTAATCGACTGATGGGTTACTATATTCATAAATTATGATTTGATAAAATCAGCCAGTTTTTGAGTCAGCTTTTTTCTACTGTAAGGTTGTAATCCTACGGCATTACTTTTAAGTTGATGGCTTTTATACAACTGATAACAATCAAAAATATGTTGCTTTAATTCATCTTTTTGAACGTATTCAAAAAAGACCCCTGTATTGGTTTTTTTGATAATTTCTTGAATGTCTGACTCCTCTGGACCTAATGCAATAATGGGTCTTTCAGAAACCATATATTCAAATAATTTACCCGGAATAATACCTTTGGTTTCTATAGAATCTATTTCAATCAACAATAAAATTTGTGCATTTTTTTGAATAGATAACACCTGACTATGAGATACATATCCTAAGTTTTCTAAACTATCAATTAAACCAAAAGATTCAATTGTTTCCACTAATTTATCGCTCACTTTTCCGGCTAATTTGATGCGTAAATCCGTTTTGAATTCAGGAAACTCGCCACATAATTCTTTTAAACATTTCCAAAGAATTAACGGATTTCTATCCGATAAAAAAGACCCGGTATGCGCCAAACTAAAATGTTCATCTAAAGCATGAGGAATAAAAGGCTGGTTGTCGTAACCATTAGTAATCACCTGTATGGGTTTTTCGGTTTTTAACAAAAATTCCTTTTGAGTGGTAGGGCTGGTTACTATGATTTTACTGGCTTTTTTAAGCACTTTTTTTTCTAAATACTCGTGTCTTAAACGGGCATAGTTAGATAATTTTAATGCTTTATGGTAACCTATAGTTGTCCAAGGATCTCTAAAATCGGCAATCCATTGTATTTTAAACTTCTTTTTTAGCGCCAATCCAATTAAGTGTACACTGTGCGGAGGCCCTGTGGTAATGATGGTATCTATTTGATTTTCTTGAATATAGTTACTTAAAAAACGTACCGATGGTTTCACCCACAAAACGCGTGCATCGGGTATGAATATATTGCCACGTATCCAAAGCATGAATTTTTCCTTCCAAGTTTGTTGACTTTCGTCGGTAATAATTCCTGAACTAATGGTTTTACTTTGGTCTTTAGAAAATCGATACGCCCACGCATAAGGCTCTATAATGGATTGACTAATAACAGAAATATCTTGGGGCACTTCATTTAATAAATCGTAATCCACAATAGGATACGATGGATTTTTAGGTGTATAAACTATAGGTTCAATTCCATTTTTGGGTAAATATTTTGCAAATTTTAACCACCGTTGTACACCGGGTCCACCTGCTGGAGGCCAATAATAGGTTATGATTAAAACTTTCATCTGGATATATTTTTAGCGAAAATAAGGATTTTTAATATGGTTAATTATTGAAGTGATTTAAACTTTTTCATTCTGATAATTGGCTCCCTTTTAAAATAACTTTATTTTTATAAAATGATACATCAAACTTCCACAGAAATCAATTCTAAACATACTAAAATTAAAGTTGCCTTAGGCTACATGGTCATTTTAATCATCATTTTTATATTGGCCTACATTGCTTTTGTCAACTTTAATAAAATCACCAATTCCATTGAATCTTTAAGTAAATCTAAAAACGAAACCACTATAATTAAACAAATTGATTCTGGAATTTTAGAAATACGAACTTCGTCAGAAATACTTTCCAACACCTTTAAAACAGAAGATTACAACAAATACAAAAAAAACATTCAACACACCCAACAACTAATTGATAGTTTGCAACTAGAATTAATCGAGAAAGGAAACCAATCCCAAGCCGATTCTTTACACAACATGTTTTCGGAATACGTAAGTTCTATTAACGAATGGTTAGAAGTAAAAAAAGTAAGTGCATCCGAAAATAATAATGAAATCCGAAAACTATTAAAAAAAGACAAAAGCCATACTTCTGTATTAAAAGAATTAACCCCCGAATACACCACCACAACCATTACCAAAATCATAGAAAAACCGATTTTAAAAGAGGCTAATACACAAAAAGACAGTGTTTCCGAAGGTGCTTTTAAACGCTTTTTTAAAAAACTATTCAATGTCGAAAAACCAAAACCAGCACCTGTTGTAAATAACGAAGCTATTCAAGAAATCATTACGGAATCTTCTGTTGAAAAAGATACGATTTACGAAAATCAGGTAAAAGAATTTATTACAGAATTAAATAAAGCAATTGTAAAGGCAGAAGAATCTAAAAAATTAAATATTAAAGAATTAGCTAGATTAAAAAAGGAATTAATAAACAATCAAACAGTAATCATTCAAAACCTAGATATTTTATTAAAAGACATTGAAAACGAAAATAAAATCAAGGTTAATAAAAGCATTGAGCTGACTAAAACCACTGCCGAAAAAGCTTCTGTTTCTTTGATTTTTGTAGTGAGTATTGCCTTAATTTTTTCGGTGTTTTTTATGTACGCCATTTTTTCGGATTTAACCCAAAGTACACGTTACAAACAAATGTTGGTGAATGCCCAAAAGGAAACTGAAAAACTAAGCAAAACCAAAGAGGAATTTTTGGCCAATATGAGTCATGAAATTCGTACCCCATTAACGGGAATTATTGGTTTTTCGGAACAATTAAAAGACCAACACAGCCCCGAAAAGCAATCCCAGATTTTAACCTCTATTATGAATTCTTCGGAACACTTATTATCGGTAGTGAACGATATTTTAGATTATTATAAAATCGAATCAGGCAATTTACATCTGGAAAAAAACAATTTTAACGCCAGTGAAATTTTTGAAAGAGTAATTAACATTATGCAATTTGATGCCGATAAAAAGGGCATTGAATTGATTTATACACCTGATTTTAAAAACATTAAAACCATTAATGGCGACACTTTACGTTTGCAACAAGTGTTATTAAATTTATTAAGCAACGCCATTAAATTCACCGAAAAAGGGGCTATTACAATAAAAGTCGAACTGATTGAAAAAACAGATTTTTATTTATTGAAATGCAAAATAACCGACACGGGTATTGGAATTAGCGAACACGAATTGCAAAATATATTTTTAGATTTTACACAAGCCGATACTTCTATTACCCGAAAATACGGAGGCACGGGCTTAGGTTTACCCATTTGTAAAAAAATTATTGAAAGCCAACAAGGAGAAATTAGTGTGACCAGTGTTTTAGGAAAAGGTTCTACTTTTTGTTTTGAAATTCCGTATGAAAAACCAATTACCGAAAATATTCAACCAGATGTAGTGGATTATCATCAATTAAAAAATAAATCGGTAATCGTAGTTGATGACGATATAACCACCGAAAAATTACTCACGCCTATTTTTAGCGCTGCCCAAATGGAGTATGTTTTTTGTCAAATTTCTAAACAAGGATGGAAACAATTGCAATCCAAAAGGTATGACTTAGTGATTTTAGATATTCAAATGCCCGAAATGGACGGAAAAGAATTAATTCAAAAAATATTATTGGATTCCGAAAGCAAAAACAAAGAATCCAAAATTATCGTTTGCACGGCCAATATTATGATTAATCAAAACGAGTTAAAACAATGGAGTACCAACATTCAAATTATTCATAAACCTTTCCGAAAAAAAGATTTTTTAAACACTTTAAATTCCTCGTTTGAAAATTTTGACCATCGAATTGACACATTAAAAACTACCCCGTCTACTCCTTTGTATGATTTAGACAGTTTTAATCAGTTCGCCAATAATGATGTGGATTTATTAAAATCGTTTGTGGATTCTTTTATTCAAGAATCTACCGCAGACTTACAACAAATGAAATCGCATTTAAAACATGAAAAATCAAAACCCATCGGAGAAATTGCTCATAAGCTAAAAAATACTTATGGTCATTTAGCCATTAAAGAGGCTTTAATTATTATTGTAGAACTGGAAAAACTAATTACGCACCCTGCACCTGATTTTAAAGAAATTGAAAATCAACTGAATGAATTAGAACGGTTATCTAACACCGTTTTTGAGCATTTAAAGCATCATGTTTTGAATGCTTAATTATTCTAATCCGTACTCTTTTAACTTGTTGTACAAGGTTTTACGATCTATATTTAGTTGAATCGCAGCTTTACTTTTATTGTTTTTGGTTTGTTGTAACACCTGAATAATGGTGTCTTTTTCCATGTTTTTAGACAATTCTTTTAAATCTTGAGTATACGTATTTTCGGTAGGCACGAGTACTTGATGGATAATTTCCGACGGAATATTATCAGTTGTAATCACCTCGGACTTACACAACAACACTGATTTTCGAACCACATTTTTTAATTCTCTTAAATTACCTGGCCAAGCATAATTTAGGAACTGATTCATGACCGCCGCATCAAAATATTTTACATTTTTACCCAGTTCCGCATTAGCTTGGGCTAAAAAACTTTGCGCAAAAACTGGAATATCTTCTTTACGTTGGCTCAATCGACTTACGGTTATTTTAAATTCATTTAATCGATGATACAAATCTTCTCTAAAAAACCCTTTAGAAATAGCTGAAATTAAATTTTCATTGGTAGCCACAATTAAACGAACATCGATTTTAATTTCACCTTCACCTCCTATTCTTCTAATCACTCTTTCTTGTAAAACACGTAATAATTTAATTTGAATTTCATAGCTTAAATTCCCGATTTCATCTAAAAAAACAGTTCCTCCGTTAGCTAATTCAAATTGTCCTTTTTTATCGGTTAAAGCGCCTGTAAAAGCCCCTTTTACGTGTCCAAAAAGTTCACTATTTACAATTTCACCTGTTAAAGTTCCGCAGTCAATCGCCACAAACTTTTTTGAAGAACGGTGGCTAAATTCATGAATTTTTCGAGCAATAAATTCTTTTCCTGTTCCGCTGTCCCCTTCTATAATTACAGATAAGTTAGTGGGTGCAATTAATTCAATATGTTCTTGTATTTTTTTCCAGGCAGGACTTATTCCCGAAACAAATTCATTTTTATAAACTGCTATAGGCTTTTTAATTTCTTCGGAAACTGGGGTGTGTTTTTGAAAAGCATTTTTAACCAACTCCGACAATTCCTGGGGATTAATGGGTTTAGTAATATAATCTAAAGCTCCCTTTTTGATGGCGATTACCGAAAGTTTAATATCTCCGTAGCCCGTCATTAAAATTACGGGAATAGTTTTATGGCGCTTTAGAATTTCATCTAACAATAAAATACCATCGGTATCGGGTAATCGATAATCGGTTAATATTAAGTCAAAAGGTTGGTAATCTACCAGTTGTAAAGCCCTAGCTCCATTGCTTGCTGTGGATACTTCGTATTCGCTTTTAGATAAAAACTTTTGAAGCATCAAACAAAAAGTACTGTCATCATCAACTACTAGTATTTTTTTATTTGCCATAATTATTGCACAATAAACTTTTAAAGTTTGGTATAAAAATAAAGAAAGAAAGCTGTCTTTTTACAGACAGCTTTCTTAAAAAACTCAACCCTACCTTATTATTAGCTTTTCAACACTCCTGCATCGTTAAAAGCAAGTGTTTCTTCAGCGCCTTCGGTTAACAAAATTACTTCGTAACCCAAAACTTTATCTTCAGCTCCTAAAACCTGAAATGCTTTTACTATTTTACTGTCTTTTTTAGTTTCAGCCAAAACTTTAGTAATCGCTTCTGGTAATTTAGCAGCTTCTATTTCTACTTTTTTGTCTTCGTTAGTTACTGTAACGATTTCAACGTTAGTTAAAGTGTTTGCATGAACACCTACAGAAGCTACTGTTAATCCGATAGCAAAAATTAATTTTTTCATAATACTTATATTTTATGGTTTATAATGCTTGTAGTATTAGCAAAACTGTACCAAAAAATAAAAAACACCATAAATAACTAATAATCAATACATTAAAAATAAAAATTGTTTTTATTCAAATTTATATTAGAGAAATTATTACCCAAATTGTAGAAAAAGTCTACAACTTAACATTCCCCAAATGTTTAGGATAAAAGTTTTTAAAACCTCACGATTTTGATTCCCTTTTCTTTGCGAATATATCCTTTAATGATATTTAAAGTATCCCGATTAGATTGCATCGGAATGATTATATTTTTTAAAATTTGAATATTGTTGATTTGGTAGTTTAAATCGTAAAAACAATACCCTTTATAAATCCCGTTTTCTACTAAAATCGCACTGCGTTCCGAAACATGTCTGCCTTTATCTATAATCACCATGTTTTCATTTTCAAAACGATATTGTTCCAAAAACTGCAATACCCTAGCATTGTAGTTTTCTGGACTTTCTTCGCCTATACACGCTCCATAACATTGTTTTAATTTGTACTGAAAACAATCTTTTTTGCTTTCGTATAAATGCAATAATTTTTGACACAGTTGATATTCTTCAGCCACTTTAAATAGTAAATTTCTACCTTCTTGCAAAGTAGCAAATGCCGTAATTTCTTTTTTACGACCATCGGCTTTATCTACCTTTAAAGTTAAATATCCGTCAGCATTTTTTTCGGCATACAAAGCCCATAAAAATATATTTTTACGTTGTGCTCGGTTATATATAGGTTTATTGATTTTAATTTCTTCGGATTCTTTTAAAAGGGCAATCAATTCGCTTCCTGTTTCTTCGAAAGTTACAGCAAATACTTCGTGCTGAATTTTTAAAGATTGTTTAGAATTATTAGTAAAATGCTGATTGATGCGGTGTTTGATGTTTTTACTTTTTCCGATGTAAATTAAATCGCCGTTTTCTTTATGGATATAATAAATTCCTGTTTTTGTAGGTAAAGATTCAACGATATCTAACAGTTTAGGACTTACTCCTTGTTTTACTTCGGATTTAACCAAACTTTTTACAATATCTTTTTCTAAATCTTTAGATAAAATCAACTTGAATAATCTTACGGTAGCCATAGCATCTCCGCTGGCGCGGTGCCTATCTGCAATAGGAATTCCCAAAGAACGAACTAATTTTCCTAAACTATACGAAGGCAAATCAGGAATCAGTTTTTTAGCCAATTCCACCGTGCACAACGTATTTTTATTAAAATCGTATCCTAAACGCTTAAACTCTGTTTTTAAAATTCGGTAATCAAATTGTGCATTATGCGCCACCAATACACAATTGTCGGTGATTTCTATAATGCGTTTGGCTATTTCGTAAAACTTAGGCGCACTACGCAACATGGCATTATTAATTCCGGTCAGTTTTACCACAAATGGCTGAATGGGAATTTCGGGATTTACTAAACTAATAAACTGGTCTACTACCTCTGCCCCATCAAATTTATAAATGGCTATTTCGGTAATTCCTTCTTGGTTGTATTGCCCTCCAGTAGTTTCTATGTCTATAACAGCGTACATCTAAAAAATTTAATCCTCAAAAAAATCGTTTTTAAAACCTATCAAATATAGTTTTTCTTTTGCTCTGGTAATGGCTGTATACAACCATCTGATATATTCTTTATCTATTCCGTTGGGTAAATACGGTTGCTCTACAAAAACGCTGTGCCATTGCCCCCCCTGAGATTTATGGCAAGTAACGGCATACGCAAACTTAACTTGTAGTGCGTTATAAAATGGATTTTGTTTGATATTCAACAATTTGCGATAATTGGGTTGTCCTTCAAAATCCTTAAGAATTTCTTGATATAATTGATTGGATTGATCGTAAGTTAAAGCTGGAGATTCACTGGTTAACGTATTTAACAACAACGTAGTTTCTAAGGGTTTTTGGTTAGGGTAATCTACCATTCGGATTTTTACATTGGCAAAACTAAATCCATAAAGTTCTTTAAACTTAAAAATTTCCAACACCTCTATAATGTCTCCGTTGGCAATAAATCCTGCTTCGGCATCTTCTTTCAACCAAAAATAATTGTTTTTAACTACCATTAAATAATCGCCTACACTCAGTTCACTTTCTTTGGATAAAATTTTATTTCGAATTTGCTGATTGTACTGATTGGCTCTTTTGTTGGATTTAAGTACAATGGCGGTGTCTTCTATTCCACAAGTATCATAAGCCTGATTAATGGCATTTTCTATATCGTAACTATCTACTAATCGTATGACATCTTTAAATCCTTTAAGTTTAAATTGAAAAGAATCAGGAAAATATTCGTTTAACAATTCTCTTAATTCAGTGGCATTAAATAAAATTCCCGAATCTGTTTCTTGACGCATGACTTCATCTAGCTCGATTTGCTGTACTTCTAAATTATAATTCAAGGACAATTGTTCGGCATCTAACGCAGGGCTATTCAACAAATTAACGGGCGGCAACTGAGCGGTATCTCCTAAAAACAACAACTTACAGTTTTGTCCTGCCGAAACGTAAAAAATTAAATCATCTAGTAATGACCCATTTTCGTACATTTTAGTATCAGTCATGGCATCAGAAATCATAGAAGCCTCATCTACTATAAATAAAGTGTTTTTATGTTTGTTGGGTTGTAGTGTAAACGAAACGCCACCGTTTTTATTTTTTTTAGGAAAATAAATTTTTTTATGAATCGTGGTTGCATCTTTTCCTGAATAACCCGAAATCACTTTGGCCGCCCTACCTGTTGGTGCTAATAAAACTGATTTTTGATTGATGGCTTTTAAGTTATCGGCCAAAACTGAAATTAAAGTCGTTTTTCCTGTACCTGCATAACCTTTTAAAATAAAAGCTTCGGACTTATTGGTGGAAAAACAATATTGTGTGACTTGTTGTAAAAATATATCTTGCTTTTCTGTGAGCGTAAAGGGAAATTGCCCTACCAATAATCGATAAAAATCTGACGCTAACATGTAAAAATGGGGATTATATTTTTAAGGATTCAAAGATATCATTTTGATAACTCAGATTTACATAATTTTAATCTCAATTTAAACTGAAAAACTTTTGTGATTGGAAAAAAAATGTAATTTTGTTTCATCACATATAAAATAAATTTAGACACACATAAACTATGGAATTAGGTATTTACGTAATTGTTTTAATCGCTTTTATCTACGGTTCAGTAAAGTTGATTAACAAATTAGCGACTTCTAAAAACAAAATTATTTTCAACGGAATATTTTGGTTATTGGCCTCCTTTATTGTTTTTTTAATATACAATTCGGTTACTGGTCCGATTCGTTTTCAAAAATTAAAACAAGAACGTTTACAAATTGCAGTTAATAAATTACAAGACATTAGAAATGCACAATTAGCACACAAAGCAATCAAAGGCTCTTATGCGGCTACTTTTGAAGATTTAGAGAAATTTATTGAAGCAGAGCGTTTTGCTATTGTAGAAAGAAAAGACACTTCTATCATTGATGCCGCTAAAAATAGTGCTTTTGGTATTTCTGTTGGTGCAGATGGTCAAGGAGGTTATTTTAAAGACATTGTTGTTATTGATACTTTAGGGTATGTTTCTGTTAAAGATTCATTGTTTAAAAATTCAGACCGATACAAAAGATTAAACCAAGTTAAAATTGGGGATATAGTAGCTAAAGTTACTATGAAAACGGCTGTTATTGAAAGAAACAAATTAACCATTCCTGTTTTTGTAGCTAAAATTGTTAAAAAAGACGTTTTAAAAGGTTTAGATCCTGACATGGTAGCTAAAGAAGACAACATTGTTGGTGTGGATGAAATCAATGGAAAAGAAATTATTTTAGGTTCTTTAGAAGATATCAATACCAACGGTAACTGGCCTAAAAAATATGGCAATAATGAATAACAACATTGCTGAAAAAAAATATAAAAAACTGTCCATTCAGCTTACTCTGAATGGACTTTCTTTTTATTCGTTAGATACCTTAAATAATATTCCTTCTGCTTTTACAACCATTCCTATTGATGTAAATCAAGGGTTGTCTTTCGAGGAACAAGTGGAAAATATATTTACCACGCAATTTAATGCCGAAGATTTTGATTCGGTAAATTTGATTCACATGAATCAATTATTTACAGCAGTACCTAGCTCGTTGTTTGATAAACAACACATGAACGAATATTTAAAATTCAGTATTAAAACCCTTTCTATAGATAAGTTTGCTTATGATATTATAGAAAATCATTCTATTCATAACGTTTATATTCCTTTTGAGTCTGTAAATAATATCGCCAAAAAACACTTTAAAAACGTAACCTACAAACACGCCACAAGTGTATTAGCAAAAACTTTATTAGATGTTTCTAAAAACAGCTATGAATTACAGTTTTATGTTCATGTTCAGCCTACTCATTTTGAAATTATAATTACCCATAAAGGTAAATTAGAACTTTTAAATAGCTTTCAATACAGAACCAAAGAAGACTTTTTATACTACATTCTTTTTGTAGCAGAACAACTCAAGCTAAATCCCGAAACTTTTAAATTAAATTTTTTAGGAGACATTACTCCTGAAGATGAATTATTTAAAATTACCTATAAGTATATTCGCCATGTAGAATTGATTGAACCCAATATGATTAATAATAACGATTGGAATACCAATGCAATTGACTACTTAAAATACTTTATACTTTTACATTCATGAGAATTGTTTCTGGAAAATTAAAAAGCCGAAGAATTACTGCCCCAAAAAATTTACCCGTAAGACCCACTACCGATTTATCCAAAGAGTCTTTATTTAATGTTCTTAATAACCGTTTTGAATTTTCAGAGATTAAAGTCTTGGATTTATTTTCGGGAACGGGCAACATTAGTTACGAATTTGGTTCAAGAGGAACAACAGATATCACCGCCGTGGAGGCAGAATTTAAGTGTGTAAAATTCATTATTGAAACCACACAGGCCTTAGACTTACCCATACATGTTATTAAAAATGATGTGTATAAATTTTTACAAACCACTAAGTCCGAATACGATATTATTTTTGCCGATCCACCTTACCATTTACCACAAGCTTCATTTGATGAAATCGTTAATTTAGTAAATGAAAGAAAACTACTTAAAGAAGAAGGTTTATTAATTATAGAACATTCTCCGAATACAAAACTAGCACACCATCCTAATTTAGTGTTAGAAAAAAAATATGGGGGTTCCATATTTAGTTTTTTTGGAAAATAAAAAAGCAGGTCTGTAAGCCGGGTTCTGTATTGTGTTGCCACAATCTTTGTCATTTATCTGGTTATGTCATTACTAACACAATCTATCTGCCTACCCCTCGGCAACGAGCGAGAAACCCTTAACTGCCGATATACATGGCATTTCACCGCATAGAGTTTACCTGGTTTCACTACAGCATTAACCTGTACATACTTTCTGTTGCACTTGTCCTCTCCGCCAAGGCGGATGACGGGCGTTACCCGCTATGCTTCTCTGTGGTGCCCGGACTTTCCTCTTTAATAAATCAAAGCGACAAAGCGACCTGCTGGCGCAAAACTAGTTAAATTAATCCGCTCCTTAAAATTAAGCGCCTTAACAATTGGATTTTATTAGGTAAAACTCTAAATTAGTAAACGTATTATAAATTTAAACCTCTGATTAAAATGAAAAAGAATCTACATTTCGGTAAAGTGTTAATGATGTTCCTTTCCTTAACTTTTGGGTTAAGCGTTCAAGCACAAGATGCTGCTACATTAAAAAAACAAGCTAATGATGCTAAATCCTTTATAAACAGTTCAGTTACTGTAATAAAAGCAGCAGTGAGTGCCAAAAAAGCGAATAAAAAAGAGCCTAAGTCAGAAGACCCTTTTATAGGTATTGCTTTTGCATATCAAAAAAAGGCAGCTGAATTGTACGCCGAAAAAAATTACGAAACCGCCATATTCCATTCCATTAAAGCGCGAAAAGTAGCTATGATGGCTTTAAAACAACACAAAGGTGATATTGAAGATAATCACAAAGTAGATTCTGAAAAAGTGTTTAAAAACTATGATAAAGACAAAGCTTTTCATAAAACACTTAAAAGCGAAATGAAAAATTTAAAAACAATGGACATTCCTTCTATTGATGGACAATTAACGCCTGGTGTTGCTGACGGAGCTACAGACCCAGATGTTAAAAATGCTAAAGGAATTTTAGAAATGGAAAAAGCGTGTAAGGTTAAATAATTCAGTTACAGAAAGTCATAAAAAAGTCCCGAATATTCGGGACTTTTTTATGCTTAAATTTTTAAAAAAGGACTTGCGTGCCTAAAATTATATACTATATTTGCACTCGATAAAAATTAACCTCTATCAGTCCACGGCGAGGTAGCTCAGTTGGTTAGAGCGCAGGATTCATAACCCTGAGGTCACGGGTTCAACTCCCGTCCTCGCTACTAAAGTCTCAAACGAAAGTTTGGGACTTTTTTTATTTCCAATACACTGTTTTGATATTTACAAATTCTTTAATCCCGTAAGACCCTAATTCTCTGCCTATTCCTGAATTTTTAGTTCCTCCGAAGGGTAATCTGGGATCTGATTTTATCATGGAATTAATAAATACCGCACCATCTTCTATTTGTTCTATATAACCATTTGCTCTAAGTACATTTTTTGTAAATACACTGGCACCTAATCCAAAACGGGTATCGTTGGCTAATTGAATGGCTTCCGCATCATTTTTAACTACAAAAATAACTGCAACTGGTCCAAAAACTTCTTGATGATAAACCAACATGTCAGGAGTTATGTTGGTTAAAATGGTGGGTGCGTAATAATTATCCTTAAAGTTTCCGCCTGTAATTAAAGTAGCACCTTTATCTATAGCATCTTGTACTTGATTTTTTAAATTGTACAACAAATCCTCGCGGGCGATAACTCCTATTTGAGCGGTTTCCTCTATAGGATTACCTGCAACTACTTTATCAAAAGCTGTTTTTAATTTTTCTATAAATTCTTCCGCTATTTTTTCAAGCAAAATAAACCGTTTGGCTGCAATACAACTTTGTCCTGTATTTTGTAATCGGGCTGTTACTGCAATTCCTGAGGCTAATTCTATATTGGCATCTTCCAATACTATAAACGCATTACTTCCACCCAATTCTAAAACAGATTTTTTTAAATATTTAGCAGATAGTAAAGCAATATTTTTACCAGCATATTCACTTCCGGTAAAGGTTACAGCTTTAATTCGATTGTCTTTAATAATGTCTTCTATTTTGTCTACATCAATCATCAACAACTGAAAAATGGATTTGTAAGAGGTCGATGATACAATTATTTTTTGAATCAATTTGGCACATCCCATTACATTAGGCGCATGTTTAATCACTACGGTATTTCCAGCCATTAACGCAGGAATAGCAAATCGAAACACTTGCCAAAAAGGAAAATTCCAAGGCATGATTCCAAAAACAACCCCCAAGGGCTGAAATTGTACCGAGCTTTTAGAGGCATCAGTATCTATAAATTCTTCATTTAAAAAATCAGCAGCATGATCTGCATAATAATTACATAACCAAGCACATTTTTCTATTTCGGCTATGGCTTCGGTTATGGGTTTTCCCATTTCTTGGGTAATGACAGATGCGTAAACTTTTTTATTCTGTAATAATAAAGCCGCTATAGTATCTATTACAGCGGCTCTTTCGGTAAAGGAAATATTTTTCCAATCATTAAATATTTTTGCAGCACCAGCAATTACTTCTTCTACTTCTTCTGGAGTATGATGCTCAAAAGAATGCACTTCTTTTTGATTGTAAGGATTGATGGAAGTGAACATAATTTAAGGTATTTTAAAAATCATTAAAGTTAGGCGACTTTAGCTCTGAACAACTGACCAATCGCTAAGCTCAGTTTGGATTTGTAATCTTCTTCTAACCACTCTGCGTAATTCTTAGTACAATTACCTAATAAGTAGGTATATTGTTTTATGCGATACGAAATTTCATCGTATAAATCCTTAGCTAATAATTTAGCTTCCATTAAAGTCTCTGCGTTTTCTACACAAAGCTGAGCGTGTTGTTGCACGGAAAGATCTAAAACAGTTTTTGTTTTTTGTCCTTTTCTTAAAATTTCTCGGTAAATTTCTTCGGTATTAAAACCCGTATTGTTTGATTTTCTGAATTTCTTTTTTACCTCCAAAGGCATTTCATACCTAAAGTTACGTTCAATATCTTCGTCGGAACGTAAAGATTCCAAATACATTTCTGGAAACTTAAATATCATGTGCCAGTTGATGGGTTCATCCCAAAATCCAAATCTTGCGGCATTGTTTCCTAAATCAATTACTTCAAAAGACTTTTTGTGTGGCAGTACTCTTGATCCCCTACCAATCATTTGAAAATATAAGGTTAACGATTTAGTAGCTCTATTTAAAATAATAGCTTCCACCGTAGGCTCATCAAAACCAGTAGTTAAAATACTTACCGAAGTCAAAATTGCATTAGGCGTATGTTTAAACCAGTATAAAATTTCTTTGCGTTCTTGTGGAGAATTGGAATTGTCTAAATGCCTAACCGGATAACCTGCCGTGGCAAACATTCGGTATACCTGCAACGAAGTTTTAATTCCATTATTAAAAATCAAAGTTTTTTTACTTGCCGCGTGTTCGTCGTAGGCATACTTTAATTTTTCTAGCATTTCGGTATTAGAATACAGTTCATCCGAAGACTTTACGGTATAATCACCATTTTGTCCAATTTTTAAACTTCCCAAACCAACATTATAGGAATAAATGTTAGCCTTTGCTAAAAATCCTTTATCTATTAACGAACGAATATTATCACCAATAATCAACTCGTCATAAATGTTTTTCATCGGAAGTTTTGCATTAGAACTCAACGGTGTTGCCGTAACTCCCAATATAAAACAGTTCTGAAAAGAACCTAATAATTTTCTGAAAGAATTAAAATGCGCCTCATCAATAATTACCAAGCCTACATTATCAATTTCTAAAATTTCATCTTCTAGCCTATTTTTAAGTGTTTCCACCATAGCTACAAAACAAGTATATTCTTCTTGGTCTGGTAATTCTTTAATTTTACTGTTAATGATTTTGTTCTTAACCCCAAAACCCGTTAACATATTAGAGGTTTGTTTGCACAATTCTACCCTATGGGTAAGCACCACCACTTTTTGTTTGCTGTTTTTAATGTACCGGCGAACAATCTCGGAAAAGATAACGGTTTTACCCCCACCCGTAGGCAACTGGTACAACAAGCTGTAATTTTTTTTATGCGTACTTAAGCACTGAAAGATTTTATCCAAATCTCCCAACTGATACTCATAAAGTTCTTTCTTGTCATCAGATTCCAATAAGGTATTGGTTAAACTCATTTATTAAAAATTTTAAGGCTACAAATTTAGCTTAAAAAAAGGCATTTCTATTAAATAAAATTAACAAAAGCTTACGTGCTATAGGCTTAGATTGTATTATATTAGCGCTCCTTAAAAACAACGGCTATTTTATTTACTTATGTCAAAACTAAACAAACGAAAAAAGAATAAATGGTCCCAACTAAACTTATATTACAAAAGAACTGGATTTTACGATTACCTATGGACAAATACTAAAAAAGCACTTCCTCCGATTGTTATATTTATTATAGCCCTGGTAATTATTAACGAATATGTAATCAATATTAACGAATTACTCGTACTACTTACCAAAAACTATAGTGATATTACCATATTTACGGTATTTTTTATTTCAGAGTGTATTCTAGGTTTATTGCCTCCAGACATTTTTATTGCCTGGACCAACAATACCCCTAGTCCAATTTATTACCTATTTATACTTTCGGTACTTTCCTTTTTAGGAGGAGTCATTTCTTATTTATACGGAAGAGCACTTTTGTATAACGACAGAATCAGAGAATATATGGAAGTAAAAGCCAGCCAACACATAGGTAATATGCGTAAATGGGGTGGATTTTTAATTGCCGTAGGAGCTCTTTTACCCTTGCCCTTTGCCATTGCCTGTTTCGCTGCAGGAATGATTAAATACCGATTTCCCAACTTTTTATTATTTGCCTTATTAAGATTTTTAAGGTATGTAATTTACGGGTACGCTATTTTTAGCATCATGTAATTTTAGGCAAATCCTGCCGAAAGGCAGGTCGGGTTTTCCGCTATATCTTTTATAAGCCTGCCAAGGCTACGCCAGTCTTATAAAAGGATGTCGCTACACCCCCTTTTGCAACTTTACACCTTTTTATCAGGGGCAGTAACTTCTTTAATAAGTTCATTTAAATTCAATTGCATAACCTCCTCTGAATCAGAGTTTTTGTCAATTTTGACATCTGTATGATGATACAATTCCCAAGAACCTTTATGATATTCCAGAGCCGTTAAATTTTCAATCCAATCGCCTGAATTTAAATACATCGTAGATCCATTTTCCGTATCTACCTGTCGTTTTTGAGGCTGATGAATATGCCCACAAATCACATAATCATAGCCTTGCTCAATAGCTAATTCAATAGCAGTATCTTCAAAATTAGACACATGACTTACCGCTTTTTTAACCGAAGATTTAATTTTTTTAGACAAAGAATACTTTTCCTTACCCAATCTTTCTAAAATCCAATTAATGAGCACATTAATTAAAATTAATAAATCATAACCATGCCCGCCCAATTTGGCAATCCATTTAGAATGTTGTACCGATAAATCAAAAATATCTCCGTGAAAAATCCATGCTTTTTTACCGTCGGCAAATTCCAGAATCTTTTTATTGCACAGTTCAAAATTCCCGATTTTAATATCCGTGAATTTTCTAAGCATTTCATCGTGATTCCCTGTAATATAAACGATTTTAGTACCCGACTTAGCCATTTCCATCACCTGTTTAATCACTTTTAAATGCGATTTAGGAAAATAACTTTTTCGAAACTGCCATATGTCTATAAAATCCCCATTTAAAACTAAGGTTTTAGGTTTTATAGATTTTAAATACAGCTTTAATTGGTCGGCTCGGGAACCATAAGTCCCCAAATGCACATCCGAAATGATAACAAGGTCTAGTTTTCTTTTCATAAGTCAATGCCCAAAAATATTGGCACATTGTAAAACTAAAGTAAAGTGAGGGTTATGTTTTTGTTTTAAAAAAAACTTGGCAAAATAGAAGGTTGTGGTTTTATAACTTTAAACGAATCCCCCTTTTAAACATTCAACATAATCAATTTTACCAAATCTTCTTTAGAAGCTACACCAGACTGTCTCCAAAGTACATTTCCGTTTTTAAATAAAATTAAAGTAGGAACTCCCCTAACCATAAATTTAGCGGCTAATTCGGGATTGGTATCTACGTTTATTTTTATGATTTTTACTTGGTCTTTTACAACGCTTTTTACTTCTTGTAAAATCGGAGACATCATTTTACAAGGTCCACACCAATCGGCAAAAAAATCTACTAAAACCAGTTGATTTCCGTTAATTAAGTCGTTAAAACTAGATTGCATTTATTTTTAATTTAAGGTGATGATTAATTTTTATGATTTTTATTACACAAAAGTAAACCTCTTTTTTACTTATAAATGTAGCATTTGTTACTTAAAAATCTTGGATTAATCCCAAAAAAAATACCCCAAATAGCTTTGGCTACCTGAGGTATCTTTTTTATAAATTATTCTATTTACTGAATTTCTGCTTTCTTAACAATATCTATTTTAAGTTCTAGATTGGCTTCGTCTAAATCAATTACGATTTGATCTCCGTCTGCAATTTTTGCGGTAATAATTTGCTCTGCCAAAGGATCTTCTACATATTTTTGAATCGCCCGTTTTAATGGTCTGGCTCCAAATTGTTTATCAAAACCTTTTTCGGCAATAAACGTTTTGGCTTTATCTGTAACTTGTAATTGATATCCTAAATCTTTAATTCTAGAATATAATTTATCTAATTCAATACTTATAATTGAATTGATGTGTTCTTGCTCTAAAGCGTTGAATACAATAACATCGTCTATTCTGTTTAAAAATTCTGGTGCAAATGCTTTTTTAAGCGCATTTTCAATTACTCCTTTAGAATGTTCGTCTGTTTGCGCCAATTTTGAAGAAGTTCCGAATCCTACGCCTTGTCCAAAATCTTTTAATTGTCGCGCCCCAATGTTAGAGGTCATGATGATGATGGTGTTTCTAAAATCAATTTTTCGTCCTAAGCTATCGGTTAAAAATCCATCGTCTAACACTTGCAACATCATATTGAACACATCTGGGTGTGCTTTTTCGATTTCGTCTAACAGCACTACACAATAAGGTTTTCTGCGTACTTTTTCGGTTAATTGCCCCCCTTCTTCGTAACCTACGTATCCCGGAGGTGCACCTACTAATCTGGAAATGGCAAATTTTTCCATGTATTCACTCATATCAATACGAACCAATGCATCTTCGGAATCAAACAATTCTTTGGCTAATACTTTAGCTAATTGTGTTTTACCTACGCCTGTTTGTCCTAAAAAGATAAATGAACCAATTGGTTTGTTAGGATCTTTTAATCCTGCTCTATTGCGTTGTATGGACTTGGCAATTTTTAAAACGGCTTCGTCTTGCCCAATTACTTTACCTTTAATTAGTTCGGGTAATTTGGCCAATTTATTACTTTCGGTTTGTGCAATTCTATTTACAGGAATGCCCGTCATCATAGAAACTACATCGGCTACATTGTCTTCGGTAACGGTAATACGATTGGTTTTAGAATCCTCTTCCCATTTTTCTTGGGCAATGGCTAAATCCTTTTCTATATTTTTTTCGTCATCACGAAGTTTAGCGGCTTCTTCGTACTTCTGCTTTTTAACCACCGTATTTTTAAGCTCTCTGATTTCTTCGAGTTTTCTTTCTAGCTCTATGATTTGTTGAGGCACTTCTATATTAATGATATGAACTCTGGAACCTGCTTCATCTAAAGCATCAATCGCTTTGTCTGGCAAAAATCTTTCGGTCATGTATCTATTCGTTAACTTCACACAGGCTTCAATGGCTTCTTGGGTGTAAGTAACGTTGTGGTGATCTTCGTATTTGTTTTTGATATTGTTTAGAATAATAATCGTTTCTTCTACCGAAGTAGGTTCTACAATTACTTTTTGAAAACGTCTTTCTAAGGCGCCATCTTTTTCGATATACTGGCGATATTCATCTAAAGTGGTAGCTCCAATACATTGAATTTCTCCACGAGCTAAAGCGGGTTTAAACATATTAGAAGCATCTAAAGAACCTGTGGCTCCCCCTGCTCCTACTATGGTATGGATTTCATCTATGAATAAAATAATGTCGTCGTTTTTTTCTAGCTCATTCATGACCGCTTTCATTCTTTCTTCGAATTGTCCACGGTATTTAGTTCCCGCAACCAAACTGGCTAAATCAAGGGTAACCACTCTTTTGTTGAATAATACACGAGATACTTTCTTTTGAATGATTCTTAAAGCCAATCCTTCAGCAATGGCTGATTTACCCACTCCTGGTTCTCCAATTAATAACGGATTGTTCTTTTTCCTTCTGCTTAAAATTTGTGATACTCTTTCGATTTCTTTTTCACGACCAACTACAGGATCTAATTTACCTTCTTCGGCCAATTCAGTTAAATCCCTACCAAAATTGTCCAATACAGGCGTTTTGGTTTTTTTATTGCTCTTATTGTTTACAAATCCTCCTTCTTTGATTCCGTCGTCGTCATTCTGATTTTCATTATAAGACTCGGCTCTTGGTAAATCTTCTAACATGTTTTCTTTGTTGTCGGTTAGTAATAAGTATTGTTCTTTAGCTCCATCGTAATCTACCTTCATTTTATTCAGCAGCTTAGTTGTTGGATCATTTTCATTTTTAAGTATGCACAACAATAAATGGGCAGTACTTATGGTGGAGGTACTGAAATATTTGGCTTCTAAAAAAGTAAGTTTTAAAGCTCTTTCTGCCTGACGGGTCAAAGGAATACTTTTTTTATAATTTCCCTTATCTACTCCCGAAACCGCAGGACTTAAAACCTCAACTTTTTTTCTAAGATATTCTAAATCGATAGACAAATGGTTTAATATTTCTACTGCCTTTCCATTGCCTTCCCTAAGAATCCCTAACACCAAGTGTTCCGTTCCGATAAAGTCGTGTCCTAACCGCAAAGCTTCTTCTTTACTGAAAGTGATGACATCTCTTACCCTTGGCGAAAAATTATCTTCCATAAATAAATGTGTATGTTGTTGTAAATTTAATCAATTTATTTTTCAATACGCATTACAATTCTTAAAGATTTCAGTCTTTATATAACAAAAACTGCTCTTAATTAGAGCAGTTTTTATAGTTAATCAATTGATTTTAATTGAATTATTTCACAGAATCTTTTTTCATTTTGTGCTTCATTTTGTCTTTTTTGCACTTCTTTTTGCATTTTTTCTTGCAATCTTTTTTTCCATCCTTTTTGGTATCACAAGCAGGCTTATCTTTATGGTGTGCACATTTTTCTTTGGCATCTTTTTTACAACAAGCAGGTTTGTCTTTAGCTGGTTCCAAATGTTGATGTTCTGTAGCTGGAGTTTGTGTAGCAGCTGAATTGGGTTCGGTTTGAGCTATTGCCGCACTAGCCATTAATAAAGCAAACACTCCTGTTAACATGATTTTTTTCATAACTTTTAGTTTTTATAAGATTAACGAATGTAGAAATAATGATTTTTAATCTGTCTTAATTATTTCTTAAACCTGATTTTTCAAAATTCATGCCAGCAGAAATCATTATACATATTTAACAAAAGAATAAGATTTTCGATTCTTTATATAGTCTTGATTAGCTTGGTTGGAATAGGCTTCTTTTTCAAAAGAAATATGATAATATCCATCGCTAAAGCTTTTATATATAGCAGATTTCAGCAGGAATTCTAAAAGATACCAGAGGTAAAAAAACAACACCCCTAATTCCAAAGCTTGTTTAAAATGAATTTTTTCGTGATTGATAAATTCCTGTTGATGCTTATAAATGATCTTCTTAATAAATAAAAAAGGAAAAATCATAATTCCATCAGCATTACCTAACGAAAACAAACGCGTTAAAACAGAACTGACAATTACAACCATTTTTATTTTTTAATAGACCCTAAAATACGATTATTATCTATTTTTACCCTTCAAGTCAAATTTAATATGAAAACATATCTTTTTTTATTAGCCTTAAGCTTTTCAATCATAACCAATGCCCAAGAAATCGCCGTTGTAAAATATAATGGCGGTGGTGACTGGTATGCCAATCCTACTTCTTTACCTAATTTGATTTCATTTTGTAATAAAAACATCAATACCACTATAAAGTCTAAACCAGAAACCGTAGAATTAAGTAATCCTAATTTATTTTCTTATCCATTTATTCATCTTACAGGTCATGGAAATGTTTTTTTTAATGATATTGAGGTTAAAAATTTAAGAAACTATTTATTGTCTGGAGGTTTTTTACACATAGATGACAATTTTGGATTAGACGTTTATATTAGACGCGAAATGAAAAAAGTTTTTCCCGATAAAGATTTTGTAGAACTTCCTATAAATCATTTAATTTTTCAAAAACCGTTCGTTTTTCCGAATGGTTTACCTAAAATCCACGAACACGATGGCAAAAAAGCACAAGCCTTTGCCATAATGGAACAAAATCGAATCATTTGTTTATATACCTACGAATGTGATTTAGGCAATGGTTGGGAAGATGCAGAAATCCATAACGACCCTAAAGAAATCAGAGAAAAGGCTTTAAAAATGGGCGCTAATATTTTAAACTACGTTTTTAACCAATAAAAAAGTCGCCCGAAGGCGACTTTTAATTTTTGACTACATTTTAACCCCTATTAGTATTCAAAAATTGTAATGTCAATGTACATTTTTTTATTTTAATAAAAAAGACCTAAGCCTAAATATTTTTAACTTTTTTTAATAATTGTTTGAACAAAAAAAAACCGTCCACCTAGGGCGAACGGTTTTCCAATTTTTGATTACAAATTAACCCCTAATAGTATCAAAAATTACTTACTTCTTTATGGCTATGAAGTTTTTTCCGAAATTATTATCCCAATACTCTACTCCGTTTACTTTGTAGACTACGGCATATTCTATACTGTTAATCGAAGAAGGAACATCAATATTCACAAACCATCTTTCCATTCCAAAAACATTCGGACTGATTAATGATTGCGCTGCACCTACAGTTAAATATTGTGTATAATTTAAGGACGCTACTTTACTAGTTGCCCAATTATCTGTTGTGTAAACTACTTTTACCTCTTTAGTTGGATTTAAGTTTCTAACGTCAGCATGTACCGCAAAAGTGTTGGTAGCTCCATTATAGTAGTTATTATAAATATAAGAGTAAAAAGTATCTACCGATACGTTTAAATCAGTTCTTAAAAAAGTACCGTTTAAATCACCCATTTTATAATTAGCCGAATTATTATTATCCCAATACTGAGCACCATTTACTTCGTATCTAGCCACAAATTCATCACCAAAAAGTAAACTAGGAGTATCTCCTACATAAAAACTATTTGAAAGAAGCACATCAGTTCCCCAAATCTCTGTATTGTCAGAAGTTGAAGAAATGTAAGATAATGGAAAATCTTTCCATGTACCATCTGCCATTTCATGCATAATAACTACCTTTTTATCGTAAGCTAAATTTCTAACTTCAACTTGGAATCTACGGGTATATTGTGCGTATCCGTATTTTTGACTGTAAGAAGTCCAAGCCTTGTATAATTTTACATTTACACCACTAGATAATTTGTTTGCAGTCTTTGATTGCGGGGCGTTTGAACTATTTTTTTGACTAAAGTCATCATCGTTAGAACAAGAAATTAACGATAAAGAGGCGAATAAGATAAAGAAAATCTTTTTCATAACTATTTGGATTTTAATTGGTTAAAGTATTTTTAACAAAAAACTTATTTTGGGTTTTAAGTCTTCTGAATTTTGGTGCAAATGTACAGGTTAAATCTAAACAAACAAATATTTTTTTATTTTTTTATTGTTTAGCAGAAAAACATAACTTTCACTTAACATTTGTCCTTTTTTTAGGTTACATTTTATTAAAATCGCAATATGTATTTTAGTAAATTTGGGATTCTAAAATAGTCCCCATGACCCCCCTAAAAAAAATTATTCTATTATTTGTAGCCTGTTTAGGAATTTATCAATGCTCCCCTTTAGATGACAACAAAGTATCTGCACCAATCGAAGTGCAAAATTTTATATGGAAAGGATTAAATTTATATTACCTATGGCAAGATGAAATTCCAAATTTGGCAGATAATCGTTTTAAAAACCAATTTCAGCTAAATACTTTTCTACTCAAACAAAATAGTCCTGAACAGTTTTTTGAAAGTCTATTATATAAAAAAGGAGAAGTAGACCGTTGGAGTTATTTATTTAGTGATTATCAAGAACTAGAGCAATGGCTAAGTGGAACTTCTGCAACCACAGGAATGGACTTTGGATTAAAATATGTTTCTGAAAGCTCTAATAAACTTTTTGGTTATGTTAGATACGTGTTGCCTAATTCCGACGCGGCTAATAAAAATTTAACCCGAGGAACTATTTTTCATTCAGTTAATGGAGTTGTTTTAACCGACAGTAATTATTCCGAATTATACAAACCAACTATTACCCTTCAATTAGCAGATTACGACAACGGAAACATCACTCCGAACGGAAAATCTATCACTTTAACTCAAACAGCTTACGCAGAAAATCCTATTTATCTTCATAAAATTATTACGGAAGGGTCCCAAAAAGTAGGTTATTTGATGTATAATGGATTCTACGACGAATACGATTTACCACTTAACGATGTTTTTGGAACCTTTAAAAGCAGTGGCGTAACAGATTTAGTATTGGATTTAAGATATAATTCAGGTGGTTCTGTACAATCCGCAGAATACTTAGCCGCCATGATAACTGGGCAATTTACTGGGCAATTATTACTAAAACAAAAATGGAACACTAAGTTAGAAAAGTACATTACAGAAGACGATCCCAATGCTTTAGTTGATAATTTTCCAGATAAAATCAACAAAACTACCCCTATTAATAGTTTAGGACTTAACAAAATTTATATTTTAACTACTAAAAGTAGTGCTTCTGCTAGCGAATTAGTAATCAACAGTTTAAAACCTTATATTAATGTGATTCAGATTGGAGAAACGACTACGGGGAAAAACGTAGGGTCTGTTACTTTGTATGATGCCGTAGATTTTTCTAAAGAAAAAAGCAGTAAAAATCACCGATACGCCATGCAACCGATTGTTGTAAAAACAGTAAATAAAGATGGTTTTGGCGAATATGAAAAAGGATTGGTTCCTAACATCAGTATATCCGAAGATTTTGCCAATATGGGAACTTTAGGCGATATAAACGAGCCTTATTTAAAAACAGCTTTAAATCAAATTAACGGTTCAGGAACTATAATTAGTCCTAAATTTAATCGAATCAAACATGCAAACTTTAAAGATGCTAAAAGCTTACATCCTTTAAAAACAGATATGTATTTGGATTTACCTACTGGTTTTTTAAAAAGTATAGAATAAAATAAGGCTGGATTTTCATCCAGCCATATTCAAAAACTAAAAACAACTAACTTAAAAACATTATTTAATTTCTACTTTCAAACCTAAGTTTACCGCAAATGGCATTCCTGGTCTGTATATATTTTTGAAGTTCATACATAATTAAAACTAGAATTTAGCGCCAACTGAGACAAAAAATGTTCTTCCTTCACCAGGTAAAATTCCTGGCCCTGGATAACCACCTGCCCTTCTGGTGGCATACATTTCATTGGTTAAATTGTTTATACCAAATCTTAAATTGTAATTATTATAGAATTTTAATTCAGACGAAAAATCCAAAACATGGTATTTATCCAACAAACCTGTTACTCCATTAGCTGACGGTACTAAGGTATTATTAGAATCCGTAAATACTTTTCCATTCATTCTGTATTGTATCGAAGATGAAAATCTATTTTTGTTCCATGAAAGTCCAAAGTTATGAATGTATCTAGGAGCGTTTTCTACTCTATTTCCTTTTAGATTGGTTTCTGAAATTACAACATTAGGTGCTGTTCCACTAGCAGAAAAAACACTAAAATCAGTATAACGAGCATCAATAAAACTAACTGAACTAAATAATTCCAAATTACCATAAGTTTTTTCTACTTTAAATAACTTAGTTACATTCAATCCTAAAAATCCTTCAATTCCTTTTGTAACAGTTTCTCCTAAATTGGTTCTGTATAAGTAAGTTCCTAACGATGGGTCGTCATTAATAAATCTTCTGACACCACCGATTCGATTGTTATAACTCATATAAAACAAACTGAAATCAAAATTTAAGTAATTTTTAACGGTACCTCTGTAACCCAAGTCTGCATTAAATCCAGAAGCATCTTTTAAATTAGGATCAATAACATCTGTAACTGCTGGTGGAGTGATGTCTGAAAACAATACGGGTCTGTAAGCTTGTGTAGCATTGGCGTAAATATTAGTGGTATTGAATTTATACTCCAAACCAACGCCAAACAATGGTTTTGTTCTTACAATTTCGTTTCTATTAAATGTAACATCATTTCCGTTAGCAATACCTAGGCGCCCACTACCTTCTGTTGAAATATATTCATAACGTACTCCTGGGGTAACACTAAATTTATCAGTTATTTTAAACTGATTTTCTACAAAAACAGCCATATTATTGGTGTAAAAATCAACATCTGTAACATATTTACCTTGAATACTTAAGTCAAAATCAGCAGCTGTAGTTCCAGTTCCGTTTTGTAATCTATTCATATTTGCTTTGTATGCTCGAACACCAAATGCTAAATTGTTATTTACTTTACCTATTTTAAAACGATAAACATTTCTATTTTCTAAACCGTAATTTTTATAAGAATCTCGGTCTACACGTCTGTTTGCTAATTGATTAGTAGTTGTATTTACTGCATCTAAAACATTCGGGGTAGCCGTAAAACCAACACTGTTTCTTTCACCCATCAAACCAAATAATTTGGTATTTGAAGTCCATTTTTCACTGAACTTGGTATCAAAATTAATAGAAAATAAATTCCATGGGGTACCAAACCAGTTTCTATCTCTAAAAGATTGACGAGCATTTTCCTTGAATTGTTGGTCGGTTAAACCACCCGGTTGCTTTAACTCATAATCCATATTAGTGTATTCAGCAGAAATTTTTGTATTTTCTGTAAACTCATATTCTAAAAAAATGTGTGAGTTTCTGACTTTGTATCCACTATTCTCTCTCCAACCATCTGCGCTTCTGGAATGATTATAAGCATAGTAAGAAAACTTTCCTGTTTTTCCACCAATAGCATTGTAGCTACTCATCAAATTATAGCTTCCTGCTGTATTTTGAGTTTCGAATGAAAATTTCTTATTTTTTTCTCTTTTCAAAACATAGTTCAACATCCCGCCGAACTGTGGACCGAACTGCAAAGCTGAACCACCTCTGATAAGTTCTATATTTTCAACAGCTTCTAAAGGCGGATTATAATAAGCCTCTGGATAACCAAAAACATCCGATGAAATATCATACCCGTTTTGTCGGGTATTTACTTCCCAACTTCTATTCGGGCTCAAACCTCTAAACCCAACGTTAATTTGAATGCCTGATCCGTCATTTTCCCATACGGAAACGCCTGGTATTCTTGAAAAAACTTCTCTGGCATTATTAGTTGTCAGATTAGCATTCATTTTTGATAAATTAAGAATTTCATTCTTTTTACCTGAATAAATGACATTTTGAGTGATTTCAGTTCTTCTTTCTGGACTTACTTTTAACCCAGTTACAGTAACCGGACTTAAACTGATAATAGAATCTTTTTCATCTTGTTTGATTTCTTGTGAATAAGAAATACAACTAAATCCGAAAAAAATTAAACCATAAATTATTCTCATACCTATTAATTTTATTTAGACTGATTTTAAACAGCGCAAATATAAAATAGAAAAAACCAAGTATCCAAATTTTATTTAGACAAAATATAAATAATATTTTAAGAAAGTTTTAAGAAGATTTTACTAGCCTCATTATAAGCCGATTCAAAACTTAAGGCATTCAAATTGGCATCTACTTTTTTAGACGTGAAGTAAGAAAGTAATTTTTCAGTAGGCATATTTCCTACCAAATCATCTTTAGCCATAGGGCATCCGCCAAAACCTTGTATAGCACCATCGAATCGTCGGCAACCAGCCTGATAAGCGGCGTCTAACTTTTCGAACCACTTATTAGGCGTGGTATGTAGGTGTGCACCAAACTCTATATGAGGATATTGCGGAATCAAATGCGAGAACAAATAATCAATAACTTCGGGTGTTGAACTTCCTATAGTATCGGACAACGAAATAATTTTTACACCCATTTGTGCCAATCGATCAGACCACTCCCCTACAATGTCTACATTCCAAGGATCTCCATACGGATTGCCAAATCCCATGGACAAATAAGTAACTACTTCTTTATTATTTTTTTGAGCGATTTCTAGAATCTCTTGTAAAGCAACTACCGATTCGGCAATGGTTTTGTGTGTATTACGCATTTGAAAGTTTTCCGAAATCGAAAAAGGAAATCCTAAATAATCAATAGCTTGATGTTGTGCGGCATCTTCTGCCCCGCGGGAACTGGCCACAATCGCCAATAATTTACTTTGGGTTTGCGATAAATCTAAACTTTGCAAAACCTCGGCAGTGTCTTGCATTTGCGGAATTACTTTAGCCGATACAAAACTGCCAAAATCTATGGTATCAAAACCAACCCTTAATAAAGCTTGTATGTATTGTATTTTTTTTTCGGTAGGAATAAAGTCTTTTAAGCCCTGCATGGCATCACGCGGACATTCAATGATTTTAACTTTATTCGAGTGAAGCATTTATAAACTTTCTAAAATGGCTTTATTAATATTTTTCACCAAAGCAGGGCCTTCATAAATAAAACCCGTATACAATTGCACTAAACTAGCTCCGGCTGCTAATTTTTCCAAAGCGTCTTCGGCATCGTGAATTCCGCCAACCCCAATAATTGGGAATGCTTGATTACTTTTTAAAGATAAGAATCGAATCACTTCGGTAGAACGTTTTTCTAATGGTTTTCCGCTCATGCCTCCGGTTTCTTTTTTATTGTCAGAAGTTAAACCTTCACGAGATAAAGTGGTATTGGTCGCAATTACGCCTGCAATTTTGGTTTCTTTTACAATATCAATTATATCTAACAATTGACTATCGGTTAAATCAGGAGCGATTTTTAGTAAAATGGGTTTCTGTTTTGGCTTGGTTGTATTGATGTTTTGCAAGTGTTGCAACAACTTGGTTAAAGGTTCTTTTTCTTGTAAGGCTCTTAAATTAGGCGTATTCGGGGAACTTACGTTCACCACAAAATAATCTACATAATCGTATAACGCGTTGAAACAAATTTCGTAATCTGAATCTGCATCTTCATTAGGAGTGACTTTATTTTTACCAATGTTCCCACCAATTAAAACGCCTTTGTTATTTTTTAACCGTTCCACCGCTTCAAAAACCCCACCGTTATTAAAGCCCATTCGATTTATAATCGCCTCATCTTCTTTTAACCTAAACAAACGTTTTTTAGGATTTCCCTCTTGTGGTTTAGGGGTTAAGGTGCCTATTTCTATAAAACCAAAACCAAAATTAGAAAGTTCATTAAACAACTTAGCATCTTTATCAAACCCTGCTGCCAAGCCCACTGGATTTTTAAATTCCAATCCAAAAACCGTTCTTTTTAATTTAGGATGATTTACCTCGAACATTTTACGAATAACCGAAGAAACTCCAGGAATCTGATTCAAAAACTTAATCCAAGAAAACGTAAAATAATGCACCTTTTCGGGATCAAATAAAAATAAAAAGGGACGTATGAATATTTTGTACATAGTTTGAATCTTTGGGGATTAGGCGTTGGGTTCAGCAAAGATATAAAACTCAATCTTAAATTTGTTTAAATGTTGGTTCTTCAAAGTTTTAAATTTCGCAATCGTAACGCATTGGCAATTACAGAAACGGAACTGAAACTCATGGCTAATGCGGCAATCATTGGGGAAAGTAGAATTCCAAAAAAGGGATATAAAACGCCCGCCGCAATAGGAACTCCTAAAACATTATAGAAAAAAGCAAAGAATAAGTTTTGCTTAATATTTTTCATTACCGCATGACTTAGATTTTTGGCTTTTACGATGCCTTGTAAATCGCCTTTTACCAAAGTTATTTTGGCGCTTTCAATGGCTACATCGGTTCCTGTTCCCATGGCAATTCCGATGTTGGCTTGCGCTAATGCCGGAGCATCATTGATACCATCACCTGCCATGGCTATAATTTTACCTTCGGATTGTAATCGTTTAATTTCTTTAAGTTTGTCTTCGGGTAAACAACTTGCTTTATAAGAGGTTAAATTAAGTTCTTCCGCAACCGCTTTGGCTGTATTCACATTATCTCCAGTAAGCATTATTACTTCTACACCTTGGCGCATTAATTCTTTGATGGCTGCTGCGCTTGATTCTTTAATGGCATCGGTAATTGATACAAAACCAACGGCCGCACCATCAATAGCAATATAAGAAACGGTTTTACCTAGTTTTTGTTCGGCAATAATTTTGTTTTCCAAATCATCTGAAATACTTGCCTTTACTAGCTCCATTAGTTTTTTGTTGCCTAAAGCTACTTTTTTATTGGTCACTGTTCCTGTAACTCCTTTTCCTGCAACCGCTTCAAAATCTTTCACTTCGATTAATGAAACTGTTTTTGATTTAGCATAATTGACCACAGCTTGTGCTAAAGGATGTTCACTGTATTGGTTTAATGAAGCTATGCTTTGCAATAAATCAGTATCATTGTTATTGGTCGAATAAATTTTTTCGACTGATGGTTTACCTTCGGTTAATGTGCCTGTTTTATCGGTTATTAAAACATTCACCTTATTCATGTTTTCTAAAGCTTCAGCATTTTTTATCAAAACTCCCGATTGTGCGCCTTTACCCACGCCCACCATTACAGACATAGGCGTTGCTAAACCTAAGGCACACGGACACGCGATGATTAATACCGCAATAGCATTTATAAAACCATAAACCAAAACAGGTTCTGGACCAAAAGTAGCCCAAACAACAAAAGTGATTACAGATGCTATGACCACAATTGGAACAAAGTATTTGGAAATTATATCTGCTAATTTTTGAATGGGCGCTCTGGAGCGAGAAGCATCATTTACCATTTGCACAATTTGAGAAAGTAAGGTTTCTGAACCTATTTTTTCGGCAATCATTACAAAAGATTTAGTACCGTTTATGGTTCCTGCCACCACATTATCGGCTGCCTTTTTATCAACAGGAATGGGTTCGCCTGTAATCATGGCTTCATCAATAGTACTTTCGCCTTCGGTTATTTTTCCATCAACTGGGATTTTATCTCCGGGTTTTACTCGCAACAAATCGCCTTTTTTGATGTCGTGAATCGAAATGACTTTGTCCTTTCCGTCAATTATCAATGTAGCATCTGTGGGTGCTAATTTTAATAACTCCTTAATGGCGCCGCTGGTTTGACTATGTGCTCGGGCTTCTAAGAGTTGCCCTAATAAAACCAACGTTAAAATTACCGTTGTGGCTTCGAAATATAAATGAACGGTTCCGTGTTCGGATGTGAATTCAGCAGGGAAAATAGCCGGAAAAAACAATGCAACTATACTGAATAAAAAAGCGACTCCAGATCCAATTCCAACAAGTGTAAACATATTCAAATTCCAAGTAATGATTGATTTCCAAGCGCGTTCAAAAAACATCCAACAGGCATAAAACACCACTGGAAGCGATAATATAAATTGCACCCAATTCCATTTATCCATGTGCATTATTTGCATCAAAGGATTATTCGGAATCATGTCTGACATGGCAATTAAAAAAATAGGCACCGTAAAAACGACCGCTATTTTCATTTTCTTAACCAAATCCTTACAGGTCTTTTGGTCTTCGGTATCACTAGGATTCATAGGTACTAAATCCATACCGCATACGGGACAATCGCCAGCTTTATCATATACTTTTTCACCTTCGCAGTGCATGGGACAATAGTATTTACCCGAAGCAGAATGTTTTAAAATCAATTCCTTTTTTGGGGTATTATTTTCTGAACTGCAACAGGCTTTTACTTCCTTTTTTTCACCTGAAGAATGATTTTCTGTAATGGTATATTTTCCAGCAGCCGTTAGTGCCTTTTGCAACTGATCCGTAGCTACATGTTTTTCCATAATAAGAGTTGCTACTGGCGGATTTAATGTAACGGTAGCTTCAACTCCGTCAACAGTGTTTAATGTTTTTTCAACTTTTGAGCGACAACCGTCGCAAGACATTCCTGTGATACTATATGTGTGTGTCATTTTTGTTTGTATTAAAACAAAAAACTATGTAAAAATTACATAGTTTTTTTAAAAATTAATCAAATCATTGTTAATTATTCTCTATAATGACAACATTGAGGTAATGCATTATACACTTTATCATCTGCTTTATATTTCTCTGTATCATTACCTTTTTCAGCTATCTTTTTCTGAACTTCATCAACTAGTCCTTTTCTGAAACTTTCATATTCCAAGGTTAAAATATCAGTTTCTACAGACCACGATGCTTTTTTTACACCTTCCACAGAATAAGCCGCTTTTTCAATACGTTTCTTATCCATGTTACACATGCCCCCAACTTTTATCATTTCAGTTTTTAAACCTCTATTCTCCTTTTCACTTTGAGCATTAGAAACCTGACAAATTAAAAGAAATAGAAACATTGTCGAAATTAATTTTAAATTTTTCATTTTTTTGTTTTTAGATATTAATAATTATTTTTTTTATACTGCAATTTACATCCATAACATATTTATTATGTTATACAATTATGGTTTTTTATTATATAATTTCATTTTTATTATTACTAAACTTCATCTATTTTTTTTCTATTACTATTCTTTAATTTTTTAAAATCTGTAATAGTGAAACCTGTTATTTTTTTAAACTGACTACTCAAATGGGAAACACTACTATAATTAAGTCTGTCTGAAATTTCTTTTAAACTAAGTTCCCCATCTTTTAATAATTCCTTTATTTTTTCAACTTTTTGTAAGATAAAGTAGTGCTCTATAGTAACCCCCTCTTCTTGGGAAAAAAGCTTACTTAAAAAACTATAATCATGACATAATTTATCAACCAAATAGTCTGATAAATTTATCTTAGATGATTTATTATAATCATGAACTAAATGAATCAGTAATTTTTTAATCTGTTCAATTATTCTGGTAGTTCTATCCTCCAAAAGTTCAAATCCAAATGAATTTAAAACTTTCTCTATTATCTGTTTCTCATCTGCTATCAAATTTTCTAATATCTCAACCTCCCCTAATTCAACCAAAACAGGATGAAATCCTAGCTTTTCTAGCTCAGACTTCACGACTAGTTGACACCTACTACATACCATATTTTTAATATAAATTTTCATATCCCAAATTTTACATTTTCATTCCTTCCATCGGGTCACTGCCTTTTCGGAATTTATATTCACTGTTTATTGCATAGGCTCCTGTAATTACCACTTTTTTTGCACTATCTATTTTCGATTTGATCTCTATCATTCCATTGGTTTCTATTCCAGTTTCTACCATTACGTTTTCAAATACTCCCGGTCTTTTTTCAACCCAAATATAGGAAGCGTTTTCCTCCCTGATCACTGCATCTACAGGAATATACAATCCTTTTAGATTGGATTGTGTTAATTTTGCCATAGCCTGCATCCCGGGTTTTAATTGCAAATTTGGATTTGATATTTCCAATCGAATTAAAAGCAGACGAGTATCTGGATTTATTTCAGGATTGATAAAAGAAACTTGCGCATTTATGGTTTTATCAGGAAAATCGGAAAATGTAATTTGGGCTTTTTGTCCTATTTTTAGATTCTTGGCATAGTTTACGTTTACCTGTGTTTCTAACCAAAGACTGTTTAAATCCGCCAATTTAATGATGGGGGAACCTTCCATTGCATAACTGCCTTCTGTGGTACTTATTTCCGATATTGTTCCACTGGCAGTGCTATAAAAAATGGTATAAGGAGAAACTTCCTTACTGGTTTTTATACTTTCAATCTGGGCATTGGTTAAACCAAAGAACAACAGTTTTTGTTTTGCTGCATTGAGCATATTTCGGGCATTTTTTCCAAAATCGCCAGGCATTGC
>DLGW01000008.1:53541-83366 GCA_002482885.1 Flavobacteriaceae bacterium UBA7684 | reverse complement strand
ATTCGGGCTGGCTTAAAAGGATTTTCACTTCAATCCTTAACGCGAAATTCCCCCTCGCGCCTGCTGGCTCTTTCGCTAAAAATGTCCACTGGACATTTTCTCTAAGCTCAGCCCTCTCTATTCTTTTGTCATTGCTACAAAAGAATCAAAAAATCTAGCCTGCATTTTAAAAACTATAATTTCTAAAATGAAAGGTGATTTGTTAATAAATCTTATGTGATTACAATAGTACAATAGATAATTTTAAATATTTTTGAAAGAATACCGTTTTACATTTATAATATAAAAATAAATTATATGATACGGTAATTTTTAGTTGGGTACAATTTAAACCAAACAATCATGAAACCACGAGTATTTGTAAGTTCTACATATTTTGATTTAAAACATGTTAGGGAACGATTAGAAAGATTTATAGAAAATTATTGTTTCGAACCTGTTCTTTTTGAAAGCGATTCTGTTATTTTCGAACACAATACACCACTAGATATTTCTTGTTATAACGAAGTAAAACTTTGCCATATGATGATCCTAATAGTTGGTGGGAGGTATGGCTCAATTGTCTCAGGAGAAAAGCAACAAGAGAAAAAAAATACTTATAACAAAGAATATATTTCAATCACTAGAAGAGAATTTGATACTGCTTTGAAATTAAACATTCCGATTTTTGTTTTCATTGAAAAAAATGTTTACGCAGAGTACCATACGTATAATAAGAATAAAGATTTTTTTGATTCAAAAACACTCGCTTATGAAAATAACTTTTCATTTGCCCATGTAGATGATATAAATGTTTTCAAATTTATTAATGTCATAAAAGGAATAGCTATAAAAACCTTTGAAAGAATTGAGGATATTGAACATTATTTGAGTAACCAAATAGCAGGAATGCTTTATTTATACCTACAGCAACTTCAAGATTTTAAAGATGAATCGAAGGTTTTAAACTCTGTTTCGGAACTACAAAGCATTGCAAATAGAATGAATGAGATGCTCACGGCAGTTGGAAAAAACATTATTCAAGATGAGTCCTTTAAAGATGTTGTTTTTAATCAAAATAAAATATTAATAGAATTCTTTGTTACTCAGTTCATTGATAATATAAGATTTAAAGATGAAGTAGAAATTAGCGATGATGAATTAAATAAAATCTACCATGAACTGAAAACTTTAATATTTAATCCTTCATTTATACAGTCTTTAAAAAATGCAAAAGATTTCTCAGTGGAATGGCATTTGAAAGAAGAACAAGCTAAAAAATTTGAGAGTGCATTAAGAAATATAAATAAGCAATTGATAATCGATGAGTTTCATTATTTTAAGATTATTGAAAACTATTTAAAAAATATCTTTCCTATCATAGAGAACAACAAAGAGCTTGAAAACTATCTTGATTTAAAACTAAAATCAGAGTTAAACTTAGAAATTCAAGGCTTACCATTTTAAATTTTATCTGCTGATTAGGGCGTCTCTCCCATTTGAGTGATTCCCGTGATGTGGGCACCAGCATGATACTCGCGCCAGCGGAAGAGCAACAATTATTTATGAATCTATTAAACCAAAAAACTATGAGCAGAATTTTAATTACTACGATATTACTGTTTTGTAGTTTAGTTATTTCAGCACAAACCCTTAATGAAGCTAATTATTCTCGTCTATTAAAATCAAATGTTGAAGAATTTATCTCTTACGCTAAATCGGAGAATTTTACAACAAGTATTGACAGTCAGGTTCATATGGCATTTGCAACAAAAAAAGGTTTCGTTTATGGAAAGCCAATCGACAACTCCAATGACAACGACTATTATCAATTGGTTCTTTTGATATCAACTTTAAATAAAGAAAATAACAAACTGATATTGAAAAATGCTGTTGAAAATACAGATAAAAAAGGGATTTGGACAGACGACCAATATTTATACAGGGAATGGGATTTGGAAAATCCTGAATCTAAAGAAATGTGGTATAAAGTTATAATTTATAAAAAGAAGTAAAACCGCCCCCTCTGCTGATACAATCTTCTCGCTCGTAACCCATTTGAGTGATTCACATAATGTGGTCACCAGCATGATGCTGTCGCCAGCGAAAAGTTCAAAAAAATCAATTAAACGATTAAACAAATTCACGATTAAACAAATTAAAATCATTTAAAACTATAGCAACTCTGATTTACACTGCCTTGTTTTTCTATAATTCCCTGCTCTACTGCCCATTTTAAATCTCGGCTGGCGGTTGGTGCGGATATGTTTTTAAAACTTTGCAAATATTCTTTTCGGGTAAAAGTTTTTTGCCCAATTTTTTCTTTAAATAACGCTATTCTGTCTTCGGTGCGGAGGGTTTTGTTTTGAGATTGCAAAAGTTCTTCTAAGGCTTTGTGAATAATTCCGAGCATAAATTCTATAAAGGGTGTAGAATTGCCTTTTTTGTCGGATTCTGATAGTTTGGCGTAATATTCCTCTTGCTTTTGTTTGATTAAACTTTCAACGGGTAAAAATTCAAAAACGGGATATTTTTGCATTAATAATAAAGTTTGCCAAAGCCTTCCCATTCTGCCATTTCCATCAACAAAAGGATGAATAAATTCAAACTCATAATGAAAAACACAACTTTTGATAAGTATCAAATCGGTATCTTTTTTTAAATAGTCAAAAAGATCAATCATTAAACCTTTTATCATGGCTCCACTTGGTGCTATATGTTCCACTTTTGAACCTTTTATAATACCAACATTTGTAGTTCGTAATTTACCTGCATTTTCTATTAATCCATGCATTAAAATACCATGTGCCTTTTCTAAATCTTTTAACTGATACGGATTAAATTGATTTAACAAATCATATACTTTAATAGCATTCTGAACCTCTAGAATATCTTTTTTAGGAGCTATTACACGTTTATCTTCTAATAGTGCGGTGATTTGTTCTTCAGTAAGGGTATTGCCTTCTATTTCTAAAGAAGATTGTATGGTTTTGATACGATTTTTTTTTCGTAATTCGGTAGTGGGTTTGTACAAATGAGTAGCATTAATCTCTCCTATATTTTCTGAAATTGAGGCAACTAATGCTAATATTTTATCTGTAATTTGATAAGGTGGTTTCATATTGATAATATCATTTGATACTATCAAAAGTATGAATTATATCCGATAAATCATTTTCAAATTAAAAAAACTCGATAAAAGTCTACTCCAAATTAAGTGTAATCTGCCCATCATCATCTAACAACCCTTTTTCAGCCCCGGATGGAAACGACATCCTTTTGCCTGCGAGCCTCGCTTTTGCGAGCTGGCAAAAGATATAGTGGACAGCCGGAAATGGATGCCAAATAAAATTAATACCCGTGTAAATGATTACAATTTATACTATTTGATTAACTAAAAATTCCATTACTTTACAGCCTTAAATTTTTCACATAAAACGCCTATACATGAGAGCTATTTCTGCTAATAATTATTCTATATATTTTAACGAAGAAGCTTATTCTTTTTTGAATAAAAAGATTGACGAAAAAAAATATTCTAAGATTTTTATTTTAACAGATGCCAACTCCCATGAATATTGTTTACCTCACTTTTTACCTTATTTAACCACCGAAGCTACTATTGAAATTATTGAAATGGAAGCCGGAGAAACAAATAAAAACATAGATACTTGTGTGCAAATTTGGCATGTTTTAACCGAACTTGGTGGGGATCGAAAAAGCTTAATGATTAATTTAGGCGGAGGCGTAGTTACCGATTTAGGAGGTTTTGTAGCTTCTACTTTTAAAAGAGGCATTGATTTTATACACGTACCTACTACCCTACTTTCTATGGTAGATGCATCCGTTGGAGGTAAAAATGGTGTGGATTTAGGCAACTTAAAAAATCAAGTAGGTGTCATCAATAATCCTTTAATGGTTTTAATTGACCCTATTTATTTACACACACTTTCAAAAGAAGAATTCCGTTCTGGCATGGCAGAAATGCTAAAACACGGTTTAATATACGACGAAGCTTATTGGAATCAATTCCTAGCTTTAAATCAAGAAAACTATTTAGAAATTGAACATTTAGACCAATTGATTTATCGTTCGGTAGAAATCAAAAATGAAATTGTTACCCAAGACCCTCGAGAAAACGGTTTGCGCAAAGCCCTTAATTTTGGTCACACTTTGGGTCATGCTATTGAGTCCTACTTTTTAGAAAACGAAAACAAAACTACCCTACTTCATGGCGAAGCTATTGCCGTAGGAATGATTTTAGAATCTTACATTGCTCAAGAAAAAGAATTATTAAGTTATGAAGATTATTTAGCCGTTAAAAAAGTAATTAACGCGGTATACAACAACGTTGTTTTTGACAAATCTGATATCGATCAAATTATTGAATTGCTGATTCACGACAAAAAAAATGAATACGGTACCATTCAATTTGCGCTTATTGACGGAATTGGCAAACCAGCCATTAATCAAACCGCCGATAACGAATTGATTTTCAAAGCTTTTGAAGCTTACAAGAATTAAATATTTTTAATCGCATCAAAACAATATATTTTTATATTTGCCCACGATGAGCCAAATAAAAGTAGTGTTTTACCAGCCTGATTTAACTGTGGAAAGTTTCCACAACAATTTCTTATTTGGCATGAGTTTTTGGAATTTGAAATTCAAGAATTTTCTTAGAAAATTACAAATCATTTATTTAAAAATTAGGGTTTGAAACCTTTGTTAGTAACCGTTCCATTTTTTCTATCAAATTATTTCTCCTTAATACAAAGCAATAAATGAATACCAAATATTTTGACTTAATCAACCAAACGTTTTACTTCCCACAAGAAGAATTTACTCTAAATAAAGACACCCTTCAATTTCACAATATCGATTTGATGAAGTTAGTAGAGCAATACGGCACACCGTTAAAGTTCACCTACTTACCACAAATCACCAATAGCATCAACAAAGCCAAAGGCTGGTTCAGACATGCTATGGAAAAAAACAAATACGAGGGTAAATACTATTATTGTTACTGTACCAAAAGTTCTCATTTTGAATTTATCATGAATGAGGCTTTTAAAAATAACATACACGTAGAAACCTCTTCTGCCTTTGACATTAATATTGTAGAAAATTTAATGGCACAAGGTAAAATCAACAAAAACACTTATGTGATTTGTAATGGTTTTAAAAGAGATGAATACATTACTAACATTGCCCGATTAATCAACAACGGACACAACAAAACCATTCCTGTAATTGATAATTACGAAGAATTGGATTTATTACAAGCTGAAATTAACGGAAAGTTCAAAATAGGAATTAGAATTGCTGCTGAGGAAGAACCTAAGTTTGAGTTTTATACCAGCCGTTTAGGTATCGGTTATAAAAACATCGTTCCTTTTTACAAAAAAGAAATCAAAGAAAATAAAAACGTAGAGCTTAAAATGCTTCACTTTTTTATCAATACAGGAATTCGCGACACGGCTTACTACTGGAATGAATTGGTAAAATGTATGAAAGTGTACATTGCCCTAAAAAAAGAATGTCCTACCCTAGATAGCTTAAATATTGGTGGTGGATTTCCGATTAAAAATTCTTTGGCTTTTGAATACGATTACAAATACATGATTGATGAAATCATCAATCAAATTAAAATTGCGTGTGACGAAGCTGAAATAGATGTACCACATATTTTTACAGAATTTGGTTCATTTACCGTTGGCGAAAGTGGTGGTGCGATTTACCAAGTATTGTATCAAAAACAACAAAACGACAGGGAAAAATGGAACATGATTGATTCATCATTCATTACCACCCTACCCGACACTTGGGCAATTAACAAACGTTTTGTGATGTTAGCCGTTAACCGCTGGAATGAAACTTATGAACGTGTTTTATTAGGGGGATTAACTTGTGATAGCGATGATTATTACAATTCCGAACAACACATGAATGCTGTTTATTTACCCAAATACAACAAGGAAAAACCATTATACATTGGATTTTTCAACATCGGAGCTTATCAAGAAACCATTGGTGGATTTGGCGGATTGCACCACTGTTTAATTCCACAACCCAAACACATCTTAATTGATCGAGACGAAAACGGAATAATTGCCACCGAAGTTTTTTCAAAACAACAAACCGCCGATGATATGTTGAAGATTTTGGGATACGGGAAGTAATTATGAATGATGAATGGTGAATGGTGAATGGTGAATGGTGAATGGTGAATTTGAAAATGAGGCAATTTGAAAATTTGGAAATGACTTTTTTAATCAAAAATCAGAAATAAAATAAAAACTAATGCCTAATGCCTATTGGCTAATGGCTTAAAAAATAAAAAAATGTCAAAAGGACCGATTAGTCAGTTTATTGAAAAACATTATTTGCACTTTAACTCAGCGGCGTTGGTAGATGCGGCTAAGGGATATGAGCAACATTTGTTAGAAGGGGGCAAAATGATGATTACATTAGCAGGTGCCATGAGTACTGCTGAATTAGGAAAATCATTAGCAGAAATGATTCGTCAGGATAAAGTACAAATCATTTCATGCACAGGTGCCAACTTAGAAGAAGACATTATGAACCTAGTGGCGCATAATTCTTACAAAAGAGTACCTAATTACCGTGATTTAAGCCCACAAGAAGAATGGGATTTATTAGAGAATCATTACAATAGAGTTACGGATACTTGTATTCCTGAAGAAGAAGCTTTCCGAAGATTACAATCGCATTTATTTCACATTTGGAATAAAGCCGATAAAGCAGGAGAACGTTACTTTCCGCATGAATTCATGTATCAAATGATTAATTCAGGGGTTTTAGAGCAATATTATGAAATTGACCCTAAAGATTCTTGGATGGTAGCCGCAGCTGAAAAAAACCTACCCATTGTAGTTCCAGGATGGGAAGACAGCACCATGGGTAATATTTTTGCCTCTTATTGCATTAAAGGAGAATTCAAACCGACCACCATGAAAAGTGGTATTGAATACATGATGTGGTTAGCCGATTGGTATCCTAAAAATTCAGAAGGTAAAGGTGTTGGTTTCTTCCAAATCGGAGGAGGAATTGCAGGAGATTTTCCAATTTGTGTGGTGCCTATGTTGTATCAGGATATGGAAATGCATGATATTCCATTTTGGAGTTATTTCTGTCAAATTTCAGATTCAACCACCAGTTATGGTTCATATTCTGGAGCAGTACCCAACGAAAAAATTACTTGGGGTAAATTAGACATACACACCCCTAAATTTATTATCGAATCGGACGCTACCATTGTGGCTCCGCTTATTTTTGCCTATTTGTTAGATTTATAATATTTGTGAGAGATTTGTTATGAAAAGAATTATTGTTGACTATTCAAAATTAACCAACGAAATTTTAAACCTTTTAGTTGAAAAGTTCCCTGACGGGTACGATGATAGTGATGTCATTAGCTTTAAAAATGCTAAAGGTGAACTTGTTGAAGCGGTTGAAGTAAGAACCGAAGACACCATTTATTTAGTAAAAGTAAGTACTAAATTAGCCAGCAGAATTGAAAACTACGAAATCGACGAAGAAGATTTAGACGATGTAGTAATTCCTGAAGTTCCTTTAGAAAAAATTAAAGGAGCCGGCGTTGATTTAGATGACGAAGATGACGAGGAAGAGGAAAAAGAAGATAAGCCAGATGTTGATGAAGACGACGAAGATGAAGACGGTGAAAAAAAATCTAGTAGAAAGTCAAAAGACGAAGACGAAGATGAGGATGACGAAGATTAATCGTCTATAAAATAAAAGGTCGACAAAAATGTCGGCCTTTGTTGTTTTTATTTGGTAGGTTTTTGTTAAAATACTAACTTGAGCCTTTCACAAAATTAAAGCAACAAAATCATAATGATTCCAAATAAAATACTCATTTTATTCGCACATCCTTTATTTGAAAAATCTCAGATTAATAAAGAATTAGTGCAGGCAATCCCAAATTCAGAGCACATCACTTTTCACGATTTATACGAAGCATACCCAGAATTTGATATAGACATTCAAAAAGAACAAAATTTATTATTAGCCCACGACCTTATAATTTGGCATCACCCCATGTATTGGTTTAGCTGTCCTCCAATTTTAAAACAATGGATTGATTTAGTATTACAACACGGATGGGCTTATGGTAAAGAAGGAAAAAATCTATTGGGTAAAACGGTATTTCAGGTCATTACAACCGGTGGTGGACAACAGCACTACTGTGCTACGGGTAAAAACAATTATACTGTTTTAGAGTTATTGGCTCCATTTAAACAAACCGCTAAAATATGCAACATGAACTACTTGCCTCCGTTTGTAATTCATGGCACCCATAAAATTACATCCGATGAGTTAAAAAATCATATCCACCAATACCAACAACTTTTAAATTATTTATTAGAATATCCTATTGAATTTCCTATTCATGAATCCTTCCCCTATCTTAATGATTGGATAAAAACGAAACATCATGGACAATAGTTTTTTCATACAAGCCATCATTTATTTATCGGCAGCCGTAATTTGCGTTCCCATCGCTAAAAAACTAGGATTAAGTTCTGTTTTAGGTTATTTGTTTGCGGGAATTTTCATAGGCCCTTTCGTATTAGGATTAATTGGTCAAGAAGGCGAAGACATCATGCACTTTGCAGAATTTGGCGTAGTGATGATGTTGTTTTTAATTGGTTTAGAACTAGAACCCGAAAAGTTTTGGCGCATGCGAAAATTCATATTGGGCATGGGTTCTATGCAAATGATAGGCACCACCGTTTCCATTTTTATACTTAGCGTTATTTTATTGGATTGGAATTGGCAAACCTCATTGGTTATCGCTTTGGCATTGTCTTTATCTTCCACAGCTATCGTCTTACAGACCTTAAAAGAAAAAGAAATGTCAGAAACTTCAGTTGGGCGTTCATCATTCGTGATTTTATTATTTCAGGATATTGCGGTAATTCCCATTTTAGCTTTCATACCCCTTTTAATTGCAGAAAATGCTATTATCCCAAATACAAACATCAATCATTCCATTATTAGTGAAGTACCTGCATGGATTCAAACCCTAATGGTTTTATTAGCGATTGTTGTAGTGTATATGGGTGGTAGATTCATTATCGTGCCTTTGTTGCATATTGTTGCCAATACCCGTTTACAAGAATTATTTACTGCTTCGGCACTTTTATTAGTGGTTGCCGTTTCATATTTAATGCAACTGGTTGGGTTAAGCCCCGCTTTAGGCGCCTTTTTAGCAGGAGTCGTATTGGCAAATTCAGAATTCAGACATGAGTTACAAGGCGATATCGCCCCCTTTAAAGGATTACTTTTAGGATTGTTTTTCATCGGTGTAGGCGCTTCCATTAACTTTGGATTAATCATTGAAAATCCTTTATTTATTTTAGTTTTCGGCGCCATTTTAACCGCTATAAAATTCACCGTTTTATTTATTATTGGTAAAATCTATAAAAAACAAAACGATCAAAATTTACTTTTCTCTTTTGGATTGAGTCAGGCCGGAGAATTCGGTTTTGTAATATTAAGTTTCTCCGTTCAGTTAAGCATCATCCCTAGCATTTTAGCCAATCAAATCATGGCTATTATTGCCTTAAGTATGTTATCGACTCCTTTTTTACTATTGATCAACGAAAAATGGATAGACCCTTATTTTGGAGTAACCGAAAAAGAGGAGAAAGTAAAAGAAGACGAACATATTGAAGAACAACGCGAAGTAATTATTGCAGGTTTTGGTCATTTTGGAAGTACCATTGGTCGATTATTAAGAGCCAATGGCGTAGATGCTACCATTTTAGATCACGATGCGGAAAGAGTAGAAGTCTTAAGAAAATTAGGCTTTAAGGTATATTATGGAGATGCTTCAAGACTAGAATTATTAAAAGCCGCAGGCGCAGAAAATGCCAAGCTTTTTATTGCTGCCATAGATAACCCTTCATCAAACATTGCGGTGGTTGAAATCATCCGAAAACACTTTCCTAATCTAAAAGTACTTACCCGAGCCCGAAGCAGAACCGATGCTTACGAATTAATCGATCACGGCGTAGAGAATATTTACCGAGAAACCTTGTACACAGCTGTTCACATGGGAGTAGATGCCTTAACTCAATTGGGACATCGAAAATATTCTGCCACAAGGCAAGGTCAACGTTTTATCAAATACGACGAAGCTTCTATCCGAAATTTAGCAAGTAAGCGTCACGACAAATTAGCTTATTTGGTATCTGTTAAAGAAGAAATCGAAATGCAAGAAGAAATCCTTAAAAACGATTTATACACCAACTTTAGTGCAAATGATCGCGCATGGGATAATCAATCTTTAAAAGAAGACACTTCTGACTCATAATCGACGGCAAAGTTGTAGGTCAAATCCCCGCTTTGCTTAGGCAAAGTGCGGTCGGGTTAAATGGTGGCTTATCGTTATGGGGGAACGGATTAAAAATCCGCTCTATCGGGATTAAAAACAGTTTTACACCTACCTTTTCGCATCATTAAAAAAATCCGTTTATTTTAAATTTGAATTGTTGAAATTAATTAAACAATCAAAATTAAAACAAAATGGATCGATTAGAATGTACTAAAAATGTAATTGAAGCGAAACGTAAAAAAGGATTAACGTATCAAGAAATAGCAGATATTATTGGTAGAGATATCGTTTGGACAACCTCTGCCCTATTAGGACAAAATACCTTAGATAAAAATGAAGCCCAAAAAGTGGCTGCTTTATTAGAATTAAGCAAAGAAGACGAAGAAGCTTTACAAGTTTTTCCTGCCAAAGGCGCAACAGCAATTATGCCCCCAACCGACCCGCTTATTTACAGATTGTACGAAATTGTTTTGGTTTATGGTGATACCCTAAAAGAAGTCATACATGAAAAAGCTGGTGACGGCATCATGAGTGCCATAGATTTCACCATGAAAGTTGACAAAATAGAAAACCCAGCAGGCGACCGAATTAAAATAACTTTAGATGGTAAGTTTTTACCTTATAAAAAGTGGTAAGGATACTCCCTTAAACTGGTAAGTGTGAAGGATGGCAGCAATCCGCCATGCGGAGCGAACAGCCTGACAGCTAAAAACCAAAAGCCCCATGAACGTATTGCTCATGGGGCTTTTGGTTTTTTGGTGACACACCCTAAAACTCGTGAAAGTATTTTTTTTGATTACAACCTCCCCGCAACTTTCCCCACAGCTTCAATCGTAAAATCTAAATCATCGTAGGTTAAGGCGTCGGTAATAAACCATGTTTCGTAGGCCGATGGGGCGATGTAAATGCCTTCTTCCAGCAATCCGTGGAAGAACTTTTTAAAGGTATCGTTATCGCCTTTGGCTGCTGATTTTAAATCTACTACTTCATCTTTAGCAAAATGAACCGAAATCATTGACCCTACTCTGTTGATGGTAAAATCAATTTTGTTTTCTGTTAATTTTTGAGCCATTCCTTTTTCTAGGTAAGCCGTTTTTTGCTCTAATCGAGCAAACAAATCTGCATCTTGATTAATGGATTGCAACATCGCCAAACCTGCTGCCATGGCTAACGGATTCCCAGACAATGTTCCAGCCTGATATACCGGCCCAATAGGCGCTAAATAATTCATGATTTCAGCACGAGCGGCAAACGCTCCCACAGGTAAACCTCCACCAATCACTTTTCCGAAAGTCACAATATCGGCTTGGATGTTATATAATTCTTGCGCTCCGCCTTTGGCTAATCGAAAACCAGTCATTACCTCATCAAAAATCAATAAGATTCCATTCGCAGTACATAAATCTCTTAAAGCTTGTAAGAAGTCATTTTTTGGTGGAATACAGCCCATATTACCTGCTACAGGTTCTATAATAATCGCTGCAATTGTGTTAGGATTGGCTTCTATTAATCCTTTTACATTATCTATATCATTGTAAACAGCCAATAATGTATCCTTGGCTGTTCCTTCAGTTACCCCTGGGCTATTCGGCTCACCAAAAGTTAAGGCACCACTACCCGCTTGTATTAAAAAAGAATCCGAATGTCCGTGGTAACAACCTGCAAACTTGATGATTTTATCGCGCTTGGTGTATCCTCTGGCCAAACGAATCGCACTCATACAGGCTTCTGTCCCTGAATTCACAAAACGAATTTTATCAATTCCTGGCACCATGCTTACCGCCAATTGAGCGATTTCAGTTTCCAATGCTGTGGGCATGCCAAATGAAGTTCCTTTTTTAGCTTTTTCAATTACGGCATTTACCACAGGCTCGTAAGCATGTCCTAAAATCATTGGGCCCCACGAATTGATGTAGTCGATTAGTTTATTACCATCTTCATCATATAAATAAGCACCTTTAGCTTCTTTAACAAAAATGGGCGTTCCTCCTACATATTTAAAAGCTCTAACTGGCGAATTAACCCCACCTGGAATTACTTTTTCTGCTTCTATAAATAATTGACTACTGCGTTGGTATTTCATGATTATTTTACTCTTAAAATTTGACCTATGGCAATGGAATTTTCAGAAATTCTATTCCATTCCGTTAATTGCGCTACCGTTACATTAAACTTTTTACTAATCGAATATAGGGTATCTCCTTGATTGACTTTATATAAATTCTGAATCGGAAAAATAGCATACGTAGCATCGCTTTTTCTGATCATTAAAAAATCTGTACTCACTTCTAAATCTGAATCCGCATGATCTAAAACCACTTCTTTAATTGGCTCTTGAACAGTTGCAGGTTCTTTTGTAGCCACCACAACTATTGGTTTTTGAACAACTGGAGCTGGCTCTTCTATTTTCTGAACCACTACAGGTTGTGGCACAATTACAGAATCTTGTTTTTGAACGACTTCCATCGGTTTTTGAATAGGTTCTACAGGTTTAACTACCTCTTTTGTTGGTTCTGCAACTTTTATAGGAGCTTTAGGTTGCACTTCTTCGGTCATTAATTTGGGTTTAACCGCTGCATTTTGATTAACCGAATTTTTATAAGGTTGTACTTCTATATAAAAATTTTCAGGTTTTAGCTTTCCGGTAACCAAATAATCAAACTTATACAATTGATAACGCTCAATTAGCCCAATCAATTTTTGAGGATATCCTGGGTCGGTAGCATAACCTGCCGCACGTAATCCTTTTGCCCAACCTTCGTAATCATCCTTAGGTAACTGAAATAAAGAAGCATATCTAGGTCTAGAAGTTAAAAACAAGGCGTGGTCACGATAAGATTCTGCGGGATCTTTATATTTTCTGAAACATTCTCCTTTGGTGTCATCATCGTGTAAAACACTTTCTCCTGTCCATTCTTTATGACATTTAATCCCAAAGTGATTATTAGATTTTGAACTCAACTCTCCTTTTCCTGAACCCGATTCCAAAACGCCTTGAGCCAAAATAATACTGGCAGGAATTCCGTAATCGCGCATATTTTGCATGGCGATTTCGCTATAAGTCATGACATAATTATACACCATATCGCTAGACACGGTTGTTTTAGAAGTAGATTCCAAAACTTCTTGACCATAAACGCCTTGTGTTTTAGGACGTGCAACCGCATTATCCTTTACATGCTGTTTATGGGTATGTACGGTTGGTGTCTTTTTTTTAATGTTTGTTGATGTGGTTTCTGTTGCTGATTTTCCTGAGCTACACCCCAAGAAAGCAAAATTCAACATCAAAAAAGTAACCATGATTTTTTTAGCCATTGATGATAATATTTGGTAATTTTTTACTTGTTAAAAATTGATTCATGCCTTGAATTCCTTGTAATCCTCCGGTATGAATGGCTAAAATTTGAGTACCTTTTTTAAAATACTTTTTAGCGATTAAATCATTCAATCCGAACATCATTTTTCCTGTGTATACTGGGTCTAATGGAATGGTTGTTTTTTGATAAAAATCATTGATAAAGGCAATCAATTCTGGTGTGATTTTACCATAACCCCCAAAGTGATAATCAGTATTCAGCCCCCAATTTTTACTGGGTGCGAATTTACTAATTTCATTTTGTAAATATTCGGTTTTTAAAGATGAAAATCCCAAAACGAATTGTTCAGATTGTGAAGCACGAATGAGTCCTGCTATAGTTCCTCCTGTTCCTACCGAAGTGCAGATGTAATCAAACGAAGCGTCTTTGGGAGTTAAGATTTCTTCGCATCCTTTAACCGCGTATTCATTGGTTCCTCCTTCGGGTACTAAGTAAAACCTTCCAAAACGTTGTTCTAAATCTTTGATAAAAAACGCTTCTGTTTTGTTTCTATAAGCTTCTCGAGTAACAAAAAACAACTGCATACCCAAAGATTTAGCTAAAGACAATGTTGGATTTTCAGCAATTTTAGATTCCAATTCTTCTCCTCTAACGATGCCTATGGATTGAAAACCTTGCTCTTTTGCCGCAGCGGCTGTAGCCACAATATGATTAGAATAGGCTCCACCAAAAGTTAATAAAACTTGGTGATTTTCATTTTGAGCCTGAATCAAATTGTATTTTAATTTTCTGAATTTATTACCCGAAACTAACGGATGCAAAAGGTCTTCCCTTTTCATAAAGACTTGAATGTCATCAGGAAAAGAAAAATTCACTAATTGATTGTAAGACTCTATATGTAATTTCAGACTCATCTTTGCAAAAGTAAGTGGACAATCACTGCTAAAAGAGTTAATAAACAGAATAATATTCATATATTAATTAACAAAATTTTGTAGAGATTAAATCTAAACCTAAGCTTTATAGTTCTTATTTTTGTTATAAACGAACCTATTTTGGAACCCGAAAAAGATTTTTATTGGTCGCCCGAGGGCTATAAAGTTTTTACCGAAGCCTATCATTTAAAAAGAGGCTACTGTTGTAAAAGCAATTGTAGGCATTGTCCTTACGGCTATAATCCTAAAACTAGTGAAGTAGATAAAAAGAATCCTAAAAAATAATCGCTATGAAAAATATTATTTATCTTTTATTCTTGGCTTTTATAACCTCCTGCCAATCGGTTAGAGTAAGCGCAGACTACGATAGCAAAGTAGATTTTTCACCCTATAAAACTTACGCTTTTTACAAATCAGGAATCGATAAAGTAGAAATTTCTGATTTAGATAAAAGACGTATTTTAAATGCTATTGATACTCAAATGATCAGTAAAGGATTTACCAAAAGTGAAACCCCTGATTTATTTATTAATTTTTTTACTAAAGCCACCGAACGAATTCATGTGAATCACTTTAGTTATGGTTGGGGTTGGGGTTGGAATCCTTGGTTTTACGGAGGCCCTTCTTACACTACTACAGGTTCTACCATTGAAGGGACTTTGTATATTGATATTATAGATGCCAAAAACAAAGAGCTGATTTGGCAAGGCATTGGCGAAGGGGCATTAACTCAAAATCCAGAATATAAAGAAGCTAGAATCAATGAGTTTGTTGCTAAAATATTAACCAAATACCCGCCTATAAAACCTGTAAAACCCTAACTGTAACTTATGTTACAACCTAGAAAAACCGTTTACCATAATTTAGCCAAAAAATAAATCAATTATGAGTATACTTAGTTTTTTAGGGTTAGATAACAAATCAGGCTCCATTGCAGAATACCAACAAAAAGGAGCTTTAATTTTAGACGTAAGAACACCTACTGAATATTCGGGCGGACACATTAAGGGGTCTAAAAACATTCCCTTAAATGAATTGCCTGCTAAGATTCAGGAAGTAAAAAAATTAAACAAACCGGTAATCGTTTGTTGCCAAAGCGGAATGAGAAGTAGTCAGGCTGCTCAGTTTTTACAAAAAAACGGCATAGATGTTGTAAATGGTGGAGGGTGGCGTAATGTAGAAATGAATTTGAAATAGATTTAAAGTTGTAGTTTTTTAGTTTTTTTTGTTAGTTGGAAAAGGCTGTTCGATGTAATATCGACAGCCTTTTTTACTGAATTAAATTCCTATTTCTATTTGAAATCTTACAAACCAATTGTTTTTAGTATCTCCACTTACATATTGCAACTCATCCAAAGTCAATTCTGATTGAATTTTAAAAGCATGTTCCCAAAAATATTTAGTTACTCCTAAACTATATTGATGGGTATTGGGTGAAAACGTTTTGATTTGGTTTTCTAATTTTTGGGTAGAATAACGTCCTATTAATTCTATGTTATTTTTAAAAACATAACTCAATTGGTAATCCATTCCTTCGCCCACAAAAACATATCTAAACTTACTTAAATCCAACGGATTATAAGTAATAGCGTTATCTGACTTTCTATTCATATAAGCAGCCATAAACGCCCAACCGTTGTATTTAAAAACACCATCTAAAAAGATTGATTGCATATTTCTTTTTTCATACAAATCATCTCCTAATTGGCCTTGTGTAAAACGAGCTTTATTGTTCACATGGTAAGCAGCCGAAAGTAACAATTTGGGTTTTTGCTCTCTGAGTATATCACCTTCAAAATACGCTCCGTCATTCGTAAAAATCCCAAAAGGCAACAATTCCAACTTACCCGTTAAAGCATAACCGTTATCGGGATTATTTGTTACATTTCTTCCATTCCCCGTACTTACAGCTGTTTTAATATTATAAGAAAATTCATCTTTATTCTCGTTCAAATAATAAACTTGAGTACCAAAATCCCGATCTATATTAAACCTTGAATTATTAATTGAACGGTCTGACAACTGTAAAGCCCCTGACGAATTAACCCTTTGTCTGTTTCCTGGCAACTTGGTTTGACCAAAAGCAACATTCCAATGCCTATTTGGACGATAAAACATAACTGCATCCCTAATAATATTAAGATTATCTCCTTCTTCAATTACCCCAACATCTCCGGGAGCAAAAGAAAGCTGAATTACATACAAGAACTTAGGATTTCCGACATAACCATCAAAACGCAAACGCAAACGTCTGATGTGTCCGTCTATAATTTCATCTTGGTCTTCATTTTGAATGTAATTCATTCTATTTTGCATTCTAAAACGAATATTCAACTTAAAAAGACTGTCTGGAGAAGTCAACCCCAATCCCCTACCATAACTGTAATAAGGCAATGAAGCCAACTTTAAATCATTGTTGTTAGTGTTTATTTCCTGTGCATTAACACAAAAAACCGTCAAACAGAAAAAACATACATAAAAGATTCTCATTTGATTATTTTAATACAAATACAAAGCTAATTCTAATTTAATATTAACAAAACGAATAAATTTTACATTTGCAGAAAAAAGAAATCATGCAAAACAATTACATCGCTTACCATTTTACATTAAATCCCTTACAACCTGCAACCGACATATTACTAGCCGAGCTAGAAGAAACCAATTTTGAAAGCTTTGAAGAAACCGAAACAGGACTTTCCGCTTACGTACAAAAAAAAGATTGGACTGAAAATATTTTAGAAAATATAGAAATTCTACATTCCAAAGAATTTAAAATCACTTATACCACCGAAGAAATCGAACAAGTCAATTGGAACGAAGAATGGGAAAAAAACTTTGAACCCATAAATGTAAATGGGATTTGCCACGTAAGGGCTCCTTTTCACCCCAGAACTCACGCACAATACGACATTGTTATAGAACCCAAAATGAGTTTCGGCACAGGGCATCACGAAACCACCCACTTAATGATTGAGCACTTATTAGCTACCGATGTAACTAACAAAAAAACTTTAGACATGGGTTGCGGTACCGCCATTCTAGCCATTCTAGCCGAAATGAAAGGCGCAAAACCCATCGATGCCATAGACATAGACAACTGGTGTTACCTCAATTCCATAGAAAACGCCGAAAGAAACGAATGTGAGCAGATTAGCGTTTACGAAGGCGACGCTGCCCTACTAAAAGGCAAAAAATACGATGTAATTATCGCCAACATCAACCGCAACATATTACTGAACGACATGGCAATTTATGCAGAATGTCTAAACCCAAAAGGAATCCTATTTTTAAGCGGATTTTACACCCAAGACATTCCGGCCATTGATGAATGTTGCCAAAAAAATCATTTACAGCTAGAAAAAAAATTAGAAAAAAATAACTGGGTAGCCCTTAAATATATAAATTTGTAAACCGTTTAAAATAAGACCGTTAAAATCAAATTTTATGAGCACACTTCATCAAATCGAAGAACTTTTAGAACTAGAAACTCAGCAAGTAACCGCACACGAAATCGTATTATTTAACGATGACGTAAACACCTTTGAACACGTAATCAACATGTTAATCAAAGTTTGCGATCACACCCCAGAACAAGCTGAACAATGCGCTATTATTGTGCATTTTAACGGACAGTGCACCGTGAAAACAGGCGAACTTAGCCAACTAAAACCACAATGTTTACAATTATTAGACGCAGGACTATCTGCTAAAATCATGTAACAAAAATATTTAGGGCGTATTCCATTCGTAAAAACGAATGCAACCGCGCTGTCGGTAGTCGCTTTTTAAAACATAAAAACCTGTTATTCAACAGGTTTTTATGTTTTAAAAGAGCTCCAACAATACCTCCATCGCTTACGCAAAACACTAACAAAAAAGAATCACAAAAACACTCAATAATATTAACAAAATGCAATTTATTTCAATTTTTAATTAGATTTGCAATACACGTAATATTTGACCTATGATGATACACGAGATTCCTGCAGAAACCCTTTCATTCGAAGATTTTAAAAACGAAATTTTGAGTGATTATCAAATTGCGGTTACCAGCAGAGAAGCTAGTTTATTAGGTCGTAGAGAAGTGCTTTCTGGCAAAGGAAAGTTTGGCATTTTTGGCGACGGAAAAGAACTTCCACAAATAGCCATGGCTAAGTTTTTTAAAGACGGAGATTTTCGTTCGGGCTACTACCGAGACCAAACCTTTATTATGGCGATTGATTGCCTAAGTTTAAAACAATTTTTTGCAGGACTTTACGGACATTTAGACATCGATAAAGAACCCATGTCTGCGGGCAGACAAATGGGCGGACATTACGTAACCCATAATTTAAATGCCGATGGCACATGGAAAAATCTAACCCAGCAACGTAACTCGGCTAGTGATATTTCGCCAACCGCAGCTCAAATCCCTAGATTGGTAGGATTAGCGCAAGCTTCCAAAGTATATAAAACCCTAAAAAATATTCCTAACGCTTCCAACTTTAGTATCAACGGAAACGAAGTAGCTTGGGGAACTATAGGTAACGCCAGTACTTCCGAAGGCATTTTTTTAGAAGCCATCAATGCCGCAGGGGTATTACAAATTCCTATGATTATTAGTGTATGGGACGATGATTACGGAATTTCTGTACACAATAAACACCACACTACAAAGGAAAGTATTTCCGAAGCTTTAAAAGGATATCAAAGAGAAAAAGGCACTAACGGAATAGAAATATTTACAGTGAATGGTTGGGACTACCCTAGCCTAATTACCACTTACGAAAAAGCAGAACGCATTGCCCGAGAGCAACACATTCCTGTATTAATTCATGTCAAAGAATTAACACAACCTCAAGGACATTCTACTTCGGGTTCACACGAGCGCTACAAAAACAAAGAACGTTTGCAATGGGAAAAAGAATTTGATTGTAACATCCAAATGCGTACTTGGATTTTAAGCAACGGAATTGCTAATGAAGAAGATTTAATTGCTATTGAAAATCAAGCCAAGAAAGATGTTCAAAACGCCAAAAAAGAAGCTTGGGAAGAATTTACAACTCCCTTAAAAGAGCAACAAAAAATACTTTTAAAACTGATTGAAAAATTAGAAAACGAAAGCAACAACAAAGCGTTTATTAAAAGACACCGAGAATCTTTAGCCAACATTAAAGAACCTGTTTTAAAGGACTTGTTATCTACGGGCAGAAAAGTACTTAGATTATTAGTAAACGATGTAAACAAAAAAGAATTATCGGTTTGGGTATCTGATTTAATCAACGAAACCACTCCTAAATTTAGTTCACATTTATATTCCGAATCGGCTTATAATCATAAAAATATTGCCGAAATATTACCGACCTATACTGCGGAAGCCGAAGAAGTGGACGGACGTATTATTCTTCGAGATAATTTTGATTCCATTTTAACCAAATACACCAATACTTTAATTTTTGGTGAAGATGTTGGAACTATTGGCGACGTTAACCAAGGATTAGAAGGATTGCAAGACAAACACGGCGAAATCCGAGTAGCCGATACAGGAATTCGAGAATCTACCATTATTGGCCAAGGAATCGGTATGGCCTTAAGAGGTTTGCGTCCTATTGCCGAAATTCAATATGTAGATTATGTATTGTATGCTATTCAAACCCTAAGTGACGATTTAGCTTCTTTGTTATACCGTACTGCAGGCAGACAAAAAGCACCTTTAATTATTAGAACCCGCGGACACCGTTTAGAAGGTATTTGGCATTCTGGATCTCCTATGGGAATGATTATCAATGCCATTCGTGGAATTTTAGTTTTAGTTCCCCGCAACATGACTAAAGCGGCTGGTTTTTATAATACTTTATTAGAAACCGACGAACCCGCCATGGTGATTGAATGTTTAAATGGCTACCGTTTAAAAGAAAAAATGCCTTCTAATATTGGGGAGTTTAAAACACCTATTGGGGTGATAGAAACTATCAGAGAAGGAAAAGACATTACCGTAGTTTCCTACGGCTCTACTTTAAGACTAGTCGAACAAGCCGCTAAAGAATTATTAGAAGTGGATATAGATATTGAGATTATTGACATTCAATCGTTAATCCCTTTTGATACCGCACACGAAATTGTAAAAAGCGTAATGAAAACCAATCGATTATTGGTGGTGGACGAAGATGTACCCGGAGGAGCCTCTGCTTACATACTTCAAAAAATAGTAGAAGAACAAAACGCTTACGAATTTTTAGACAGCAAGCCACAAACGCTAACTGCTAAAGAACATAGGCCTGCATACAATAGCGATGGGGATTATTTTTCCAAGCCTTCGGTTGAAGATATTTTTGAAAAAATTTATTTTATTTTACACGAAGCAAACCCTAACAAATACCCTTCGTTATACTAGTAAAAATTTTAACTTATTCAATAACAGAATTTTGTAACTTTGAACCGTTTTATACCCTACAAAATACTATGAAAAATTTATTACTTGTTTTACTATTAGTTTGTGGCTTTACTCAAGCACAAAACAATCAAAAAGATAAATTCAGTGTAAAATATCCTAAAGGAGTTTATTACACACATCAAGATTTAATGTCTAAAAAACCAAATAAAGAATACAAATTGGTTGCCGACAAACGTTCTACTGCTGCCATGAAAAGATATGGTGGCAACGAATATATCCTAAGAGCTTTAAATTTTGATGTACCCGAAAAACAATTAAGAAACCGCATCTATGCTTTTTCTACAGGTGATGAATTATTCATCAACGGGTTAAAACATCAATTACAACCTTGGTATTTTAAAATTTTAAGTGATGGTAAATATTTTGTATTCAGATCAGGAATTCCAACCAATGCAACTCCTGATTCTAGACAAATGCAAATAGCCAGTGCAAAAGCACCTGTTGGAGGTCGATTATCAGGCCCTGTATTAGCGACTTTACGTTTTTTATATATTATGGATAAAAACACTCAAGAAATTAAGGTTATAGATAAAAGAAGTTTACCAACCTTATTGGAAAGCAAACCCGAACTATTAGAAAAATACAACAAAGAACCAGACAATAACAGTCCAGACATACTATTTAAATACCTTTTAGAATTTAATAAGTTAGACTAAGTTTATTTTTAATCCAAAAATTATTAAGGAGTATGATGCTGTCATATTCCTTATTTTTTATAAACCCATAGCATGAATTCATTTAACGATTTTCAACTTCCTAAATTCTTACAAAAAGCCATTGATGAATTAGGGATTACCAACCCTACTCCTATTCAAGAAAAAGCTTTTTCCCCTATTTTATCAGGCAGAGATGTGATGGGAATTGCCCAAACAGGAACAGGTAAAACCTTAGCTTATTTACTTCCCATTTTAAAGCAATATCAATTTTCTAAATCAGACAATCCAAGTGTTTTAATTGTAGTGCCTACTCGTGAATTAGTAGTTCAAGTAGCCGAAGTCGTAAAAAACTTAACCGCTTATATGTCGGTTAGAACTGCTGGAATATACGGAGGAGTAAATATCAATACCCAAAAACTAACTATTGGTAACGGAGTAGATATAGTTGTTGGAACCCCTGGTCGATTAATGGATTTAGCCTTAGATGGCGTACTAAGATTAGATGAAGTAAAAAAATTAGTGATTGACGAGTTCGATGAAATGTTGAATTTAGGATTTAGATTTCAAATCACTTCTATTTTGTCGATGATGAAAGACAAAAGACAAAACATTTTGTTTTCGGCGACCATGACCGACGAAGTAGATGATATGTTAAACGATTATTTTGATTTACCCGAAGAAATCACCTTAGCCCCTTCGGGAACTCCTTTAGAGAATATAGAACAATTCAAATATTCAGTTCCAAATTTTAATACCAAAATGAATTTATTAATTCATTTATTAGCACAAGACCTAACCGATGCTAGATTATTAATCTTTGTAAACGATAAACGAAATGCCGATTTATTACACGAAAAAATAGAGGAATTATATCCCGAACAATTTGGCGTAATCCATTCCAATAAATCCCAAAACTACCGATTAAATACCTTAAAAGATTTTCAGGAAGGCAATATTAAAGGTATTATTACTACCGATATTATGGCGCGTGGTTTAGACATTTCGAACGTTAGCCATGTTATTAATTTCGAAATTGCCGATGTTCCCGAAAAATATATGCACCGTATTGGTAGAACAGGTAGAGCCGAACAATCTGGGGTAGCATTTAGTTTTGTTTCCCCTAAAGAAGAAGAATTCTTTTTAGATGTAGAAGTGCTTATGGAAAAACAAGTTGACACAATTCCTTTACCCGAAAACATAGAAATATCCGAAAAGCTTTTAGATTTTGAAAAAATAAAAACCAAAGTAAAACTACTTTTAAAGACCACTAAAATTGCCGAAAACAGTGCCTTTCACGAAAAAAAGGATAAAAACAAAAAAGTAAATTTAGGTGGGCCAGGTAAAAGAAATCCTAAAAAAACAAAACCAACTAACCGTGGGCGTTTAAAAAACAAAAAGTCATAAATTTTATGATAATTTTATGATTCTTAGCATATTCAACTTGTTATATTTGAAACGTTAACCTTTTAAACACATCATCATTAATAATTTTACGCCACGTTAATTTATTAGGCCGCCTATATTAGGCGGCTTTTTTTTATATAATTACACCCGCTTTTAAGCACTCATTTTACTACTTTTGTAAAAAGTATCCGCTTACATTTTTATGAAAAATTTTTACAAGAACTTACTCTTAAAATATCCTATTCTGGGCAATGTAAATATCAAATACCTTGTAGTATTAGTGTTTTTCATTATATGGATGCTTTTTCTAGATTCTTATTCCGCCTTGCAACACAAGCAATTAAATAAAGAAATCGATAAACTAGAAGACAGCAAAGTTTATTATAATCAAGAAATTGAAAAAGATAAAAAAGAAATCAAATCTTACCAAAGCCTTAAAAAGATTGAAAAGTTTGCTCGTGAAAAATATTATATGAAAAAGCAAAACGAAGACATTTTTATTATTGAAGACGAAACTGAAACCGACAACTAACAACAATTCTTTTTATGTCTTTAAACGAAGTATTCGAAGACATTCCGTCTAAACTTTGGAAACAAAAAATTCAATTTGAACTCAACGGTTTAGATTATCAATCTTTAATTTGGAAAAGCCCCGAAGATATTGCTGTTCGACCGTTTTATCACTTTGACGAAAATTTTAAAAAATATCCTAATACACCCCGCTTAGATTCCTTAATTCGTTGTCAAAAAATTTATGTAGCCGATGTAGAAAAAACCATCGAAAAAATCAACAAAACCGCCCTTAAAGGTATTAATGGATTTTGGTTAATCATACCCGATGAAAGCAAAAACATTCGCTCCATTATTGAACAATGCCCTTCAGATATTCATTTATTTATTGAATGTTTGTTTTTTTCGGCGAGTTACTACATAAACTTATCAAAAATAGATCATCACTGTAAATTACAATTTATTAACGACCCCATATCTCAGTTAAGCAGTACTGGAAATTGGTTCGAAAACAAAGAACTGGATTTAAAAAATCTACAGATTATTAATTCAAATAATCAAACGCCCTCTATAAGTATTAAAACCAGTCATTACCAAAACGCAGGAGCAAATATTATTCAACAATTAGCCTTTGTATTGGCTCAGGCTTCGGAATATTTTCATCACCTAGAAAATTTAAAATCCCCTATTTTAATTGAAGTGGCTATCGGAGGAAATTTCTTTTTTGAAATAGCCAAACTAAAAGCCTTAAGATTGTTATTTGCCAGCTTAGCGAAGGAATTTTCGGCACCAGAAAAGGTTTACCTTATAGCCATTCCTTCTAAAAGAAATAAAACGCTATTTACACACGAAAATAATTTAGTGCGTACCACCACCGAATATTTAAGTGCTATATTAGGAAATGCCGACGCTATAATTAGTTTGCCTGCGGATTTTATGTTTAAAAAAGAAAACGGATACAGCAATCATTTAGCCAACAATCAACTACTGATTTTAGAAAAGGAAACTGATTTATATTTAGCCCATAATCCAACTGAAGGCAATTATTATTTGGATTACTTAACGCACCAAATGATTGAAAAATCTTTGTTGTTATTTAAAGAAATCGAACGCAAAGGAGGATTTTTAACTCTTTTAAAAAGTGGTTGGATACAACAAAAAATAAAGGAATCTGCCTTAAAAGAACAGGAAGCTTTCAATCAAGATAAAGAGATTATTATTGGCGCTAATAAACACTTAAATACAGATCAAGTTCCCGATTTAGAATTGTATCCTTTTGTTAAAAATAAACCTCGAAAAACGCTAATTATTCCTGTTGTAGAAAAACGTTTGTCCGAGGAAATTGAAAAAGAAATCTTAAGTAAAAAAGGATTACTGTAATTCTATATTTTCTTGAGCAATGGTATTGGATTTTATAAAATCTGTAATTAACAACGCAATTAATTTTCCTACCTGATCAAAATTGCTGTATTCTGCAACACTAGAAGAACCTTCGGACACGTGGAAATATTTCACTTGTTTTTTACTTGCCATAGCACTTACAAATTGCCTTAATTCATGGGCTTTAAATCCGCTAGAAAACAAATTGTTGCTAGACAAAATAGTCATCGCATCTAAGTCAATATCTATTCCGTAGCCTCCATTTTGAATAAATTGTAAAGCCGCTTCAATCTCGGTAAAAAAATCTTTTTCGCGTCTTACCAACAGTTGCTCATAGGTATTGTATTTAACCCGATCTACTACTTTTTTAATATTACTTAAAACCGCTTTTGAAGTATAATTTTCGTGTAACCCAAACACAAAATAGTTTTGTAAAAAACCTTCTTCAAAAGCATAAGAAAAAGAATTTCCGCTGTGTCTTCCTTCGGTAGTAGTAAAATGAGAAAAAGCATCAAAATTTACTGCATTAATGGGCTTCCCTGTAGACAACGCAGCACCTTTTATAGCTCCATAAGAATTATTTTGTCCGCCCCCAATAATAATTGGAATTTTACCTGCTTTTAAAATCGTAAACACCAAATGCGATACTTCTTTGTCGATTTGTTCTACTAATTTATAGTAAGTTTTACGTTGTTCTTTATCGTTGATATCTAAATCAGACGCTGCTAATAATTCTTCGGAGACATCTAAATACCCCAAAACCAACAAACTATATCCTTTACAAAAACGATTGTGTTGTAAATTTAGCAAATTATTTAAGGTGTGTTGCCATATAGAACGAGCCCCTGACTTACCAGTATTGGCACGAACTCCAATATCTTCGGGTATACCTAACAATACATACTTTGAGGGACTGCTTTTAAGTTCCGTAGCCCAATCCGTAGGGTTGATTAACAGTTGAACTCTTTCTCCAAATTTAATTTCGCCTTTGTTTTGTTGTACGATTTGTGACAAATCGTCAAATGTAAAGCGCTTTAAACGTTCCATATCTATTCTTTTCTATGGGTAAAAGTAACCATAAATGTATTTTTTGATGTAATTCGTTGTAAAAATATTTGCGAAAACGTTATAAAATGTTAAGTTTGTTAAAAAAATATCAAACAACTATGGAAAAAGAAGAAAAAAAAGTAAATGAAGGATTAAAGATTGCTACTATTCTTTTAGCTCTTTTATTAGCGGGAAGTTTGTTTTACATCTACAAAATTAGTGATGAAGCAAAAACTACTGAAGTTAAATTAGTTTCCGAAAAAGATAAAATATTAAGCGACCTTGAAGCTCTAAAGGCAGAGTACGATATCGCAATTAATGAAAAAACAGCTTTGTCTGATGAATTAGTTGCAGAAAGAGAAAAAATAGAAAGTCTAATTGCTGAATTAGAAAAAGCAAATGGTGATTTAGCTAGTTTACAACGTTTCAAAAAAGAAGCTTTAAACCTAAGAAGAGAAAAAGAATCTTTAATGGCTCAAAACGAAGAATTAAAGAAAGAAAACACCAAATTAACTGTTAAAATAGACAGTACTAACGTAGTGTTGAAAGAAGTAGTTGTTAAAAATGAAACGCTTACCCAAGAGAATTCTAATTTAAACAGCACTGTAGAAAAAGGTTCTCAATTAATCGTTGTTAATCCTAAAGTAGAGGCTTATAAAATTAAAAGTTCTGGTAAAGAAGTTTTAACTGAAAAAGGAAGCAGAGCCGATCAAATCAAAGTTTGTTTTACTATTGCTGAAAACAAAATTGCTAAAGAGCAGGAAAAAGTATACTACATTCAAATCATTGATTCTAAAAACAATGTATTAGGAGAAAAGAAAACCGTTACTTACGGAGAACTTATCTTAACTTACAGTATGGAATCAAAAGTAAGTTTCAAAAACAAAACTTTGAATGTATGCGAAGCTGTTGTTAACAAAGATGGTTTTGAAAAAGGAAGTTACACCATTAACATATTTGACGGAAGTGTTTTAGTATCTAGCTCTGCGCTGACACTTAAATAATCTAAAAAATATGATCATTTTAAAAGGTTGTCTATTTTTGTAGACAACCTTTTTTATTTTAAATCCATGACTACTACCCTAGTTTTTGCCTCGCAAAATGTAAATAAGATTAAAGAAATTCAAGCCTTATTACCCAGTCACATTCTAATTAAAAGTTTAGCCGACATTGATTGCTTAGTGGACATTCCCGAAACTGGAAACACCTTAGAAGAAAATGCCGTACTAAAAGCCAATTATGTTACTCAACACTACGGATTAAATTGTTTTGCCGACGATAGCGGATTAGAAGTTGAGGCTTTACATGGTGAGCCAGGAGTCTTTTCTGCCCGATATGCAGGCGAACAAAAAAACAGTGAGGACAACATGAATTTACTCTTACAAAACCTACAAAATATTTCGAACAGAACAGCTTATTTTAAAACGGTAATCGCTTTAAACTACAACGGAGAACAATATTTATTTAATGATGTAATAAACGGAGAAATCACTCACGAGAAAATTGGAACTCAAGGATTTGGCTACGACCCTATTTTTATTCCCGAAGGTTATTCCCAAACTTTTGCTGAAATGAGTTTAGAAGAAAAAGGAAAAATCAGCCACAGAGCCTTAGCCACTAAACAGTTAATAGACTTTTTGAAAAAAATATAAACTGAATTTTTTACCCATAAAAAAAGGGATACTTAAAAAAGCACCCCTTGTTTTATACTATAGATTTAAAATTAAGCCAAAGCTTCTTTAATTCTTTTTAAAGCTTCTTTTAATTGATCTTCACTTGCTGCGTAAGAAAAACGAATACAATCCGCATTTCCGAAAGCATCACCAGTAACGGTGGCCACACAAGCCTCTTTCAATAAATACATTGAGAAATCTTCTGCATTTTTAATCTCCATACCTCTTAATGTTTTTCCGAAGAATGAAGATACATCTGGGAATACATAAAAAGCACCGTCTGGAACATTGATTTTAACTCCTGGAATATCTTTCAATAAACCTACTACTAAATCTCTACGTTTGTGGAATTCAGTAACCATGTATTTAATTTTATCCGGAGAAGCTTTTACGGCTTCGATAGTAGCTCTTTGTGCAATACCGTTAGCACCACTAGTTACCTGACCTTGCATTTTAGTACAAGCTTTAGCAATGTACTCTGGTGCTCCAATGTAACCAATTCTCCATCCTGTCATAGCGAAAGCTTTAGAAACTCCGTTTACAGTTACTGTTCTTTCGTACATACCCGGGATTGAAGCAATACTGCAAAAACTGTTAGAGAAATTAATGTGCTCATAAATCTCGTCAGACACAATAATAATATCAGGGTGTTTTTCTAATACTTTTGCCAAAGCAGTTAACTCTTCACGATTATACACAGAACCCGATGGATTACAAGGGCTACTGAACATTATCATTTTAGTTTTAGGCGTAATCGCAGCCTCTAATTGTGCAGGAGTAATTTTAAAATCAGATTCAATAGTAGTTGGTACTTCCACAGGAATACCGTCTGCCATTTTCACCAATTCTACATAACTTACCCAATAAGGTGCCGGTAAAATACACTCATCACCAGGGTTTAACAACACTTGAGTAATGTTGTATAATGAATGTTTAGCTCCTGTTGAAACTACAATTTGAGAAGGTTTGTAATCTAAATCATTATCTCTTTTAAACTTTAAACAAATGGCTTCTTTTAAATCACCATAACCGTCAACAGGGCTATAAGTACTGTAATTATCGTGAATGGCTTGGATAGCCGCTTCCTTAATAAATTCAGGCGTGTTAAAATCTGGTTCACCCAAACTTAAACTGATAATGTCTTTTCCTTGTGCTTTTAATTCTCTGGCCAAAGCAGCCATAGCTAATGTTTGAGAAGTCGCTAACTTGTTAATTCTATCCGAAAGCTTATTCATATGATAAAAATTTAAATATTGTTTACGTTTGTTTTAAATAAAATCCCGCAAATATAAATATTAATTAATCCCAAATAGCCAACAAGTATCATACATAAGCCACAAAATTTAGTAATATTGTACCATAATATAACAAAATGAACCTATTACCTATTTATTTCCCAGAGTTAGACGAAAACCAATTAAAACAATTGGATGATTTAGCCTTGTTGTTATCCGATTGGAATCAAAAAATTAATGTGATTTCTCGCAAAGACATTGATCAATTAAACACCCGTCACATCATGCATTCCTTAAGTATTGCACGGGTACAAAAGTTCAATGATGGTGCTCATATTTTAGATGTAGGTACAGGCGGCGGACTCCCTGGAATTCCTTTGGCGATAATGTTTCCGAACGTGCAATTTCATTTGATTGACGTGATTCAAAAAAAGATAAAAGTGGTACAAGCCATAGTAGAAGCCTTGGGTTTAAAAAATGTAGTAGCTGAACAAATACGTGCCGAAAATGTACCCAACAAATACGATTTTATTGTAAGCCGCGCGGTAACCAATATGTCTGACTTACACGTTTGGGTAAAAGACAAAACCAAAAAAGAAAACCACCACGATTTAAAAAACGGCATCCTTTGCCTAAAAGGTGGCGACTTAACCGAAGAACTCGAAAACTTCCCCAACGCCGAGCAATACCCTATCAGTGAATACTTTAACGACGAATTTTTCGAAACCAAAAAAGTAGTTTACCAACCCATTAAATACCGATTATAACAAAATAACATTTACCTTTTGGGCGTTCCCACAATCCGCCAAAAAGGACGGATTGTGGTCGGGCCGTCGCCAGTCGCTCTTTAAACTATAAAACCTGTCCGC
>DLGW01000008.1:0-53520 GCA_002482885.1 Flavobacteriaceae bacterium UBA7684 | reverse complement strand
GCGGACAGGTTTTATAGTTTAAAGGAGCTCCGACAATGGCTTTAGCCCTAACGCAGGGTTTAGTTAAAAAATGGAAAATTAATTTATCGGCATTAGGTTTTAGATTCTTGGGTAAAAGGTTTAAGATCAAATGTTTCAACAAAACGATTCTTAATACCTTGTTTAGCAAAATGTGCAATTATTAAAGTTATTGCAGGCACAATAAGCGTAAAAACTAATCCTGCAATTTTTATATCAATATTGTCTCCATTTGTATTTTCATTTATAAAAATAAATGTTCCAATGATTGGAAAAATCAAAAAGAAAATCAAAAAAATTGAGTTGGGTCTGACTGTAAAAACAACACGAGTTCTTTTTAATTTGTCAGAAAATAATTGTCCGTTCAAATATGAAATATCCCTCTCAAAATTACTAATAGTAATTAATTGCCATTTTGGAGTCATTTTAAACTCAAATTCAGAAATGAATTTTCCAGTCAGGTTAACTGAAAAATTCCATCCTTTTGTTTTATCAAAAAGATTCTGAATATCAGATTTCAATTCGTCAATTGATTTGTCAGAGTAGTAGCAAAACTCTTCCGTCAATATTTGTTTTGGTAATAATCTCACTGTCGTTCTTATTTTCAAGTTTGATTGTAATGTACCTGCTGAGGTGAATTCATTTACCAATCAATTCCAGCCCAAGTTCCTGGATTATGATAATATTCACTATTTAAAATATAAAGAGAAGCTTTTGGTTTTATTATTCCCGTCAACTCAGGCCAACTCATAGATTCTCCTGAAACTTCAAATTTACTTTTATAATAATATAGAGTCGTAATAAGTAGTGCTCCAACAGAATTAAAAGCATTTTTTAAATTTGCTTTTTCAAAATTTTCGGTGCGATTGTGTTTGATTTGATTATTGGCGCACCACCAATCAGGATTCTTTTCTCCTGACCAATTAATCCAAGGCTCGCTTTTCATTCCAAATCGTGGAATTTCTACTTTTTCATTGATGAATTCTGGACTTTTCTCAAGAATAATTTTTTTATATTGATTAATGTTATCTGGATTTTTTGAAGAATCAAGTAGTGCACATAATTTTTTCATTATTCCGTCTATTTCCTGTGTTGATGACATTATAATTCTAGCTAATTCAATAGAAAAAGTTGAATTATTTGCTTCACTAAATTCAACATATCTTGAGATTTTTTCAAAATCACTTTCAATTGCTAAATAATAATTCCAATGGATATTCGATTCTTTATATTCTATTCCCATATTTTATTTTTTTGCGGTTGTTCTTTTAGAATTTCACACAACAGATTAGGACATGAAACAGTAGAGAATTTATGAAAACACAAACTGTCTGCCCATTGGTAATTTGTTAAAAGTAAAAAATATAATTGAGCTAAGCCCCCCACCTATTGAATAAAACCCTTGTTAGCGGTAGCGTTTTATTCTAAATCTGTTTGTGTTGCAAATGGAATAATAATTTGACATCTTACTGGTTTTCCGTCTTTGATTCCACTTTTCCATTTACCTTTATATTCTTTCAATAATCTAATATTTTCTTCTTTAAAGCGTATTATTTCTTCCTCCATGAATTTGTTGTCATCTGCTTCGCTTTTTGTATTTACAACTTTTAATTTGCAATATTCAATTTCTTGATTAACATAAATAACATTTGATATTGTTCCATCTGTCTCAATTAGAACAGCAAAATATTGTTTAATACTTTTTAAGTGGAAATCAGGAGTTTTTAAGTTTTTGGAATAATACTTTAAATATTCTTTCATACCGTCTAATAATTCTGGTTTTTTTTCAACTTCTGTCGACAAGTAAATTTTCTCGCCTTCATCGTTAAAATATAATTTCCCTTCGTTTTGGGAAAAGCTTGAATAACTTGAAAATAGAATGAATAAGATTGTTATTATATTTTTCATTTAGTGTTTTTTTTAACATTACCGCTAACCCAAAAATATCCAAAATCACCCTATCACATCGGTATAAAAAAATTAACTTATCAACACAAACCCGCCTTTCATTTTAAAAACGTGAGAATTTCAAAAAGATTTTTGAGCGTGGGGTGATGCGCGCAATCCGTTAATGCAATGGTAGTGATTGCGTTTGAGCAAAAAGCTTTTTAGAAATTGTAGTTTTTAAAATGCAGGCTAGCATTTTTGTTTCTTTTTTTGGCAATGAAAAAAAGAAAAATAATCGAGCAACTGTATGTGGTCACCAGCAAGATGCTGGCGCCAGCGAAAAGGCCTTATGACATTTGACTTTCAACTTTCGACTAACCACGCGTTAATGACAGCAGTGAAAATCCTTTTAAGCCAGCCCGAATTTTGGCTGGGTTAAAAGATTGTAACGAATGGCATGACCCCGCGCTTTTTCTGCGTGGGGGAACGCCCAAAATCAAAAAAGCCCCAAAATGTTATACACTTTGGGGCTTTTTAATTTAAGATTTACTTGATTCTTATCTAGAATAATTCGGTGCTTCTTTGGTAATCGTAACGTTGTGTGGATGACTTTCGGTAATTCCACTAGAGGTGATGCGAATAAACTGTGCAATTTCTTGTAAAGTTGGAATGTCTTTAGCACCACAGTAACCCATACCTGCTCTTAATCCTCCAATAAATTGCAACATACTTTCGTTTAATTCTCCTTTATAAGGCACACGACCGACAATGCCTTCAGGTACTAATTTTTTAACATCGTCTTCTACATCTTGAAAATATCTGTCTTTTGAACCTTCTTTCATGGCTTCTACTGAACCCATGCCTCGGTAAGATTTGAATTTTCTTCCTTCAAAAATAATGGTTTCCCCTGGGGATTCCATAGTTCCTGCCAACAACGAACCTAACATTACACAATCTGCACCAGCAGCTAAAGCTTTAGGAATGTCTCCTGTGTAACGAATACCTCCGTCGGCTATAACCGGAACTCCTGTGCCTTTGATGGCAGCAGCGACTTCTAAAACCGCAGAAAATTGTGGAAAACCTACTCCTGCTACAATACGGGTGGTACAAATAGAACCTGGGCCAATTCCTACTTTTACGGCATCGGCTCCGTTTTCTACTAAATATTTAGCGGCGGCGGCGGTAGCAATATTGCCAACTACTACATCTATTTGTGGGAATTTTGCTTTTACTTCTTTTAAAACACTTACCACTCCTTTGGTGTGTCCGTGTGCAGTATCAATAATTACGGCATCTACTCCTGCGTGTACTAAAGCGGCAGCTCTTTCTACGGCGTCTCCGGTAACTCCAATAGCAGCAGCAACTCTTAAACGTCCGTATTTGTCCTTATTAGCAATCGGTTTTTGGGTTAATTTGGTAATGTCTCGGAAAGTGATTAATCCTACTAATTTATTATCGGGACTGATTACGGGTAATTTTTCGATTTTATTGCCTTGTAATACGATTTCGGCTTCTTGTAATGAAGTTCCTTCGGCAACGGTAACTAGATTTTTACTAGTCATCACTTCTATAATCGGACGACTATTATTTTTTTCGAAACGTAAATCTCTGTTGGTTACAATTCCTTTTAATACTTGATTTTCATCTACAATAGGAATTCCTCCGATTCCGTATTCTTTCATCGCCATTTTGGCATCTATAACCGTGGCATCTAAAGAAAGGGTTACAGGGTCGATAATCATTCCTGATTCGGCTCTTTTTACTTTTTTTACTTTAGCGGCTTGTTGCTCTATAGTCATGTTTTTATGAAGCACTCCTATTCCACCTTCACGCGCCATAGCTATAGCCATAGAGCTTTCGGTAACGGTATCCATAGCAGCCGAAACTACAGGAACGTTTAAAGTAATATTGCGTGAAAATTTGGTTTGAATATTGACTTCTCTGGGAAGTACCTCTGAATAACCGGGAACTAATAAAACGTCGTCGTATGTTAGTCCTTCTCCGATAATTTTTGATTGATGAGCGATCATAGCAATTTGTTATAAATTGCGTGCAAATATAATGATTTTCATCAGAAATAAAAGCCTTAAAAAACAAAAGGTCAGAAAATCTGACCTTTTGTTTGAAATTATTTTTGAATTAGTCTTTTACACATCGGCAAGAAAATCCAATGCCTACATCGCTAAAATCTCGAACCACTTCAATGGAGTTGTATTCAAATCCTCTGTCGCGAGCATCTCTTTCTCCTGTTGGGGTAGAACTCCAAAAATAAGCGGAACGTCCTGCGCTGTTAAAATATCCATCTCTATTTCGGGTTCCTCCGGGTAAAATAGCCAACTTACTTTGATTATTCCCTGGAGTTCCTCCTACTTTCCAACCAGTTTCACTTTTCATTTTTTCACCAGCAAATTTTTCACTACCTAATTTATCTGTTAAAGCAGTCCATTCGTCATCTGTTGGAATGTGCCATCCTTTAGGGCACAATCCATTAGGACTGTTAACCGCATGAAAATTATACAACCTACCTAACACCTTTCCATTGTTTGGATCATTATCGTAATAACACCAAGCTGGTTTGCCTTCGTTGCCGTAACGCTCCCACTCTTTATCGTCTTTTACCTCTGGAATTTTTTCTCCGTTGGCAAAAACGTCTGTATCTAAATTTTTCTTCATCCAAACTGCTCCGCCAATTCTTACTTTTTCAATTTTTTTATTACAAGAAAAAGAAATGGAGCACAGTACAATTAATCCCAATAAAACCGATGTGCGTACCATGATGTTTATTTATTAAATTTTAATTAAATGTTTTTTTTGTTCCTATTCAAATGTAACGAATGAGAATAATTTTAACAAAATTTAAAGAACTTTTTTTTGTTATACATTAAATCTAAAATGCATCACATCCCCATCCTTTACAATATACTCTTTTCCTTCAACTCTTAACTTTCCTGCTTCTTTTACTTTAGCTTCTGAACCAAATTTTACAAAGTCATCGTAAGCGATTACTTCGGCACGGATAAATCCTTTTTCAAAATCTGAATGGATTACTCCTGCGGCTTGTGGTGCGGTGGCTCCGATAGCCACAGTCCAAGCTCTTACTTCTTTTACCCCAGCGGTGAAATAGGTTTGTAACTTTAATAATTTATAGGCTGCACGAATCAATACCGCTGAACCTGGCTCGGTTAATCCCATGTCTTCTAAAAATACCTGACGCTCTTCGTAACTTTCTAATTCAGTGATATCGGCTTCGGCACCAACCGAAAGTACAATGACTTCGGCATTTTCGTCTTTTACTAATTCACGAACTTGGTCTACGTATTTGTTTCCGTTAACAGCCGAGGCTTCGTCTACATTACAAACGTATAAAACGGGTTTAGAAGTAATCAACTGAAAATCTTCCATCAATTCTACTTCGTCGTGGTTTTGAGGCTCCACGGTTCTAGCAGACTTGGCCTGTAATAAGGCTTCACGAATTCTATCTAATAAAGCTTTTTCAGTTTGTGCTTCTTTATTTCCTGTTTTAGCCGCACGATTGACTTTCTCTAAGCGTTTTTCAACCGTTTCTAAATCTTTTAATTGTAATTCAATGTCTATGGTTTCTTTATCACGAATGGGGTTTACATTTCCATCAACGTGTACAATATTGTCGTTATCAAAACAACGCAACACATGAATAATCGCATTACACTCGCGGATGTTTCCTAAAAACTGATTTCCTAAACCCTCTCCTTTACTTGCTCCTTTAACCAAACCGGCAATATCTACAATATCAACAGTTGCCAATTGCACTCTTTCTGGTTTTACTAATTCTTCTAACTTTTGGATTCGAGGATCGGGAACATTTACTACTCCTATATTGGGTTCAATCGTACAAAATGGAAAATTTGCACTTTGTGCTTTGGCGTTCGATAAACAATTAAATAAAGTTGATTTTCCTACGTTGGGTAAGCCTACAATACCTGCTTTCATTTTAAATTTTGTTTATAATGTTTTAAAGTTTGCCTATTTACAGTTTTATCAATAATCCATAAACAGAAAAAACAGTGTGATTCTTCAAAAAAAATCCCCTCCGCTGGAGGGGATTGGAGTTATTCGTTATGGATTATTCGTTATGTAAAAACGATTGTCTATTCAATAAAGTTTCTTCACTTTCTTCATGGTCTTCATCAGGTACACAACAATCTACTGGACATACCGCAGCGCACTGAGGTTCGTCATGGAATCCTTTACATTCGGTACATTTACCAGGAACAATGTAATATAAATCATCAGATATTGGCGTTTGGGCTACGTCTGAATCTACTTCTTCGCCAGAAGGTAAAACTACTTTACCTTTTAACTTAGTACCATCTTTATATCTCCACTCTGCCGCACCTTCATATATTGCTGTATTTGGGCACTCTGGCTCACAGGCGCCACAGTTGATACACTCGTCAGTTATTTTAATAGCCATAGCTAAAGTATATTAGTGATTAATCTTCTATTTTTGCGCAAAACTACAATCAAAAGTATTTATATACAAATCATTATGACATTCGAATCAAAAAAAAACATTTTTGTTGAACTGGGAAATTTCTTAAGACAGTTTTCTATAGATGGAAACACTAAAAATCCTATCGTAAAAAACAACGATGCATTTTACGAAAAATTTATTGATTTAATTGATTTATCTCAATCACACAACGGCTGGTTTACTCCTGAACATATTTATTTTTCCATAAAAAGCTGGGCAGATGCTTTAACCGAACAAAATCTTACGAATTGGTTGAATAATTATTCTATTCCTAATAACGAACCTAAAAATATAGGTTTGGTATTAGCAGGCAATATCCCTTTAGTCGGATTTCATGATTTTTTATGTGTGATTTTATCGGGCAACAAAGCTTTGATTAAAACCTCTTCGAACGATCAAAAATTATTGCCTTTTTTAGTTGACTATTTAATTAGTGTTGACGCTGATTTCTTAAAACACATAGAATTTGTTGACGGAAAACTAGAAAATTTTGATGCTGTAATTGCTACAGGAAGTAATAATACTGCCCGATATTTTGAATATTATTTTAAAAACAAACCTGCTATCATTCGAAAAAATAGAAATTCCGTAGCTGTTTTAACGGGAAAGGAAACCAAAGAAGAGCTCATTTTATTAGGCGAAGACATTTTTAGATACTTTGGATTGGGTTGCCGCAACGTTTCTAAGCTATTTGTACCCCAAGGTTATTCTTTTGATTTGTTTTTCGAAGCCATGTTTGAGTACAAAGAGGTGATTCAATATGAAAAATATGCTAATAATTATGATTACAACAAGGCGGTATTTTTAATGAGTAACTACAAGTTGTTAGATAATGGATTTTTAACCTTAAAAGAAGACACCCAGCAATACGCCTCACCTATTTCTAGTATTTTTTATCAACAATACGATTCCTTAGCACAACTTCAGCAACAATTAATTCAAGATGCAGCGCTATTACAGTGTATCGTAAGCAACGGCTGTATTCCCGACAGCATTGGGTTCGGACAAACACAGAAACCTAATTTATGGGATTATGCCGATGGAATAGACACCATGGAGTTTTTAACTAAACTTGGTTAAAAAAAAATAATTATTTGACTCGTTTTTTGAATTTAATTTATCAAATTTGCGGTCTATTTTTTACAAGTAACTTTACATGAAAAAACACAACTATAGCGCAGGTCCTTGCGTATTGCCTCAAGAAGTATTTCAACAAGCTGCCGCAGCAGTTTTAGAGTTTGAAAACACAGGTTTATCAATTCTTGAAATCTCACACAGAAGTAAAGAATTTATTGCTGTAATGGAAGAAGCAAGAGCTTTATCTTTAGAATTGTTAGGCTTAACAGGTAAAGGGTACCAAGCTTTATTCTTACAAGGTGGAGCGAGTTTAGAATTTTTAATGTTGCCTTACAACTTAATGAAAGTTGGTGGTAAAGCAGCTTATTTAGATACAGGAGCTTGGTCTGGTAAAGCTTTAAAAGAAGCCAAACCTTTTGGAGAAGTTAACATCGTGGCTTCATCAAAAGACAAAAACTACAACTACATTCCTAAAAACTATGCTGTTCCTTCAGATGTGGATTACTTACACATTACCAGTAACAATACCATTTTTGGAACTCAAGTAAAAGATTTTCCTAAAACTGATGTTTCTTTAGTAAGTGACATGAGTTCTGATATTTTTTCAAGACAATTAGATTTTTCTCAGTTTGATTTAATTTATGCTGGAGCTCAAAAAAACATGGGACCTGCTGGAACTACTTTAGTGGTTGTTAAAGAAGAAATCTTAGGTAAATCTGGGCGTGCAATTCCTGCGATGTTGGATTATAAAATCCATATTGACAACGAAAGTATGTACAATACTCCTGCGGTTTATGCAGTTTACGTTTCTTTATTGAACTTAAGATGGTTGAAAAACTTAGGAGGAATTCCTGCTATTGAAAAAATCAACGAGCACAAAGCACAATTATTATACAACGAAATTGACAGAAACCCATTATTCACTGGAACTTGCGAAGTAGAAGACCGCTCACCTATGAATGTTTGTTTCTTATTAAAAGATGATGCTCACAAAGAAACTTTTGATAAACTTTGGAAAGCAGCCAACATCAGCGGAATCAACGGACACCGTTCAGTAGGTGGATACAGAGCTTCTATGTATAATGCTTTAGCGGTTGAAAGCGTACAAGCTTTAGTAGATTGCATGAAAGAATTAGAAAATAAAATATAATTCAACACAAATAAATCATCAAAGGACGCACTCATGTGCGTCTTTTAGTTTTTAATCAAATAAACACAAACCAAAATGAAAGTTTTAGCAAACGACGGAATTTCACAAAGTGGTATTGATGCTCTTGTAAAAGGAGGAATCGAAGTTATTACAACTAAAGTAGCACAAGAACAATTGGTAAACTACATCAACGAAAACCAAGTAGATGTAATTTTAGTTCGTAGTGCCACTAAAGTTAGAAAAGACATTATTGACGGATGCCCTTCCATCAAAATTATTGGTCGTGGTGGTGTTGGTATGGATAATATTGATGTAGCTTATGCTAAAGAAAAAGGAATCAGTGTAATTAACACACCTGCTTCTTCTTCAGAATCTGTTGCTGAATTGGTATTTGCTCATTTATTTTCAGGGGTTCGTTTCTTGTACGATTCTAATCGTAACATGCATTTAGATGGAGACACTAGATTTGACGCCTTGAAAAAAGCGTATGCTGATGGTATTGAATTAAAAGGTAAAACTATTGGTATTGTTGGTATCGGACGTATCGGACAAGCGGTTGCTAAAATGGCTTTAGGATTGGGTATGAGAGTTATTGCTACCGATAAATTTATTAAAGAGGTATCTGTAAACGTTGATTTCTACAACGGAAAATCAGTAGCATTTGATTTAGAATTAGTTTCTTTTGAAGAAGTAATTAAACAATCAGACTTTATTACTTTACACGTTCCGGCACAAGATGGTTACGTAATCGGTGAAAAAGAATTAGCAGCTATGAAAAAAGGTGCGGGTATTGTAAATGCCGCACGTGGTGGAGTAATTGATGAAGTTGCTTTAGTAGATGCTTTAAACAGCAGACAAATTGCTTTTGCTGGTTTAGATGTTTTTGAAAACGAACCAACTCCTGCGACTCAAGTATTAATGAATCCTTATGTTTCTTTAACTCCACACATTGGTGCAGCTACTTTAGAAGCACAAGATAGAATTGGAACTGAATTAGCTTCTCAAATTATTTCGATTTTGAAATAATTTCAAAAAAATTATTTTTTAAATTTTCTTAAAAAAAAGCCTGATTTATATCAGGCTTTTTTTTTTATTTTTATAAAATCAACAACATATTAACTTATTTTATATGAAAACAAATTATTTAAGCGCAATAGCTTTAGTAGGATTATTAGCCTTTTCAAGCTGTAGCAAAGACGACGCTAGCACAGACAACAAAACAACCACCACAGAAGAAAAATCTACAATTGTACTTTCTCCAGAGCAAACCGTAGCGGCATCAAACGGCATAGCTCAAAACCTTAATCAAATTGGGCAATTCGACCAATTATTAAGCACTAGTACTTTATTAAAAGGAATGGCAACCACAGGTCCAGAAATTTGTGGACAAAAACCCGAAGGTAAACTAAATCCTACAACCGCATCATACGACTTTGTATATGACTTTGGTACTTCGGGCGACTGTACTTTTAGCGGTGCTAATATAAAAGGGAAACTTACCATTTCAGTAGACGCAAAGAAAAATATTACTTTACTGTTTAACGATTTCTATCGAAAAGACACACAAGTAAACGAAATCTTAGAAACTACTTACAATGGTACTATGAAAGCTCCTGTTAGCAACATTGCGAACCAAAAAAGCTATACTGCTGATTTAACAACTACAACTAAAATTACAAAAATTAACGATGCTAAATTTATGAATAGCCTTCCACGTATAAATTTTAGTCTCTCTTCGATGTATAGAACTAAATTTAGATGGGAAGTAGTTTTAACAGGTGTAAGTAAAACACAAAACCTTTCATTTAATAATAATAAATATAGTGTATCATTTATAGACGAAATAGAGTCAAAAGGTTTAAATACAGAAAGTGGAATTGCTAATTTAACTGTTACAAGTACTGATTTGGTTTATGACAAAGCTTGTAAACAACAACTAGTTGCAGGAAGCCTTCAAATTAACGATGCTACCTTACCTAAAAACAACACTACTATTACTTTTGGGGATTGTGCCTCTAAAAAATGGACAATTAGAAACGATGGTAAAGATTATTTTATTACTTTTTAATTAGTAATTTATTCATAAGAAGTAGCTTTAGTAGATGCTTTAAACAGCAGACAAATTGCTTTTGCTGGTTTAGATGTTTTTGAAAATGAACCCACTCCGGCTACACAAGTATTGATGAATCCTTACGTTTCATTAACACCACACATTGGTGCGGCTACTTTAGAAGCACAAGATAGAATTGGAACTGAATTAGCTTCTCAAATTATTTCGATTTTGAAATAATTTCAAAATAATATTTTTTAAATTTTCTTAAAAAAAGCCTGATTTATATCAGGCTTTTTTTATTTTTATAAAATTAACAACATATTAACTTTTTACTATGAAAACAAATTATTTAAGCGTACTGGCGATAATTGGATTATTAGCCTTTTCGAGCTGTAGCAAAGACGATGCTACAACAGACAACAAAACAACCACCACAGAAGAGAAATCTACTATTGTGCTTGATGAAGAGCAAACTGTAACAGCATCAAATGACATGGCTCAAAACATCAATCAAATTGGGGAATTTGACAATTTGTTAGGCAGTAGCACGTTATTAAAAGGAATGGCAACCACCGCCAAAGGTCCTAATATTTGTGGACAAATACCCGAAGGTAAACTAAATCCAGCAACCGCATCTTACGACTTTAAATACGATTTTGGCACCACCGGTGATTGTACATTAAACGATGTGTCTATTAAAGGAAAACTAACTATTTCTGTAGATGCAAAGAAAAATATCACTATATTGTTTGAAAACTTCGTTCGCAAAGACACACAAGCCAACCAAATTTTAGAAACGACTTACAACGGTACTATAAAAGCACCTGTTAGCACCATAGCTGACCAAAGAAGTTATACTGCTAATTTGACAACAACAACAACTAGAACGAACAACACCACTACTACTCCTTTGGTTGTAAATTTTCCTAGAGTATTTATCACTATTAGTTGTGAATTTACGCCATCCCCGTCATTAGGAATATTACATAAAACAATTAGATTTCTTAGTGACCCAAGATATCGAATCAGTTCAATAGGTGGTATAGCAGGAGGAGGAATTTCAAAAGGTTTGAGTACCGTAAATGGAATTGCTAATTTTACTGTTTCAGCAAATGGTTTAGTTTTTGACAATTCTTGTAAACAAAAACTAATTGGCGGAAGTTTACAAATTACCGATGCTACCTTGCCTAAAAACAACACTAAAGTTTTGTTCAGCGCATGTGCCAATAAAAAATGGACGATTCAAAATGATGGAAAAGAATACTTTATTACTTTTTAAGGTATAAAGAACAATAAAAAAGCCCCAAAGTGTAAACATTTTGGGGCTTTTCTATTTTTAGTAGGTTACTTATTTAACAAATACCTAATTGCTGTTTCAGCAGCATATAATCCAAACAAACCTGGCATATAACTATTGGTTCCGTAAAAAGATTTTTTATAATTTTTTCCGTCGGTGGTTTTTAAACTGGATTTATCTTGAATTTCCGAAGAATACACCACTTTAATTCCTTTATCAATTTTTACTTCTCTTAAGCGTTTTTTTAAGGCTTTAGAAAAGAAGCAATTTTTGGTTTTACTAATGTCTGCCACTTTAACTTTAGCGGCTTCCATTTTTCCACCCGCTCCCATACTGCTTACTATTTTTACTTTTTTTCTTTTTGCCGCAATCATTAGATTCAACTTTGGAGTAACACTATCTATGCAATCCAAAACCATTTGGTATTCGGGAGTAACGATTTCGAAAGCTCTTTCTGGGGATAAAAATTCTTGTATTTTAATTAATTGTAGTTCAGGATTGATGTCTAATAATCTTTGAGCGACTACTTCTATTTTGGGTTTGCCTACAGTAGAATGTAAGGCTGGTAACTGACGGTTGATGTTGGTAATATCCACAACATCGCCGTCTACTATGGTCATTTTACCTACGCCTGCACGAGCTACAAATTCTGCAGCAAAGCTTCCTACTCCACCTAATCCTACGATTAAAACATGGGCATTTTTTAGTTTTTCTAATCCTTCTTTTTTAAATAATAATTCAGCACGTTCAGTCCATTCAGCCATAATTAAACACTGTTTTAAAGTTATTTTGTAGGGTATTTTGTAAGTCTATTTCGTTGATTGATAATTTTTCAGCCGCCACTTGATACACTTGATGAATGGTTTCTTCCATAGTATCCGTTTCTAAAAATATTCGATGTAAAGGCACGATTTGTAATACTTTTCCTAATTCTGGATTTCTTAATAAATATTTTCCAAAGGAAAGATAAAATCCATTTTGTAGCAATTGTTGGGCTAATTCTTGTTTTTTAGAAAATCCATGAATAATAACGGGCACACTAAGATTCATTTGTTTTTTGATTTGAATGAGTTCTTGAAACATACCTACACAATGGATCACTACGGGTTTTTGATATTGCTCAGCCAATTGAAAATGCTTCATCAAAACCTCTTTTTGTAAATCTATAGGAACTTCTATTCGATTATCTAAACCACACTCACCCACTGCCAAACAACCCTTTTCGGAAAGTTTTTGTGCTATAATGGCGAATTCTTGCGTAATATTTTCTTCCTTAATATGCCAAGGATGAATTCCAATAGAATAAACAGGTATGGTGGAATCAAATAAAAGAGGATACTGATTGACTAATGCAATAGTATCCTCTGATTGTTGGTATTGATGTGTGTGTAAATTAAAATACACTATTTGATTTTCTTAAAATCGACTTCTTTAATTTTTAAGGCTTGTGTAACTTCTTCGTAAGAAGCGGTTTTACTTATTTTACTAGCAAAATCAGAAGGAACTACTACTACCCTTAATTTATGATTTACTTTCCATGTATCATTTAATAAAATAGGATCAAAATTAGTATCCATATAAAATTTAACATCAAATCTTGTAAAATCATAATTATAAACTAACAAACCTTCTGGTAACATATAAGTCTGAGGTAATGGTCTCCAAACATTTTCACCATCAAAAGTATCAAACAACATATAAGCTAAAACAACATCTGATTTTAATGCTTCTTGTGGCAAATCAACCGATAATTGATAATCGTTTGAAGATGAAAAACTAATGTTATATTCATAAGTTTTGCCTACAACGTAAGTTCCAGGGGCGCCTGCTGGTCCGGGAGGCCCCGATGGTCCTTCACAACTGGCAACTAGTAAACCCATTAATATTAAAACTAAAGAAATCTTTTTCATAATTGATATTTTTTAATGTTAGAATAATTTGCTTAACCAAAAATCAAACCAATATTTATTTACATTTGGGACGCTAAAAATACAAAATAGAATGGCTAAAATTAAAATTCTAATCAATTGTCCCGATAAAAAAGGCATCATTGCGGCTGTAACCAACTTTATTCTAAAAAAAGACGCCAATATTACCTATATAGATCAACACGTAGACTTGGAACATGGCATTTTTTTCATGCGATTGGAATGTGAATTTTCGGAAGAAAATTTAAACTTCGAAAACTTTAAGCGTGATTTTGAATCTGAAATTGCCCTTGCTTTTAATATGTCTTGGCAACTGTTTGATGATAGAGACAAACCCAAAATGGCGATTTTTGTATCTAAATACGACCATTGTATTTACGATATTTTGGTAAGACATCATTCTGGGGAATTAAACGTTGATATTCCTTTAATTATTAGCAATCACCAAGATTTACAGCACATCGGCGAAAGTTTTGGCATTCCTTATTTTTATATTCCAGTTACTAAAGAAAATAAAAAAGAAGCCGAAGCAGCACAACTACAATTGGTTAAGGAAAACCATATTGATTTTATTGTACTGGCTAGATACATGCAAATTATTCCTAAAGAAATTATTGAGCATTACCCCAATAACATCATCAACATACATCATTCCTTTTTACCTGCTTTTCCTGGGGCAAAACCTTATCATTCTGCCTTTAAACGAGGGGTGAAAATTATTGGTGCAACCAGCCATTATGTGACCGAGGAATTAGACGAAGGCCCGATTATTGAGCAAGATATTACTCGAGTTTCTCATGACCAATCCATTGATGACTTTATTATTAAAGGAAGAGATTTAGAAAAAATTGTATTGTCTAGAGCTTTAAAACTACATGCGGAAAGAAAAACCATGGTATTTAGTAATAAAACCATCATTTTTTCCTAAAAAAGTATTGTTAATTACTGATTATAAGTTGATTAATTTTTTATGTATTTAATTTTATAAAAGCCTTATATTTGACTTCCCAAAAAAATAACCCCCATGAAAAAAATAATTGCACTTTCTGTTTTAGCTACTCTACTAAGTTGTGGAGGAACTGCTTACAATGTTTTTGAACAAGCTACTCAAGAAATAAAAATGAAAACCGTTAATCCAAACGAAATTGGATTGGGTTTAAAAGAAGCTTTAAGTAAAGGTGTTCATAAAGAAGTAACTAAATTAACCAACTACAATGGTTTTTATAAAAATGATTTAGTTAAAATTGGATTACCTAGTTCTTTAAACAAACTATCCGAAACCCTTAAAAATATGGGGATGTCAAAAGTTTCTGACAAAGGAGTGGAACTTTTAAACCATGCCGCCGAGGAAGCAGTTAAAGAAGCGAAACCAATTGTAATTAAAGCCATTAAAGAAATGACTTTTTCGGATGCTAAATCCATTTTAATGGGAAGTCAAAATGCAGCTACTACTTATTTAGAAAACAAAACCAAAACAGCATTGTACGCTCAATTTACCCCTATTATAAAATCATCTTTGGCTAAAGTAGGTGCTGACAAACACTGGGAAAAAATCACTAAACAATATAACGATTTACCTTTCGTAAAAGAAAAAGTAAATCCAGACTTAGTGGATTATGTAACTAACGAAGCTATTAAAGGGACTTTCACCATGATTGCTTTGGAGGAAAAAAACATCCGTACCAGCATAGATTTCAGAGATACCCAATTATTAAAAGAGGTTTTTGCGTTACAAGACAAAAAATAATTTCAATATCATGATATATTCCAAACTGCCTTCAAAAGAGGCAGTTTTTTGTTTATTTTAGTTTCATGAATAAATCTAAAAACACTTATCAAGTCATTGGAGTCATGTCTGGAACCTCTTTAGACGGCATTGACTTGGCTCATATTCAATTTGATATTATTGAAGATAAATGGTCGTATCAAATTTTTGAATCCGAAACCATTCCCTATTCAAACGATTGGGTGCAAACCTTAAAAAATGCCATTTATTTTAATGTTGAACAACTACAGCAACTCAATATGGAGTATACCCAACATGTAGCACTCATCATTTCATCATTTATAAAAAAACATAACTTAGTTCATATAAATGCTGTGTGTTCCCACGGTCATACCATTTTGCATCAACCCCAAAATAAATTCACTTTACAAATTGGCAACCTGCCACTATTAGGTGAACTGCTTAAACATACGGTGGTTTGTGATTTTAGAGTACAAGATGTTTTATTGGGTGGTCAGGGCGCTCCCCTAGTTCCTATTGGCGATCGGATTTTATTTTCAGAGTATGATTATTGTTTGAATTTAGGAGGATTTTCAAACGTTTCTTTTGAACAAAATGGGCAACGTTTGGCTTTTGATATTTCGCCCGTAAACACCGTTTTAAACTTTTATGCCAATCAATTGGGATTTGCTTATGATGATGAAGGTAAAATGGCCTCCACTGGAAAATTAAATACTAACTTATTAAACCAACTAAACTCCCTTGATTTTTACCAAAAATCCTTTCCAAAATCTTTAGGATTTGAATTTGTGAAGGATATTATTTTGCCTTTAATAGAAAAAACGAATTTATCTACAACAGATAAAATGCATACTTTTATTGAACATATTGCCCAACAAACGGCAAAAGCTTTGCCTAATCCCAAAGGAAAAATGTTAGTTACTGGTGGCGGAGCTTACAACACTTATTTAATAGACAGAATGCACCATTATTTACCTAGTCTTATCTTGGAAATTCCAGAGGCTAAAACCATTGAATTTAAAGAAGCCTTAATTTTTGGACTATTAGGTGTGTTGCGTTTACGCAACGAAGTCAATGTACTCGGAAGTGTTACTGGTGCACCCTACGACCATTGTTCGGGAATAATATATAATTAACTTCTTTTTAAAATACTTTTAGATTGAATCATCTTAACTTTGAAAAAATCTAAATTTAATTTATCATGGAAACCTCTATCATAATTCAAAACTTAAAATGTGGCGGTTGCGCCAATACCATCAAAAAAAATCTACTAGAAGTAAACGGTGTATCTAGCCTAAAAATAGATGTAGATTCTAGTGAAATAGAACTTTCTTACGATAATGAACAAACTTTAGTAAACGTAAAAGAAAAACTAAAAAACTTAGGTTATCCAGAAGATGGTGAGGCGAATTCCTTGGGCAGTAAAGCCAAATCTTATGTGAGTTGCGCCATTGGAAAAATGAGTGCTAAGGAATAGTTTTTAACCCCTAATATTTAGATGCTTTTGTTTATTTTTGGACAAAACATTTAACCATTCAATTAATGGAACCTACTTCAGTTTCTTTCGACAAAGTAATTACAGTTTGCCGACAACTTTATATTAATAAATTAAAGGATTACGGTTGTGCTTGGCGTATTTTAAGAATACCGTCTTTAACCGACCAAATATTTATTAAAGCACAACGCATACGTAGTTTGCAAGAAAATGAGGTTCGAAAAATTGATGAAGACGAAACTTCAGAATTCATAGGCATTATTAATTATTCGGTAATGGCGTTAATACAGTTAGAAAGAGGCGTTGCCCAACAACCCGATTTAACTAATGAAGAATGCTTGGTGCTTTATGACGAAAAAGTAGCTTTAACTAAAGCCTTAATGGAATCTAAAAATCACGATTATGGCGAAGCTTGGCGAGAAATGCGCGTAAGTTCCTTAACGGATTTGATTCTTCAAAAACTATTACGCGTAAAACAAATCGAAGATAATAAAGGCAAAACATTAGTTTCCGAAGGTGTAGATGCCAATTACCAAGATATGATTAACTACTCCATTTTTGCACTAATTTTAATGGGATTTACCAAATAATATGAAATACATTGTAAACGTTTCTAGATACTTTGTTGGAATACTTTTTATGATTTCGGGATTAGTTAAAGTAAATGATCCCTTGGGATTCTCTTACAAACTAACAGAATATTTTTCGCCAGAAGTTTTAAACTTACCCATTCTTATCCCTTACGCTTTACTGATTTCTATTTTTATAGTAGTATTTGAAACCTTATTAGGTCTATTATTAGTCATTGGTTACAAAAAACGATTCATAACGTACAACTTATTGTTGATGATTTTGTTTTTTACCTTCCTGACTTTTTATTCCGCTTATTACAACAAAGTTACCGATTGCGGATGTTTTGGAGACGCCTTAAAATTAACTCCTTGGCAATCGTTTTATAAAGACGTGGTACTGCTTATTTTAATTGTCACTTTATTTTTCAAGCGCGATTTAATCACTCCTTTATACGCTAAAAATTATTTAAAAATCACCTTGTATTCTGGAATTTTCATTTGTTTCAGCATTGTATATTATGCTTTAATGCACTTGCCTTTAATCGATTTTTTACCTTATAAAGTAGGCGTTAACATCCAGCAAGGAATGGAAATTCCTAAAAATGCACCTAAATCAGTTTACGACGATATTTGGTACTATAAAGTAAAAGGAGAAGTAAAAGAATTCAGAACCGAAGAACAACCTTGGTACATTGAAGGGGCTGAATTTGTAGATCGAAAAACGACTTTAATTTCCAAAGGATACGAACCTCCTATTCATGATTTTACCGTAGAATTAGATGGCGCCGATTACACACAAGATGTTTTAACTACCGAAAAAGTCATTTTAATCGTAACCTACAACCTAGAAAAATCCGAAAAAGAAGGTTTAAAACAATTAGAAATCTTACACCAAAAAGCCTTAAAAAAAGGATATACCGTTGTTGGGCTTACGGCATCTTTACCCGAAGTCATCAATCAGGTTAAAGAAAATAATCAAATCACCTTTGACTTTTACGCTTGCGACGAAACTGCCCTAAAAACAGTCATTCGTTCTAACCCTGGGGTGTTACTATTGAACAAAGGCACCATCAAACAAAAAATACATTGGAATGATGTGGATGATTTGGAGTTGTAATTAATGGTGAATTAAAAGTGTCTAGTAATAAAAAAAGGGACTATCTAAAGATAGTCCCTTTTTTATAATTGAAAACTTTATATCAACTACTCTTTTAAAACGGTATGGTAAGCAATCAATCCATCGATTGGTCTGCGCAACACATTTCCGATTTTTAAATCATTTTTAGCCAATACTTCCGCTAATTCGTCTTTTAAATAAAAGGCGATAGAACCCACAAACTGAATAGGTAAATTATGACAGTTATCAAATTGTTTAATGTAGTTATCTACAAATATTTGTAAACCTTCGTCAATAATTTTACGCGCAAATTTATGTGACTTGTTTTGAATTAAAAACTTAGCATAAGTTGCCAAATACGTATTCGGATTGGCTAATTTATACAAGTGATTTTTAATTACATCTGGATCTAAATCGTGTGCCTTTTCTAATTCAGACGCCAAATCATAGGGCATTTGATTAAAATAATAAGCTCTTAATAATTGTTTTCCAAAGTAATTACCACTTCCGTCATCCATTACAATGTAACCTAACGATTGTACTTTTTGGTGCAATTCTTCTCCGTCAAAATAACTACAATTAGAACCTGTACCTAAAATACAAATAATCGCCTCTTCGTTATCAGGGTTAGAAGCATAAGCAGCCGCATAAGTATCTTCCTTGGCTACAACCGTTGCATTTTGGAAAAACTCTTCAAATACTTTTTTAATATAGTTTTTCATGCGGTCGGTTCCACAACCTGCCCCATAAAAATAAAGATTAGAAACTTCGTTACGATTATGAACAATATCAAAGTGTTCTTGTAATCTTTCTATAATTTCTTTTTTATCTAATATTTCAGGATTTAATCCTTTGGTTTGGGTGGAAAACAATTTGTTTCCATTTTTGTCTAAAGCAATCCAATCCGCTTTGGTTGAACCACTATCTACTAATAATATCATAGGCTAAAAAATATAAACCCGCTCCAAAATGAAGCGGGTTAATAAATACTAATTGAATATTATAAACTTGCGATGTGTACAGACAAGTCAATTAATTTACTTGAATATCCGTACTCATTATCATACCAAGAAATGAATTTAAAGAAAGTAGAGTTTAATCCAATACCTGCTTTAGCATCAATAATACTTGTTCTTGAATCAGAAATGAAATCTTGAGAAACTACGTCATCATTAGTAAATCCTAATACACCTTTCATTGAAGTTTCAGAAGCGTTTTTCAACACTTTTAATACTTCTTCGTAAGAAGTTTCTTTTGATAATTTAACCGTTAAATCAACAACAGAAACATCAGCGGTTGGTACACGTAATGACATACCAGTTAATTTTCCGTTTAATTCTGGAATTACTTTTCCTACTGCTTTAGCAGCACCTGTACTTGCAGGAATAATGTTTAATAAAGCCGCTCTACCTCCACGGAAATCTTTTCTTGAAGGACCATCAACAGTCATTTGAGTAGCTGTAGTAGCGTGAACAGTTGTCATTAAACCTTCAACGATACCAAAATTGTCATTTAATACTTTAGCTAATGGAGCTAAACAGTTTGTAGTACAAGAAGCGTTTGATACGATAGTATCTGTAGCTTTTGCTGAAGTATGGTTAACTCCCATAACGAACATTGGAGCATCGTTAGATGGAGCTGAAATAACTACTTTTTTAGCACCACCAGCAATGTGTAATTGTGCTTTTGCTAAGTCTGTAAAAATACCTGTACATTCTGCAACGATATCTACACCTGCTTCATTCCATTTAATTAATGAAGGATCTTTTTCTGCAGTTACACGAATTACTTTATCGTTTACTACTAATTGTCCGTCGATAACTTCTACTTTACCAGCAAATCTTCCGTGAACTGAATCGTATTTTAATAAATAAGCTAAGTGATCTACATCTAATAAGTCGTTGATTGCTACAACTTCAATGTTATCTCTTTTGAATGTTTCTCTGAACGCAATTCTTCCGATTCTACCGAAACCATTAATTCCTAATTTTACTTTACTCATGATAATTGTGTATTTATTTAATTTATAATTTTTACTCTGTTTAACTTAATCGCTTTTTACGTGGACATGATGTCCGAAACTCTTAACAGTTCGGTATCAATTTCTGAATGTTCTTTAATGGCTTTGGATAATGGTGTTAACTCCATTTTGTTATTAACTAAACCCACCATGTAATTTGATTTTCCTTCTAGTAAAGATTCTACGGCTTTCACTCCCATTCTGCTTGCTAATACTCTATCAAAACAAGTTGGGGAACCACCACGTTGCATGTGTCCTAAAACAGATACTCTAATGTCGTATTCAGGCAACATTCCTTTTACGTAGTCTCTTAATTCAAATATGTTTTTTCCGATTTTATCTCCTTCGGCAATTACTACAATGCTAGATGTTTTTCCAGCAGCATTGCTCTTTTGTAAAGATTCCATCAATCGGTCTAATCCTAAATCTTCCTCTGGAATTAAAATCTCTTCTGCTCCTGAACCGATTCCTGCATTTAAGGCAATATGCCCAGCATCACGTCCCATTACTTCTACAAAAAACAATCTATTATGTGAACTAGCGGTATCTCTGATTTTATCAATGGCTTCAATAACGGTGTTTAAAGCAGTGTCGTAGCCTAAAGTATGGCTGGTACCGTAAATGTCGTTATCAATGGTTCCTGGAATTCCAATTACTGGAAAATTATGCTCACTATTAAAAACTAATCCTCCTGTAAAAGAACCATCTCCACCAATAATGACTAAACCATCAATTTCGTTTTTAACTAAATTATCATAAGCTACTTTTCGACCCTCAGGGGTTTTAAATCTCATGGAACGAGCCGACTGTAACATCGTTCCTCCTTTATTTATCAAATTACTAACTGAGCGTGGTCCTAATTCAACTAAATTTCCTTCTATCAATCCGTCATATCCTCTGTATATTCCGACACACCCTACATTATGGTAGGCACATGTTCTTACTACTGAGCGTATGGCAGCATTCATCCCCGGAGAATCCCCCCCAGATGTTAATACTCCAATTTTTCTCATCTTATTCAACTCTTTAAAATTTGAGTGTAAATTTAAAAAACTAATATTACTTAATGGTAATCCTAAGTAGCTTTTTTATACTCAATTTGTAATTATAACGTTTTCGTAATAAAATTCATCAATTGTTAAATTATTGATTCCTTTTAATTGATGTTTTTAAGATTATTTGGGGGCTTTTATAAAAAATTTTTATTCAAAAACAGGAATATTCTCTTCAAAAAGTTGGTCTACATCAGCTTTCTTTTTGGGCACTTCTATACGCTCTGGAGTAATAAATGAATCTGGAAGTTTTATTTCTTGATTATCTAAAGGAACTGGGGATTGTTTTTGTTTTAATTTAGCTAATAACGATTTAAAGTTATTGAACTCTATTTGATAATTTAAACCAACTCCTTGGGTGTAACCAATTACTTCTCCTAAATAATTAATATCGTTTTCTCGGTTAAAAAATCGTGCATGTAAGGAATTGTCTTTGCTTAAACGCCAATCTACATTACCTTCCCCAATAACTCCTGAACGGCTTACCCCACCCGTTGGCACCCCAAATTTTCCGTTAACCGAAATGCGTTCATTAATTTGACTAGAAAAAGTTAAACCCACCCTACCCTCGGTTTTCACATAGGCCGTTCTGTTTTGTTGCACGTAATTTACTCCGACTTTAAACTTGCTGTCTTCGTCATCTAAAACATCGTTAAGCAATCCGCTGGCTCTTTCAAACAAATTACCTGTTACAGCGTTTTGTCCTGCATTAGTGGTGCTTAAAAAGCCTCCAGACGACAATAAATACATCGCTTGGGTTTGTCTGATGTTTTTTTCGTCTAACTTATACTGTATTTCTGATTTTAACACCGAACTAACCGTTGGGAAATCAATAATAAAATCGATTTCTGGCTTAATTAATTGATCGGTTAATTTGATTTTTACGTTTACTGGAACCGTTCTATTAAAAGAAGGATTATCAATTAGTACCGAAGGATTGGCTTGGGTTTTATAAACGGCTTCTAAATTTAAAATCGCTCGTAGTGGGTCTCCTTCCCAACGGATAGAACCTCCGCTAGTTACCTCGAAACGTTTATCTATTAAACCACCGTATTTAAAGTGATAAACTCCTTGGTGAGCCAAGAAATCTCCCCACATATTAAATTTACCTAAAGTATTAATATTCAATAATATATTACCGAATCCTCTACCTTTTAAACCATGACCTGATTGTCGATCTAAAATTACCTCAATCACGGCATCTGGGGTAATGTCAAAATCAAAAACCATTTCTAACCCCTTATACTCCTTAACTTCTTTTCTTTGTATGTTTTCGTTTAAATGATATTTTTCTTTTTCGGACATGAACTTAATGTAAGTATTGTCTCCTAAAGATTCACTATCGTTAATCGGTATTTTTATTTCTGTTCCTTTTTGTGATTTGGCTTTTACATCAATGACCAAAGCGTGTGTAGGGCCTTTTATTTTAGCTTCTCCTAAAACAAATGCTTTTCCGTAATACACCGCTTCTTCGGAATCTTGAGTGTCCAAAACCAGTAATTTATTGGCATTTACTTTTAAATCTATATACCAATCCGAAAATTTTTCGTGAGTAATGCTACCATTTAATTTTCCGGGGGTTTTAAATTCTTGATCATAAAGATTCACGTTTCTGAACATGAATTTAGTTCCCGTAACATCAACCACCGATTTAGGATCTAATTTATAAACCACATTTAAGTACGGAACTTTTAAACTCCCTTCGTCTATATAAAATCTTCCGTTCACCTCTGGATTATCAATAGGCCCTATAAAACTAGTTCTTCCTGATAATTTTCCTTCAATATTATTAACCACAGAACCTCCGAGCGGACTTAAAGTGGCCATATTAAAATCATTCAGTTTAACATCTAAATCAATTAAAGACTGATTGTTTTCTATAGAAATATTTCCGAATGCGGTTAAGGATTCTAAGGATTCATTTTGAATTTTTGAATTGATTTCAAAGTTCTTTAAAAAAGGATCTCCTTTGATGTCTAAATCAAATCTTCCTAAATCATAATCGTTAATACTGAAACGATTAATATTAATAGATGCCGTAGGTTTGTACCATTGTTTTTCTTGCACAAAATCAATGACTCCATTTAAACTGCCTTTAAAATGAAGGTTGTCTATGGTTGGAGTAATTTTATCTACGGGTACATCTTTAAACGAAAGTTGTAAATTTTTGTAAGTTGAATCCTTAACCACCCCGTTCAGTTTTACAAATCCATTGGCATGGGTTGCCGAAATGTTGTTCAAAACAAACTTGTCTAAGGTTTTTCCGAACACTACTGTATTTTCCGATTCACTAGATTCATTAATAACCCATTGGTATGATTTAAAATCAACCGTTGATTTTTTAAATCCAACTACCGATTGTTTTTTGGCATTAATGGTATGAAATAAATTCAAATGATAAGTATCTTCCATTTGTTTACCTCCTTTAAAAGCGGTGCTTACCCGTAAAGTATCGTTATCGTAACTATTTTTTAATACGAACTGACTTACCTTATAGCGTTTTGAGGTAATAGAATCTGCCGAAAGTAAAGTTTTGTATTCGGGATTTTTATTGTCGATACCTAAGTTGATGTTGTAAACGTAATTCTTGTAAGCAATTAATTCTGGGGAAATAAAATTCAATTTAAAATCATTGTCGGCAGTAGATATTTTTCCGTTAATCATGGTGTTTTTTCCAAAAGATACTTCTGGTAAAAAAATATCGATGATTTTATTATAGATATTAAAATTAAAGGTCAAGTGCTGGTTGTTCGAAATTTTATGAGGATTGTAGTTCGCATAAATTCCTCCTAATGAATTTTCAATTACTTTTTTAAGCTCTTTAAAGTAAAAATGCCCTTTTAATTCTCCTTGAATAATATCTGGGGAGTTTACCGTAATGGTTCTAATATTTTGCTGATCAAAACGAGATTCAATTTCAAAATCATTGAATTCATAAATTTCAGAAGGATTAATATATGAAGCGTTTTTAATCGATATTTTTCCGTAAACATTATCAATAGTGCTTCCGGTCATATTAATATCTATACTTCCTTTTAATAAAGAAATCGTGTCTTTTTTAGACCATTTCAGTTCATACAAATCGGCATGAGCTATCTCTGATTGAAATACATATTGATTTTCTTTTCCATCAATACTTACCAAACCATCAAAAGACATTTTTAAGTTGGGATCATCCACTTCAAAAATTCCTTCAAAAACAGGCATTTTAAAACTTCCATTTAAGTCAATATTGGTGTAACGGTAATTATGATATTCTATAGAAGCTATTTTACCCTCGATTTTGGTATTCAAGGTCTTTTGAGTAAAACCACGTCCATCTATTTTTAAATCCGAAGTCACTTTTCCTAAATCTTTTTGCTGAATCAATTCTCCTAACTGAAACTGATCCATCTGAAAAACACCTTTATACAAAGCATTATCCATATTTTGAAACCCATTGATTAAAAAATCGGCATGAACCGCTCCTAAATCAGTCATCAACTCTAAATCTGAATCTATTAAATCGGTGGTTACATATAAATCCCCACGGGCATTTATATCTTTTAAAGAAGCTATTTGTTCAGGCAATTTATCTTTTAGCAAATTGGGCAATAACCGAATTAATCCTTCTGAGTTTAAAGTTAATTTTCTTAAACTACCTTTCATGGAAAAAGGTTGATGAACTGTTTTTCCAAAAATGTTTTTAAAGTTAATGTCTCCTATTAATTCCGTACCATGATTACCTTCTAAATCCAATCGTTTAAACGTTAAATCGTTTAATGTTCCTTTGATTTTAGTATTCAAATGAAACCGTAATCCCTTACCTAATTCGTTATAAAAGTGTTTAATGTCCGCAGAAGCTATGGATGCTTTTTTAATATTCACATCAAAAAGCACTTTGTTATTAAAATCCGAAAAGTCTTCTCGTTTATATCGTAAAGCAATATGACCTTCTATTCTAGATTTTTCGGTAATGATCACCGTATTTTGAATCAAAATATTTTTTAAAGTGTACGAGAACAATCCTCTTAAATCTTTAATATATAATCCTCGGTAATCTTTTAAGGCTAAACTTTTAATGTCGGCATATACATTAGGCCCTTTAATCATTAAGTCCTTGGCTGTTCCATTAATCTGAGTGAATTCTGCTAAACGATATTTTGGACTATTGTAATCGTAAAACAAATAATGGCTATTCTTTAAGATTGCTTTATTAATTTTTAAGAAAAAATCTGAAGGAACCGTATCGTTTTCTTCTTCAAAAGCTTCTACAAATAAATCTAAATTGGTAAATTTTTCTCCTTTGTAATTGATCATTTTCATTTTAAAACCATCCAAAATTACTTTACCAAAATACAAGTCTCCTTGGTACCATGCAGCTGCATTTATAATATTGGTTCTTAGATTTTTAACATAAAACAAAGAATCTTTTTTATGATCGTTAATCAGTACATTTTTAATGTTTACATCCCCAAAAAAACCAATTTTTATTTTATCGATATGAATTTGAGTACCAAACTCTTCATTCAAACCATTCATCGCTTTTTTAGCTAAGTAAGTTTGTACAGATGGCAAGGAAAAAAGGAAGGTAGCCAACAATAATAGCAGTAAAATTACTGCTACAAATCGAAGCGCTATTCTATTAAATTTTCTGATAACCTTAATTATTTTAATTTTGTCAAATATAAACCAAAAACCAAACCAATTTCATGGCAAGTTCTCCTGTTTTTATCTTAGCTATTGAATCTTCGTGCGACGACACTTCGGCAGCGGTATTAATAAACGACAGCGTTTTGTCTAACGTAACCGCAAATCAAGCCGTACATGCACAATATGGTGGCGTGGTACCCGAGTTAGCCTCTAGGGCGCACCAACAAAATATGGTGCCGGTAGTGGAAACCGCACTACAAAAAGCAGGCATTAGCCTTAAAGAACTTTCAGCAATTGCTTTCACTCAAGGTCCAGGATTAATGGGTTCTTTATTGGTGGGTAGTTCCTTTGCCAAATCATTATCCATGGCCTTACAAATTCCATTGATTGGTGTTCATCATATGCAAGCGCATATTTTGGCTCATTTTATTGACGAAGAAGGTTATAAAAAACCCACTTTTCCTTTTTTGGCTTTAACCATTAGTGGCGGACATACCCAAATTGTTCAAGTAAACGATTATTTTTCGATGGAAGTCATCGGAGAAACTACCGATGATGCGGTTGGAGAAGCTTTTGATAAGAGTGCTAAAATATTAGGACTTCCGTACCCTGGTGGTCCATTAGTGGATAAATATGCTCAGCAAGGAAATCCTAAAGCCTATACTTTTACCAAACCTAAAGTTCCTGGATTAGATTTTAGTTTTAGCGGATTAAAAACAGGTATCTTATATTTTGTGGAACGAAATGTAAAAGAGAATCCTAATTTTGTTTCCGAAAACATGGCAGATATCTGTGCCTCCATTCAACACACCATTATTGAAATCTTAATGGATAAAATCAAAATGGCTGTTCAACAAACGGGAATTACTCAAATTGCAATTGGGGGTGGTGTGTCAGCTAATTCTGGAATTAGAAACATTTTAAAAGAAGCTGAAAAAAAATACGGTTGGCAAACTTATATTCCTAAATTTGAATACACTACCGACAATGCCGCCATGATAGGAATTACGGCTTATCATAAATTTTTACTTGGTAAAACCGATGATATTCAAATCATTTCTAGCGCCAGAATACCCTTATAATTATGCAATTATTTTATAATCCTAGTGTAGAAAGTCATCAAAAAACCATTGGTTTTGACAAAGAAGAAAGCACCCATATATTTAAAGTTTTACGTAAGAAAGAAGGAGATATTTTACACGTAACTAATGGTTTAGGTTTTTTATTTACTTGTGAAATAACCCATTCTAATCCTCAAAAATGTGTCGCTGAAATTCTAGAAACAAAAACAGCAGCAACACCAAATTTTCATTTACACATTGCCATTGCTCCTACCAAAATGAATGAGCGCTTGGAATGGTTTTTAGAAAAAGCTACCGAAATAGGCATTAGTGAAATCACCCCTATTTTCTGCGATCATTCCGAGAGAAAAATCATCAAACAGGAACGTTTAGAAAAAGTATTGATTGCCGCCATGAAGCAGTCTTTGCATTTGTATTTACCCAAATTAAACGAAGGCATTCTGTACAACGAATTCATTAAAAAACCTTTTGACGGATTAAAATTAATTGCGCACTGCGAAGAATCGAATAAAAAATCATTAAAAGAAATTGCACAACCCCAAACCAATACTTTGATTTTAATTGGTCCAGAAGGTGATTTCAGTACGAAAGAAATTCAAACAGCACTAGCACATCAGTTTACCCCCGTAAGCCTAGGAAACACCCGTTTAAGAACCGAAACAGCAGCTTTAGTCGCTTGTCACAGTATTGTTTTTTTAAACGAATAAAAAAAGCCGTCTAAAAATTTAGACGGCTTTTTTGTAGATTCTTATAACATTAAACCGTTATAATTTTTTTGTAAATTCTTTTGTATTTAACACCCCCAACAGTTTCTTCAATAATCATTTGAGTGTTGTCATAAGCAAACTTTACATAAACCACTGGATCTTTGCCATCTACTTGTGGAAAATCAGTACCGCTTAAAATATATTTTCCAGTGAATTCTCTTTTCCAGTTACCTGATTTACTAGCTACTGTACAAACGTCAGAAGCTAAAACATTGGCTTTTAAAGTAAGTGTTCCTTCTTCTTTAAATTCAAAGAAATTATCTTTTTGACAGTCACCTAATTCTTTAGGAACTTCGTTTTCGTATTGGGTCATTAAAGACCATTTGCCCAAAATGGGATCTACTCCTGCTAGTGCGTTATCATCATCAGACGAACAGCCCATGAACAATACCGCACAAAATGCGATTAATAAATTAGTAGCTTTTTTCATTTTAATATAAGTTAGGGGTTAACGATTGGTGTATTTCCTTTTTTGATTTAGGGAACGAACAAATATAAAAACTAATTTTAAGTATTCAGAAAAAAAATCATCCGCTAATTGACTAGTTTTTAAGCTATAAAACCATTTTATGATATGGAATAACTACTTCGTATCCTTTATTTTTAAAATAATCCGTTGGATTTTCTGAATGCGACACTAAAACAAAATCCCCGCCCCACGCACCTAAACTTTTTACACTACCCGAAAAGTCGGAAAACAATTCGGTTTTAACGGTGGGCACACTTAGTATTTTTGACAAATAATCTTCGTGTTGATTCATTAAATTTTGAAATTCCTGTAAAGATTCGGCATGAATTACTTGTTGGGTAATTCGATTGATTTCATTAATATCTGCCGGCTGAATGTTTTGTTCACGATACGACCGTATAGCTTCTCTGCTGTTTCTTTTTTTATTGAGATACACAAAATACAAATGCGCTGCAAAAACAGGGTTAAAATCCACGATTTTAAACTCAGGCACTTCGTTAATAAGCTGATACACTAACGGCTCATTGGTTTGTGCGCAAGCGATATCGTAACCACTACCCCCGAAAGTAATTTTCAACAAGTCAAAAGCATTAATATCAAACCATTGAGCTATATTATTTATCAAAGTAGATGAAGTTCCTAATCCCCAGTTTTTAGGAAAAGTGAGCTGTGTTTCTATTTGATATCCTTTATTTTTTTTAAATATTTGGGAGTTTTGTGCATGTGCTTCGTTTAAAATCCGAATCAACATTTCGGTTACATCGTCTTGTTGATACAAAGGATTTTTATCTAATATGGTAGCGATTTGGATTTCATTTTCATACCAAATGGTTCCATCGGCATCTAAACTTTTCCAATGCACTACACCTTCTTCGCCATCTAAAACAATTAATTTTTGCCCAAATTGAGTGGGTAACGCTAAGGCTTGAGCACCATCTAAAACTAAATATTCCGAGGTAAGTAACAACTTTCCGTTACTGTAAAACTCTTTTGTCATACTTTGGTTTTAAGGATTTCTAAGCAAATTAATAAATTCTTCTACCGCATGATGGGTAATCGTTTGCACTTTAAAATATTCCACTGCTTTTTGCTTTTCTGATTCAGTAGCCGCAAGCTGATTTAACATATTCATTAAATGCATTTTCATGTGTCCTTTTTGGATTCCTGTAGTCGTTAGGGAATTTAAGGCTGCAAAGTTTTGAGCTAATCCTGCTACAGCTATGATTTCCATGAGTTGTTCCGCACAAGGATTTTCTAACAAGCCTAACGAAAACTTCACCAACGGATGTAAAGAGGTTAACCCACCTACGGTTCCTAAAGCCAAGGGAACTTCTATCCAAAAGGTAAAAACATCATCTTCTATTTGGGCATGCGACAAGCTGGTATATTTCCCATTTTTTGAAGCATACGCATGTACGCCTGCTTCTACCGCTCTAAAATCATTACCGGTTGCCAACACTACGGCATCCACCCCATTCATAATGCCTTTGTTATGCGTTACCGCTCGGTGTGGTTCGATTTCGGCTATTTTTACTGCAGTGATGAACTTTTGAGCGTATTGTTCAGGAGTCATTCCTTCTACCCCATTTAATTCTTTTACAGGACAAGATACCGAAGCGCGCACCAAACAATTGGGTACATAATTGGACAGTATACTCATAATTACCTGAATATCTTTTTCTTGCGCATTAAATTCGGAATAAACATGCGCTTCTTCTTTTAAATATTGCGCCATTCTTTCCAAACACGAATTGATAAAATTCGCTCCCATGGAATCTTGGGTATTAAACGTAACATGCAATTGAAAATATCCTAATAATTCCGCGGATTTATCTTTAAGTTCAACGTCTAAAATACCGCCTCCACGAGCACGCATATTGTGAGTTAAATCTTCGGTTACCGACCAAAAATTGGGTTTAATATGATTGAAAAATTGTTGTAGTTTTTGAGTTTCGCCTTGGTAAATAAAATGCACTTGTCCGATTTTTTCCATCGACAGCACTTGGGCTTGAAATCCTCCGCGGGTAGACCAATATTTAGCAGCTTTTGAAGCGGCAGCCACCACGGAACTTTCCTCGATAACCATAGGAATCGTTACAGTTTTGCCGTTAATCACAAAATTAGGAGCAACTCCTAAGGGTAAATAAAAATTGGAAATGGTGTTTTCTATAAACTCATCATGAAGTTTTTGCAGTTGTGCGTCTGAATTCCAATATTTTTGAATTAAATCAATGATTTCGGCACTTTTATCTGAAAAATAAGCTTGTGCGATCCAATCTATTTTTTGTTGTTTAGTTAGTTTAGAAAAACCCTCTACTGTTTTCATTCTATTCTTTAGCTATCAGCCGAGAGCCATGAGCAATCAGCAATTTGAATTTATTTTTTTACAAAAAAGGCCGACTATATCTTTCCATAATACATTGCCTTTACAATTCCATCGGCTAATCCGATTTTAGGCACATAAATATGTTTGGCTTTTGCCCATTGCATGGCGGAATAATAAATCCTTGTTGCATGAACAATTACATCGGCTCTATCGGAATTTAATTGTAACAAAGATACTTTGTCATCAAAACTTAATTCTCCTAAAGTTTCGTATTGTTCTTTAATATAATCAAAGGTTAATGGTGTTCCCATGGATTGCCCTGACATTTTAAACAACTTATTGATGTTTCCTCCTGATCCAATTAATGCTACATCTTTTAATCCTTCTGTTTGAGTAGAAACCCACTTTTCAACCTCTGTCCAAACCAAATCATTCACCAAGTTATTTAACAAACGTACGGTTCCGATTTTAAAAGATTTTTGACCTACAATTTCTCCTTTATTAAAAAGAGTAAATTCTGTACTTCCACCGCCTACATCTACAAACAAATAGGTTTTATCGGTTTCTATGTATTCTTTTAAATCGGTTGAAGCGATAATAGCCGCCTCTTTTTTACCTCCAATTACATTGATTTTTAATCCTGTTTCTTGTTCAATGGTTTCCACCACATCAGCAGCATTATAAGCTTCGCGCATGGCAGAGGTGGCGAAAATTTGGTACTTTTCTACTTTATGAATCTTCATTAAAAGCTTGTAAGCTTTCATAGCATCAATCATTCGCTCGATATTTTCTTCGGAAATTTCGCCCACCGTAAACACATCTTGACCCAAACGTATGGGCACACGAACCAACGAAGATTTTGTAAAAAGAGTTTCCTTACCTTCTTGCTCTACTATATTCATTACCAATAAACGAATGGCATTGGAACCTACGTCTACAGCAGCATATTTTTTTATGTTAATCATTTACTGATTTTTATTCTTCTAGTTTGTTTTTAAAATAATTGTAAGTTTCAAATTGTGCCCTGAACACATCTAACTTACTTTTGTTTCGGTATAAATTATCGAATTTATCGGAATGAATTCTAGCTTTTACGTTTCCTTTCCATCCGATTTCAAAAGAATCTATCAATTCTTGTTTTACTTTTTTATCGTAAATCGGGCAAGTCACCTCTACTCTAGCATCTAAATTTCGGGTCATAAAATCTGCCGAGGAAATATACACTTCTGGATTGTCGTTATTGCAAAAAATATAGGTTCTGGAATGTTCTAAAAAATTATCTACAATACTTATGGCTTGTATATTTTCACTCATACCAGGAACTCCAGGCACCAAACAACAAACGCCACGTACAATTAATTCAATTTTAACACCTGCATTATTGGCTTCGTATAATTTATCGATCATACGATAGTCGGTCAAACTATTCATTTTAAGCTTAATGTAGGCTGGTCTTTCTAGATTAGCATTTTTAATTTCTCGCTCTATCAATTTGACAAACTTGTTTCGGGTATTCTGCGGAGAAACAATTAAATGTTTGTATTTACTTACTTTATAGTTTACATCTAAAAAATCAAATACTTTATCAACGTCTTTTAAAATCTTTTGATGACTAGTAAACAAAGTAACGTCGGTGTATATTTTACCCGTTGATTCGTTAAAGTTTCCAGAAGATATAAATCCGTATTTTTTATTAGATTTCCCTTCGTTTCTTTCCACTAAACAAATCTTACTGTGTACTTTAAGTCCTTTCACTCCAAATATTAGTTTAATACCTTCTTGTTGCATCAACTCGGCATGTTTAATATTATTGGCTTCATCGAATCGGGCTTGTAATTCTATTTGAACCACTACTTTTTTACCATTTTTGGCAGCATTGATTAAAGAACTTACAATCTGAGATTCCTTTGCTAATCGGTATAATGTGATTTTAATGGTGGTTACATTAGGATCTAAGGCCGCTTCTCTTAAGAATTTAATAATGTATGAAAACGTTTGATAAGGTGTATGTAATAAATAATCTCGGGCGCTTATTTTATCTAAAATACTACCATCCAAACCTAACCCCTTGATTAATACTGGTGGCCTATGATGATACATTAAATCTGTTCTGCCTAAGTTAGGGAAACTCATGTAATCGCGTCTTTTATGATACCTACCTCCGGGAATAATACTGTCGGCAGAATCAACCCCCATTTTGGTTAAAAAGAATTGCAAGGTGTCACTTCCTATGGTTTTATCGTACACAAAACGCACAACTTCTCCTATTCTACGATCTTGAACACTGTGTGAGATTTGATCTAAGAAACTTCGATGCAAATCGGTTTCAAAATCCAATTCGGCATCACGGGAGATTTTAATCATGTGAGCCGAAATACTTTCGTAATCAAAAATATTAAAGATATTTTCCAGATTGTATCGAATCACATCATCTAGCAAAATCACATATTGCTTGTCATCTTGCTTTGGAAAAACTACAAAACGATTTATAGAATTAGGAATTTCAATAATGGCGTAGGTTATTTTCTCGGAACCTTTCATTTGAATCCTAACCGCTAAATATCCCATATTATCTCTTAATACTGGAAATTGAGCTAAATCATTTAAAATGATGGTTACTAAAGCAGGACTTACTTTTTGAATAAAAAAATCTTTAATAAAACATTCGTGTTCACTTGGAATTTCTGTTTCATTAATAATAAAGATGTTCTTTTTTTCTAGCTCTTTTTCAATGATAGATAGAATTTTTAAACTTTGAGCCTGTTGTTTAATTACGGTTCGGGTAATTTCTTTTAACAAAGGTTTTACCGACATGCCATCAGGAGTAAAAGTTTCAGTTGCGGAACGCCCCATTCTTCGTACAATGGCATAACGAACACTAAAAAATTCATCTAAGTTATTCGAGAAAATACCCAAAAAACGCATTCTATCCAACAACGGAACAGTTTTATCGGCGGCTTCTTGAAGTACTCTAGCATTAAATGCCAACCAACTTTTTTCTCTATTGATATAACGATAATTATTTACTGCTTTTTCAGACTTCATAAATCATATTTTTCGGCGTTCGTCTTATTTTATTTTTTTAGGAAAGATGTTATAATTAACCTTACCTGATGCGATTTTTAACCACTCGGTTTGTTCAAAAACAATTTCTACCATGCCCGAAGTGGGAATATTATCAAAAAAACCATTAGAAATATTATTTACAAAATCAGTTAAGGCAGGATTGTGACCTATGACCAAAACATGATTTAGGGTATCGTCTAAATTACGGATGACTTGTTCTAGTTTTCTATCGTCGAACGTGTACAATTCATCCATGTAAATGATGTCTTCGGGAGTGTATCCTAAATTATTGGCAAAAATAACTGCGGTATCCGAAGCTCTTTTTGCCGAGCTACTAATAATAGTAAAATGAGCATCCAAATTATTTTTGATGTGATTAGACACCAAATTGGCATCTGAAACTCCTCTTTCAATCAAAGGTCTTTCTATATCACTTACAAAGGCAGTTTTTAAAGACTTAGCGTGTCTTATGATCCATATCTTTTTCATAAGTTTTGTTTTTATGGAGCCAATCGCTCAATTTTCCATTCAAAATCGGCTTGTAAAGTATAACGAATTCTATCGTGTAAACGATTCGGTCTTCCTTGCCAAAATTCAACAGAAATGGGTTTAACAATATATCCACCCCAATGGGCTGGTCTTTTAATTTCTTTTTGTGAATATTGATTTTCTAGCGTTTTTAACTCTTCTTCTAAATATGTTCTAGAGGGTATGACTTGGCTTTGTGGCGAAACCACCGCTCCTAATTTACTACCTGTGGGTCTGGATTCAAAATAACCGTCGGATAAATTTTCAGACACTTTTTCGGCTTTTCCTTTTACAATTACCTGACGTTCTAGCGTAGGCCAAAAAAAGGACAAACAAACATTAGGATTTTGAGACAAGGCCTTTCCTTTTTCGGATTCGTAATTGGTATAAAATATAAATCCTTCGAAAGTGAATTTTTTAAGCAACACCACTCTGGATTTTGGATAACCATCTAATCCAATAGTAGAAACGGTCATGGCGTTCACTTCTTCGATGCCTCCATTATCTTCTACTTCGTGAAACCAACGGTTGAATAAATTAATCGGGTCTTCGGGTATAGAATTTTCCAGCAACTCACTTTTTTCATAAGACTTTCTGTAATCGCTGAAATCTTTCATAAGGTTTTAGTTAAAATTCAAAACTGAGTCCGTCGTCGGCTAATAATACGTTTTCAAATATAAGGCTTGCCTCTTTTTTAAACAAGTCAATATGCTCATATCTGGTAGAATAATGTCCTAATAACAATTGTTTAACATTTGCTTTACCGGCAATCGTGGCTGCTTGTTGGGCAGTACTGTGTAATGTTTTTTTAGCCAAGTCAGATTCAGACTCTAAAAAAGTAGATTCGTGGTACAAAACATCTACATTTTTTATGTTGGGAATAATACTTTCATCGTAAACGGTATCAGAACAAAAAGCATAATTTTTGGGTAAAATCGGATCAAAAGTCAATTCTTCGTTAGGAATTTCCGTTCCATCATCCAAAACCACATCTTTTCCATTTTTAATATTTTGATAATAACAGGTATCTATCGGATATTTCTCAATCGCTTCTAAGTTTAATTTTCTATCCCCTATTTTTTCTTGAAACAAAAAACCGTTGGTATAAATTCGGTGATTTAATGGAATCGTTTTAACCAATACTTTTTCGTCTTCATAAATCAATTCACTTTCTTTTGAAGTCAGTTCATGAAAATACAAATTGTAGTGCGTCCAAGAATCGGAAAGTTTTAACTGAATAGTAATCAATTCTTTAATTCCTTTTGGGCCGTACACATGTAAATCATTCTGACGGTTAAAAAGTCTGAAAGTTGAAATTAAACCTACCAATCCGTACAAGTGATCGCCATGTAAATGCGAAATAAATATGTGATTGATTTTAGAAAACTTAATTTTATTTTTCCTAAGCTGTACCTGAGTTCCTTCGCCACAATCAATTAAAAACATACGATTCCTAATCTCTAAAACTTGTGCCGTAGGATTGGTGATGGTTCGGGGTGTTGCTGCATAACAACCTAGTATGGTAAGTTTCATTTTTTTATTGTCTTTTCATCCTTTTTTTAGTTAGGATATCAAAACGAAGATACAAAAATATGGAAGCGAATGTTAGTCCGGTCAATAATCCAATCCAAATACCTATGGCTTTTAAATCGGTAAACAAACCTAAATAAACCGAGGTTGGAAAACCAATCATCCAATAAGCCACAAACGTTAACACCATAGGAATTTTTACATCTTGCAAACCCCGCAAAGCGCCTAATACGACTATTTGTAAACTATCTGAAAGTTGAAAAACCGCCGCAATCAATAATAATTTCGAGGCAATTAAAATGACTTCTGAATTGGCCTCTAGTTGGGCGGTATTGTCTAAATCAAAATAAATTTTAGGTAAAAATTGATGAAAAACAATGAATACTAAAGCAAAAAAGGTAGCAAACATAGCTGCTAATAAAAATATAGAACGGGCTACAATTCTCATTTCTTTATAATCATCCATGCCTTTGCAATTGCCTACCCTAATCATAGCGGCCACACTTAATCCCATACCTACCATATAAGTCATGGCGGAAATACTTAACGCGATTTGATTTGCGGCTTGTTCAAAAGTTCCTAAACTACCCGAAAGCCAAATCGCTCCTGTGAATAAAGCCACCTCAAACAACATTTGCATAGAAGAAGGTGTACCAATACTCATAATCTTTTTGATAACTACAGCTTTTACATAGTTAAAACTAAAGTGTTCAAAATATACTTTAAACTTATCATGATGTTTTAACATATAATGAATCATGATAAGCATCACTATTCTAGAAGCAATGGTACCAATTGCGGCGCCTATCACGCCCAAAGCAGGAAAAATCCAAAATCCAAAAATAAAAATATAATTAAATACTACATTCACAATATTGGCAACTACCGTGGTGTACATGGAATACTTGGTTTCCGACTCTCCATCGGCAAACTGTTTATAGGCTTGAAACATGATTAATGGAATCAATGACAACGCCACAATATCCATATAAGGCCCTGCCAAAGCAACCACCTCTGGAGGCTGCCCCATTAAGGCAATTAACGGTTTAGAAAAGTATAAAATCACAAACAATATGACACCCAACAGCGTACACAAAAACAAACCGCTGTAGAACACATTTTTATTTTCTTCTATGCGGTCTTTACCATAATTTTCGGCAATCATAGGTGTAATTGCAGTAGAAAAACCAATACCTATAGACATGGCTACAAACATAAAACTGTTTCCTAAAGATACTGCCGCCAATTCCACAGGGCCAATTTGCCCAACCATTACATTATCTACAAAACCAACTAACGAATGACCTATCATACTTAATATAATAGGATAAGCCAATCGTAAATTATACCCGAATTCTTTAGTGTAAAGCTTTAAATTCAAAATGAAAAAATTTCGGCAAATGTAGGTAGAATAGTTTACAGTTTACGGCTGAAAAATTCTTAATGCCGAAGTATGGTATAACAAATCATCAGAGGTAGGTACCGCTTCTTCGGGATTGGCTGTCCAAAAACGCCAGCTTCCTCCTTGTATTTTAACCCAAACCCTATTATTGGTTTTATCTTGCCAAAAAGTTTCACCTGTGGAATTGATAACTTCTTCTACGGAATTTACCGCGTTATACAAACGATATCCTCCAGGTGATTGTAACAACACAATCGGATTTAAAGTTCCGTCATATTGTATGCTCATCACTTGAGTATCGTTAGTGGTCAGCATATTTTCTACATTCATTTGAAAGTTGGTGGGATGAATAGCTTCCTGCGGAAAAGTTAATTCGTAGGCGCTATCTGGCGAAGTGGCAAAATCCCTCATGTGTTGCAATAATGCATCTGGCGCAGGTGCAGGTTGTACTGTCCAAGTGGCGACTTCGTTCATTTGATTATCGAATCTTCTTACATGAATTCCCATTAAATCCATCCAAGGTTGATTTTGCGGCGCGGTGTCTCCTACGCCATGCAATACAAATCCTTCAAATCCATAAAAAGGCCCTGAAACACTTACGCCGCCCGATACTTCGGTAGATGGAGCGATCGTGGTTATGGTTTTTCCGTAGGTTAAAAAAGTATCATTATACACTACATAATTATTGGCTAGCCCCCAAATTCCTGCAGGATCTAACATGGCGCTGGCTAAAGTAAAATAGTTAAACGGCGCTCTAAGTTTTACCCCTGAATGAGAATTAATAATTAGGTTATTGGTGTTTCTGATTTGTCCTTTTTCTACCGGACGTATGTAATAATCTTCGGTAGAAAACACGCCACTGCGTTTGTCTTGTGCAGGACTAAAGTTAACTACTATGTTGTTTTTAATATCAAAAGTACTGTGATAAGTGGCAAAAGCTACAGGATTTGAACTGGAATGTCCGCCTGCAAAATCGGCTTGTTCTGGTCGGTCGGTACCATTCATTAAATGATTTAAACTGGTACCGATCACTAAACTTTTTTCAATTAAACCATCATCTCCAGAACCTGCAAAAAAACGTCCACAATTATCGGCAGAAACTACTCCATAATTTTGTGGTCGGCGTGCCCTGTCCCAAATTCCGTTAGATAAGTTTTTCCAAACTTTATAATTGGATAAATTAAAACTTCTTAAAGTAGTTTCTGGCCAAATAGGATTTCTGCCGTTAGTGGTAGAGGCGTATTGTCTAGGAAAAGTATTGCCTTCGTTATCAATTTCAACTTCATCTAACATGATTCCTACCCTACCGTTGGAGTGTGCGGTATTGTTGTCAAAAATCCCAAATTGTATTCTACTCGGATTCATCAACAACCCATCTGAATCTAATACACTAGCACTTTCCCCCCACGGATTAGCAGGAAAAGCCAACCAAAATCCGTTGGTTCCGCAATCGGCAACAATATTATTAGTAATGGTATTGTCGGGATTACTAATCCAAAACCCTGAGGAACCGCGTTCGCCCATTTCGTGCTGTTTTAATGCTAAATGATTGGGCAACTGAGGATTTCTTACTTTTAAAACTAAATTATTATCAATTACATTACGGCGTTCTACAGCATCTTCTGTAAAGATTCCGTGTCCTTCCACATCAAATACCACGTTGTTTTGTACCAATAATCCATTGGTTCCGTGAATTACAATTCCTCGATTACTAGCTCTGTTAATTACTGAATTTTTAAAATATTGCCCAGTAGCATCCGCTAAAGTTTGGGTACCGCTATAACTTAACATGTGCCAATGAATGGGATATCTGCCCAAACGCCCACGTTGTCCGCCTCTTTTAATTTCAACTCCGTCTATATGGGCAGTTGCGTCCTGCCCCATAATCATAATGTGTACTCCAAATCCTTGTGATGCCCAAGCATTATCTTCGGGGGATTGAATCACGATATTTCGTGTAAGATGCCCAACACTTGCTCTTTCATCCAAAACCAAAGGCGTAATTCTTTGTCCTTCATTAGCCGAAGGTGGCGTAACGATATTGTTCAAAGATAAACTCATGCCTGTTGCAGTAGGATATTGTAATAATCCCCAGCGAAAAGCATTTAAAGATTCATTAAAATTCAGTTGATTGTTATTAACCGCATTTAAAGTCAGTTTTTGGGTGATGGAATTTCCGTTTGCTGATAAATAATAATCCGTAGGCGAAATAATAATTTCGTCTCCTATTTTCCAATCTACATTTTCCATCAACTGAACCTGAGTACTGCCTTGTGGAGCATGCGCATTGATTTTGGTTTTAACTACTGATGGACTGGCTCCGTGTAATGCTAAGTTTCCACCCATAACCATAATGCCTCGGGTTCCCATATTCATAATATTTTGAGCGGAATTTCCAGTTAAAGTAATGACCGTTTTGTGTTGGAATAAATTTTCAGGAGAACCTATTTGCAAGGTTCCATGTACCATGATGTAATCGGTGGTAAGATTTAAATCTTGTTCTGAAAATGCTAAAATTCCATTAACCGTTATTCCGGAAAGTGCAGGAGGATTTTCATTTAAAATGATTCTTCTACCCGATGGGATGATTGCCATTTCACCTTGTTGGGGTTTCATTCCACTTTGCCAAGCGTCGTTGTCTGACCAGTAATAGGTAGGCATATCTTGAGTTACAGTAATCACTTCGGAATAATAGGGCTCGCAACCATCAGAGGTAATTTGTGCTCGATAATAACTCGGAATCACCTGAACTACGTGTTCGTATGGACTTTGAACAGCTCCAACTATCGGATTCCAATCTTGATTATTGGTAGAAATTTGCCATTGTATTTGCCCAGTATAATTAGCATTTAAAGCTATCGTATCTTTATAAACTGCCTGAATGGTAGTTTGTGCGCTTATTGTTGAAAAAGTAAAAAACAATAAGACTAAGGCTAAAAGGTTGATTTTTTTCATCTTGTTCTTATAATTATTCAACAATGATTTTATAGGTATTAGATTGCTCGGTAGTTTCAATTACTACAAAATAAATCCCAGAAAGTAAATCCGAAACATCATACGCTTGATTTTGCAAATCAGGAATAATCGATTTGACCACTTTTCCCATTACATCGTATACTGTTATTTTTTGGGCTTGAATGGTTGATGAAATATGCAAAGTTTCCCTTACCGGATTAGGGTACAATTGTACTTGATTCAAGTGTAATTGTGAAATTGATAAGGTTTCGCAAATCGTACTGAATTGTGCTTGTACTTGATGTTTTTGTTGGGCAAAAACTGGCGTTAAAAAAAACACGAATACAACAGTTAAGAGTAGTTGTTTTTTCATAAGTAGTTTATTTTGTTAGTTTTATAAAAATATAAAAAAAACTTTCAATCTATCCATTAACAAAAACAAAAAACCGCTCACTTTGCAGTGAGCGGTTTGCCATTCTAGGGAATAAATACTTTAATATATTTAGTCGATAGCTACTACTTGTGCAGCTACTTTACCTTTTCTTCCTTCTTCTTCTTGGTAAGAAACACGGTCTCCTTCACGAAGATTTTCTGTTCTAACACCTGTTGCGTGTACGAAGATGTCTTTTCCTGTTTCTTCGTCTGTAATGAATCCGTAACCTTTAGATTCGTTGTAAAATTTAACTGTACCTGTGCGCATTCTAATAAAATAAATTAATTAATAATGGTCAAAGCTAACCTTTTTTATCATTCCAATTACAAAATGGGTATTTATTTTGTATTTATTGTTCTCGCGTTAATGACTAAGGGCTTTGTTGGAGTTCCTTTTTTGCTCCTTTTTTGAGCAAAAAAGAACGACGCCCGAAGGCATGACCCCTAGCCTTTTTTGGCTTGGGGGAACGCCCTATAATAAAAGTGACTTCCGTTTGATTTTTAGTATAATTTCGAGATATTTACAGCCTTAATTAATCTCTGAAATTTTAGAGTTAAAAGCGTTATCATGAATCGGGAATTATTGGATATTCTGAATAAAAACAAGCAAAAGGTTAATTTAAGTTATTCTTTACGCGAAAAAACAGAGGGTTTTACCAAGTTTTTTATTCAGTCTTTGTTCGACAGAGATACTGATTTAGCCGTTAATTTTCCGTTGTTACAGGCACAATTTAAAGAAATGGTGGCTTTGGCTTCGGACAACCAATTAAATGGCGCTGATCTTTGGGAAGATTACACCCGTGAATTACCCGAATTGCTTAAAAAAATCAATTTAGACGCTCAGGCTTTTGTAGACAACGACCCTGCTTCTACTACTGTAGAAGAAGTTTTTGTGGCTTACCCTGGTTTTTTAGCTATTATGATTTATCGCTTAAGCCATCCTTTATACAACCGAAAAGTGCCCACTATTCCTAGATTAATGTCGGAATTTGCACACCGTTTATCAGGAACCGATATTAACCCTGGGGCGCAAATTGGAGAATCATTTTTTGTGGATCACGCTACAGGAACGGTAATTGGCGAAACCGCTATTATTGAAGACCACGTGCGTATTTATCAAGGGGTAACTTTGGGCGCTTTACACGTGGCAAAATCCATGCAAAATACCAAAAGACATCCTACCGTAAAAAGTAATGTAACCATATATGCCAATGCCACTATTTTAGGAGGAGAAACTGTTATTGGTGAAAATTCTATTATTGGAGGAAACGTTTGGATTACCAGTTCTGTACCCGCCAATTCGGTAGTAACCCATACTTCCGAAGTTAAAATAAAAACCCAATCATGAATAAAACCTTATTCGATCAAATAGGAAATACGCCTTTGGTGATTTCCAGAAAATTGAACACCAACCCAAATGTTCAATTGTATTTTAAGTTAGAAGGCAATAATCCGGGCGGAAGTGTAAAAGACCGTGCGGCTTATTATATGATTAAAAGTGCTTTAGAGCGTGGAGATATCAAAACAGGAGATAAACTCATTGAAGCTACTAGTGGCAACACGGGTATTGCTTTAGCCATGATGGCGAGTTTATTTGGATTAGAGATTGAATTGGTAATGCCCGAAAATTCAACCGTAGAAAGAGTATTAACCATGCAGGCTTTTGGCGCTACGGTTACTTTGACTCCTGCTGCGGCTAGTATAGAAGGTTCTCGCGATTATGCCGATGCCAAAGTAGCACAGGGCGGTTATGTAATGTTAAACCAATTTGGGAATGACGACAATTGGAAAGCGCATTACAAAACCACAGGCCCTGAAATTTACCGAGATACCGAAAGCACAGTAACGCATTTTGTTTCCTCTATGGGAACTACTGGAACCATTATGGGCACTTCTACTTATTTAAAAGAACAAAATTCAGCCATTCAAATTGTGGGGGTTCAACCCACCGATGGTTCTAAAATACCTGGCATCCGAAAATGGCCACAAGAATATTTGCCTAAAATTTTTGATAAAACCAAAGTAGACACGGTTTTAGAAGTTTCGGAAGCCGAAGCTAAAACAATGACCAAACGCTTGGCCAAAGAAGAAGGAATTTTTGCAGGCATGAGTAGTGGTGGTGCTGTACATGCAGCCTTAGAGCTCATTAAAACCTTAGATAAAGGTGTGGTTGTGGTGATTATTTGCGACCGTGGCGACCGTTATTTATCGTCAGATTTATTTTACTAAACTTAGATTAAACTTTTTATATATGAAGATTTCCTACAACTGGTTAAAACAATTTTTTAAACTAGACATTCCTGCAGAAGAAGTAGGTGTTATACTTACCGACTTAGGATTAGAAGTTGAAGGTATTGAAAAATACGAATCAGTAAAAGGCGGATTAAAAGGTGTGGTTGTGGGGCATGTATTGACTTGCATACAACACCCCAATGCAGACCGTTTAAAAATAACTACCGTTAATATTGGTTCTGAAACCTTACAAATTGTATGCGGTGCGCCTAATGTTGCTGAAGGTCAAAAAGTATGTGTGGCAACCATAGGCACTATTTTATATGATGATAAAGGGGAAAGTTTTGAAATTAAAAAAGGAAAAATACGCGGCGAGGACAGTTTTGGAATGTTATGTGGCCCTACCGAATTAGGCTTAGGCGAAGAAACTGGAGGACTTTTAATTTTGGATGATAAATTAGCCCCTGGCACTCCCCTTGCTGAAGTTTATCAAATTGAAAATGACGAAGTATTCGAAATCGGTTTAACCCCTAACCGTGCTGATGCTATGAGTCATTTTGGAGTAGCCCGAGATTTAAGAGCGGGATTGTTACAACAAAATAAACAAGTAGAGTTAATTACGCCATCGGTGAGTAGTTATAGAGCCTACAAAAAAACCTTAAAGGTTAAAGTTAAAATCGAAAATAACGAATTAGTGCCCCAATACTATTGTGTAGCCATTAATGATGTTAAAATTACTGAATCACCCAATTGGTTAAAAAACAGATTATTGGCTATTGGTATTAAACCAAAAAATAATGTTGTAGACATCACTAACTACGTGATGCACGAAATTGGACAACCTTTACACGCTTTTGATGCTAATGCTTTCGAAGATTATAAACTAGAAGTTAGAACCCTACCTACCGGAACTAAATTCACAAGTCTAGATGGTATTGAAAGAGAGTTACACGAAGAAGACTTAGTGATTTGTAACAACAAAAAACCTTTGTGTTTAGCAGGTGTAATGGGTGGCTTAAACTCAGGAGTAACCGAAAACACCAAAACCGTGATTTTAGAAAGTGCTTATTTTAATCCGATTTCGGTAAGAAAAACAGCCAAACGTCATGGGATTAGTTCCGATTCTTCTTACAGATTTGAAAGAGGAGTAAATCCTGATTTAACGGAATATGCCTTAAAAAGAGCGGCGTTATTAATTCAAGAAATTGCCAAAGGAGAAATATCTTCGGAAATTGAAGAATTCAGCCCTAAAAAATTCGAACCTAAATCCTTGTTCTTAAACTTTGCTAAAGTAACTTCGGTAGTTGGAGAAGAAATTCCAAAAGACATTATCAAAAGAATTTTAGTTTCCTTAGATATTAAAGTAACTTCTATTAACGATACAGGTTTAGGAATTTTGATTCCGCCCTACCGTGTAGATGTTACCCGTGATATTGATGTGATTGAAGAAATTTTAAGAGTTTACGGTTACAACAACGTTAAGTTTTCTAAAAAAGTGAGTGCGACCATGTTTAGAGCGCCACGCACCGAAGACACTAAAGTACAAAACATCATTGCAGATCAATTAACCGCTTTAGGTTTTAATGAAATGATGGCGAATTCCTTAACCTCGCCTGAACACGTTAAATTAGCCGACTATTTAAAAGAAGAACACAACGTAGTATTGTTGAATCCGTTGAGTAATGATTTATCGGCTTTAAGACAATCTTTATTATTTGGCGGATTAGAAGCCGTTAGCTACAACATCAACCGCAAAAGAAATGATTTAAAATTCTTTGAATTCGGAAAATCATACCATAAAATAGACGGAACTTACCAAGAAAACAAACACTTAACTTTATTAATAACCGGAACAAGAACTCCAGAAAGTTGGGCCACCACTTCTCAAAAATCTAGTTTCTTCCAATTCAAAAGTTATGTATTAACTATTTTAGAAAGATTAGGTATTGCTTCGAATAATTTAGTTCCTACCGATAAAAATATTTTTCAGGAAGGATTGAATGTAGTGGTAAACAATCAAGTAGTGGTTTCTTTTGGTACACTTCAAAAAAATGTTTTAAAGCACTTTGACATCAAACAAGAAGTTTTATTTGCTGATTTTGATTGGTCGTTAGTCTTGGAATTATTGAATAATAAAATTAAATCCGTGGCGATTCCTAAATACCCAGAAGTACGTCGAGATTTATCTTTATTGTTGGATGAAAACATTGAGTTTAAAACTGTTAAAGAATTGGCTCAAAAAACAGAGAAACAATTATTAAAAACCATCAATTTATTTGATGTTTACCAAGGCGAAAAACTACCCGAAGGTAAAAAATCTTATGCGATTAGTTTTATTTTACAAGATGTGAATCAAACCTTAACCGATGAACAGATTGACAAAATCATGACTAATCTTAAAAACAAGTTTGAAAAAGAACTACAAGCAGAATTAAGATAATAGCATGGTATTAGCTTATCTTAAATTTTTATGGCAATCTACAAACGAACACGGGGTACATTCCCCGTTCGTTTTTAAATTGGTAACCCAATGTTTTTATAAAAACAAAAGGCACTACGAATTCCGAACTTTAAGACAATACCGACACACTGTTTTAAAAAACAAAAAAATCATTACCATTACCGATTTCGGAGCAGGTTCCAAAGTATTTAAAAGTAATTCCAGACCTGTTTACCAGATTGCCAAAACATCGGGGATTACCCAAAAACGGGCGGAACTTTTGTTTAAAGTGATTAAATATTTTCAACCCGAAAACATTTTAGAAATCGGAACCAGTTTAGGATTAGCCACCGCTGCCCTATCTTTAGGCAACCCAAAAGCAAAAATCATTACCGTAGAAGGTTGCCCCGAAACCGCTAAAATTGCCCAAAACAATTTTTACAAATTTGCTTTTAAAAATGTCGAATTGGTGATTTCTAGGTTTGAAGATTTTTTGGAGAGTCGAAAGTCAAAAGTCGAAAGTCAAAAGTCATACAGCAATCGGCAATCGGCAATCGGCAGTGAGCTAACTGCAGTGAGCAATGAGCCAAAACCTAACACCCAAAACCCAATACCCAAAGCCCAGAGCCCAGAGCCCAGAGCTGAATATGACTTCATATTCTTCGACGGCAACCATTCTTACGAAGCTACTCTGCTTTATTTTGAATCTTTATTAGATACCGCAACGAATGAGTCTGTTTGGATTTTTGATGATATACATTGGTCTAAAGACATGGAAAAAGCTTGGGAAACGATTATAAATCACCCCAAAGTAACGGTAACTATTGATACTTTTTACTGGGGGCTAGTGTTTTTTAGAACAGAACAAAACAAAGAACATTTTACCATTCGGGTTTAACTTATTTCGTTTACCACTATGAAAATATATACCAAAACAGGCGATAAAGGAACTACTTCATTATTTGGAGGCACTCGAGTTCCTAAACACCACTTAAAAGTGGAAACTTACGGAACAGTGGATGAACTTAATGCTCAATTGGGCTTATTGAAAGATGTCATAGAAAATGAAAAACATCAGGATTTTTTATTAGACATTCAGCATCAGTTATTTGTGATTGGATCTTTATTAGCAACCGAATCAGATAAAAAAGATAAGCTAAAAATTCAATCGATTCAAATCCAAGACATCGAAAGAATCGAAAAAAAAATTGATGGACTGAACGAAAGTTTACCCGCCATGACTCATTTTATTTTACCTGGCGGACACCCAACGGTTTCTTGCTGCCATATTTCCCGATGTGTGTGCAGACGTGCCGAAAGAATGGTTACTCACTTAAACGAAGTGGAGGCCGTAGACGAACTCATTATTCAATTCTTGAATCGTTTGTCGGACTATTTATTTGTACTTTCCCGAAAACTAGCGCAAGAATTACAGGTTGAAGAAATTAAATGGATGCCTAAAAAAGAAGTTTAATTTTTGTTTTACAACTTCATCGTTACCCTAAAATTCAACACCCTAGAAGTCATATAATTCGGTATAGCGTATTGACTTTGTGTGCTTACGTCGCGTACCCAAATATTGGTATTGGAATTTTGAATATTAAAAATATTATACAATTCCCCGCCAATGGTTAATTCTTTAAACTTGTATTTTAAGCCTTTTTGTAAACCTTGTTTAGTTCCGTCGATTAAGACATAGGCAAAACCCACATCAGCTCTGCGGTAACTAGGCAAACGTCCTTGGTATTGATACACATCTGCTCCAGAAGGAGCTCCACCGGGCATACCCGTACTGTACACCATATTTAAGTACACTTTACAATTCGGAAAATTAGGTACGTAATCCTGAAATAACACGCCTACTTTTACTCTTTGGTCAGTTGGTCGAGCGATATACCCTTTATCGTCTTGATTTTCTTGGGTTTGTAAAATTCCTAAACTAAACCAAGATTCGGTTCCGGGTACAAATTCTCCGTTTAAACGAAAATCTATTCCGGTGGCATAAGCGGTGGCATTGTTATTGGCTCGATATCTAATTCTAACATTATCAATAGAATACGTATTTACATCGGTCATGTGTTTGTAATATAGTTCCGAAACCATTTTAAAAGGTCTGTCCCACATTTTAAAACTGTAATCTGCACTTAATACGGTATGAATAGACTGTTGCGCTTTTACATTGGGTTGAACTATCCCTTGTAAATCCCTAAGTTCTCGGTAAAATGGCGGTTGATGATACCATCCTCCGGAAAGTCTGAAAATCATTTCGCGTTTCCAATTCGGTTTTACCGCAAACTGTGCCCTTGGACTAAAAACGATTTGACTTTTACCTGTTTCTCCATCAGTTACATTTACTTGCCATTGATGAAAACGAACCCCAGAATTGAACCAAAATTGATTTTCATTGGCTTCCCATTTTTTATTCCATTGCGTGAATCCTGAAATTCTATTAACGGTGACAAAATTCTTGGCATTAATATAAGTTAGCGCATCTAATTGTCCTTGATGAGGTTCATAAGGCTGATTATTTACGGGTAAATTTGGATTGATTACAAATCCTGCCGAGTCAATCACTTCCCATTCCACTTGGCGGTCTCGAATATCCTGACGGGTATATTTTAAACCCCAATCCAAAGAAGATTTTTTTAATCCATGAACTCCTTTCACCTCAAAATTATAAATCAAAGCGTCTAAATAATTTCGGGCATGCGTTAATTGGGAACCTATGGCCTTGCCAAAAGTAACATCGCCAATGGTTTCATTTCCAATCACATTGGTTTCTTCATCTAATCGGTAAGACGCCCAAATATCAAAAGTTTCTACCTCGGCGGTATGGTAGGCAGAACCAATAAATTTTAAAGCTGACTTTTCGGAAATTTGATAGTTGGATTTTACCGCTCCAAAATAGGTGGTAAAACGATCGCGTTCTTGCCCTTCGTAAAAAATATACAAAGTTTTTTGCTCATCTAATGTACCAAAACGGGTTACTCTGCTGAGTGGTTGAAAGTCATATTTGTTATTAGCAATGTTCCCCAAAAAGCTCCATTGCCATTTTAAAGAAGCTTTGTAATTGATTAAGGTTTGAATATCCGTAAACGCTGGTTTGTAATTGGCTTGGGTTTGCATGCTGTTGACTAGCAAGCTATTATCTCGATAACGCGCACCTGTAACTGATGCCCATTTTTGATTTTTAGAAACTTGCTCCACAGCCGCGTTAACTCCCAAACGGCTGACGTCGGCAGAGGCTGCGAATTTTTTAGGATTCTTATAAGCGATATCTAACACCGAAGATAATTTATCGCCATACTTGGCCTGAAATCCGCCCGCTGAAAAATCAATATTTTGTACCAAATCGGTATTGGTAAAACTCAATCCTTCTTGCTGACCCGAACGAATTAAAAACGGACGATATACTTCAATTTCGTTTACATACACTAAGTTTTCTTCGTAATTCCCTCCGCGCACTGCATATTGCGTACTTAAATCACTGTTGGAATAAACTCCGGGCAAAGTTTTTAAAATGTTTTCTACCCCTGGATTAGCACCTGGAATCAATCGCAAAGTAGCTGGGGTAACATTGGTGAGTCCTTCAACTATTTTTTTACGATTAGCCACTACTACCACCTCGCCTATTTGTTCAGTTCGGGTATTTAATACAGGATTAAATTCGTAATCTTCATTCGGACTTAACTGAACAACCACCGAACTATTTTTATAGCCTATAAAAGAAAATACTACTTTAATTTTTTGATTGGCAGGAACTTTTAATAAAAAAAATCCATTAGCGTTGGATATGGTTCCTAAAGCATCCGCAGTAATAGAAACGCCTTCCAAAGGTTGATTTTCTTCATTTAAAATAACACCTTTGATGCGTGCGGTTTGCGCCCATACAGACCCCGAAAGGGTAATACATAATAAGCAAAAAGTATAGAAAAACTTCAAAATCAATTATTTTAAAAAATAAGTTTCTAAGGTAGTAGAATTCCCTAAATTATCGATAACTACTAGCTTTAAAAAATTCTTATCGGGTAAAATGGCTTGTGGATTGACTTCGTAGGTTAAAGTATTGGTTTTGAAATCATATTCAAACAATATCCATTGGTCGTTTAGATAACCATTAAAAGTAGTAATACCAGACAAATCATCTTTAATTTGAACAGTGATTGTTTTTTTATCTACCAAACGCTCTCCTTCTTTTAAAGAGGTTAATTGAACTTGCGGTGCGATGGTATCTTGAGCGATTTGAAAGGTTCCAAAATTTCGGATTTTAGCTGATAATTGTTTCTTTTTTAAAGTAGAAGCGATGTAATTCAGTTTTTTACCTGATTTTTCAGCAATAAATATTCCTTTTAGTTTTTCTGCTTTTAATTGAGAAACATCAAAACTTAGGGTAATATTTTTATGAATGGGCACGGTTGGATTGTGCAACTGAAAAGTAGAATCTGTCGCTTCGGCCTGTAAATAAAAATCATTATAAAAGGCATTCGCTGGCATATACACCGTTGCTTTTTCGAACGCTAAATGATTATCTATTTTAGATTTTATCAAATAGCCTTTAGGCGCTTCGGTAGGTTTGGTGATTTTTAAAGCTTCTGTTTCGTAGGCTATGGGAACATGAATGGTGGTTTTATTTCCGTGAAAATCACTGATTTCTATTCGATAATTGTAATTTAAATTGGGTTGAACGTCTATTAACCCGTTATTTTTTTGATGTTTAATTAAACTTAATTTGATGTTGTTATCGGTAAATAGTTTTTGAATGCGATTATCTTTTTCTATGAATCTTTTATAATCGATAAAGGCATTGATGTATCTGGTTTCATCAAAAGAGAATTGATCAAAAGTGTATTCAAATACTTTTTCTCCGTTTAAAAAACTTTGCACCTGATATAATCCATTTTGATTAAAACTAGCATTCGCGATATCATAAGCATTGAAACCAAAACCAATGCTATTTTTTGCAGTTACCGAATTGGCGATATAAGAACCATCTTTTTGAGGAGCTAATAAAACTTCTACAGGTAGTTGCGATTGATTTACGCTGGATTCATTATTTTGTGGATACACCACTAATTGGTTAACAATCGGAGCTTTGGTATCGGCTACCTTTTTGTCTAATCCAAAATAAAATGGATTAATCGTGAATTCTGTTTTAGTATCTCGGTATTCAAAATGTAAATGTGGCCCGCCTGAACTGCCTGAATTTCCGGAAAAAGCAATAAGTTCTGCCGCTGTAATCGGGAGTTCTGATGCTTTAGGAAATAATTCTATTTCGTAGGATTTTTTTTCGTACTGCTTTTTTTTGATGTACTCCTCTATTTTTGGAGCAAACTTTTGAATGTGCCCGTAAACGGAAGTATATCCGTTGGGATGGGTGATGTAAATGGCTTTTCCGTAACCAAAAACTGATATTTTAATTCTGGAAACAAATCCAGATTCGGTAGCAAAAACGTTTAAACCTTCTTTTTGTTGGGTTTTAAAATCTATTCCGGAATGAAAATGATTGTTACGGAGTTCCCCAAAAGTGGCAGACAAATCTAATGGAATATCTAAAGGCGCTACTTCTATTTGTGGATATTTTGGAGTTTGCGCTACTGCGGTTTGTAGGAATATTAAAAAGAGTAATAGGCTATGTTTCATTTTAATTTCGTTTAAACCCGCGTTAGTTATGGAGGCATTGTTGGAGCTCTAAATCAGTTGCCCTGATTTTTGGCAACTGATTTAAGCGACTGCCGACAGAACGACGGCTCGCTGGTAAGCGAGCCGAAACGCCCTAAATATTTTATAAGGTTTTAAAAATCGCCTCGGCGTCTTTTAAATTAAAAAGTTGCGTGCCTTCGTTCATAGTGGCAGCAGAACCACAAGCTACTCCCCAACGAATCACTTCGGGTATGCTTTTGTGTGAGGCTAATGCCCAAACCATAGCCCCTACCATACTGTCGCCAGCACCAACGGTAGTTCTTTTTTCTACTTTTGGAGCTTTTACGTGTTCAAATACATTTTTGGTTACGATTACCGCACCTTCTGGCCCTAAAGAAACTACTAAAATTTCCGCACCGCCTTTCCCGATGATTTCGCGGGCGGCTTCGGCTACTTCGTTTATGGCTAATTTTTCTACCCCTACCATTTTAGCCAATTCTACACTGTTGGGTTTTACTAAATAGGCTCCTGATTCTAATACGTGTTTTAAAGGTTCGCCCGAGGTGTCCACAATTACTTTAGTTCCTGATTTATTGGCTACCGATACTAATTTTCCGTAGTAATCATCGTCTAACCCATCGTTTAAACTGCCGCTTAATACTAAATAATCAGCTTTTAAGTGTTTAATGGTGTTGATGATGGTTTTATTTTCTACTGCCGTAATTTCATTGCCTGGAAATCCAAATCGATATTGATCATTGGTTTCGATATCTACGGCAATAAAGTTTTCGCGTGTCCAACTTTTGGTTTCGATGGTTTCAAAATCTAAGCCTTCTTTTTTAACCAATTCTTTTAAAAAATTTCCGGTTACTCCGCCTGTGGTGAATACACATAAAGAATCTCCGCCTAATCTTTTAATGGCTTTTGAAACGTTGATTCCACCCCCACCAGCATCAAAGCGTGGTCTTTCGCAACGGATTTTTTGCTCGGGTTCTAAACCTGTAAAATAAGTACTTTTATCTATGGATGGATTTACCGTTAGGGTAACTATTTGATGTTTAATCATGTTTTTTATTTTTTAAGATTCAATTTCGCCTTCCCATTGTTCGATTCCGCCCACCAAATTATAAGCATTTTCAAAACCTAATTGATTCATGATGGCACAGGTTTGTCCGCTTCGATTTCCTGTTCGGCAATATACGTAGTAACTTTTATCGCGGTCTAGCTCATTTAAATCGTCTATAAAATCTTGTCCTCGATAATAATCTAGTAATATAGAATTAGGGATGTGCGCTTCGTTATATTCTTCTTCGGTTCTTACATCTAAAATAATGGCATTAGGGTCTGCCTTTAATTCTTCTGCCCAATCGTCTTGTAATAGATTCATGATTTATTAATTTTTTTCAAAAATAGGTTTCCTTTACTTAACATACAAAACTAAGATTGTGAAATTTTAGTTTGTTTTAGTATCATTGTTAATCAAAACACACCTTATTATGAAAACGATTTTATTTACTCCGAATGCTCCTGCTCCTATTGGGCCTTATAGTCAAGCGGTTTTAATCAACGATACTTTATATACTTCGGGACAAATTGCCATTCATCCGCAAACGGGTGCTATAGAAACTCAGGATATTACGATAGAAACTACCCGTGTAATGGAAAACCTAAAAGCCATTTTAGAAGCTGCTGGGATGACTTTTGACAATGTGGTAAAATGCACCATTTTTATTAGTAACATGAATGATTTTGGTAAAATCAATGCGGTTTACGGCGGATATTTTAAAGATGAAATGGCTCCTGCCCGCGAAACCGTTCAAGTAGCTCGTTTACCTAAAGATGTGAATGTAGAAATTTCTGCAATTGCGGTTAAGGAGGAGAATAAATAGTTGATTGAATCAAAAATCATCAATCTTTAATTTTTTTAATCATAGAATCTTCTAATTAAATAGTTAATAAACAACACATTAGTTATTGTGACTTTATTAATCTACCTTTGCGGCTATTTTAAAACATTTTATGAATAAATTTGAACAATTAGGATTGAGTGAATCGCTACTTCGTGCGATTATCGATCTAGGATTTGAAAATCC
>DLGW01000020.1:1408-110203 GCA_002482885.1 Flavobacteriaceae bacterium UBA7684 | reverse complement strand
ACGAGAAATTCTTTCTTTGTTTCCTGAACGAGTATTTAAAATGTACGAACCTGCATCTAAACGACCAGAATACGCACGGAAGAAAGCTAAACGACCAACATAAGGATCGGTAGCAATTTTGAAAGCTAAAGCTGCAAAAGGTTCTTTTACATCTGGACGACGTAAAATTTTCTTTTGATCTTCTTCTAATAAATCAGCATCATCAGGATGAATTCCTTCGATACCTTCTTTATCTAATGGAGAAGGTAAATATTTACATACCGCATCCAACATAAATTGAACTCCTTTATTTTTGAAAGAAGAACCAGCAATCATCGGAATAATCGCCATATCTATGGTAGCTGCTCTAAGCGCGGTATTGATTTCCTCTTCTGTTATGGAATTTTCATCTTCCATATATTTATCCAAAAGATTCTCGTCATATGTAGCAATCTCTTCGATTAATTTAGAACGATATTCTTTAACCTCATCAACCATATCGGCAGGAATCGGCACAATATCAAAAGTAGCTCCTAAGGTTTCATCATGCCAAATAATAGCTTGATTCTTAACTAAATCAACTACTCCTTTGAAATCACTTTCTTCACCAATTGGCAAAGTAATAGCAACCGCATTAGACTTTAACATGTCTTTAACTTGTTGGCATACACCTAAAAAGTTAGACCCTTGTCTGTCCATTTTATTTACGAATCCCATACGAGGAACTCTATATTGATCTGCTAATCTCCAGTTAGTTTCAGATTGAGGCTCAACACCATCAACCGCACTAAACAAGAAAACTAATCCATCCAATACACGTAATGAACGATTCACCTCTACGGTAAAATCTACGTGACCTGGAGTATCAATAATATTAAAGTGATATGGTTTAGACTCTGGCAAAACTTTTCCTTGGCTTGTTGGAAAATTCCATTCGCAAGTTGTTGCAGCAGAAGTAATTGTAATACCTCTCTCTTGCTCTTGCGCCATCCAGTCCATAGTAGCTGCACCATCGTGCACCTCGCCAATTTTATGTGATTTACCTGTATAGAAAAGAATACGCTCTGTTGTGGTTGTTTTACCAGCATCAATATGAGCCGCAATTCCAATATTTCTTGTAAATTTTAAATCTCTAGCCATCTTATTAAAGAATTAGAATTTAAAGTGAGAGAACGCTTTGTTCGCCTCAGCCATTTTATGAGTATCCATTCTCTTTTTAACAGCAGCACCTTCTTCTTTAGCCGCAGCTAAAACTTCAGAAGCTAACTTAGACGCCATTGATTTGTCGTTTCTTTTTCTTGCGTAAAGAATTAACCATTTCATTGCAATAGAAATTTTTCTATCTGGACGAATTGGCATTGGGATTTGGAAAGTAGCTCCACCCACTCTACGACTTCTTACTTCTACGTGTGGCATTACGTTAGATAACGCATCTTTCCACAACTCTAATGAAGATTTTTCTTGATCTTGTTTTTTGCTCTCTACAATATCGATTGCATCATAAAAAACTTTGAATGCAACTGATTTTTTACCATCCCACATCAAATTATTAACAAAACGAGTTACTAATTGATCATTAAAACGTGGATCTGGTAAAAGAGGCCTTTTCTTTGCCTGTTTTTTTCTCATGACTTCTTTTTAACAGTTAAAATTATTTTTTCTTTGCCGGTGCAGCAGGTTGACCTGGTTTTGGACGTTTAGCACCATATTTAGAACGACGTTGTGTACGACCTGCAACTCCTGCAGTATCTAACGCCCCTCTAACAATGTGGTATCTAACACCCGGCAAATCTTTAACTCTTCCGCCTCTAACTAATACTATCGAGTGCTCTTGTAAATTATGTCCCTCTCCTGGAATGTACGCATTCACCTCTTTACCGTTAGTTAACCTTACCCTTGCTACTTTACGCATTGCAGAGTTTGGTTTTTTTGGTGTAGTGGTATAAACACGTGTACACACTCCTCTTCTTTGAGGACAAGAATTCAAAGCAGCCGATTTACTCTTCTTAGTTATTTGGACTCTCCCTTTTCTTACTAATTGTTGAATTGTTGGCATAATGATTAATAAATATTTTCTTATGTTTTACACTTCCCCATTTTTGGGGACTGCAAATGTAAAATTATTTTTTTAGTATGCAACACCCTAATTCACTAATTTTCAAATATTTTTGAAAAATTATTATGGATTAGTTTCTTTACAAATTCTAATCAAAAAGCCCATCGTAAAATTTAATCGATTGAAGAAATTACCCTGTATTGTTTTATTATTTTTCTCTGTTGTGCATTTAATTTATGCTCAAGAAAACACGCTTTTGATTCAAACGAGTTCGAAACAAGACAGCATCATCCTGAGCAAAATCAATTATCAAAAACAGTTTCCAGACGCGAATTCCTTAAACTTAGAACTGGATTCGGTTCTTAATCAAGTTCAATTGTTGGGTTTTATAGAAGCCCTTTGGATAGATAAAAAAAATATTTCTAATCAAACTTCTGTTTCTCTTTTATTAGGAAAACCTTACCAAGGATTAATTCTGTATTCAAAATCAGCATTATTAACCGATGAAATCAGACAAAAACTGAACATTCAAGACAGTGTTCATTTAAAATTTCAAGCGCTAGCAACTTATTTAGAGGATAAAAAAGAAAAATTAAATCAATTGGGATATCCTTTTGCTGTGGTTAAAGCCTCTCATTTGATTAAAAAAGACGAATTCATCAAGGGTGAACTAATGATTATCCCTAACGAAAAAAGAAACATCAATGCATTTGTAATTAAAGGATATACTTCTTTTCCGAAGAATTTCTTAAAACAAATCTCTAAAAAATACCAGCACTTAACATTTTCGGAACAAAACTTAACCCAATTAAATAAAGAATTAAACACTTTGCGTTTTGTAAGACAAACCAAAAATCCAGAGGTGCTTTTTAACACGGATTCCACCCAGGTGTATTTGTATCTGGAAAAATCCAAATCCAATCGTTTTGACGGATTATTAGGTGCTACAACTAATAAAGAAGGCAATACTATTTTAAATGGATATGTAGATTTATTATTGATTAATGCTTTTAATAAAGGCGAACAATTAAGTGTGTATTGGAAGAACAATGGTGAGGAGCAAAAAACTTTTAATTTATCGGGTAACTTTCCTTATGTGTTTAAAACACCTTTGGGCTTTCGGGGCAATCTCAATATTTTTTCGGAAGGCAAGTCTTTTCAAAACACCAAAATAGGCAGCGCGGTTGATTATTATTTTAACTTTAATAGCAACTTATTTGTAGGTTATGAAAAAAATCAATCCAGCACCATTCAAAACACTTCGGTTTTAACGCAAGATTTTGAAAGTTATTTTTATAGCATCGGTTATCATTACAAACGTTTGTTCGAAGAAAATTGGACTGAAAATTGGCAAACCCGCATTAAATTCGGAAACGGGGTTAGAACTTCAACTACTCAAAAATCAACACAACAATTATTAGATGTTTATTTAGAAAAAAATATTGTGTTACATGCTTTGCATCAAATCAATGTACGGACAAATCATTTTATTTTATTTAGTGATGATTTTTTAACCAACGAATTGTACCGATTTGGAGGCATTAATTCCATTCGTGGATTTAACGAAAACAGCCTACAAGCCAACCAAGCCCACAGTTTACTTACGGAATATCGTTTTTTCTTCTCGAACAAAAGTTATTTACATACCGTGACCGATTATGGCTACGCATACGACAGAACCATTGAAGCCATTAATACTTTTAAAAGTTTTGGTTTTGGGATTGGACTGCAATCTAAAAGCGGGTTGATGCAATTAATATACGCCAACGGTACTGCTGGAAATCAATCTTTTAATATTAGTAATTCCATTGTCCATGTAGGTTTTAAAAGTTCCTTTTAATTTATTCTATTAAGAGTAGTGGCTTTTTATATCTTTGGGGCATGGAAAAAGAAAATTTAATTTTTGGTATTAGAGCCGTTATCGAAGCGATTCATTCTGGAGCGGTAATTGACAAAGTATTTTTATTTAGAGAAACGCAAAGCAGTGATTTAATGCGCGATTTGATGCGTATCCTAAAACAGAAAAACATTAATTTTTCTTACGTTCCTGTAGAAAAACTCAATCGATTTACCAGTAAAAATCATCAAGGGGTGGTAGCTACCATTTCACCTGTAAACTTTATTTCGATTGAAGAACTGACTGAAAATGCGTTTAAACAAACTTCAAATCCTTTATTTTTAATATTAGATCAAATTTCGGATGCTCGAAATTTTGGTGCCATTATTAGAACTGCAGAATGTAGTGGTGTAAACGGAATCATTATTTCTAAACAAGGCGCTGCTCCTGTAAACGGTGACACCGTTAAAACTTCGGCAGGTGCCGTTTTTAATATCCCTTTATGTAAGGTAGAACACATAAAAGACGCCGTATTCTTTTTACAAGGCTCTGGGATAAAAACCGTAGGCGCTACCGAAAAAACAGAACATACACTTTACGACTTGGATTTAAAAACACCTTTAGCTATTGTAATGGGTTCAGAAGATCGAGGTATTAATCCGTCGGTTTTAAAAATCATTGACGAAAAAGCCAAGTTGCCTATGTTTGGAAAAATTTCTTCGTTAAACGTATCGGTTGCGTGTGGTGCTTTTTTATATGAAGTCGTTAGACAGAGGTTGTAGGTTGTAGTTGAAAGCTTTGAGCTGTCGGCTTTGAGCTGTCGGCTTTGAGCAATGGGCTTTTTTCTGGGCGTTCCCCTCTTCGCTAAAGCGAATCGGGTCGCGTTTTCCGCTCCGCATGGCGGATTGCTACACCCGCTAACGCAAAAAAAACGCTATACAAAATCTCTATTAGCAGGCGTTTCTCTTTTAAGTTTGTTAATTCTTCTTAATTCAACTGACTTTTCTTGAAACTCATTTTCAATATCATAATCATCCTGTAGCCCGAGCCAAAATTTAGCAGAGTTTCCAAAGAACAAACTCAATCGAACAGCCGTATCTGCCGAAATTCTTCGGTTTCCTTTTACTATTTCTGAAACTCTGGTTTGCGGGATACCCAATTCTTTGGATAATCGATATTGAGTAATATTCAGCGGCACCAAAAATTCTTCTAACAAAATTTCTCCGGGGGTGATGTTTTTTAATTTTTCCATTTCACTGTCTTTTTTAATGATAGTCCACAATTTTTACCTCAAATGCATTATTATTCTCCCAAATAAATATAATTCTCCACTGATTATTAATTCTGATACTGTAAAAATCCTGTAAGTCTCCTTTGAGTTTTTCAAGTCTATTAGCTGGCGGTATTCGCAAATCAACCACATCAATTGAATTGTTAATCATTCTGAGCTTTCTTCTTGCTGTTTCTTGAATTTCTCTTGGAAGCTTTTTTGAAACCACCCCGCTCCATATTTTTTCAGTTTCTTTATCTCCAAACGAAATTATCATAATCCTACGCGTTACTAACGCCAAAGATAAGTATTGTTTTTAATAAGACGACTTATTTTTAAGTGAAATTTCTGTGAAATTTGAAAACACGTTTTTAATAGTGAATTATGAATTTCCACCGCGTTAATGACGGAGCCATTGTTGGAGTTCTTTTTTAGGAAATGGAACGCAGTGGAGTGAAATAAAAAAAACGACTGGCGACGGCATGACCCGCTTCGCCTTGGCGAACGGGGAACGCCCAACTAATCCTCCTGCTTTTCTTTATACTCATAAAAAACCTCTACATCTTGGGTGGTGGTTTGTTGGGGTAATTCTATAAAGTTTCCATTTTCATCAAAATGCCTCATAAAAGTATCTTCAGAGGGATTGTAATCTGGTTTTTCCCAATCGTATTTGGGTATCTTTTTGAATTTTTCTGTTTTAATCAACAAACTAAACAGTAACCCTGTGATAAAACCTGCCAAATGGGCTTCCCAAGAAATGTGCTGTTGAATTCCTGGAAACACATACCAAATTAATCCTCCGTAAACAGAAATTACAAAAAGGGACAATGCGACCAAACGATAATATCGGGTGTAAATTCCTTTAAAGAAAATAAAACTCACCAATACGTAAATCAGTCCACTGGCTCCGATATGATAACTGGGTCTGCCAATCGCCCAAGTTAAAAAACCAGAAAGTAGGATTCCTCCTAATAAAACATAAATAGAAACTTCTCTGTAAAAATATCTTAGGGCGGGCAACAATACCAACAAGGGTAACGAATTATGATATAAATGTTTGATGTCGCCGTGTAAAAACGGACTGCATAAAATTCCCCTTAACCCTTGTGTGGTTCTTGGATAAATTCCCCAATCCGAAAAACGCGCTCCGAATTTTACTTCTGCCCAAAAAACAATCCATAGGAGCAAAACAAAAATCAAAGGCATCCAAACTACCGAATATCCAAATTTAAAATCTTGATGATCTACCATTTATTTAAAACTAATAAAATCTTGCTTTCAAAAACCTACCCATGTTGCTCGGTAATGAAAAATTGTCAGTTAGCGCAATTTAAATAATTCAAATCACGTATTTTTGAAACTCTTACCCTTACTATGATGAATATTCCTTTAGCTGAAAGAATTCGACCACAAAAACTTGAAGACTACATCAGTCAGCAACATTTAATTGGCCCGAACGGTTCGTTAACCCAACAAATTTCCAAAGGAATTATTTCCTCATTAATATTTTGGGGGCCACCAGGTACTGGAAAAACCACTTTGGCAGAAATCATCGCTAAAGAATCCGACCGACCTTTATATGCTTTAAGTGCCATTAACAGTGGGGTTAAAGATATTCGCGACGTGATTGATAGTGCTCAAAAAAACAAAGGTTTATTTACCACCAAAAATCCCATTTTATTCATAGATGAGATTCATCGTTTTAGCAAATCGCAACAAGATTCTTTATTAGCCGCTGTGGAACGAGGCATCATCACTTTAATTGGAGCCACTACTGAAAACCCCAGCTTTGAGGTGATTCCTGCGTTATTGTCTAGATGTCAGGTGTATGTTTTAAATCCTTTTTCCAAACAAGATTTACTCGACTTGCTCAATAGGGCCCTGACTACCGATGAATATTTAAAAACTAAAACCATTGAATTACAAGAAACCGAAGCCCTGCTAAGAATTTCAGGTGGAGACGGCAGAAAATTATTAAACATCTTTGAATTGGTGGTAAACACCTTTACCGAAGACTATATTATCATTACCAACGAAAAAGTACTGCAAACCGTTCAACAAAATACAGTTCTATACGACAAAACTGGCGAACAACACTATGACATCATTTCCGCTTTTATCAAATCCATCCGAGGAAGCGACCCCAACGGTGCGGTTTATTGGTTAGCTAGAATGATTGAAGGTGGGGAAGATGTAAAATTCATCGCGCGTCGCATGCTGATCTTGTCCTCGGAAGATATTGGCAATGCCAACCCCACGGCTATAATCATGGCCAACAACACTTTTCAGGCAGTCACCACCATTGGTTACCCAGAAGCCAGAATCGTACTCAGTCAATGCGCTATTTACTTGGCCACCTCGCCCAAAAGCAATGCTTCTTATGTGGCGATTAATCAAGCTCAAGAATTGGTAAAAAAAACAGGAGACTTATCTGTTCCTATTCATCTAAGAAATGCCCCTACTAAACTCATGAAAGAATTGGGCTACGGAAAAGAATACCAATACGCCCACGACTATCAAAACAATTTTGTAGAGCAAAACTTTTTACCCAAAGAAATCGAGGGAACCAAACTATACGAACCTGGACAAAATACTCGTGAAAACGAAATCAGAAATTCCTTAAAAAACAAGTGGAAAAACACTTATGATTATTAGCGGGTTTATGCCGTATCCACAACCGCTAAAAGCGGATTGTGGTCGCGCTATTCGTTACAAGTCCTCGCCCTATTCCGTTATCACTCCATAGTTCTGTGGGCTTTTCACTGCTATCGCTTACGGGAAAATAACTTATTTTAAAACCCAACCTATAACAAAGTTACCAACTATTTTTTCTCCTAACGGAAATTATGAATATATCCTATTCGTACATTTCTGGTTCTACAACATATTCTGTTACAAACGCTCCGTTTTCATCTGTATAATAATATTTCAAAGTAACCTGATTATCTCTGATTATTTTCATATCGGGATTAGTCTTTGCATTTTGTAGGATTGGAGGAAAAACAAGTTCTTTTAAAATTTCAAGATTTACTTCTTCTTTCGAAACACCAACCAGCATATAATTGTATTGAAACGTTTTATTGGGTAAAACAATGGCGTTTTTCAATATTGTATACGCATCTACATTTATAGGACAATTTCTATTGATTTCATTCGAAAATTCAATCATTTGATTATCTATTGATGGATTAAACAATCTTTGTGTTAAAAAAAACATAACTATAAATCCCACAATAAAACCTATAATAGCTTTATAGTTTACAGCTATTTTTTTCCTTGGCAGAGGCTCTACTTTAACTTCTTCAATTTTTTCAACAACAGGTAATTTATACCCGCACTTTGAACAATATTTTGAGTCTATTCTGTTTTCTTCCTCACAATTTGAACAGATTTTTTTCATGATTTTTTTGTGTTTAAATATTAAAGGTCAGGGAATTTGATGAGGCTTCCAAAATCTGTTTTCCAAATATCAAGTTCAAACAAATTACCTTCGCTGTCTATATTGAGTGAAATTATTACTTCCACATCATCTACATCTGTGAATTGAAAGTCGCTAATCTATTCGCCAAAAATTCTATTTTCTATAATTTCACCTTTTGGGTATAAAATTAAACTTCCCATATTATCATCATTCATTGGAGACACCAACAGATCCTCTTTCCAATTTTCAGAAATTTTAACGTTAGATTTTTGTATTAATAGTTCAAGCAGCTTTTCTTCTTGAAGTGTTATTTTTCTACTTTTTATCACATTGCTATTTTAATTTGGAGAACACATTTTGATACTAATCCAGTAATACCTAATGGGCGTTTGAACTTTTGTTCTACATAAGATAATTCAACACGCCGCCCAACCTGATATGCGTCATCCTCTCCTTCTCGTGTCCAAATTGATCTTTCTCCATCATCACTTTTTATCTCAAATTCAGGATAATCATTATGTCCAGACATAAAAACTTTAGAAATAGTACCTGTTATAGTGTTTCTATTTATCTTTTTTTCGGTTATTGCTTCAAACCATTCTTTAGTTCCAAATATTAACCCATTTTCTATTTTAAGTCCATATTTAGAACTTTTTTCTAAAGATGCTTCCTGAATTAGTTCTATTTTTCTTTTATTATTCTTTAAATTATATATCTCAATCAAATTTTCAATGGTTTTATCTTAACGGTTGAAAATTAATTAGTTGAACTTTCACAGTTCCCAAAGTCATAAATTCTGAGCCTCTTCCCATCATTCCATTATTGGGTTTAGTTTACAAATTAATTACATCAGGTGGACTATCTAAATTTTTAATAACTTTAGATTTCTTTGGCTTAAAATCTTTACTAAATACATTTTTGTATTCAATAAATTCATTTAAAATAAATTGACAAGCTTCATCTTCAGTACTAAAAATTGCCGCAATTTTTTGTTCACCTTTGTCACCTACATGAATTACTTCCCATTTATCATAATTTCTATACAAAACAGTACCTACATTACTTATACTGCCTTCTAAATTATATAAACTCTTTGGGATGTTAAGATTCTCTAGTTCTATTTCTAATTGTGTAATTTTCATATTATAGTTTTATAATTATACCCTTACTTATTAAAGTATGTAAAGGCAAAGGGGTTTGATATTGAGTACCGCCGAAAGGCGCAATTTGTGAACTTTGAACAGGAAAAGGTTTTAAAACTTTGTATGAGCTGTAAACTCCATCGTTGTTGGAGGGCAAAAATCGTAAACTTTTTGGAGTACCCTAACGGAATAAATTTACAAACACCTATGTTATTACCTCATAAGTGACCTTTCTGCACTTTATGATAAATTCTGAATTTGGATTTTCTTTTAAAATTGAATCTCCATAAATATCCGGAGAAAAATCGAAAATTATTAAATCATTATCTTTCGTTAATAACGCTTTGAATACCACAAAAGCAGATTGATTTTCTTCTTTAAATTTGAAAGAAACTATGTCATAAAAATGAATTTTTATAATTTCAAGAACATCTGTTAAAATATTAATAGAAGTTAACTTTATAGTTAGATTTCTTTTTTCAGTATATCCATCTTCAATACAACCATAATTAATATTAGTAATTATCGAGTCATGAAAACAGTTGTAATTGTCTTTTAATTCTTCTAACATAATTTTAGAATTTAAAGTATTTAAAATTAATTTCCATTAATGGAAGATGTTGACCTGGTATTTGAGACCCTGATAGCGCGGATTTGCAATCCGTGCCTGCAAAAACGCTAATACAAATCCAATAATTCTAGTTTCAAATCATTATTCCTGCAATGAAAAACGCGGATTACAAATCCGCGCAATCGGGATATTCGTAACAATTAAATTCACTAACTAAACACTCACTATCATAAGACTCAAATGAAATTACACCATCAGGATAAAGATTTACTAATTTTTCATTGAATAAATAATATTTATATTCATGTATAAAAATATACATGTTATTAGGATAAACATAAGAAATACTCTCATCACAAAAATTTTCATAAGATTCAAATTGCGGTTCCACTACCCAATTTTTATTCGAGTCTTGCAATCCCCAAAGTTTATCCTTTTCTGCAAACTTATATTGCATTAGAAAATAATTAGGCAAGTTATTTTCTTCCATCTCTAACTATTCTCAACTATACTAATTTCCTCTGGTGTCAGCCTATACAACTCATAAACCATTTGGTCTATTTCTTTATCCGTTGTATTGATTTGTTGTTTTAGGGCAAGTGCTTTTTGTTGTTCTTGCAGGAAGTAATCTTCCCACTCGGCTTCTTCTGAAAGGGAAAGTTTTACTTTTAGTTTAGCTAATTCTTTTACAAATTCGGCAAAGGATAATTCATACCAAGATTCTAATTTTTTAGGCAAACTTTCTAATTCAAATTTCCTTTGAAGAGTTCTTTGAAATTTTGAAGATTGTTCTTGAAATTCTTTGTTTAATTCTATCATTAAATTAGCCTTTTCAGCAAGTTTGTCAGTTGTGTTTGCTATTGGGATTTGACTAAAATATTTCCATATTAACTGATATCCATTTTGAATTTGTGTACAATATTTAGAAATTAACCACCAACCCATTTTTGAATTTAAAATTGCTAGAAGACCTTTATTATCTGTAGGTATTATCCACATAGAATCATTACAATATAGCTTTGCATCATCAAAAATAAAACAAGGCTTTACCTGAAATTTTTGATACATGATTTTTGGCTTTTTGTAAAGTTCTAAATATTCTAATGATGGATTATTGTCTAATTCTAACCAATGATGTTGACCATTGAATGGTTTTGAATCAGTTGCTTTGCTGCCATTACATTGTCCTCTTTTCTTTAGTTTTTCTTCAAATTGACTGATGTGGTTGAACAAAGCAGGATATCGAGTTTCTAAAATCTTATAGCTCCCAAAATATGCTAATATAATTGAATCTAAATCTTCATGAATAGGTGTTTTGTATCTTCCTAAATCTCTACCTCTTAAAATTAAACCAATAAGTTCAACTGAATTGGGATTTGTTTTTATTAGTTCATTTTTCTTTTCATCATCAATTAAAAATGCTTCTGTTAATCCAAATTTAATTCCGTAATTAGATTCACCATTTATAAATTCTGCAAGGTTTTTAAATTTTAAATTTAGCCTTTCAAGTAGTTGACTATCATCATTTGACGAAATAATCCATGTTCCATCACTAAATGAAGAAGTGTCAAAGGAATTATTATTCTCAGAGATATTATAATTAAAATCATTTTTCATTTCAGATTTCAAAACTGCAATTGAAATATTTTTTTCTGGATTTTTTTTCTCTGAAATAAAAATACAAGGGTAGGTTGTAGCTCCTTCAAAAATTTGCAAATCTCCAAAATCAATAAGTTGATTCATCTTATACTCTAAAAAAAAACTTCTTAAAGGTTTGCCATAACCAGCTTGAAGCCATTTGTTTGGCATAATAAATGAAATAATTCCATCCATTTTTAGGATATCAAATCCTTTTTCAACAAATAGAACATATAAGTCACCTCTTTTTTCAAAAGTTTTATAACCTAATTTAGATAATTGCTCAGATGCTTCTTTTATTGTTTCTAATTTTACATAAGGCGGATTTCCAATAATCACATCAAAACCACCTTTTTCAAACACCCGCGGAAATGCTTTTTGCCAATTAAAAGCTTTTTCACCTGCAACCTCTGGGTCATCAATTAATGAGTTTCCACATTTAATATTACTATTCAGGTCGTTTAGTTTTCGGTTGGGTTGTGCAGTTCGTAACCATAACGATAATTTGGCAATCTCCACACTTTCCTCATTCAAGTCCACCCCAAAAAGGTTGTTTTCTAAAATGCTGTTTTCAATATCACTCAATACCAAAGCATCACCAAACAGCTTGGCTTGTAATTCATCTACATATCGGTGTTCTTCAATTAGGTAATCTAAGGCTTGGTTTAGAAAGGCACCAGAACCACAAGCAGGGTCACAGATGGTTAATTGCAACAACCATTTTCTATAATTATCTAATTTATCAACTAATGGTTTTTTTGTTTTAGCATTCCTTTTTTTGTCGGTTATGTAATCTTCTTCATTTATGGCTAATTCTAATTTCTTTTCTTCACACAATTTCCCAACAGTATTTTCAACGATGTATTTGGTAATGTATTTTGGGGTGTAAAAAACACCATCTTTTTTCCTCTTGGTTTTAGTCTTATCAATTTCTTGTCCTTCTAACTGGGCTTTGATTTCATCTAACTCATTTAACGAGTTTTCAAAAATATGCCCCAGAATATTTACATCAACTTCACTTACAAAATCATATTCAGATAGTTTTAAACTGTGGGTATATAAAAGCGTATCGTCAATCTGAACTTGGTCAAGAATTTCATCAGGTTTAAATAATCCACCGTTATAGGCAAAAACATCATAGTTCTTTCCTTTGTAACCTGTATTTAAGTAGCCAAAGTATTTCTTAAACCTATCATAAAGCGGAATGTGTTCGTCTAAATCTTGTAATTGTATCCATTGATTTAATATTAACCGTACTGAATTAGGTGGGAGTAATAATCTGTCTTCTGCAAAAAATATAAATAGAAATCTATCTAATAATTTTTGAGATTTTTTAAAGAGTTCTAATGGATTTATTTCAGGATTTAACTCTACTAAGTTTTTAAATAGTTCCCTTTTAAATAAAGAGTAATCTTTATAAAGCTGTTTTGTGATTACATCTTCTTGACTAACTGAATCAACCTTTATTTTTTTAGGAACATCCTTAGCAATGTTTTCATAAGCTAAACACAAATACAGGATTTGAAATTCTTCTTGTGTAAGTGTGAACAGATTAAATTCTACATGTTCAATAGCGTTATCTATATAAAAACGGATTTTTTCAAAGTTTGAAGTAACTACATAGGCACATTCTGATTGATTGTTTTTGTAACCAAAAGCCTGTGATTCTATTTTACCTAAATCAGTTGTGTTTGTGCCTTTAAGTTCGATTACAGCTTTAACCTTATTATCAATAACAATTGCGCCGTCAGCTTTCTTGCTGTCTTTTACGTTTTTATATTCAGTAGTTAGATTAAAGTTGGGTTCAGGATTAAGTGTGTAACCCAATATTTTTACGAAAAGTTCTCTTAAAAATCCTTCTTGATACTGTTCTTCTTTAGAATTTCTGATGTTTTCTTGCCTTTCTGGATTGTGAAAATAATCAGCAAATTCTTGCCATTTAACACGTAGCTTATTTTTATCTTGATTTTGTAGTTGTTTGGCTACTACTGTATTTTGAAATAATGACATAACTTAAGACACCTTTAAGATTGCCAAGATAAGAAAAAGCGTTTTTTTTAATTCATAACTTCAAATTTAAATCTTCTCCGCGTTAATGACAGCAGTGGAAATCCTTTTAACCAGCCCTGATTTTGGCTGGCTTAAAAGATTGTAACGAATGGCATGACCGCCGTTTTTCACGGTGGGAACGCCCTTAAACAAAAAACTCCCAATTTTCATTGAGAGTTTTCTTTAATTATATGATTAACATGGCGTCGCCATAACTGTAGAATCGGTATTTTTCTTTAATCGCTTCTGCGTAAGCTTTTTTCATTAAATCGTGTCCACAGAAAGCTGAAATCATCATTAACAAAGTTGATTTTGGGGTATGAAAATTAGTAATCATACAATCGGCTATGCTAAAATCATGTGGTGGAAAAATGAATTTATTAGTCCAACCATCAAACGGATTTAATTGTTTGTTGGACGAAACACTACTTTCTATGGCACGCATAGAGGTGGTTCCTACACAACAAACTTTCTTTTTATTGGCTTTGGCTTGATTCACCGTATCACAAGCTTCCTGAGAAATTTTTAATTCTTCGGAATCCATTTTGTGTTTAGACAAATCTTCTACTTCCACAGGATTAAAAGTTCCTAAACCAACGTGTAGGGTAATCTCGGCAAATTTTACTCCTTTGATTTCTAAACGCTTCATTAAATGTTTAGAAAAGTGTAAACCTGCAGTTGGTGCAGCTACTGCTCCTTCTTCTTTTGCATAGATGGTTTGGTAACGTTCAGTATCTTCTTCGGTTACCTCGCGGTTAATGTATTTAGGAATCGGAGTTTCTCCTAATTCTTGCAATTTAGCTCTGAATTCTTCGTAAGAACGATCGTATAAAAATCGTAAAGTTCTTCCGCGTGAGGTGGTGTTATCAATAACTTCGGCTACCAACGAATCGTCATCACCAAAATATAATTTGTTTCCAATTCTAATTTTACGGGCTGGATCTACCAATACATCCCATAAACGTTGTTCTTGGTTTAATTCTCTTAATAAAAACACTTCTATACGCGCGCCTGTTTTTTCTTTGTTTCCGTATAAACGAGCTGGAAATACTTTGGTGTTATTTAAAATCATCACATCGCCATCGTCAAAATAATCAATTACATCTTTGAATAATTTATGTTCGATAGTTCCTGTTTTACGGTTAACAACCATTAATCTGGACTCGTCTCTGTTTTCTGCTGGAAATTCTGCCAACAATTCTGGAGGTAAATCAAAGCTAAAATGTGATAATTTCATGAAGTGTTTTGTTTAATTCGTGGCAAATATACTGTTATGAACTAGGGGTTGTCAAGTGTTTTGATGTTTATTTAGTTAACAACCTAAAAGTCAAATACTTAAAAACTAAATTATTGTTCTAAAATGGAGAATTCCAATTGCTTTAAATCGCTCCAAAATTGTGGATAGGATTTAGAAACTACCTCGGCATTTTGAATCTGTATAGGAACCAAAAGTGCTAATGGAGCAAATGCCATGGCCATACGGTGGTCATTATAAGTAGCAATGGTAATATTGGAATGAATTTGTGTTCTAGGCTGTAAGGTTAAATCCACGTCGGTTACCGAAATAGCTGCACCTAGTTTAGATAACTCTACACGCAAAGCTTCTAGCCTATCGGTTTCTTTAATTTTCAACGTATGTAATCCTGTTAAATGACAACCTATTCCCAAGCCAAAACAAGTTACCGCTATGGTTTGTGCAATGTCGGGGGTTTTGGTGAGGTCGAAGGTTATGGGTGTTGGGTGTTGGGTGTTGGGTGTTTTTTTTAAATGAATTTGATTGTTGTCAAAAGTGGTTTCTACGCCAAAACTTTTGTAAATGTTTGCTAATTCTGAATCGCCTTGTAAGCTATTGGCTTTATAACTAGACAAAGTGATTTGTGTTCCTAATGGAGACAACGCAACTATTGAGTAATGGTATGAAGCTGATGACCAGTCCGATTCTACTACTAAGATTTGAGATTTTAGATTTGAGATTTTAGATTCAACTTTTATAAAGTTTCCATCAAAAATTGTTTTTACTCCGATTTCGTTGAGTAAAGCCAATGTCATTTGTATGTAGGGTATGGAAGTGATTTCTCCTTCTAAAGTGAGTTCTATTCCATTTTCTAATTTTGAAGCAATAAGCAATAAAGCCGATATATATTGACTACTTACATTGGCATGTAAAGTCACTTGGTTTTTTGTGATTTTTTTCCCTTTGATGCGTATGGGCGGATAACCGTCGTTTTTTTCGTAATTAATTTCTGCACCTAATTGGCGTAAAGCATCCACCAATATTTTTATCGGACGTTCTTGCATACGTTGCGAACCTGTTAAGACCACTTCCCTACCTTCTTGTATAGAAAAATACGCCGTTAAAAATCGCATGGCTGTACCCGCATGGTGTATATCCAATACCTCATCGTTACTATTCAAGGCCTTAGTCATCACCTCTGAATCATCAGAATTAGAAGTATTTTCCAATTGAATATTCGGAAACAAGGCTTGTAATAATAACAAACGGTTGGTTTCGCTTTTTGAACCTGAAATGTTTATGAATGATGAATTATGAATGGTGAATGGTGAATTAATTTTTATATCCATCTGTTTGAATGGTGAATTATGAATTATGAATTAATTTTGATGTCTATCTTGGTGAATTATGAATTAATTTTTTGTTTTTCTTTTAAAACTCTTTGTTTGGTTGTTATAATTATTGAAGAAAGAATTTTATTTATTTCAATGATTTTTTTCTTCATGAAATCAAATTCCTCTTGGTGAATGTATTCTGTTTTATAAAGTAAGTCCAACCAATATTCTGTTTCATTTGATTCTTTTTGTGCGATTGCAAGTTTATGAATAAAATCCATTTTACTTTCCGCATGCTCTGACTCTCTAACTAAAGCCCCAATGGCTGTTCCGCTTCTCAAAAATTGTTTACTTAATATGAACTCTCTTTTTTCATCCACCAAAAATCTCGAGAGATTAACTACTTCAATCGAAAAATCAAATGTTTTATTTTTAATTATGTTCTCTGCCATTATGAAAATTTAAAAGAATTCACAATTCATCATTTACCATTCACCATTCTAACGAAGTTTCTCGTTATTCTGATGCCTATCGTGGTCTCTTTTGGTTTTTACATCCATTTTTTTATCGAAAGCAGCTTGTAAATCAACTCCGGTTTGATTGGCAAGGCACAAAACTACAAAAACCACATCGGCTAATTCTTCTCCTAAATCTTTATTTTTATCGCTTTCTTTTTCGGATTGTTCTCCGTAGCGGCGCGCAATGATTCGAGCAACTTCCCCAACTTCTTCGGTTAATTGCGCCATATTGGTGAGCTCATTAAAATAACGAACCCCGTGTTCTTTAATCCAAGTATCTACTTCGAGTTGTGCGTTTTTTAGGTTCATTTTTTTGAATTTATGAATGGTGAACTATGAATGATGAATTGTTTTTTGATTATTTAAAATTTAATTTACTCCCTACTCTTACTATCCATTACAATAGTCACAGGACCATCATTTAATAATGATACTTTCATATCAGCACCAAACTGACCTTTTTGGATGGGTTGCCCTAAGTCAAACGACAGTTTTTGAATCATGTATTCATACAAAGGAACGGCAATTTCGGGTTTAGCGGCTTTTATATAAGATGGTCGATTTCCTTTTTTGGTGCTGGCATGCAAGGTGAACTGACTGATTAATAAGATGTTTCCGTTGATGTCTTTTACAGATACATTCATCACCCCATTTTCATCATTAAAAATGCGCATTTGAATTATTTTATTAACTAACCAATCGGCATCTTCAAAAACATCTTCGTTTTCTATACCTACTAAAATCAATAATCCTTGTGTGATTTCACCAACTACTTGTTGATTCACTTCTACTTGAGCAGCACTAACTCTTTGTATAACTACCTTCATTTTTATTCAAAATCATGGGTATCTTTTCGATACTGAGAATCATCTCCTTCTAAAATTTGGATATAACTTTTGTATCTAGACCACGCAATTTCATCCTTATCCAAAGCTTCTTTTACCGCGCAATTGGGTTCGTCTTTATGCAAGCAATTGTTAAACTTACATTGTTGCTTGAGTCTAAAAAATTCAGGGAAATAATCGCTCAAATGTTGGTTATCGATATCAAATATTCCAAACCCACGAATACCTGGGGTATCTATGATTTTTGAATGAAATGGCAAATCATACATTTCGGCAAAGGTTGTGGTATGTTGCCCTTGTTGATGGGCTTCGGAAATATCAGCAGTTTTAAGGTGTAAAGTAGGCTCTATCGCATTCACTAAAGTAGATTTTCCTACGCCTGAATGTCCAGAAAACATACAAACCTTGTCCAGCATCCATTCTTTTAGCACAGAAACATTGGTTCCGTCAATAGCGGAAACCTTTAAACATCTATATCCTATTTTACTATAAACATATTGCAGGTACAATTGCTCATCAGCCGCAGCTTCGTCAAAAGTATCGCACTTATTAAAAAGCAAAACTGCCTCAATCCCGTAGGCTTCGGCAGTTACTAAAAATCTATCTATAAATCCAGGTAAGGTAGGCGGGTTATTAATGGTAATCATTAAAAAAACCAAATCAATATTAGAGGCTATGATATGTGTTTGCTTAGACAAATTGACCGATTTACGAACAATGTAATTTTTTCGTTCGTGTATATGATGTATAATACCATATACTTTATCGGAAGTATTATCTAACTCAAAATCTACATAATCTCCAACAGCAATCGGATTGGTACTTTTAATTCCGCTCATGCGAAATTTTCCCTTTATCCTACATTCATAAATCAACCCTTCTGTTGTTTTAACAGTATACCAACTTCCGGTTGATTTATAAACTAATCCTGTCATGTGAGCAAAGATAAAATTTGTTTTTAAATTTGAAGTTTGATAACATTTTAATTATAACTGAAAGTAAGTACCAATCATTAAATCAATTCTATACAAACTTAAAAAAGTATTTTCATCAAACTTCACCTTACTATAATAACCATTACTGCCGTTAATTTCATATTTTTTTATTGCCCCTCCACTAAAAGAAAAGGTAGGGCCAATTTTGAAATTTTTAGTAAGTCCAAAATAATATGATAGATCAAAGCTAACACCTAAATCGCCTGCTGTTGCTTCATACATGTTATAAAACTGTCTTTTTTCAGAGTAGTTGATGTATCCTAATGATAAATCAAAACAATATGTGTCCCTGCGAGAAAATAAATCAATATAAAATCCAGCAACTAATCCGTAATAATTAATAGTATTGGTTTGATTTGTATTTCCAATTCCTTCTAAACCTGTTGGTTCTGTATAAATTATATCGTTTAAAGATGCTGAACTTGTGAAATTACTATAAGTCAATCCATAATAAAAAAAATCATTGTGTTTGATAACGCCTTTAAATTGAAATGAATTTCCTGATTTTAATTTTTGTTGAAAATCACGTTCTAATTGAGGGATACTATTTTCAATATCAGCAGTTCTGTGACCAAATCCATAATTGGCTGTTAAGAAAAATTTGTTGTGTAATTTTGACTTTATAGTTTTTTTATCTTGTAAAGTAATTGTAATTTCTTCACTTTTTAAAGAATCACTTACAAAATCAGATTGTGCTGAAGTAATTAAACTATTTAGAATAACTACAAGATTTAATAAATATTTTTTCATTGAATTGATTCATAGCTTTAGTTCAAAAACAAATGTATTCACTAAAATCAAAATCCCTTTAAGTAAAAAATTAAAGGGATTTTAAACATCTAAGGAATCCTAAAGATTAAGTATTCAATATTTTTTCTTGGTGGTTAATCGATTCTTGATGAATGGCTTTAAATATTTTTAAAACAAATTCTTCGCTTAATCCTTTTTTAGCACCTTCGCCCACCATTTTGGCTTGAATTTCGTTCCAACGAGAATTTTGCAATACGGCTACATTGGCTTCTTTTTTCACTTGACCAATTTCGGCAGCTACTTGCATTCTTTTTCCTAACAAATCCAACAAATTAGCATCTAACACATCTATATTAGCTCTTAATTTGCCCATTTTTTGTTCGAAATCTGCTGTATCACCACTTACTTTTCTTACTTTCAAATCTTTGAAAATTTGTTTTAAAGCGTCTGGTGTTACTTGTTGCGCCGCATCACTCCAAGCATTATCTGGATCGGTATGTGTTTCGATAATCATACCATCGTAATTTAAATCTAAAGCCTCTTGTGTTACTTCAAGAATCATGTTACGATTTCCTGTAATGTGTGAAGGATCAATGATTAATGGTAAATCAGGGAATTTATTTTGTAATTCAATAGCAATTTGCCATTCAGGAATGTTTCTGTATTTTGTTTTTTGGTAAGTTGAAAAACCTCTGTGGATTACACCTAAGTTTTTAATACCTGCCATGTATAAACGTTCTACACCACCTAACCATAAAGCCATATCTGGATTTACTGGATTTTTGATTAAAACGATTTTATCGGTTCCTTTTAAAGTATCGGCAATTTCTTGAACAGCAAATGGATTAGCTGTTGTTCGAGCTCCTACCCACAACACATCAATATCATATTCTAAAGCTAATTTACAGTGTGCCGCAGTAGCTACTTCAGTTCCCATTAATAATCCGGTTTCTTCTTTAGCTTTTTTTAACCATTTTAATCCGATTTCTCCTACACCTTCAAATCCTCCTGGGCGGGTTCTTGGTTTCCAAATTCCTGCTCTAAAAACGTTTACATCTGAATCTTTTAATTCGTGTGCGATTTTCAACACTTGTTCTTCGGTTTCAGCACTACAAGGACCAGCTATTACTAACGGGTGAGATAAATTCATTTTATCTAACCAGCTTCTTAATTCTTTTTTATTCTCCATTTTATTTAAATTATTTTTTAGGTGTTTTTATTCCTTCTAAGATTGTTTTTATTTTGTTTGTTGATTCCATTTCTTTAAATACTTCGTCATAATTTTCTTGTTCTAATAATTGTTTGAACTGATTCAAATTTTGAATGTATTCATTTAATGATTCCAACACATATTTTTTATTTTGTTGAAAAATAGGTGTCCACATGGCAGGTGAACTTTTAGCTAAACGAACCGTACTTTCAAATCCACTGCCTGCCATATCAAAAATATCGCGTTCATTTTTTTCTTTTTCAATTACGGTTTTCCCCAACATAAAAGAACTAATATGCGACAAATGAGACACATACGCAATATGTTTATCGTGTGACTCTGGCTTCATGTACCGAATGTGCATCCCTAATTTTTCAAAGACCTGCAACGCTTTTTCTAATAAAGCGGGACTTGTTTTTTCTGTTTCGCACAGAATGTTGGTTTTTCCTACAAACAAATTATTTATCGCTGCCGAAGGTCCTGAAAACTCCGTTCCTGCAATAGGATGCATGGCTAAATAATTTTTTCGATTGGGATGATTCGCCACTGCCTTACACAAAGGTGCTTTGGTAGAACCCACATCCATAACCAAGGTATCCTCTTCAATCAAATCCAAAACTTGTGGTAATAAAGTAAGCATGGCGTTTACAGGAACCGACAATATTACCCAATCTGCTTTTGAAATGTCGTCAAAAATAGCAATTTCATCTACAATACCTAATGCATGGGCTTGTTCTAAATGATTTTTGTTATGATCGACACCATAAATAGTAGATTCAGGATATAGTTGTTTGATATCCTTAACTAAAGAACCGCCTATTAACCCAACGCCTATTACAAAAACATTCATACTCTATTGTTTTAAAATCTATCGATGGCTTGTTGTATTTTTTCTTCTTCTAAACACAAAGAAAATCTTACATAACCTTCGCCATTGGCACCAAAAACAGTTCCTGGCACTATAAAAATATCTTTTTGATGCAGTACTTCATCAATGAATTTTTCAGAAGATTCAATTCCTTTAGGCAACTTTGCCCAAACGAATAATCCTACTGCATTTTTATCGTACGTTAAATTCAGTTTTTCTGCCAATTGCCAAACTAAATTTCTGCGTCTACGATAGATTTCGTTCAAATTTTGAAACCACTCTTTTTTGTTTTTCAAGGCTTCCACAGCTCCTTTTTGTATGCCGTAAAACATACCGCTGTCCATGTTACTTTTTACTTTTAACACCGCGTCAATCAAAGTGGAATTTCCTACAATCATTCCTACACGCCATCCGGCCATATTAAATGATTTACTTAAAGAATTCAATTCCAACGCAATTTCTTTGGCTTTTGGCACCTGAAAAACACTTAATGGTTTTTCGGTTAACACAAAACTGTATGGATTATCATTAACCAACAAAATTTGGTGTTTGATGCAAAAATTCACTAACCTTTCATATAAATCTAAAGTTGCACTGGCTCCGGTAGGCATGTGTGGATAATTTACCCACATAATTTTTACTTTAGATAAATCTGATTTTTCTAACAATTCTAAATCAGGAAACCATTGGCTTTCTTCTTTTAAATCATAAAAAAGCGGCACTGCTCCTACCAAATTAGTTACCGAAGTATAGGTTGGGTATCCTGGATTAGGAATTAACGCTTCATCTCCTGGATTTAAAAAAGCCATAGACACGTGCATGATTCCTTCTTTAGATCCCATTAAAGGCAAAATTTCAGCATCTTCAAATGAAACTCCATAATGATTCAAATAGAATTCCGAAAAACCTTTACGCAATTCTGGAATTCCTTGATAGCTTTGGTATTGGTGTGCCAACTTATCCGTTAATGAATCCGTTAACGCATTTAATACATTTTCACCTGGTGCCAAATCGGGACTTCCAATTCCTAAACTGATAATTGGTTTTCCTTGAGCAGCTAAAGCCCTTACTTCTCTTAATTTTACAGAAAAGTAATATTCTTGAACGGTATTTAATCTATCGGCTGTAACTATCATACTCTTCCGTTTTTATATTCTCCTAACACTTTAAAGTGTTCACACATGATTCCTAAAATGGTTTTTGCTTTTTCGTAATTTTCGTAATTTTCAAAAGTCATCGCCACAAAAAAGGAATATTTCCACGGCGTTTCGGCTTTGGGTAACGATTGTATTTTGGTTAAATTCATTCTACAATCGCTCATTACATTTAACACTGATGCTAAACTGCCTCGCTTATGACTCAATTCAAATTTTAAAGAAGCTTTATTGACTTCTTCTTTAGGCACTTGATAATCATCATTTCTTAAAATTACAAAACGAGTCATGTTGGTTTCTACGGTTTGAATCTGAGAACTCAACACTTTTAATCCATACATATCCGCAGCTACTTTACTAGCTATGGCAGCGATTCCTTTTAATTTTCCTTGACTGATTCTGCGAGCAGTTTCTGCCGTGTCCGAATCTTCGACCAATCGAATGTGCGGATATTGTCTAAAAAATTCTTTGCATTGCAACAACGCCATAGGATGAGAATGAACTTCTGAAATATCTTCAATATTTTGCCCATCCAAACACATCAAATGATGATGAATATTAATATAAATTTCACCAACTATTTTAAGTTCGTATTTATCGATTAAAGCATAATTCGGGATGATGGAACCTACGATTGAATTTTCGAGCGCCATAACGATTTGTTGCGACTTCCCTTCCAACAAATGATGTACTAATTCATCAAACGACATGCATTCATCGATTTCCACTTCTCGATGAAAATATTCTATCGCCGCCTGATGGTGGTAACTCCCTTTAATTCCCTGTATTCCTATGATGCCTTTTTCCATAATTTTTGGCAGAAAAAAATCCCGACTTTCATCGGGATTGCTTATTATTTTATTTAATTAAAAACTGAACAACAATACACAACCCCTCCGTTACCTGTTAAACGGATAATAAAAGTTGTTATAATAAAAAGTGTTGTTCGTTTTCAATGGATTATCAAAATTTTCTGAATGCCAAAAGTATAAAAAAAAATGTTTAGATAAAATTAATTTTTCATTTTAAGTAGACACCATCTTTAAACCAATTATAGAACCGATTAAAGTGGTTATAAATAAGATCCTCCAAAAATCTACGGATTCTTTAAATAAAAACACCCCTACCAAAACAGTTCCTACCGCTCCTACTCCTGTCCATACCGAATAGGCGGTTCCTATGGGTAAAGTTTGTGTTGCTTTGTATAACAAAATCATGCTTACCGTAAGACTCAACAGAAAACCAATTAACCAATATACCGAGGTAATTCCCGTGGTTTCTTTTGCTTTACCTAAACAAGTGGCAAAACCAACTTCAAAAAGCCCTGCAATAATTAACAAAATCCAATTCATTCCCTTAAAATTTAAATATAGTGGTTTCTATTTTTTTCTTTTGACATACGTAGGTTAAAAAAGTGAAAATTCCGGTATGCAAAATCATCAATAAAAACATGGCTAAATAAGGCACTCCTAGTAATTGTGGCCCCATATGGTAATAAGTCCAAACACCTAATTGAATGGCAACGATTTCACCAATTGTAGGTAACGTAAAAGCCACAATAGCAGTAATGAGTAGCTTTTGACTAAAATGAGTAATCTTAATTAATCTGATTAATCTGGATTCTATTCTGAATAAAAACAAGAAGGAAAGCCCCCACATCAGTGGTAACCAATACGGAAAAGTTCTGTTGCCTGACAAATCATGGTATTCCCAAAACCCAAAATAAATTCCTAGTAATTCTGCCGCAACACCCAATACGGTAGTAATTGCCATTCCTAAATAAACTATTTTTAAAGTGGTATTATCAATGGTTTTAGGCGCATTAAAAAACACAAAATACAGGATTCGGATAAGACAAATAAGAGCAACTACCCAATCTGTTTGATGAAAAAATCCAATCACCGCACCCGACAGAAACAACAATACAACAGCTCTGATGGAAACATACAAAATAGACATCGGACGATTCTTTACCTCATCTGAAGTTTGTAAGTCAATTTTATCTAAAAATTTCAGCATACCATTTTGGTGTAAATAAAAAAAGACCACAAGATGTAGTCTTTTTTAAAAATAATCAAATCGTTTGATTAAATATCGTCGAATTCAATGTTAGTAAATTTTCCAGAAGATGAACTTTCGTCTTCATCATCTTCTTTGGAATAAGCATCTTCGGATCCTTCTTTTTTAAAGTTTTTTTGATGTCTTTCAGAAATTACCTCATCGCCTTTTTGATCAATTACATAATCGGTCATTTCTTTTAGAATGTCTAAAAAATCTGTAAAATCTTCTTTGTATAAATAAATTTTATGTTTTTTAAAGTGATAAGAACCATCGTTTTCGGTAAATTTTTTACTTTCGGTAATGGTTAAATAATAATCATCGGCTTTGGTTGCTCTTACATCAAAAAAATAAGTTCGTCTTCCTGCTCTTAAAACTTTTGAGAAAATCTCCTCTTTGTCAGTCATTTCATGTTCGCTCATAACCTTCCTCTTTGTAATTTAATGGTTTGTTTTTCGTTTAATCAAAAATCTAAAAAAAATATTATAAAACAAATTTAAACGGCAACTTTTTCGCTACGTTGTTTTTCGTACAAGTCTTTGTAATATCCACTTTGGGCAATTAGTTGTTTGTGCGTACCTTCTTGTTCAATACGACCTTCGTTTAATACAATGATTTTGTCGGCACTTTTTGCCGTAGCTACTCGGTGGCTCACAATAATGGTGGTTTTTCCTTTACTGTCGGAATATAAATTTTTTAAGATTTTTTTCTCGGTTTCGGTATCTACCGCCGACAAACTATCGTCAAACAACAATACTTTAACTGTCTTTTTAATTAAAACTCTAGCAATGGAAACTCTTTGTTTTTGCCCTCCAGATAAAGTGATTCCTCTTTCCCCTAAAATTGTATCGTATTGTTTGGAAAATCCTAAAATATCTTCGTGAACATTGGCTTTTTGAGCGGCTTCAATGACCGCTTCGTCTGTTGCTTTGGGATCCCCAAACATGATGTTGTTTTTTATAGAATCCGAAAATAAAAAAGCATCCTGTGGCACTACACCAATATTGTCTCTTAAATCTTTTAAATTCACTAAATGAATAGGCGTTCCATCAATTAAAATTTGCCCTTCTGTAATGTCGTACAATCGAGTAATTAAAGCTAGAATAGTAGATTTTCCAGAGCCAATATTTCCTAAAATAACTACTTTTTGACCTTGTTCTATGGTAAATGAAATATCTTTTAATGCCGTGATATTAGTGTCTTCATAAGTAAAGGAAACGTTTTTAAACTCAATTGTTCCTTGAATGTCTGAACGATCAGGATTGTTGTTCACAATGTCGGGCTGAACTTCTAAAAATTCATTTATTCTTTGTTGTGATGCTTCCGCTTCTTTAATCAACGACATTACCCAACCTATGGAAGCCACGGGCCAAGTTAACATATTCACATAAATAACAAACTCTGCAATTACACCAATGGATGCTATTTGTCCATTAATATACATCACTCCTCCTACATAAACCACCAGTAAACTGCTGGAGCCAATAAGTAGAATCATCAGTGGCGCAAAAAAGGCGTTGATTTTAGAAAGACTTAAGTTTTTATCTTTCATTTCGTTAGATAATCCATTCACCGCGTGCAAATTATCTTGTTCAATGGCGTAAGCTTTAATAACCCGAATACCCGAAAATAATTCTTGAGAAACACTAGATAATTTAGAAAGATATTCCTGAAATATTTTACTTCGAATATTTATTTCCTTACTTAATTTATAAATCGCATAAGACAAAATAGGCAAAGGCAACAAAGTAAAAAACGTTAACATAGGGGAAATCAAATACATTTGAATGATAACCACCGAAAAACGAATAATGGTATTGATGGACTGCATTAAAGCAGGCCCCACATACATACGAACTTTACTTACATCTTCGCTGATGCGATTCATCAAGTCCCCTGTACGATTTTTTTTATAGAAACTTACAGGCAATACTTGGTAGTGTCTGAAAATTTCATTTTTTAAATCGAATTCTATATAACGAGACATTACGATTAAGGTTTGTCGAACCAAAAAAGTTAAAAAACCCGCAATAAAAGTGGTACCTAAAATCAATAAAATATTTTTAAGCAATAAGTCTTTTACTAAATCTGATTTTGAACTTCCTGATTGTACATGAGCTTCAATGGCTCTAAAGGAATCTCCTACTAATTTGGGGGTATATAAAGAAAATACCTGAGAGGCAATCGTAATAACAATACCTAGTATAAACAAATATTTATACTTAATAAAATACTTATTAAGAGCCTTTAATGATTTCATGTAAGTTTTAGCCTGTTGTAATCAAGGCAAAGATAACCGATTATGCCTATTATGTAGTTAACTAATGTTAATTTGAATAAAATTTAGCGTTTGATTTTGTTATTAATGTGTATTTTTGCCCCCGAATTTATTTACAACAAAAGTTCTTTAAACAAGATGCTCAACAGAAGACATATCCGAATAAAAGTGATGCAAACTGTATACGCTATGCACCAACAGCAAGCTACAGACATTAACCAACAAGAAAAGTTTTTATTTAAAAGTATTGAGGATATTCTTGATTTATACTTGATCATTATTGCCGCGTTTGGAGAAATTCGCGACTTGGAAGAAGACTTCTTAACCAAGTCTTCCCAAAAAATCCTAAAATCAAAAGCCGAAGAAAACCCGAATCGAAAATTCGTAGACAATCCTATATTAAAAGAATTATCGGATAACGAAGATTTAAATTCCTTATTAGCAAAAAGAAAAATTAATTGGAGTTTAAACGAAAGCTACCTAAAAATTGTTATTGAAGCTATAAAAAGTAGTTTTTTGTACGAAAAATACATGAATACCCCTGCTAAAGGTTTTGAAGAAGATAAACAATTTATAGTAGATTTATTTTGTGAAATTATTGCTCCTAACGACAAATTCAACGAACACCTAGAAGACTTAAACATTTCTTGGATTGATGACATTCCGATTGTAAACACATTAATTAGCAAACAATTATCTGGATTTAAAAAAGAACAAAAATTCAAATTTAAAGTTCCTGCTATTTATAAAGATTTAGACGATAAGGATTTTGCCAAACAATTATTCCGAAAAGTAATTTTAAACGAAGAAAAATTGGCGCATGAATTTTCGGACAAAACCCCTAATTGGGACACCGACCGTATTGCGGAATTGGATTCGATTATTTTAAAAATGGCGATTGCAGAATTGTTGCATTTTCCTTCGATTCCTGTAAAAGTAACCATTAACGAATACGTTGAAATTGCTAAAGAATACGCTACCCCTAAAAGCAGCATATTCATCAATGGAATTTTAGACAAACTTTCTAAAGAATATTTAGTTAAAAACAAAAATTTAAAAATCGGACGAGGACTTTTATAATTCATTCTAAATTCAAATAAAAATGAACAAAAAATTAATTCACACCACTTTTGGAGCTTTAATCGTTAGTTTTTCGGCTTGCGATAAAAAAGTAAATGCTTCCGCAGAAATTGACGAAAGCAAAGTAAAACAAGCCGAAGAAAGAGACGCTAAAACAGGTAAGTTTCCCAATATTACTTTTGCTTCACAAGAACATGATTTTGGAACTATTAACGAAGGAGATTTAGCCGAGCACGTTTATACATTTACTAATACTGGGGAAACTGAATTATTAATTATTGATGTAAAACCAAGTTGTGGTTGTACAGTACCAGAATTCACTAAAGAACCAATTGCTTCCAACGGAACTGGCGAAATCAAAATTATTTTTGATTCTAATGGTAAAGCAGGAGAGGTAAACAAAACGGTAACCGTAGTTGCAAATACCAAAGAAGGACAACACGAATTAAAATTTAAAGCTAAAGTAAACCCTAAAAAATAATTATACACATGGAACAATTACAATCCTTATTACCGTTCGTACTGATGTTTGCCGTAATCTACTTTTTTATGATTAGGCCACAAGTAAAAAAACAAAAACAAGAAAAAGAATTTGAAAGCAGCTTAAAAGTAGGAGACCGAATCATTACCCGCAGTGGTTTACATGCTAAGATTGCAGAAATCAACGATACTACTTTAATTATTGAAACGATGTCTGGTAAATTAAAAGTAGAAAGATCCGCAGTTTCTATGGAACTTTCAACCGCTTTAAACAAAAAATAACATACTGTTTATAAACTAATAAAGCCCGAGTTCATCGGGCTTTATTAGTTTATAATGTAATCTAAAAATTTAATTATTCCTTAATACATCTGCAAGACAAACCCGTAAGTTTTTTATCAGCAAATTGCTTAGTTACTTGGTCTGAATAATTTGCTATATAGTAAGAAACCGCTGTTGTAGATGTTGCTGCCCCATTGGAATCCGCCGTCCAAAAAATAAATTCATACCCTATTCCTAACAAATAATCATTAATTCCAAAACTATATGAGGCCGCAGGCAGTGCGTTAAATCCACTTTCGTTGGTTCCTCCAACACTTGAATCTGTTTTTCTCCAAAGCCCTGTACTATTTTCTGCATAACCAACCGACTTTAATTTAATCGCTGCGACGTTTTTAGTCATATAAAAAATAGGATCTACACGTTTTATCAATGTATCACAATCTGCAGCTTTAGGAACTCTCCAACCAGTCGGACATATCTTTTTGGCACTGTTTATATTTTCCCAACTATAATAAGCTCCGTAAATTTTATTTAACTCAGCCGAATCATGTCTCCAAACACCTGTGGTAATTTCTGTACCATCGTTAAATTTAGTTGTTCTTAAATTTTCTGCCATCCATTCTTGTTCGGCAATTTTAACGGTTTTATATTCATTTCCATCAACATCAGTTACACCTGCACCTTCGGTAAATATTTTTTCAAAAGTTTTAGTGGTAAAAACAACCTCATTACCATAATAAAAAGTAGAAGATATTTTCACAAATGCCCTAGCATAATAAGTAGTATTTTCTTTTAAATTCAATAAAGACAAATCAAAATTATCCAAAGCGCCCGAATAATACATTTTATCATTTTTATCAACCTTAGGATTTGGAGTTGTACTCCAACAAATTCCTTTTAAAGCAACACTCGCAGCACTTTTTTTTATGGTAATTCCCGCTATTGCAGTATTAATAGATACATTTTCAATGGGTTTTGTTTCCACTAAACTGGTATCTACCAAATATTCTTCTATAACCTCTGATTTAGTATCTTCATTGTTACAAGCAACATTAAATACTAAAAATAATACACTAACTATAACTATTTTACCCAGTGATTTCATGTCTAATTATTTATGTTGATTATTCTAATGTTTTAAACTTGATAGCTTCACCATAACCTACTCCTTGATTATTTACAGCATACGCTCTAACATAATATTCGGTATTCTGGGTTAATTTATCTATGAGTATTTCATACGTTCCTAAACCATTTTCAGGATGCACTAATTTAGTATCTGCAATCGTTGGATTTTCAACTGTTTTACTAAAACACACCCCTCTTTCTGTAACCTCTTTACCAAAATCCATAATCACATTACCTCCTGTTTTTACAGAAACCGTTGTGATTTCAGTTAAGGCTATAGTCTCGATTTTAGGAGCAGATAAAGTAATGAATTGTTTTTGTTCACTGTAAACGGTATCCGTAGCAGTAGCAGCAAATGTTCTTATAAAATACTGCTTACCTGACTCTAATCCTTTTAAGGATATTTCAAACGACCCTAAACCAAAACCTACATCAAATATTTTTCCTTTTTTTAAAACTGGATTTTCAGTTAAATCTGTAACAAACCCTCTTTTAATGACTTTTGAATTCCCTTCTTCTAACACCGCTCCTTGAGCAATCGCTCCTGTTTTTGTTATAGAAGATAAAGAACCGATACTCACTTTAGGCAAGACCTTAACAGGCTCTTCTGTTGTAGTTGGCGCATCGTCTTTACTACATCCATAAAAAGCAATAGTTATTGCCAAAACAAAGGCTTTTAATAGACTCAAATTCATATCATTATGTTTTTAGTTGTTGGATTTTTATCTAATCATAACAAACATAATAAATTTAACTTTTATTAACACATTTAAAGCTAAAAATAATCTTGCATTAAACATACAAACTATAAGCAAGAATTACATACTTATAATCACTCAACCTTTATTTTTTGCTAAGCGGGAATACTCAAAAATGTGTACTTTTGAAAACCTTAACTTTACAACTATGAACTATATATTATTTGACGGAACGGTAAGAAACGCTTTATTACCCTTTACTTTTACCCGACCTGTGGCTGATATTAGAGTAGGTATTTTAACCATTCGCGAAAAATGGGAACGTCACTTAGGCTTTTCCACAACCACCTTAACCGAGGATTATTTAATGGATAAATTTCCGATGGTAGAAATGGAAAGCAATGTGATGATTAATGCTTCTTTTTTACCCAACGATATTTTAGTCGCCATGATTAAAAGCCTTGAACGCAATCAGGCCATTTTCTATAAAGATGAAGTAATTGCTTTTTACACCCAAGACACCCAAGAAGATGTAGATTTTGACGCTTATCATATTATTACTTTTGAAGAAGATTGTCTACGTATAGAACATACCTGGGATATATTTATGAAAAATGATTTAGCTATTCGAGAGGATTTTGAATTGATTACCGAAGGCAGACATTCCCAATCCATTCCTAAATCCGTGAATGTAATTGCTCCTGAAAATATTTTTATTGAAGAAGGGGCTAAACTAGAGTTTGTAACTTTAAACGCTTCTACAGGCCCTATTTATATCGGGAAAAATACCGAAATCATGGAAGGCTCTTTAATTCGTGGCCCTTTTGCTTTATGCGAAGGCGCTCAAGTTAAAATGGCTGCTAAAATTTATGGCGCTACCACTATTGGCCCTGAATGTAGAGCGGGTGGTGAAATCAGCAACTCGGTTATATTTGGTTATTCAAACAAAGGCCACGATGGATTTTTAGGAAATTCAGTTTTAGGAGAATGGTGTAATTTAGGAGCTGACACCAACAATTCGAATCTAAAAAACAATTACGAAGCTGTAAAGTTATGGAGTTACGAAACCGAAAATTTTGCTAAAACAGGTTTGCAATTTTGTGGTTTGATGATGGGCGACCATAGCAAAAGCGGTATAAACACCATGTTCAACACCGGAACAGTCGTTGGGGTTTGTGCAAATATTTTTGGCAGCGGATTCCCTAGAAACTTTGTCCCTAGTTTTTCTTGGGGAGGCGCCTCGGGCTTTACCACTTATTTACCTAAAAAAGCTTTCGAAACCGCAAAAGCAGTCATGCAACGACGACACATTGATTTTAGCGAACAAGACCAAGCCATTTTGGAATATGTTTTTGAAGAAACTAAAAAGTATAGATAAACAAAAAAGCCCCAAAACCTAAGTTTTGGGGCTTTTTTTTATTTTTAGCGATAGATTATCCTAAAGCTACTCTTCTGAATCCAGTTACTACTAAACCTGCATCCACAGATTTAACATAAGCAGCCACACTCATAGAACCATCTTTAATATAATCTTGGTTTACTAAAGTATTGTCTTTAAAGAAACGGTTTAATTTTCCTTTAGCAATATTATCTAACATAGCTTCTGGTTTACCTTCTTGACGCAATACATCTTTAGCAATTTCAATTTCTTTAGCAATAATTTCAGCATCTACACCATCTTCGTTTAACGCGATAGGATTCATAGCAGCAGCTTGCATAGCAACGTTTCTTGAAGCTTCTTCAGCACCAGCTACATTAGCTGATAAAGAAACAATCGTTGCGATTTTGTTACCTGCGTGGATGTAAGATCCAACGAAAGCACCTTCTAATCTTTCAAAACCACCAATTTCGATTTTTTCACCGATAACTCCAGTTTGCTCGATTAATTTTTCAGCCACAGAAATTCCATTGAAATCAGCAGCTAATAAATCTTCTTTAGTGTTAAATTTTAAAGCTAAAGAAGCTAAATCAGTAGCTAACTTCACAAATGATTCGTTTTTAGCCACAAAGTCCGTTTCACAGTTTAATGAAATAACTACAGCAGCCGTTTTGTCTACATTAACAGCAGCAATTACAGCACCTTCTGTAGACTCTCTATCGGCACGGTTAGCCGCTACTTTCTGACCTTTTTTTCTTAACAACTCAATAGCTTTGTCAAAGTTTCCTTCAGCTTCAACCAATGCTTTTTTACAATCCATCATACCGGCACCGGTAATGGTTCTTAGTTTATTTACTTCTGCAGCAGTAATAGACATAATAATATATTTTAAAAGTTATAATAAAAGTAAAAATCGTTAGACAGACAAAGTAAATACTTTTCTGCCTAACGATTGTTTTGTTATAGTTAACTATTCTTCTGACTCAGTTGATTCAGTAAGAATATCAGCAACAGAAACTACTTCTTCTGCATCTTGCTCTTCAGTAGCTTTTTCAGCTTTTCTATCAGCTAAACCTTCAATTAAAGAAGCAGAGATTAAAGACAATACTTTTTCGATTGATTTAGAAGCATCATCGTTGGCAGGAATAACGTAATCTACTTGACGTGGATCAGAGTTAGTATCTACCATAGCGAACACTGGAATGTTTAATTTTTGAGCTTCTTTAATCGCGATATGTTCGTTTTTAATATCCACTACAAACAAAGCCGCTGGTAAGCGAGTCATGTCTGCAATTGAGCCTAAGTTTTTCTCTAATTTAGCACGTAAACGATCTACTTGTAAACGCTCTTTTTTAGATAAAGTTTGGAAAGTACCATCTTTTTTCATTCTATCAATAGCAGCCATTTTTTTAACCGCTTTACGAATAGTAACAAAGTTAGTTAACATTCCACCAGGCCATCTTTCAGTGATGTAAGGCATGTTAGCTGCAGACGCTTTTTCAGCAACAATGTCTTTAGCTTGTTTTTTGGTAGCTACGAATAATACTTTTCTACCAGAAGCTGCAATTTTTTTCAAAGCCTCACCAGCTTCTTCGATTTTTGCAGCAGTTTTATATAAGTTAATGATATGAATACCATTTTTCTCCATGTAAATATATGGAGCCATGTTAGGATTCCATTTTCTGGTCATGTGACCGAAATGTACACCTGCTTCTAATAATTCTTTTACTTCTACTTTTGCCATTTTTTGTAATAGTTTACGTTCCGTTGACTTCCTAGCAATGAATAAGTGGCGATTTTTTCGGCCTTATCCATTTAGATGCTAAACTAATTTCTGTCTTTAAACAGTTCAACAGCACTAAATTGTTAAATATTTTTTTAATCCAATGACTCCAAAGAGTCGATATATTAACGTTTAGAGAACTGGAATCTCTTACGAGCTTTCTTCTGACCGAATTTTTTACGTTCAACCATTCTTGGATCTCTAGTTAATAAACCTTCTGGTTTTAAGATCGCACGGTTTTCAATATCAATTTCGCACATTGCTCTAGCAATAGCCATACGAACAGCTTCTGCTTGACCAGTAATACCTCCACCGTAAACATTAACTTTTACATCATAATTAGATGTATTTTCAGTCATGTTAAGTGGTTGTAATACTTTATACTGTAAAGTAGCTGTAGGGAAATAAGTATTTAAATCCTTTTTGTTCACGGTTACGGTTCCATTTCCTTCAGAAACGTAAACACGAGCAACAGCTGTTTTTCTTCTTCCAATTTTATGAACTACTGCCATTATTTTAAATCGTTTAGGTTAATTGATTTTGGCTGTTGAGCGTCAAATTTATGACTAGTACCCACAGTTACATTTAAATTACGGAAAAGCTCCGCTCCTAATTTGTTTTTAGGCAACATTCCTTTAACGGCTTTTTCAATAAGCATTGCAGGATTTTTCGCCTGTAAAACTTTAGCAGTTAAAACTCTTTGTCCTCCTGGGTAACCTGTATGACGGATGTACTCCTTGTCATTTAATTTGTTACCTGTAAGGTTGATTTTCTCGGCATTAACGATAATTACGTTATCACCGCAATCTACGTGAGGCGTATAACTCGGCTTGTACTTACCTCTCAAAAGCATTGCAACTTTTGTAGCAAGACGTCCTAAGTTATGACCCTCAGCATCAACAACAACCCACTCCTTTTGTACAGTGGCTTTGTTCGCTGAAATTGTCTTGTAACTTAATGTGTTCACAATAAATAATTTAAATTAAACATTCCATACCCAATAAAGGGGATGCAAAACTACAATTATTTATTTTAAAAGCAAGAAAGTTATTAGTAATATTTTACACCTAAAACTCAAAAAAATCCCAGCCGAAAATTAAAGTTATCAACTAGATAGTGAACAGGTCTTTTTTTATGTTTAATGGGGGTTTAAGTTTTTAAATATGAATAAGGGCACATCCCTAGCGGGTCGGGCTATACACTATTACTCCACTCCGCCGTTGGCGGATGCGGGGTAGCCGTTCCTATCCCTTGTGCAGCAAACTCCTCATCAATCAAATAACAACTTAACCAAAAAATGTGACGTTAATCCCGCACAAACCAAATAGTTTTGCTCCTAAATAAAACAACCATGATATTAGAAGTTGCCATTCTTAACGTAATTGAAGGAAAAGAAACTGAATTTGAAAAAGATTTTGAAACCGCCTGTAAATACATTAGCAGTATTAAGGGATATAAAGGACTTTCTTTAAAAAAGTGTTTAGAAGAAAAAAACAAATATTTACTATTGGTTAATTGGGAAAATTTAGAAGACCACACCATTGGTTTTAGAACATCTGAACAATATGTAGAATGGAAAAAATTATTACACCACTACTACTCCCCTTTTCCTACGGTTGAACATTACGAATCTGTTATTGAAAAAATATAAAAATGGAATTTAACAAAGTAACCCGCGGAGCTAATAGAGCCTCCAACAATGAAACATCCGTATATCAAATATTAGATGCTGGATTTTTATGTCACGTTTCTTTTCAGCACGAAGGACAAACCATGATGATACCCACTGCCTATGGCAGAACAGAAGATTATTTGTATTTACATGGTTCTGCCAAAAACTTTATGCTCAATCAAATTTTAAATGGACAAACCATTTGTATTGGCGTAACCCATTTAGATGGGATTGTATTAGCCCGAACTTTATTTGATACCTCTGTAAATTATCGTTCGGCGGTATTATTTGGCAAAGCTCAATTGGTAGAATCGGAAGAAGAACGGTTATTGGGATTAAAAACCATCACCGACAATGTTCTTAAAGGACGTTGGGAAGAGGTTGCTTTAGGCACGCAAAACGAACTAAAAGCCACTATGGTAGTGAAATTTAAAATAGAAACCGCATCGGCAAAAGTCAGAAACGAAGGCCCTGCTGGTGACGATGACCAACCACAAGTAGTTTGGTCTGGTCATATTCCGTTAGTAACCAAAGCCCTTGAACCTATTCAGGATCCTAAATTTGGCCTTGAGTTACCCATGAGTGAAAGTGTAAAAAGATATTGGGAAAATAATCGATGATTTTTTGTTTAATCGTTTAATCGAATTTTAAACTTTGAGGTATGGTCGGATTACAAATCCGACTTATCGAAGGCAGTTTTCCTATTTTCTCATTGCAGTGTAAAAGTCATAAGTTGCTTTTGCGATGTCCGCTATGATTTTTTCGTTTGTATCAAAACTCTCTTTTGATTCACTAACAAAAACACTGATGATAAAATATTCCCCGTTTGGTAAAAACACAATTCCGATATTGTTTACAGCCGCAGTAATTCCAGTTTCTTTATTTGTTCCCGACGAACCTGTCTTGTGAGCAACAATTGTTCCTTCGGGCAATTGTCCTTTTATCCGATTTTTACCTGTTGTCGTTTCCCTATTTGTTCTCCAAAAGAAATCATAACTGCTTTTGGAAAGTAAATTGTTTTTATTTTCATAAAAATATAAAAGCGTCTCACTTGCAGCCTTTGGTGTAGTCCAATTTTGAAACATATTCTCCCACTTAGCCTGCATATCTTTTTCATTAAAAGTTATCTGTATATCTGGAATACCACTCTGTCTTATATAGTTTTCTACTGTCTTAGGTGTGCCGATTAAATTAATTAAAATATCGCAAGCACTATTATCACTATGAGCAACAGAATATTGTATTAATTTTTCAATTGTAAAAGTTCCGCCATTTGGATTTTCATCTCTAAGTGGACTCCAAAAATCTTCGGGCAAAAATTCTGATTTACCTATCACTATTTTCTGGTTTAATGAAAGTTTCCCTTTGTCAATCTCGGACAAAACGGCTAATGCTATATGAAACTTAAATACACTTTGCATTGGAAATCGCCTATCTCCGTGTAACGAAAGCGTGTCTTTTCCATTATTCCCGATTATTGAAACTCCAACTACTGCGTTTTTGTCTGATACGATTTGCTCTATTTTATTCCGCAACAAATTGGTCGTTTTATCTTGTGCCTGACAACTTGTTATGAGTAATAAAAATAGCGCTGTCCATTGAAATAGTTTTGTCATATTTTTTGTTTCTTTAATCGTTTAATGGGTATTTCTTAAAATTGCCACCACCAACTCAAAAATACACGAAACCACAAAAGCATACCTAGATGCAAAGAAATACTTATCAACACCAATCATCTTTCATTTAAATTTTCAAGTCGATTAAACGATTACACGGTTCAACGATTAAACCAATTTAGCCCAGACAGCAGCGGCATCCTTTTGCTTTTTTTCGCTTGTGAAAAGCAAAAGATATAGCGTATGGCTGGAAATAGCTTCTTATTTAATTATGAATGGTAAATGGTGAATGGTGAATGAAACCTAATTTTTAATTCTCCATTCATAATTCACAATTTAAACCCTACTTTTGCCCTGTTTATTTTTACAATGATATGAGAACGAAATCGATTAAAAAGAATAGTATTAACGTAGTTACTTTGGGTTGTTCTAAAAACGTGTACGACAGCGAGGTATTGATGGGGCAATTAAAGGCGAGCGGAAAAGACGTAACGCACGAGGCTCCTGAAAAAGAAGAAGGTAATATTATTGTGATTAACACTTGTGGTTTTATTAATAATGCCAAAGAGGAATCTATCAATACGATTTTGGAATATGTGGATAAAAAGGAACGCGGCTTGGTGGACAAAGTGTTTGTTACGGGTTGTTTGTCTGAACGTTACCGCCCCGATTTGGAAAGAGAAATTCCGAACGTGGATCAGTATTTTGGCACTACCGAATTGCCTTTGTTATTAAAAGCTTTAGGCGCCGATTATAAGCACGAATTGTTGGGTGAACGTTTAACCACCACGCCAAAAAATTACGCGTATTTAAAAATTGCCGAAGGTTGCGACCGTCCGTGTAGTTTTTGTGCCATACCAATTATGCGTGGCAAACACGTTTCGCAACCGATTGAAAAATTGGTGAAAGAAGCCGAAGGTTTAGCCGCTAAAGGAGTTAAAGAATTGATTTTAATTGCTCAGGATTTAACTTACTACGGTTTAGATTTATATAAAAAGAGAAATTTAGGCGAATTGTTAGAAGCCTTAGTTAAGGTGGAAGGCATTGAGTGGATTCGTTTGCATTATGCTTTTCCGACGGGTTTTCCGATGGATGTGTTAGACATTATGAAGCGTGAACCTAAAATTTGTAATTACTTAGATATTCCGTTGCAACACATTTCGGATTCGATTTTAAAATCGATGAAACGTGGTACTACACAACAAAAAACTACGGATTTGATTAAGGAATTCCGTTCGATTGTTCCTAACATGGCGATTAGAACTACTTTAATTGTAGGTTACCCTGGTGAAACAGAGCAAGATTTTCAGATTTTAAAAGATTGGGTTACCGAAATGCGTTTTGAACGTTTGGGTTGTTTTACCTATTCGCATGAAGAAAACACAGGTGCTTACGCTTTAAATGATGATGTACCTGAAGAGGTAAAACAAGACCGTGCAAATCAAATTATGGAAATTCAATCTCAAATTTCATTTGAACTAAATCAAGAAAAAATCGACCAAACGTTTAGATGTATTATTGACCGTAAAGAAGGCCCTTATTTTGTAGGACGTACCGAATTTGACAGCCCCGATGTGGATAACGAAGTATTGATTGACGCTTCTAAATTCTACTTAAAAACAGGTGACTTCGCGATGATTAAAATTACCGACGCTACGGAGTTTGATTTATATGGGGAGCCGGTTTAAGAATGGTGAGTTGTGAATGGTGAATGATGAATTTCTTGTTTAATCGTGTAACCGTTTAATCGGATTTAAATTTGGGAATTTGAAAATTTGGAAATGAATTTTTCCCAAAGCTGATTGCCTAAATCCATTTTGACTTTCGACTTTTGAACTCAAATGCTTACAGCTTTTCAGCATACACCAAATAATACCTTGGCGTAAATAATCTTAAAAATGGGCGAAAGCCTATTTTTTTTGTGGGATGAGTAAACTTAATGGAATCTTTAATTTTCCAACCTGTTTTTTGTAGCAACCAATCCAACTGCCAATCTTCAAATTCGTGGTAATGTCTGTCCCAAATGTCGGTTTTGCTTTTATAAGCGGAACTAAACCACAAACGTAACGGTACTGAAATTAAAATTTTATTAGCTTTTACGTGTTGTAAAACGCTGTAAGGATTTAATAGGTGTTCAAAAATCTCAAAAGCGGTAACCACATCGTAATGCGTGTGAGTTAATGACGAAAAATCATTATCTAAATCTTCCCCTTGGGTGTTTTTTACTTGAAAGCCTTCTTTTTGTAAGATTTCAGAAAAAGGATTTTCTACCCCTAAATCCAAAATAGATTCTGTTGGTCGAATGTGCTTTTTTAGAAAAGCGAGTGTAATGTTGAATCGTTTGTGTGGATAGGTGTTTTCGTACATTTTAAATTCGTACAGCTTAAACTTGATACACAATCGCATTAATGTTCATTCCTGCTCCTACTGAAGCCAACACAATCACATCTCCTGCTTGAAACTGATGACCTTCCATTTGGTTGTGTTTAATTAAATCAAACAAAGTAGGTACGGTGGCCACACTACTGTTTCCTAAAGTATGAATACTCATCGGCATAATGTGTTCTGGTACTTCTTGCTCGTATAATTTATAAAAGCGATCTACGATGGCTTCGTCCATTTTTTCATTGGCCTGATGTATCAAAATCTTTTTAACATCTTGAATAGCAAATCCGCTTTTGTCTAAACAAGACTTCATTGCCAAAGGCACTTGTGTTAAGGCAAATTCATAAATTTTTCTACCAAACATTTTAATATACTTAATGTTGTCGGTAGCTTCTAAATTATATGATTTTCCAAAAAACAAATAGTCGGTTTCTTCTACGGTAAACGAAGCGCTTTCATGGGCTAAAACGCCGCCTTTTTCTGTGGTGATTTCTAAAATGGTGGCTCCAGCTCCATCGGCATAAATCATAGAATCCCTATCGTGTGGATCAGTTACCCTGGATAAAGTTTCGGCTCCAATCACCAAACATTTTTGGGCAATTCCTGCTTTAATGAATGCATGGGCTTGAATCATCCCTTCAATCCAACCTGGACATCCAAAAATCACATCATACGCCACACATTTAGGGTTTTTGATTTGCAACAAATGCTTCACTTTAGAAGCTACACTCGGAATCAAATCCGTTTGTATGCTACCACAAGCTACATTTCCAAAATTATGGGCTACAATAATATAATCTAAAGTTTCCGCATCTAGATTCGCATCAGCAATTGCTTTTTGTGCGGCTTGAAAAGCCATATCAGACGTTTGCTCATTGTCGTTCGCGTAACGTCTTTCTTCAATACCGGTGATTTTGTAAAACTTATCTATAACCGTTTGGTTATTGTGTTTGAATGGAGTACCGTCTTCGTTTAAAAAAACGTTCTCGCTAAAGTTAGTATTCAAAATTTTATTGGACGGAATATAACTGCCCGAACCGGTAATTTTTATGCTCATAAAGTAAGTTTAAGTAAAAGCCGAAAATCGCGCTAAGGTAGTAAAATAAAGCTTACACCTCCACGACCTGTATAGTTTCTTTAATATATACAATGGTTTTGCGCACTACGGAATAATTCATATCCGACAACACTTGCGCATACTGGTTGATTTGAGTTTGATGTTTAGGTTCAGGATTTCCTGTTTTATAGTCCAAAATCATGGCTTGTTTGTTGGGTAAAAGTACCACTTTGTCGGGTTTAATAGTAATTCCATTTTTTACCAAAATAGCACGTTCGTTAAACACAGTGTAGGCTGGATTATAATATTCTTGCAATAACGGATGCTGAATAATATGCAATAATTGTTCATGAATTAAGGCTTGTTCCGTTTGACCAATTAAACCTTGTTGCAAAGCTTGTTGTACCGCGCCCAACACTTCGGACTCCGAAGTTACTTGCGCAATAATTTCATGAATTAAATTTCCGTACTCAATCGCTTGCAATTGTTTGGTATCCCACAACAAAGCTTCGCGTTGAGCAATTTTAATATTTTCAGCCTTAAACCAATTCTGAACAGGTTGCATCATTTGGGCTTGATGGGTTTTAGCTTTACGCTCCGAAACTCGTTCTGCTTTACCCCAATCGTAGTGATAACGCGATGGACTATACAAACCTACTTGGGTTAAATAAGCTCCAAAAAATGAAGCCACATTGCCTTGCGAAAAAGTTTCATCTTTATTCACTTTTAGGTTAGAAATGATGTGTAATTGTTCTTCGGCTCGGGTAAAAGCCACATACAACACATTGAGTGCATCTAACAAATCCTCTTGATTTTTTGCCAATAATTCTTGGCTGGCTTGTTCGCCTAAATCGTTTACTCTTTTGGCTTTGGTTACTAATAGTCTAGACAAACCCAGCACTTCTTGCTCTGGAGTAATCCAAATTTGATCTTTATTCCCGACCGAACCATCTACAAACGGCATAATTACTATGGGAAATTCTAATCCTTTAGATTTATGAATGGTCATGATTTGTACCGCATGATTTCCTTCGGGCGATGGAATACTGAATTTGGTTTCGTTATCTTTCCAAAAAATCAAAAAATCAGCCAATCCACTTTGTTTTCGCACATCAAACTCTAAAGCGATGTCCAATAAATATTGAACATAGGCATGATTGTTTTGTGGCAAAATGGTATGGCGCACCAGTATTTCTAACCCTTCGTATATAGAACGGGTTTTTAATTCGCTGAACGACAATTGAATTCCCCACTGAGAGAGCCAAACTTCGAATTCTTTTTCGGTGGTTTTTACTCCTTCACTAATAAAATCATGTGTAGCTTTATCCCCTTTGTAAAACACCGACAAATAATACAACCATTCCGCTTTAGCCATCGCATCGGCAGGATCGTTTAAATACCTAAGCGCATTTAATAACGCCTGTACTTCTGACGATAAATGCATCAACAAAGATTCCGAAGAAAAAATGGGAATTTCCTTTTCGGTTAAATAATTGGCAATCACACTACCGCTCACGTTAGTTCGGGTTAAAATAGTGATGTCTTCGTAATCGTAACCTTGTGCTAATACTTTTTGTATGGTTCTATGCACCGCTTCCAAATACAATTGTTGGGTTTCGGGTTCTTCGGCTTCGGAATCTTCGGAATAAGCACTTTTAGAGGCTCCAATTTTTACAAATTCCAATCCTACATAACCTCCTTTTTTAGCTGTGATTTCTTGAGCACTTTGTTCGGCATACAATTGACGATAATCTGGGTTTTCGAATATACCCGAAATGAACTTAAAAAAATCATTATTAAATTCAATGATTTGGGAATAACTTCGGTAATTGGTTTTTAAAAATTCGGTGTGAATGGGATGATTCGCAAAAGGGGTTTGTCCGTTGGATAAATCAATCAATTGCTCCGCTTTACCTCCACGCCAACGATAAATGGATTGTTTAGGATCCCCCACAATCATTAAACTTCCCGCTTTTCCGTTTTCATCCTGCCCAGCCAACGCATTATCGATTAATGGAATTAAATTTTGCCACTGCATTTCGGACGTATCCTGAAACTCATCTATAAAATAGTGGCGGTATTTTTCGCCCAATCTTTCATAAATAAACGGTGCGGGCTGATTTTGAATTTCTTTATTAATAATCGCATTAAACTCGCTAATGGACAATACATTTTTTTCCTTCTGAATCTTTTCTAATGCCACTGCCACAGTATTCAATAAGGACAAAGGCACCATGTTTTTTAATAACTCCTGAAAGAGCATATACCTTTCCGCCTGTTGATTAATGGCTATCAGATTTTCCAATAATGTTGGGGCAATACTATCAATCGTTGCTTTTTCGAACTGCGTTCTACTTTTAGCGTATCGTTTGCCTTCTTCTAAATAATCTAATTTGTCATATTTAAGAATAGTTCCCTGAGTTAATTTTTGAAAATGATTCGGAATTAAACCCTTAAAAAAGGCACCTCTTTCAATTCCAGCATCATCAATCAATTGCAAACTGCTTTGTGCCAAATCCACAATCTCTGTTTTTGTAGTAACCGAAAGTTCTTTTAACTGTTTTTTGATTTGTAAAAAATCGGTGATGGTTTTTTCTTTATAGGAACTGATTTCCTTGCGATCATTTTCGGAAACCAATAATTTACTCATGTTAAAAATATCCAAAGTAATATCCCAACTTTTGTCGTCGTCTGTTTTTTCCAAAGCAAATTCCAACAATAAATCCGTCAGTTCTTGGTTGTCTTCTCCTGCTTTCGCAATCACTAAATCCACTGCTTCGGTTAATAAACTTTGGGTATCGGTAGTTACTTCAAACAAAGCCGACAAATCCAAATCAAACGAAAAAGAACGCAACAATTTGTGGGTAAACTTATCAATGGTAGAAATATGAAAAGCGCCGTAATTATGAATAATGGTTTTTAAAATCTTTTTAGATTTGGTTTGAATTTTTTCTGGTGTTAATCCCAGTTGAGCTTCAGCCAACAAATCATTCATAATATTTAAAGCACGTCCCGAAATTTCGCCCGTAGCAAATGCCGCCAAACATTCTACAATACGACTTTTCATTTCGTTGGCCGCTTTGTTGGTAAAAGTAATCGCCAAGATATTTTTATGGGCGTGTTCCCCCGGACTGGTTAGAATAATTTTTAAATATTCTTTAACCAATGTATGGGTTTTTCCGGCACCAGCCGATGCGTTATAAATGACTACCGAAGAGTTTTTGGACATTAAATTACAGTTGATGAAAATAGTTATGACACTATAAGCAATTAATATTTTTATTACCAGAGTTAAATGTATAATTTTGGACTATCACTAACAAATTTATATTTTATAGATATGGCCTTTGAATTACCAAAATTACCTTATGCGTTTGACGCGTTAGAACCACACATTGATGCACGCACCATGGAAATCCACCACGGAAAACACCATGCGGCTTATACTACCAACTTAAATGCAGCCATTGCAGGTACTGCTTTAGAAGAAAAATCTATCGAGGCTATTTTAGCGGATTTAGATTTAAACAACGCTGCCGTTCGTAACAACGGAGGTGGATTTTACAACCACAACTTATTTTGGGAAATCATGTCTCCAAACGGAGGTGGACAACCTACAGGCGCTTTAGCTGATGCGATTAACGCTGCTTTTGGTTCATTTGAAGCCTTTAAAGAAGCTTTTGCTAAAGCAGGTGCTACTCGTTTTGGTTCAGGATGGGCTTGGTTGTGTGTACACCCAGGTGGAAAAGTGGAAATTTGTTCAACCGCTAACCAAGACAATCCTTTAATGCCAGGTATTTCTTGCGGAGGAACTCCAATCTTAGGAATGGACGTTTGGGAACACGCTTACTACCTAAACTACCAAAACCGCAGACCAGACTATATAAATGCGTTTTTTAACGTAATCAACTGGGCGGAAGTTTCTAAAAGATACGAAGCAGGGAAATAATCACCTACCCTATTATTTTATAGAAACCGCCAGAATGTAATAGTTCTTGGCGGTTTTTTTATGGATTATTTTAGATGCAAAGCGCATGAATCCCCAGCTTAAAAAACATCTTTCAAGAACAAGAATTAGATTTTAATTCAGTTATTGCATCAAATGAAAATACAAGAAACAGAAACTAAAACCATAAAACAAAATGACCCCAAGAACCGAATTAATCAAAAATTTCAGAGGAGAAACTTTAGGTAAAGTTTCCGAACATTCTTCTGCCGAAGAGGTTTTTCAAAACCAAGTACTGAGACCTATTTTGAAACTTCAAAACGAATTGATATTGGCGATGTTTCAAAGTTATCTGAAACAAAATAAAATCGATTTTGACAACCTTTCCGTAGCTCATAAGTTATTGAGCCTGGAAAATGCGATTCAAAAAGACATGAAGTTCAAACATGAATTAAAGGGAATAATCCTTGGAATTTTTACGTTGGAAGAATACCAATTTTATGTTTTAAACGCAGCTAATTTGAACAAAAGAATCATGACGATGTTAATCGAACGAATTAAAAGTCAATTGATTCTGTAATTCCTTGAACGCCCCATTATTCTATCTCCACCACAATCGGGCAATGATCCGAATGTTTTACATGAGGTAAAATTCCAGCACTTTTTAATCTAGGCATCAAAGAATCACTCACCAAATGATAATCAATTCGCCAACCCTTGTTGTTTTCACGGGCATTGGCACGGTAGCTCCACCAACTGTACTGATGTGGATGCGGATTAAAAACCCTAAGCGAATCTATAAAACCACTTTTCATAAATCCATCTAACCAACGACGTTCTTCGGGTAAAAAACCCGAAACATTGGCATTACGAATCGGGTCGTGAATATCAATCGCCTGATGACAAATATTATAATCGCCCCCGATAATTAAATTCGGAATTTCTTTTTTCAATTCATTAATATACTGGTGAAAATCATCCATATACATAAACTTATGATCCAAACGGTCTATGTTGGTTCCCGAAGGCAAATACAAACTCATCACCGAAACATCGTCAAAATCAACACGTAAATTTCTGCCTTCAAAATCCATGTGCGGAATCCCCGTGCCATACACCACATTTTTCGGCTCTTTTTTACACAAAATCGCTACCCCACTATATCCTTTTTTTTGAGCCGAAAACCAATAATGATACGGATACCCAATACTATCAAACTCCAACAACGGAATTTGGTCTTTAGTCGCTTTAATCTCTTGCAAACAAATCACATCGGGATCTTCTTGTTGCAACCATTCTAAAAAACCTTTGGTAATAGCCGCCCTGATTCCGTTTACGTTGTAGGATATAATTTTCATTTTAAAAAAATTTACAAGCGCTAAAAGTAAAATATTTTTGTTTAATCGGGTTAATGATTAGGACATTTAGATTTTGAAAAATAATGCTTTACATTTGTAACATAAACTTTTATGAAAAATGAATTACAAAATATCATTTCAGGAAAGAGCCAAGTTAGGCATGGAGATGCTATCCAAGCAATTACCCGTTACCTTAGAAGAAGCAAAAGCACAAGCGATTCGCTTAAATCAAGCAAGCAAATCAAATGTGAAGAAGCAGAGAGCATAAAGCAATACTGCAATCAAAACCATTTTTGGAATACTGAAATTGACATTACCACTTTTGTTTCTAGTGGTGCAGAACAAAAAGTTTACCTTCATAATGAATTTCGAGTTTTCAAACTCAATGATTCCATTTATTATTTATCGTGGGAAGATTATTTCAATAATCTGCTTTTAAACAATTACTTTTTTCCAGACACGGCTTATCAGTTAGTGGGTTTTTATGAATCCGAAGATGTTTTGTATGCCGTTGTTGAACAGGCTTTTGTAAAGGCAGACCAAGTTACCGAATTGGAAAATGTAAAAAATTTTCTAAATGAAAATGGCTTTAAAAACACCAAGAATAACGATTACTATCATTCGGATTTAGGAATCATCATTGAAGATTTACACGATGAAAACGTATTGACTTTTCAGGATAATTTATACTTTATTGATACCGTTTTTTATATTACAGAACAATTTTATCGGTAATGCTCTTAAATGAGGTTTGTTTTTAGTTGAAAGAATTTCAAATCCCATTAAACAATTAAACAAATTCACGATTAAACAAACTTGGGTGTTCCCTTCTTCGCTAAAGCGAATCAGGTCTCGTTTTCACCTGTACACGGTACTTGGCTCTACCGCTAACACAAAAAAACACGCTTTTATTTTAAGAAAAGTATGTTAATAATATTTGTAAATTTGCAAGTATGTCTGATAAGAAACTATACATAATTGCAGGGTGTAACGGAGCAGGTAAAACCACTGCTTCTTATACGATTTTACCGGAGATTTTAGATTGTAAAGAATTTGTCAATGCAGATGAGATTGCAAAAGGATTATCTCCTTTTCAGCCCGAAAAAGTATCATTTGAAGCAGGACGAATAATGCTTAACAGGATTAAAGAATTACTTTCGGAAAACGAAAATTTCGCATTCGAAACAACATTGTCTACAAAAAGTTATAAGAATAAAATTATCGAAGCAAAACAAAAAGGATATCGAATCACATTGTTATTTTTTTGGCTTCAAAATATAGAATTGGCTAAAGAGCGCGTAAAAATAAGAGTCTCGGAAGGCGGACACAACATTCAACCAGAAGTTATAGAAAGAAGATATATAAAAGGAATTAAAAACTTATTTGATATTTATCTCCCGATAGTTGATGGGGCTTTAATTTTTGACAATTCAGAAGGTCAACACGAATTATTAGCCGAAAAACAAATCGATAGTTTGTTGAATATTGTAAACTCACAAAAATTTAACCTTTTAAAAAATTATTATGACAACAATTGAAATTCAAATTGAAGAAAAAAATAAAATATTAAAAGGACTTGAAAAAGTATATGAAAAATTACTAGAATTCAAGAAATCCAAAAATAGTGAGCTCGTTATTTTACGCGACAACAAAATTGTAAAAATTAAACCTATTAATTTTTAAATTTACTTTTTAAAAATTTCAGAACAGGTCGTGTTTTCCACTCTGCCTAGGCGGATTGCTACACCTGCTAACACAAAAAAACACGCTTTTTAAGAGCGTGTTTTTAGTATAACCTTTAAATTCTAAGATTTAATTCTTAATGATTTTTTCTGTAATAACACCTTGATTAGTATTCACTTTTACAAAATACATACCCGCAGATAAATGCTCTAAATTCAACTCGGTTTCTGCAGAAGTATAAACCGTTTGCCCCACTGCATTTAATACTTGTATTTGTTTTATTTAAATAATTTTCCCTTTTGAATCTCTTTCTCCTGCTTTTATTTGATTATAGAATTCAATATTTGCACAGGATAATTGAGCTAGAAAATCAAAAATTTTATCAAATCCAATTTTAACAGAATAATGCCAATTTTCCGGATTTTCTTTTCTTGGTGGATGATCCCAGAAATGAACTGAATCTTGAGATATTTCGTAGTTGACATGTGATACAGCATTTCGTAAAGAATCAAGATGATATTTTGGATTTACAGAAAAAGATTCTTTTTCTAATAAAATGGTGAAATCTTTCATCAAATTTTCATTCACCAGTTTCGCAAAAAAAGAATCACTTTTATCAAGTTTATATAATTCTTTTGGAACAACTAATTGAGAATACAAAATATATCCTCCCCAAGAAGCATTATGAAAAGGCCACTCCATTCCTTCGTTTGGCGGTTCAATTCCAAATCTAATAGGGACACTTTTACACGCTTCTTTAAAAGCAGTTGAATTGGCAACTTCAATAAGAATTTCAAAATTTATTGCACATCCTAAAGGAATATCTTTTCTTAAATCATTCATATTTATTCTAGATGTTAGTTAAAGCGTTTTTCAATTATTTGGATAAAGTTCTACTTTAAATTTTATTTATTAACGAATTCTGCAAAACTGAATCTTAATTGCATTCTAAGGCTTAATACTTATAATAATTTTTATGTAAACCGCTATACTTGTAATAATGTTGTTTTAATCATCTGGATGTGTTGTTTTCCAAAATTCGTCGTACCAACCGTAACCACGAGCTACAAGTGCTGCACCTCCTGAGTTTTTATTGAATTCAGTTCTTGTTTTATATTTTTCCATTTCTTTTATAATATTTTCTTTTGTCCAGAAATTTGCTTGTCTCCTTTCCTGCTTCATATGAGAACAAATATCATTTAAAAACCCCTTTCGATGTGCTTGAACATATATATTTGGATGATTTTTTCTAAATTCAGATTTTGATTTAAATTGAATTGATATATCTGCGCACTTTTCTTTTGTCCAAAAATTATTTGGCTTTTTTTTCTCAGCCATATGAGAACATATTTCATCTAACCAATTTTCACGTATAGATTTACAATATGCCGCGTTTGAATGCTTTTGAAACTCACCTCTAGTATCATATTTCAAAGCATCTTCATGACAAAGTTTTTTAGTCCAATAGTTTTTAGGTTTGATATTTGATTTCATATGTAAACATATTTCATCTAACCACCCATTATTTAAAGCTTCTCGATATGCACTTACATTCCCTTTTTGAAACTCAGAACGTGTTTCAAATTTGGATGCTTGTTTTTTGCATTCTTCAAAATTCCAAAACCATTTGGGTTTTCTATATGAAACCATGTGCTTGCAAATTACATCAAGAAATCCTTTTTTTGTGGCAGAAGAGTATGCTGCAGAACAACTTGTTCTGAATCCTTGTTTTGTTTTATGTTTCAAAGCTTCTTTATGACACTTTTCTTTTGTCCAAATACTCCAAGGTTCTTTCTTTTTCATATGTAAACATATTGCGTCAAGTATGCCAAGTTTATTCGCAGCAGAATAAGCGCTTCCGGATTTTCTATGAAATTCCGTTCTACTTTTATATTTTAAAGCTTCTTGCTCACATCTTTCCTCATTCCAAAAGTCTTTAGGGTTTTGTAAGCTTTCCATATGAGAACAAATTTCATCTAACCATTTGTTTCTTAGAGCAGAGTTATATGCACTATTAGAATTTTTACTAAAATCATTTCTTGTTTCATATTCAAGAGCTTCTTCTAGGCATTTATTAAAATCCCAAATTAAATTTGAACCGCCTGTAGCACCTGCACTTCTTGAATTTAGAATAATCCAACCGTCATCATAATATTTTTCAAGATAGTCTGCTTCTAGTTTAACAGCTTCTTCTATATCCACATACTCTGTTAGACTTTTAAACTTATATGAAGATTTAGTTTGTTGAAAATGCTTATAAACAGGACTATTTGTAGAAGTTAAATGCTGTTTCCTTCTAACTTCTAAATTATAAGTCAATCCAACATAAGCATATTTATCTAAAAATTCGAAAACATAAATTGCTCTTTTTACTTTGCTTCCAGTTACAATCATATGTTTACAACATTCTTCCAACCATCCATTCTTTTTAGCAATTGAATAGCCACTTGGGGAGTTTTCACTGAATTCAGTTCTCGTTTGGCATTTCATTGCCTGTTCGATGCATTTCTCTTTTTTCCAATAACCGTTTTCCTTTTTCTTTTCTGGGATATGGCTACAAATTTCATTTAACCAACCTAACTTGTATGCATAACTATAAATACTTCCTGATTGAACCTTAAAAGAAGTTTTGTTGTCGAATTTCAATGCCTCTAGCTTGCATTCTTCAAGTGTATATTTTGATTTTTTTTCATGATTCATTTTTTTTGAAAAATTATGTTGTATTTTAAAATCTTATAAATGCTTCTTGATAAAATTAAAAAATATAATCAAGTAAAGAAATTCTAATTTAGGAAATTGTTGGTATCGCATCTTGCTATGCCAACAATTCAAAGAATAAACCAAACTCGCGTTAATGACGGAGCCATTGTTGGAGTTCTTTTTTATGAAAGGCAATGGAATAAAAAAAACGACTGGCGACGGCATGACCCGCTTCGCCTTGGCGAATGGGGAACGCCCAAAAAAACAGCATATTCCAACCTAGATTTACTAATATTGTAATCGCTGATTTTTCAACAGCGGTGATTTATGTTTAACAAATGGCTGGGCTTACTTTTTTTACTTTTTTACACGACCTCTTGGGCGCAAGAAAGTAGCACCTTTGTTCGTAAGTCCTACGCCGTAACGGCTGACACCATTCAGCTGAGTCCGAACAGCATCAACAACGCTTTTTTTAAAATCACCGATTCGCAGGGAACGGAAATAGACAGCAGTCATTACACGATAGATTTCCGAAAAGCGCAACTGGTTTTTAAACCTCATCGATTAAAAAATTCCGACAGCATTCGGGTGCGTTATTTACCCTACCCGCAATTTTTAACTCAAGAATACCGTTGGTACGACAAATCTAGAATTGTAACGGGCAACAATGTGTTGCAATCCATTCAAAAGGAAACCCGAACCCAAAATGCAGAATCTCCGTTTGAAGGGTTAAACACCTCTGGAAGCATCACCCGAGGATTAACCATAGGTAACAACCAAAATGCCGTGGTCAATTCTGTTTTAGACTTGCAAATCAGTGGGAAAATTTCGGACAATATTACTTTACGGGCTTCTATTCAAGACAATAATATTCCGATTCAAAACAATGGTTATTCCCAAAAATTAGATCAATTTGACCAAGTTTTTATTGAATTAGCAGGCAATCAATGGAACATTCGGGCAGGAGATTTATTTTTAGAAAACAGAAAACTATCGGTACTTAACTTTAATAAAAAAGTACAAGGCGTCGCCACCCAATTCGAATGGAAAAACGACCAACAAAAAACCACTTTGTACAACTCCATAGGTATTGTTCGTGGACAATATGCCAAAAGTTCTTTTACAGGAACCGAAGGAAATCAAGGCCCTTACAAACTGAAAGGCAGTAGCGGGGAATTATATATTTTAGTGATTTCGGGTAGTGAACGGGTGTTTGTGAATGGACTTTTGTTACAACGGGGCGAAAACAAACATTACTTGATTGATTACAATGCTGGGGAAATTATTTTTAACGCTACTTACCCCATTACTTCGGAAATGCGTATTGTGGTGGAATACCAATATTCCGACCGAAACTACAACCGATTCATTACTTACAACGGCGCTACCCACACTCAAAAAAATTGGTACACAGGAGGTTATTATTACGGTGAAGGCGACCTAAAAAATCAATCGTTGCAACAAAGCTTATCCAATGAACAAAAGCAAACCTTATCATTAGCAGGCGACAATCCTGCTTTAATGAACTCGCCTTCTGCCGTGCCAGGCACTTTTACCGAGGACAAAATTTGGTATAAAAAAACCTTAGTTAATGGAGTAGAAATTTTTGAATACACGACCAATCCGAACGACCAAGTGTATCAGGTGCGTTTTACTTTTCAGGGAAATAATCAAGGGAATTATCGACTCGTAAATGCTACCGCTGTTCAAAAAATCTACGAATACATCGCCCCGATTGGTGGCATCAAACAAGGCAGTTACGAACCGATTATTAAATTGATTCCACCGATTAATTTACAAATTGGAGCTTTTGAAGGGGGGTATAAAAAGGAAGACAAAACCTTATTCGCTTCGGAAATTGGAGTGAGTAAAAAAGACCAAAATTTATTTTCCAACCTAGACGACCAAAACAATATGGGAGTGGCAGGAAAATTTCAGATTAAGCAACGCTTATACGAAGGCAATTCAAAAGTAGATGCATTTAGTACTTACCAAATCATCCAACAAAGATTCACTCCTGTGGAACGTTTATTCTCTATAGAATTTGACCGAGATTGGAATTTAAACACTACTTACAACGGCAACCAACAAGTACTGAGTTCGGGCATTCAAGCAGACTTTACCAATCAAGGGAAAATGTTGTATCAACATGATTATTTGTCTTTTGGGAATTCCTTTTCGGGAAACAAACACAGTCTTTTAGGTCATTTTCAATTCAACAAATGGAAAATTTCAGAAACTGGAAGTGTCATGAAAAGCCAAAGTAATTTATCGCAAACGCAATTCATCCGCAATCAAACCCAACTGAGATTTCATTGGAATAAAAACTGGACAGGCGCTACTTTTAGAGCCGAAAACAATCAAGAACGCCTAACAACTACCCAACAATTATCGGGCATTAGTCAACGTTTTTCGGAATACGGATATTTTATAGGTCGTGGTGATTCCACCAAGGTTTTTACCCAATTGGGTTATTTGCACCGATTGAACGACAGTGTGGTTTCGGGCAACTTACAGCGGGTAAACTATTCGCAATCTTACTATTTAAAATCCAAATTGATTCAAAACGAAAAAAACGATTTATCGCTGTTTATCAATTATCGAAAACTGAATTTTCAAGATCCTTCCAAAAGCAATATTCCGTCTTTAAACTCTCGCTTGTTGTACAATGCTTTTTTGTGGAAACAGTTGGTACAATCCAACACTTTGTACGAAACACTTTCGGGTACGGTAGCGCAACAAGATTTTACCTATTTAGAAGTAGACGCAGGCCGAGGGGTGTATACTTGGATTGATTACAACAACAATGGCATCCAAGAATTATCGGAATTCGAAGTGGCACAATTCATTGACCAAGCCAAATTCGTAAGGGTATTTTTACCGAATCAAATCTATGTTAAAACGCATCAAAATAAATTTTCGCAAACCTTAACCCTAAACCCTTTGGCTTGGCAAAGTCCCACAGGAATCAAAAAAACTTTAGCGCATTTTTATAACCAAACCGCCTATTTAATCGAGCGTAAACTCATTCAGTCCAACAACGGTTTTGATTTGAATCCCTTCGGGCAAAATGGTTCCGAAGTACTGGGTTTAAACACGTCTATCCGAAACAGCTTATTTTACAATCGGGGCAAACAACATCATTCGGTAACTTATAATTATTTACAAAATCAAATTCGCAATTTGCTTTCTATAGGATTGCAAGAAAACAGAAATGTATCTCATCAAGTATTATACAACCATGTAATTCAAAAATCTTGGACCATTAATTCTGGTATAAAAAGCATTCATATAGAAAACTTTTCAGAGAACTTTGAAAACCGAAATTACATTTTTAAAGGGTATCAATTCAGTCCTAAAATCGGATATTTATTCACCAAAGAAACTTCGGTGGATGTATTTTACGAATACCAACAAAAACACAATCAAATCAACAACTTAGAAAAACTAAATCAACAACGCTTGGGAGTTTCGTTTACCTATGTTTCTACTCAAAAATTTTCTGCCAATGGCGAAGTTTCTTTATATGAAAACAATTACGAAGGCCCCGTAAATTCGCCTATCATTTATCAACTATTAGAAGGTTTATTACCAGGCAAAAACTGGGTGTGGCGGTTATTGGTGCAACGCAACATTACCAACTATTTAGACGTTAATTTAAACTACCAAGGCAGACAAAACGAAACCAGCAAAACCATTCATACTGGCAGTGTACAGTTGCGGGCTCATTTTTAATAGAGTTGATGTTTTGAACGTTTCGGTTTAATTGTTAACAAATTGCCTTTTCGGTTGAAAAAACAACAGTTGTTCAGCCGATAAACTACCTCTGATTAATTACTTTTGTGCCTCTTTAATTTAATTTCTTTTTTAGATGAAAACAGATGCTTTTGCCTTAAGACATATTGGGCCAAGTGAAAACGAATTAAACAACATGTTGCAAACCATTGGAGTAGCTTCGTTAGATCAATTGATTAACGAAACTGTACCCGAAGGCATCCGACTAAAAAAGCCGTTAGATTTAGACGAGCCTATGACTGAATATGAGTTCTTAACTTACATTAAAGACTTAGGCAACAAAAACAAAGTATTCAAATCTTATATTGGATTGGGATATCATCCAACCGTAACTCCTTCGGTAATTTTAAGAAACATTTTTGAAAACCCGGGTTGGTACACTGCCTATACGCCTTATCAAGCAGAAATTGCTCAAGGTAGATTAGAGGCTATTTTAAATTACCAAACCACCGTAATTGAATTAACGGGAATGGAAATCGCCAATGCTTCTTTATTAGACGAAGGAACTGCTGCTGCCGAAGCCGTAGCTTTATTGTTTGATGTAAGAAGTCGTGAACAAAAAGCCAACAACTGTAATCAGTTTTTTGTTTCTGAAGAAGTCTTGCCACAAACCCTTTCTATTTTACAAACCCGTTGCGAACCTTTAGGCATTGAAATCGTAATAGGCAACCACGAAAATTTTGATTTTTCTGCTGACTTTTTTGGTGCGATTGTTCAATATCCAGGTAAATCTGGTATCGTAACCGATTACACTTCATTCATACAACAAGCGCACGCCAACGGCATTAAAACCGTAGTAGCTGCCGATATATTAAGTTTAGCCATATTAAAATCCCCAGGAGAAATGGGAGCCGACGTTGCAGTTGGAACTACCCAACGTTTTGGAATCCCTATGGGTTATGGTGGGCCTCATGCCGCTTATTTTGCCACCAAAGACGAATACAAACGCAGTATGCCGGGTAGAATTATTGGGGTAACGCAAGACACCAACGGCAACCGTGCTTTACGCATGGCGTTGCAAACCCGTGAGCAACACATTAAAAGAGAAAAAGCGACTTCAAATATTTGTACAGCTCAGGTTTTATTAGCAGTAATGGCCGGAATGTACGCGGTGTATCATGGCCCTAAAGGTTTAAAATACATTGCCAAAAAAATAGCGCAAACAGCTTACACTTTAAATGAATCCTTAGAAAAATTAGGCTACTATCAAACCAACGCTAATTATTTTGATACCCTAACCGTTAAAGCTGATGCCGAAAAAATTAAAGTTTTAGCAGAAAGTAAAAAAATCAACTTTTATTACCCTGATGTGCAAACCGTGGCTGTTTCCGTAAACGAAACCACCAACCTAGCCGACTTAAATGACATCATTGGTGTTTTTGCGGAAGTTTCAGGAAAAACTTTTACCCCAATTAACCAATTGGCTAATGAAACTGCAATTGCTAACGAGTTAAATAGAACCTCAACCTATTTACAACACGAGGTGTTCAACAAACATCATTCAGAAAGTGATATGATGCGTTACATTAAAAGATTAGAACGCAAAGATTTATCGTTGAATCACTCCATGATTTCCTTAGGGTCTTGTACCATGAAATTAAATGCAGCCAGCGAAATGTTGCCTTTAAGCTGGTCTAAATGGAATGCTATTCATCCGTTTGCGCCATTGAATCAAGTAGAAGGTTATCAAACTGCTTTAAAAAATTTAGAACACGAATTAAATGTGATTACTGGTTTTGCAGGCACTTCGTTACAACCCAATTCGGGGGCACAAGGAGAATATGCAGGTTTAATGGTGATTAGAGCTTATCATCAATCTCGTGGAGATTTCCATAGAAATGTAGCTTTGATTCCCGCTTCGGCACATGGAACCAATCCAGCTTCGGCTGCTATGGCGGGTATGAAAATCATTGTTACTAAAAGTACTGAAGAAGGAAACATCGACTTAGAAGATTTAAGAAACAAAGCCCTTGAACACAAAGACAACTTATCTTGTTTAATGGTTACTTATCCTTCTACCCACGGAGTTTACGAATCTACCATTAAAGAAATCACCCAAATCATACACGATAATGGAGGTCAGGTGTATATGGATGGTGCCAATATGAATGCCCAAGTAGGTTTAACCAATCCGGCATCTATCGGAGCAGACGTATGTCACTTAAACTTACACAAAACATTTGCCATTCCACATGGTGGTGGTGGTCCAGGCGTTGGCCCTATTTGTGTGGCAGAACATTTAGTGCCTTTCTTACCAAGCAATCCTATTATCGCTACTGGTGGAACCAACGCCATAACTGCAGTATCTGCTGCGCCTTGGGGTTCTGCTTTAGTGTGTTTGATTTCTTACGGATACATTAAAATGTTAGGCGCAGAAGGTTTAACCAATGCCACTAAATATGCCATTTTAAACGCGAACTATATTAAAGCCAGATTGGAAAAACACTATCCTGTTTTATACACTGGTAACCATGACCGTGTAGCTCACGAAATGATTATTGATTGCCGCAGCTTTAAACAAAACGGCATTGAAGTAACAGACATTGCCAAACGTTTAATGGATTATGGTTTTCATGCGCCAACAGTTTCTTTCCCAGTAGCAGGAACCTTAATGATTGAACCTACAGAAAGTGAAAATCAAGAAGAACTAGATCGATTTTGCGATGCGATGATTGCTATTAGAAAAGAAATTGAAGAAGCTACTACCGAAAATAAAAACAACGTTTTAAAGAATGCTCCTCATACCCAACAGATGTTAACTGCTGATGAATGGAACTTTCCATACAGCCGTCAGCAAGCCGCTTTCCCATTAGATTATTTACAAGAAAATAAATTTTGGCCTAGCGTACGCAGAGTAGATGATGCTTATGGCGATAGAAATTTAATTTGTAGCTGTGCGCCTATAGAGGCTTATGCGTAATTAATTTGTGAATTTGTCAGAGCTCTACCGCTATCGATAGAGCTCTGACGATTCACACTATATAATTAATGCGCCTCTAACCAATCTTTCCCTAATCCCATTTCTACTTCTAATGGAACAGACATGACAAACGCGTTTTCCATTTCGTGTTTTATCATCGGTTTAATGGATTCCAATTCAGAGTTATGTACATCAAACACCAACTCATCGTGTACTTGAAGTAACATTTTAGATTTCCAATTTTCAGTGGTGAGTTTTTTATGAATGTTAATCATGGCAATTTTGATGATGTCAGCAGCACTTCCTTGGATAGGCGCATTGACAGCATTTCTTTCGGCACCACCACGAACGATTGCATTGGCAGAATTAATATCTTTTAAATACCTTCTGCGCCCTAAAACCGTTTGCACATATCCGTTTTCACGAGCAAAATCAACTTGTTCTTGCATGTATGATTTAAGTTTCGGATACGTTTTATAATAAGCATCTATCAAGTCGGCACTTTCTTTTCTAGATAACGACGTTTGATTACTCAAACCAAAAGCAGAAACTCCGTAAATAATTCCAAAATTTACCGTTTTGGCATTGCTACGTTGTTCTTTGGTCACTTCTTCCAAAGGCACATTAAACACTTTTGCAGCCGTACTTCTGTGAATATCTTCGTGGTTTTGAAAGGCTTTAATCATGTTTTCTTCACCCGATAATGCTGCAATAATTCTTAATTCTATTTGAGAATAATCGGCAGAAAGCAAGGTGAAATTTTCATCTCGGGCAATAAATGCTTTTCGGATTAAACGTCCACGTTCGGTTCTAATCGGTATGTTTTGCAAATTCGGATTGTTCGAACTCAAACGTCCTGTTGCCGCTACGGTTTGCATATAGTCGGTATGTACTCTTCCTGATTTTTTATCTACCTGGTTAGGTAATGCATCAATGTAAGTACTTTGCAATTTCACCATTTGTCGCCACTCCAGAATATCTTTTACAATTTGATGCTCGTTTGCCAAGTAACTTAACACTTCTTCGCCTGTGGCATATTGACCAGTTTTGGTTTTCTTTTGTTTGGCACCACCAATTTTTAGCTTATCAAAAAGAATATCTCCTAATTGTTTGGGCGAAGCCAGATTGAATTTCTCCCCTGCGGTTTCGTATATTTTTTGTTCAAAATCTAAGATTTCTTTTTGCATTTCCCCCGACATCGATTTTAAAAAATCCACATCTAATCGAATACCTTCCATTTCCATGTATGCCAAAACTTCCACCAAAGGCATTTCAATTTCGTTGAACAACTTTTTGGTTTCCGCTTTGTCTAAAATCGGACTGAAAACTTCTTTTAATTGTAAGGTAATATCCGCGTCTTCGGCAGCGTATTCTTTAATATCTTCCAAAGGAACATCACGCATAGATTGTTGCCCTTTTCCTTTTTTGCCGATTAAAGTTTCTATGGATTTTGGAGCATATTTTAAATACGTTTCCGATAAAACATCCATATTATGACGCATGTCTGGATTGATTAAATAATGCGCAATCATGGTATCAAATAATTTCCCCTTGATTTGAATCCCATAATTAGCCAATATTTTTAAGTCATATTTGATATTTTGCCCTACTTTTTCGATGCTTTCATTTTCAAAAAATGGTTTGAATTTATCAGCAAGTATTTGCGCTTCTTGTTGATTTTCAGGAAACGGCACATAAAACCCTTTGCCTTTACTGTATGAAAAAGACATCCCTACCAACTCAGCATGAAGCGTATCAATACCTGTGGTTTCGGTATCAAAACATACCGAGGGTTGATTCATTAAATTTTGCAACAATAATCTAACTGGTAAATCACCTTGTACGACTTGATAATGATGTTCAGTAGTTTCTAGGCTCCTCACCCCAACCCTCTCCGAGGGAGAGGGGGTATTGGCATCATCTGACTGCTCGTAAAAACCAAATAAATCAAATTGGTCTTGGTTTGTTTTTTTAGGAGTTATTTTCTGGGGAGTTGACTTTTCAATCACTTCTCCCTCTCCTTCGGAGAGGGCTGGGGAGAGGAACAATTTATCAAACTGTGTTTTCATTTGTCGGAATTCCAATTCCTGAAACAAGGCATCTGTTTTTTCAACATCGGGTTTAGACAATTCAAAATCAGTGGCATCAAAAGTCACTGGGCAATCCAATAAAATTCGGGCTAATTTTTTAGATAAAATCCCCAGCTCGGCATTGGCTTCAATTTTAGCCTTCATAGCTCCTTTCAATTGATCGGTATTTGCCAATAAATTTTCTAAGGAACCAAATTCTTTCAATAATTTTTTAGCAGTCACCTCGCCTACTCCTGGTAATCCCGGAATGTTATCGGCAGCATCGCCCATCATACCCAAAAAGTCAATCACTTGTTCTGGGCGTTCAATTTCAAACTTGGCCAATACTTCGGGAATTCCCCAAATTTCTATATCGTTACCCATTCGGGCAGGTTTGTACATAAAAATATTTTCCGAAACCAACTGCGCAAAATCTTTATCTGGTGTTACCATAAATACCTGATAACCTTCTTTTTCGGCTTGTTTTGCCAAAGTTCCTATTAAATCATCGGCTTCAAAACCTGCTTTTTCAATAATCGGAATGTGCATCGCACTCAATAATTCTTGTATATACGGCACGGCGATTTTTATTGCTTCGGGCGTTTCATCACGATGTGCTTTATAAGCTTCGTACATTTCAAAACGATAATCACTTCCACCTTTATCAAATGCAACTGCCAAATGATCGGGTTTTTCACGTCGGATGACATCCAACAACGAATTCATAAATCCCATAATCGCCGAAGTGTCCATTCCTTTAGAGTTGATTCTCGGATTTTTGATAAACGCATAGTAGCCTCTAAAAATCAAGGCATAAGCATCCAATAAAAAAAGGCGTTTTTGTGCAGACATATTTTTGGTGTGTTTTTATATCGAAACGGCTAAGTTACAGTTTTGTATTTGTAACCCGAATTATTTTGTAACGGACTCGATAATATACTTTACAGAATCTTTATTTAATTTAGAAAATGCGAACCATTTTTTACCTAAATCCTTCAAAGAAGCTCCCAAATGATACACTTCAGAATCATCTATGATTAAAAAACGGTCATGACTTTTACTGAAAGTTTTAACTTCAAAATCCCCGTATTGTTCATTGGCTTTTTTAACATCCAAAGCAACCTGTTTATTAGCGTTTGGAGTTAACAACAATACTTTTACTCCTGCGTTTTTCTTAGCTAAATGTATAAGTGAGGTTTCGTCAATGTAATTATCAATCAATACTATACTTTTTTGAGCAGAGCGAATTATTTTAGACGCCAATGCATACGCATCAAACACTTGTCCATCAAAGAAAACTCCTTGTGTGGGTATAAGGTGGGTGTTTATTTGCAAATCAATTTGATTAATTTTATTACTCAAACTATCAACCTTATCTTCTATTCGATTCATTCGGTTGTTGATGGCGTAGCCTTTTAACAAATATTCTTTCAATACTCGATTTGCCCAAATACGGAACTGTGTTGCACGAATAGAATTCACCCTATACCCAACCGACAGCACAACATCAAGATTATAATGCTTTACTTTAACATCTTGTGTTTTTCCTTTAACAGCACCGTGCTTAGTGGTATGTTCCAAAATGGAACTAACCACTTTCTCATCAAGCTCACCTGAATTAAAAATGTTTCCTATATGCTTAGTAATAGCGGGGCGTTGTGTGCCAAATAAATTGGCTATCTGCTGTTGCGTGAGCCAAAATGTATCATGCTCAAATTGAATTTCAACCTGAGTTTCCTTATCATTTGTTTGATATATAACTATTTCGCTCATCATTCAATTTTTTTTGAACTGTCAAGGAATCCTTGACAACTGAAATGGACTCCAATTCCCCCTCTATTTTTACCTCAATACGTTCAAGCAGTTCATTGGACTGGTATAAAATTATTTCGTTTTTCATGGTTGGAAATCATATAGTTTTTTGGCGGGCTAAGTTACAGTTTTGTACCATCTATAAAAACATTTTGGGCGTTTCAACAGGCGAAAAGCCTGTTGCCCCGTGTTCCGCTGTATCTTTTACCTGCTTGCAAAAGCGAAGCACGCAGGTAAAAGGATGCCGCTACACCCGGTAACGCGAGGGGATTTTTCTTGAGCAAAAAAAATCCCACTCATTTGAGCGGGATTTTTGTTTTATGCTTCAGGAGCTAAAGTGACCTTAAGTCCTTCTAAATCGGTAGTGATGGGCATTTGACAGCCCAATCGGCTATTCTTTTTTACATGAAAAGCCTCCGACAACATGGCATCTTCATCTTCATTGCGTTCTCCGAAATGTTCTGGAGTTTCTACGTAAACCTGGCATGAGGCACACATAGCCATTCCTCCACAAGTTCCTTCAACGGGTAATTCGTAACTTTTACAAACTTCCATTAAATTCATATTCATGTCGGTAGGTGCTACTAATTCGTGAGCAACTCCTTCTCGGTCTACAATGGTAATATTAATATCGCTCATAATGATGCTGTTATTTTGCTGCTGCGGTTTCTTCTTTTTCTAACCCTTGAACTCCCTGAACAGTAGTATATTTCATGGTAAACTTTTTATTTGGATGTACAATTTTATAAGCTGTTTGTACTGCCAAAGTAGCTTCATGGAAACCACATAAAATCAATTTTAATTTACCAGGATAAGTATTTACATCTCCAATAGCAAAAATACCTGGAATATTGGTTTGATAATCTAAAGAGTTGTCTACTTTAATCGCATTTTTTTCGATTTCTAATCCCCAATCTCCGATAGGTCCTAATTTAGGAGACAATCCAAACAAAGGCAACCAATAATCGGTAGCTTTAATTACATGCTCGGTTTCACCAACTGTAATGGTAACTTTTTCTAATCTTCCATTTCCAGTTAATCCAGTTACTTCGGCATTGGTTAAGAAACTGATTTTACCCGCGTCTCTTAATTTATAAGCTTTATCTACTGAATCTTTGTGCGCACGGAACATATCTGTTCTGTGTACCAATGTAACCGATTTAGCAACGCCTTCTGCTAAAAAGATAGCCCAGTCTAATGCTGAATCTCCTCCACCAGAAATGATTACATCTTTATCACGGAATGTTTCAGGATCTTTAATCATGTACTCTACTCCGTGTTTTTCGTAATCCGCTAAATTGTCAATCAAAGGTTTTCTAGGTTCGAAACTACCCAAACCACCCGCAATCATTACTACAGGCGCAAAGTGCTCTACACCATCAGCGCTAGTTACTTTAAAAGTTCCGTCTTCTAATTTTTCGATTTTTTCAGCACGGTCTCCTAAAGTAAATCCAGGATTAAATGGTGCCGCTTGCTCCATTAAATTATCTACTAAATCTCCTGCTAATACTGATGGAAAACCAGGGATATCATAGATAGGTTTTTTGGGATAAATTTCTGAAAGTTGACCTCCTGGTTGTGGCAAAGCGTCGATTAAATGACAACGCAACTTCATTAGTCCTGCTTCAAATATGGCAAATAATCCTACTGGTCCTGCTCCAACGATAATGATGTCTGTTTTTATCATTTTTATTTTTATTAGATATGAATGATATTTTTATGCTTCTTGTAATTGTTTTTCTCTTAACGCTTTAATCCATTGAGTTACCGATTTAGCTTGTGCTAAATAAGTAACTGCAAATGCTGCTGAAGGTTGGTTTTGATTGATTTGGTAAACTACTTCAGAGAATTTTTTTCCAAATTCTGTAGCAAAAGTCGGGAAAAATTCATCAAAACTTTCTATAATCGAAGCATGTGAATTAGTTTTCGCTTTTGTTGTGGTTAAAATTGCCTTAGCTGCGTGTACAAATGAAGCATACGCATTGTAAATTCCATCCGCAAAAGCATTTTCCGCTAAATTAGCCTCAGCTCTTTCAATTTTTTCTTCTCCTTCTAGTAACAATGTGGCTACTAAATCAATGGTTACCCCAGCACATTCACCAACACCAATAGCCATTTCATAAGCCGCTTCGTTACCCCAATCAATAAAATCATCGGGTTGTAAATTGTCTACTTCACCATAATGTTTTAAGGCTTGATAAAAATAATCACTTCCTTTTTCGTCGTAATAACCTAAAAAGTTTTGATTTGGTTTTTTATTGCTAGAAAAATCAGACAATATCCAACGCAATACATCTGGTGTTCTTTTAGAAGGCACTTTTAGTAATTTATCGGCAAAACGTCCTTGGCCATTGCCTAAAATTCCTCCTCCTAATAATACTTGAGAGGCTGGTGCAATTAATTTTCCGGATTTGATGGTCATCCCTTGAAAACCAATGTTTCCGATGGTGTGTTGACCACAAGCATTCATACATCCGCTGATTTTGATAGACAAATCTTCATCTTCAATTAATTCAGCATATTCACTTTCAATTACTTCTTTTAATTTTTCACCCAATCCCATACTGCTGGCGATACCTAAATTACAAGTATCAGTACCCGGACAAGTTACAATATCGTTTACTCTGTGGAATCCAACCTGAACTAGGTTCAATTTTTTCAATTCTAGGTATAATGCTGCTAAGTTTTCTTCGGGAACAAAACGCAACAAAATACTTTGACTAGCGGTTAAACGGGTATCATTTCCTGTATATTTTTCAATGATGTCAACCAATAAACGAGTTTTATCTGTACGAATATCTCCGTTTTTAATAGCAATTCCTACGGAAACATACCCTGCTTGTTTTTGAGCAATGGTGTTTAATCTTTTCCAGTTTTCAAACGCTTGTGCATCTTCAGCTGAAAGTGTGGCAGAAAATATTTCTGGTTTAACAATCTCGGCCTCTTTGTATTCAATAGGATGTTTTTGAGCTGAAATCGCTACGCGTTCTTTTTCTACCAATTGTAAAAAAGCATCGATTCCTAATTCGGCAACCAAATATTTTAAACGGGCTTTATTTCTTTTATTTCTTTCACCATAACGGTCAAAAACTCTAACTACTGCTTCGCTAAAAGGAATTACTTCATCTTCTGCTAAAAATTCATATACTAAATGGGCGTGTTGTGGTTGTGAACCAATTCCTCCACCTAATAATATTTTGAATCCTTTTACGCCATCTTTCACTTGTGGAATAAATCCTAAATCGTGCACAAAAGAAATTCCTGCATCGTCTTCGCTAGAAGAGAAAGCTATTTTAAACTTTCTTCCCATTTCTTGACAAATCGGATTTCTTAAAAAGAATTGGAAAAATTCGTAAGCGTAAGGCGTGATATCAAAAGGTTCTTTTTGATCTACTCCTGCAAAAATAGAAGCGGTTACGTTACGTACCGTGTTTCCGCAAGCTTCACGCAAAGTAATACTATCTTTCTCTAATTCAGACCACAACTCTGGTGTTCTATCTAAAGAAACGTAGTGAATTTGTATATCCTGACGAGTGGTGATGTGTAAATTCCCTCTGGAAAATTCATCGGAAACGTCGCAAATACGCAACAATTGTTTTGCGGTTACTTTCCCTAACGGTAATTTGATACGAATCATTTGTACGCCTTGTTGACGTTGTCCGTACACGCCACGGGCTAAACGCAAACTTCTGAAACGGTCTTCATCGATTTCATTATTACGAAAAGCGGCTATCTTTTTTCCTAATTCAATAATGTCTTTTTGAACAATAGGGTTTTCTATTTCTGATCTAAAACTTTCCATAATCTATTAGTTTAAAAAACCTACACCCGCAGTGTTGTTGGTTAATTCGTCAATTAAAATAAAGGCTCCTATTTTTGGATTGTTTTCGTAAGTTTCTACCAAAATTGGGTTGGCCAATTGAATTTCTACTTGTCCGATGTCATTCAAGTTTAACGCTGATGCTTCGGTGGTTTCTAATGTTTCTAAGTTTAATTTATTAGAAACCGATTTTACTTTAGCGATTACTCGGTGAATACCTTGTTGTAAGAATACTTTTCTTCCTGCTGTTAAAGAATCAGGTTGCATCCAACATACATTGGCTTTAATAATTTTTGAATCGGCAATTTGTGTTTGTTGCGTAAGCAAAGTATCGCCACGAGAAATATCAATTTCGTCTTCTAAGAGAATAGTTCCGTTTTCATTTTGAGATAATGCACTAACGGGTTCACCATATTTTTCAATTGATTTTACTTTAGAAGTTCTGCCCGAAGGAAAAACTTTTACCGCATCCCCTACTTGAATATCTCCACTGCGTACTTTTCCTGCAAACCCACGGTAGTCGTGCAATTCAGTCGTTCTTGGACGAATTACGTATTGTACTTGAAAAATATCTTGTGCCAATGCTTTTTCTTGCGCGTCAATGGTTTCTAACAATCTTAACAAAGCTTGACCTTCATACCAAGGGGTTTGTTTAGATAAAGTCACAATGTTATCACCTTGTAAAGCTGAAACAGGAATAAACTGAATATTCAAATCGGTTTTACCAAATGAAGTAATCAATTGTTGAAAATCTGACACAATGGTATCGTAAGTAGCTTTATCAAAACCAACTAAATCCATTTTGTTAATTGCTACTACTATGTGTTTTATCCCCAATAATTGGGTAATAAAAAAGTGTCTTTTGGTTTGTTTAATTACTCCTTTACGAGCATCTAACAAAATAATAGCGGCTTGTGAAGTAGAAGCTCCGGTAACCATGTTACGGGTATATTCTTCATGACCTGGCGAATCGGCAATAATAAAACGACGCACTTCGGTTGAAAAATAAATATTAGAAACATCAATGGTGATTCCTTGTTCTCTTTCGGTTAACAAACCATCGGTAGCTAATGAAAAATCTAAATAATCATATCCTTTAGATTTACTTTTAGCTTCGATATGCTCTAATTGATCTTCTTTTAATGAATTGGTTTCGTATAATATACGGCCGATTAAGGTACTTTTTCCATCATCTACGCTACCTGCCGTTGCTATTTTAAGTATGTCCATTTTTTTTAATTGTGAATTATAAATTATGAATTGTGAATGATTAAATGTGAATGATGAGTGTGAATGATTTACATATTTAGAAAACATTCATAATTCATAATTCACCATTCATAATTCTAAAAGTATCCTGCTTTTTTACGTTCTTCCATGGCGCCTTCTGAACGCTTATCATCTACACGTGCACCTCTTTCCGAAATGGTTGAACCGCCGATTTCTGCAATAATATCATCTAACAAAGTGGCTGTAGATTGTACTGCCGAGGTACAAGTCATGTCTCCAACCGTTCTAAAACGAACACTTTCTTTAAAAATTACTTCATCACCCATCATGGTAATAAAATCAGAAACTGGAGTCAATTGACCATCACGTACAAATACTTCTCTTTCGTGAGCGTAATAAATCGTAGGTATATCTAATTTTTCTTGACGAATGTAGTTCCAAACGTCTAATTCGGTAAAGTTGCTGATAGGAAAAATACGTACGTTTTCTCCATTGTGAATTTTCCCATTGTACATATCAAATAACTCTGGACGTTGTAATTTTTCGTTCCACTGACCGAAATCATCACGCACAGAAAAAACTCTTTCTTTAGCTCTGGCTTTTTCTTCGTCACGACGTGCTCCACCTATACAAGCATCAAATTTTAATTCTTCAATAGCATCTAAAAGCGTTGTAGTTTGCAACACATTTCTACTAGCGTATTTACCAGTTTCTTCTTTCGCTTTTCCTTGATCTATACTGTCTTGTACGTATCTAACAATTAAATTTACCCCTAATTTTGCCGCTAACTCATCACGAAAAGTAATGGTTTCAGGAAAATTGTGACCTGTATCTATATGCAATAACGGAAAAGGAATTTTACCCGGGGCAAATGCTTTTTTAGCCAAATGAACCAGGGTAATCGAATCTTTTCCTCCAGAGAATAAAATAGCAGGATTATTAAACTGACCTGCTACTTCACGCATGATGTAAATTGCCTCTTCTTCTAAATTCTTTAAAACTGAATTCTTCATATGTATATTTTGATTCGTCTCTATCTATTTTTTAACTTCCGTGTAAACCACATTCTTTATGGCTTAACTCCCACCACCAACGTCCGGCTCTGATGTCTTCGCCTTCCATAATGGCACGGGTACAAGGCGCACAACCTATGCTTACAAAACCTTGTTTATGTAACGCGTTTTGTGGCACATTATATTCTTTTAAATATGCTTCAACCTCTTCTAAAGACCAATGGATTAATGGATTAAACTTAATTAATCCGAATCCCTCATCCCATTCTAAAATATGCATGGATTGACGGTTGTCACTTTGTGAAGCTCTTAAACCTGTTACCCAAACCGAAACCTCTTTTAATGCACGTTTTAAAGGTTGAATTTTTCTGATTCCACAACATTCTTTTCTGTTTTCTACCGATTTATAAAAGCTATTAGGTCCTTTTTCGGTAACTAATTGCTCTACTGCTGCAGTGTCTGGAAAATATATTTTGATTTCTTTTTTGTATTTATTGGTGGTAGAACTTAACACATCGTAAGTTTCTTGAAACAATCGACCTGTATCTAAAGTAAACACTTCAATAGCCAAATCATTGGTAAAAATAGCATGTGTAATTACCTGATCTTCTTGCCCTAATGAAGTTGAAAATGAAACTTTTCCGTTTACATTTTCAGCGATGTAACGCAAAGCATCCGCTAAATTTAATTCAGCAATAGCTTTTGTCCATTGTTCAATATTTTCTTTCATAAACTATACCCTTTCTAAAAAAGAGCGACAAAGATAAAAAACATATTTTAGATAAAAAAATAATTCCTATCGGTTTTATATGAATTAAAAAACATATTTTTGTTTTGTTATAATTTTTTTAAGAAATGATTACTCAAAAATGCAAATATGCCATTAAGGCAATCTTACACATAGCCAAACACAACCATGAAGAAAAATTGGTTTTTGCTTCAGAAATTGCAGAACAAGAACAAATTCCTAAAAAGTTTTTAGAAACGATTTTACGCGATTTAAGAAATCACGGCATTATTAGTAGCCGTCGAGGAAAATTTGGCGGATATCATTTACTAAAAAAACCAGAAGAAATCACTTTTACTGAAATTATTAGAATTGTAGATGGTCCAATAGCCATGCTACCATGTGTATCCTTAAACTACTACACCAAATGCGATGATTGCAATGAAGAAATTTGTCAAATCAAAAATGTCTTTGAAAAAGTACGTAATGTCACTTTAGCAGTTTTAAACGACAGTTCGATTGATAAATTGGTATAATAAAATCCCTCTATTCAAATACAAAAAAGCTTCCTGTTACGGAAGCTTTTTTATGGCGTGACCCCGGAGGGGTTCGAACCCCCAACCATCAGAGCCGAAATCTGATATTCTATCCAGTTGAACTACGGAGCCGTTGAAATAAAATCTAACTTAATAGTTTTTTTACTACTGTGGAAATGGTTTTTCCATCGGATTGACCCGCTAATTGTTTAGAGGCCAAACCCATTAATTGACCCATAGATGCCATACCTGCAAAACCATTATCTGCGATTATTTTTGCCACAACTTGTGTAACTTCTTCTTCGGATAATTGTTTAGGCAAATACGCTTCTATAATGGTAGCTTGTTGGATTTCAGGCTCAGCTAAGTCATTTCTTCCGGTAGACACATAAATAGCAGCGCTATCTTTGCGTTGTTTTACCAAACGTTGCAACAATTTGATTTCGTCTTCTGGAGCAAATTCTTTTTCGCTTCCGCTAGTCTGTTCAAGCAAGAGAGCCGATTTAACGGCTCTTAGTGCTTCTAATTTTAAAGTATCTTTTGCTTTCATGGCGGTTTTTATGTCCTCCATGATTAAGGCTTGTAAACTCATATTTAATAATTTAATCTACGTTATCGTGTAAAAAAGAATTGTTTGAACGGAATTGAAAATCATCTCCTTCGGTACCAAATGACATTCTTGATTTGCGATTGTCTGTGTGGTGGGTATCTTCTAAATCTAATCCCATTCTTTTATAAGCTGGCTCTTTTTCAAAATCATCAAAATGACTAGGATTGTTAGCAAACTTATAGTTGAATTCTTTCATTTTTTTTCTTCTCATTTCGGAACGCAATCTTAACGTTTCCTCGATAGTCATTTCAGTAGTTAAAAACTCGTCTGATTTAGCCTCTGGAGTTGCAACTACTTGTACAGGAGTTTCTAGCACTTTAAATGAAAAATCCAATTCTGGAGTTTTTACTTCTGCCACAGGCTCTACCTCTGCTTTCACTTCTTGTACAGGTTCTTCTAAATCTTCTAAAGAATATTTAATAAAACCGTTACTATTAATATCGGTCATGGGCACTACGTTAATTACTTCGTTCACTTGGATAGAAGCAATATAATCGGTAGTCGTTATTAATTCATTTTCGGTGTTTTCTACCACTTTTCCTTGAATAGGATTGTCAAAAGTAAAAGTGATTTGTTTAGGCTCGTTTATAACAAACTCTGGCTCGTTTACTTGTACTTGTTCGGCCAACACTGGCGCAACAGGTGATGTAATTACAAATTCTTCTTCGTAAGCCACTACAGTATGCTCTACTTCGATTCCTGAAATATACTCGGTAGTTGGAATTAAAACTTCATCAAATGATTCCACTACTGGCGCACTAGCTACCACAGTTTCTTCTTCTAGAGTAAAAACAATTTTTTCTTCCGGAAGATTAGTTTCTTTAAGAGTGGTAAAAGAAATTTCTTCTGCTGAATCTTTTTTCAACAAATCTTTAACTACTACTTGATCATTTTCTAAGGTGTAAATGGTTTTTTTAGGCTCTGCATTTACAATTTCATTTTGTTGTTCTGCATTAAAACCTGTGGCAATAACGGTTACGGAAATAGACTCTCCTAAACTTTCGTCTTCACCCGCACCCATAATAATATTTGCACTATAACCAGCTTCTTGTTTGATGTAATCGTTGATTTCTCCCATTTCATCCATAGTGATTTCGTGAGTTCCAAAAACAATTAACAACAATACGTTTTTAGCACCTGCAATTTTATTGTCATTCAATAATGGAGAATCTAAAGCCGCCATTACTGCATCTTTTGCACGATTTTCACCTGATGCGGTAGAAGAACCCATAATAGCGGTTCCACTATCAGCCAATACTGTTCTGGCATCACGTAAGTCGATATTTAAAGAGTAGTGGTTGGTAATTACTTCGGCAATTCCTCTGGAGGCAGTAGCTAATACCTCGTCTGCTTTAGCAAATCCCGATTTAAAACCTAAGTTTCCGTAAACTTCACGTAATTTATTATTGTTGATTACAATTAAAGAATCGACTTGTTTTCTTAATTTTTCAATTCCAATCATGGCTTGTTCCATTCTTACTTTTCCTTCAAATTGAAAAGGCATGGTTACAATCCCAACGGTAAGTATGTTTTTACTTTTAGCGTATTCAGCAATCACAGGCGCAGCTCCTGTTCCTGTACCTCCGCCCATACCTGCGGTAATGAATACCATTTTAGTATTGGAATCTAAAATCTGATCGATTTCTGCTTGGCTTTCTTGTGCAGCTTGTCTTCCTACTTCAGGATTAGCACCTGCTCCCAAACCCTCGGTTAAATTAACCCCCAATTGAATTTTAACGGGTACCGGGCTGTTGTTTAGAGCTTGTGAATCGGTGTTACAAATGATAAAGTCCACGCCTTTAATCCCTTGTTTGCACATGTAGTTGATGGCGTTACCTCCACCACCTCCAACTCCAATAACTTTAATTACGTTAGAATTGTTTTTTGGTAAATCGAATGAAATTGTGTCGAACATAGCTACTGTATTTTTTATTCTGCGTTTTCTATATAATCTTTAATCTTGGTAAAAAAGCGATCCATAAACCAACGGTTCTGAGTTGCTTTTTTAGCTTCTTCTTTAGGCTGTGCTTGCGCTACTGGCTCTACTTTTATTTCTTTCACTTCTTCTACTGGAGCAGTAGTCGTAGGTAATTGCTCTTCGAATACTTGGTTTTTAACCACTTCTGGTTCTGTAATTTTAATTTCTTGTATAGTTTCAGCAAACGGAACGGCGCTTCGGGAATTGTTGCGCATACTTTCCATAACCAAACCAACTGCCGTAGCATATAATGGGCTAGATAATTTAGTATCGGAATCTCCTGCCAAGTGTTCATTAGGGTATCCAATACGAGTATCCATCCCTGTAATGAATTCCACTAATTGTTTGATGTGTTTTAATTCGGAACCTCCACCTGTTAATACAATTCCTGCAATTAACTTTTTACGAGGTTCTTCGTGTCCGTAAGCCTTGATTTCGGCATACACATGCTCTATGATTTCCACTACACGAGCATTGATAATCTTAGACAAATTCTTTAAAGAAATCTCTTTCGGCTCTCTACCTCTTAATCCTGGAATAGACACGATTTCGTTTTCTTTGTTTTCGCCTGGCCAAGCAGAACCAAATCTTACTTTTAATAATTCAGCTTGTTTTTCTATAATTGAACATCCTTCTTTAATGTCCTTAGTAATTACATTTCCTCCGAAAGGAATTACTGCGGTGTGGCGAATAATACCATCTTTAAAGATAGCTAAATCCGTAGTTCCACCTCCTATATCAATCAGGGCCACTCCTGCTTCTTTTTCTTCTTGACTTAATACTGCGTCTGCCGATGCCAAAGGCTCTAAGGTAATTCCAGACAATTCTAATCCTGCGCTTTTTACACAACGCACTACATTTCTGATAGAAGTAGCTTGACCTACTACCACATGGAAACTGGCTTCGAATCTACCCCCAGACATTCCGATAGGTTCTTTAATTTCGGATTCTCCGTCGATTTTATATTCTTGCGGAAGCACATGGATAATTTCTTCTCCAGGTAGCATCGCTAATTTATGTACTTGATTCACCAACTCATTTACATCTTCATTTTCAATAACTGCATCTGGATTGGAACGACTGATGTAATCACTGTGTTGAATGCTTCGGATGTGTTGACCTGCAATTCCCACTACCACGTCTTTTACTTTGAATCCTGAATTTTCTTCAGCTTCTTCTAAAGCACGTTGAATAGAATTAATGGTTTGGGAAATATTATTAACCACCCCTTTGTTCACTCCTAAACTTTCTGATTTACCAACGCCTAGGATTTCCAGCTTTCCATACTCGTTTTTACGACCAATCATCACCACAATTTTTGTAGTTCCGATATCTAACCCAACCGCAATCGGTTGCGGATTGCCTGATTTTGACGCGCCTATTCTGGCTTCGTTATTTAATGAAAATCGTTCCTTTTCCATACGTATTATTTGCTACAAACTACTTGTTTGGTAAACTCTAAATTTATTGTGTTGTACAGATTTATTGTTCCATCCTGTACTGCTTTTTGAAAGAAAATCTGATAATTTTTTAATTTATCTTGAAAATCATCCAATCTTCCTAAAAACACTTCGTGTTTATAATTTCTCACCTTTAAAATAACTGCGTTATTCGCTGTTATTTCAATCCCAATCACATGCTGACTCAAAAATTCACTTTCATGAATAAGAGTTAACAAATTCACAAACTGCTTTTTATATTTATGTTGAATCTCCCCCGAGATTATTGGCACTCTGGCTGTAAAATTTTCCGACAAAGGCATGAACCCTCCACTTTCATCAATGTAATACGACAATGTGTCGTTTACCACTCGAGCCATTGGTTTTTTTTGCTCAATCTTTATCTTTAGTACACCATCAATTGTTAAAAAAACATCGGCTTTCTTAACCATTTTATGACTTTCAATAGTGTACTCTAATGTTTTCAAATCTACCTTATCTTTTATTACGTTTGGGTCATCCAAATGATTTTGTATTAACAATTTATTAACCATCGTATGACTTATAAACGGAGTGTCTTCGTTAACAAACTCAATGTTTTTGGCTTTTATTTTTCTGTTATGGTTTTTTATTGTGGAAAACCCATACAAAAAAACAACTATGCCTAGCATAAGTACCAAACGAATGATTTTCCAACTATTTTTTTTCATTCAATGTTTCTTTTACTAATCCGGTTAATTCCCCAATATCTCCTGCTCCGATGGTTACAATTACGGTGCAATCTGTGGCTTTCAACTCTGCCGTTAAAGCTGTTTTGGCAATTAGTTTTTTATTGGAATTATTGATTTTACCTAATAACCAATCCGAGGTCACTCCTTCCATAGGCAATTCTCGGGCAGGATAAATATCTAACAACAATACTTGGTCAAACTGCGACAAACTTTCAGCGAATCCATCAACAAAATCTTTGGTACGACTAAACAAATGGGGCTGAAATATGGCTAATACTTTTTTAGTAGGATATAATTCCCTAACCGCCTGATGTACTGCATTAATTTCGGTAGGATGGTGTGCATAATCATCTATATAAACTAAATCAGGCGTTTTAATTTGATAAGAAAATCTTCTTTTTACTCCTTTAAATGAGGCTAAAGCTTTTATGATTTCCTTTGGATTTACCCCATAACTATAAGCCATAGAGAAGGCCAACAAAGCATTGGTTAAATTGTGTTTTCCTGGCAAGGAAAAAGCAACCTCTTTTAAATATTCTTTAGGCGTTTGAATGTCAAAAACATAAGCACCTTCTACCACTTTTACATTTTTAACCGTATAGGCTCCGCCGTTATTAATACTTACTTCGGTAGCTTCTAATGGCAATCCTACAGGAATAAACAAACGCTCTTTATCGGTAATTTTATAAGCAAATTCTTTAAAAGACGCTTCTATAGAAGCCGTATCTCCGTAAATATCCAAATGATCGGCATCCATAGAAGTAACACAAGCTACATCAGGATGTAAATGCAAAAAAGAACGATCAAATTCATCGGCTTCTACTACAGTTACCTTTTCGCCATCTCCAATTAAATTAGAATTATAATTTTCTACAATTCCACCTACAAAAGCAGTAACATCTACCCCTGATTGGTATAAAATGTGTCCTAAAATACTAGAAGTAGTAGTTTTTCCATGGGTACCCGCCACTGCAAAACAGTAAGTATCTTTGGTAATGATTCCCAATACTTTCGCTCGTTTTTTAATTTCAAAATCATTCTGAATAAAATAATTCCATTCTTTATGATCTTTAGGAATGGCAGGAGTAATGATGATTAAGGTATTTTCTTTATTCAAATAAACAGGACTGATTAAATCCAAATTATCTTCGTAATGCACCTCTATGCCCATACCTTCTAATTCTCGGGTAAGTTCGGTAGGGGTTTTATCGTAACCCGCTACGTGTTTGCCTATATTTTTAAAATATCTAGCTAAGGCACTCATTCCTATACCACCTATGCCAATAAAATAAACTTGATGTATTTGATGTAACCTCACGATAATAGGGGTATAATTTGATTAACAATATCTTTTGTGGCGTTGGGTTTTGCCATTTTTTTGCTGTTTGTAGCCAATTCTTTTTGTAACGCTTCGTTTTGAAATAAGTCTTGAAGTTTTACCGAAAATTGTGCTTCTAAATCTTTCTCTCGGATTAAAATCGCAGCGTTTTTATCGACAATAGCTTGTGCATTTTTGGTTTGATGGTCTTCGGCCACATTTGGCGAAGGAATATAAATCACCGGTTTACCCACTATACATAATTCAGAAACCGACGAAGCGCCTGCTCGAGAAACCACCACATCTGCAGCAGCATATACCAAATCCATTCTTTCAATAAATGCCAGCACTTGTACATTTTTTTGATTGTGCTTTTGATAATCATTAATGTACAATTTACCACACTGCCAAATCACCTGTATGTTTTGAGCTAAAATAGATTCTAGTTCTTTTTCTATGAGTTGATTGATTCTTCGGGCACCTAAACTGCCCCCTAACACCAATAAGGTTTTTTTGTTTGTATCTAGTTTAAAATGAGAAAGGGCTTCGGATTTTTTTTCACCCACCATTAATAAATCTTGGCGAACGGGATTTCCTGTTAAAACGATTTTATGTTTTGGAAAAAATCTTTCTAAGTTTTCGTAAGCCACACAAATCACTTTGGCCTTACTGGCTAACATTTTATTGGTAATTCCCGGGTAAGAATTTTGTTCTTGCACCACGGTTGGGATACCAAACAAAGCCGCCATTTGTAATAAAGGCCCACTAGCAAATCCACCTGTACCAATCACCGCATCGGGTTTGAATGTTTTTACAATCCATCCTGCTTTAATCAAACTAAAAAGCAACTTAAACGGAAACAATAAATTTTGTAAAGTCAGCCTGCGTTGTAATCCTGCAATCCACAATCCTTGAATAGGATAACCTGCTTGTGGAACTTTTTGCATTTCCATTTTATCGCTTGCCCCTACAAACAAAATATCAGCATTGGGGTATTGTGATTTTAATTCATTAGCAATAGCAATAGCTGGATAAATATGCCCACCTGTTCCTCCTCCGCTAATAATAAACTTATATACTTTATCCATTTTAAGATTGATTTTGTACAACGGTTAACGGATTGATTTTAGGGTCTTGAGATTGGGTATCTTCTATACTGTATGTATCGTTTTCGGACGGAAGGTCACTTTCATTTTCTAATGTAGGAAGGACTTCTTCACGATTAGTCACACTTAAAATTACCCCTAACGCAATACAAGTCATCCAAATGGAAGTACCTCCACTGCTAATCAAAGGCAAAGTTTGTCCGGTAACAGGCAATAAATTAACCGCTACGCACATATTAATTAAGGCTTGAGCAATAATGGGCAATCCTAATCCTAGAATCAATAATCTTCCAAAAACAGTGGGTGCTTTGCCTGCTTGTATAATGAATCTAAAAAGTAATAACAGATATAAAAAAACCAATAAACCAGCCATGATTAATCCGTATTCTTCCACAATAATGGCAAAAATAAAATCCGAAGATGATTGAGGTAAAAAATTCTTTTGCAAACTTTTTCCAGGCCCTAAACCCGTTATTCCTCCAGTAGCTATAGCCATTTTGGCTTTTTCTACTTGATAGTTTTCATCTTCGTTAGCCGCTTCGGTTTCGGCACTGGTAAAATTTTCGATTCTGCTTTTCCAAGTTTGCACACGGTTCGGCATAGCATCTGGAAAAGTCAACGCTAATGTGATAAACAAAGCTAACGCTCCTGCTCCAATACCCACCACTTGCGCTAAATATTTAATAGGATATCCGCTGATAAAAACCAACACCAACACCATTAAAAAGATAAGGGCAGCAGTAGAAAAGTTAGCAGGCAATACCAACATTACTACAACTAAAACAGGCATCCACAACCTTAATAAAGATTGTTGGAAACTAATTTCTTTACCATAATATTTGGCTAAATGGCGCGCTACATAAATCATCAACACCAAAAAAGCAGTGGTAGAAGGCTGAAAAGACATGCCGAATATATTTAACCAACGACTGGCATTAGCCCCTCCTATGGTGGTTCCTTGTAATAAGGTATAAACCAACAAAGGAATCATTAAGGCTAATAAAAGCTTAGATGCGATACGAAAACGCAAATAAGGAAAACGATGTATAAAAAAAACAAAACAAAAACCGACGATTAAATGACTCAGGTGTTTTAGCAAATAACTAAACGTATTTCCCCTGCCATAAACATAAACCAAATTACTACTGGCACTGTATACTGGTAAAAAGGAAAATATAGCCAATAGGGTAATAATTGCCCAAATGGTTTTATCTCCTTTTAAATTCTCGACGAAAGAATGTATACTAGCCATTTTTTTAATGGTGAATTATGAATGTTGAATTATAAATTTTTAAATATGCTTATTATGAAACTTGAAACAGCGAAGCAAACCTGAAACAAATAACTACAAATTATGAACTGCTTCTTTGAACTGGCGACCTCTGTCTTCGTAGTTTTCGAATAAATCAAAACTGGCACAAGCTGGAGACAACAATACCGTGTCGCCTTTTTCAGTTAATCTTTTGGCTTTGTAAACCGCATCTTGCATGCTTCCTGATTCTACAATCACATCAATCACATCTTTAAAAGCATCAATAATTTTTTGATTATCGACTCCTAAACAAATAATGGCTTTTACTTTCTCGCGAACCAATGGCATTAATTCCATATAATCGTTTCCTTTATCTACTCCACCCACAATCCAAACAGTAGGATTTTCCATACTTTCTAAAGCATAAAAAACAGAATTTACATTAGTCGCTTTAGAATCGTTGATATATAATACCTCGTTTACTTTTTGAACTTTTTCTAAACGATGCTCAACACCTTGAAAATTAGATAAGCTTTCGCGAATGGTTTGCTTTCTGATTCTCATAATCTGAGCGATAGTGGTGGCAGCCATTGCATTTTTTACATTGTGCTTGCCTTGTAGATTTAAAAGGTTTGTATTCATAGTAAATTCGTCGTTTTTAGTTTTTACTGTTATGGTGTTTTGTTTTTCGTATGCTCCTAGTGTTAATTCTTGTTGTAAGGAAAAAGGCAATAATTGAGCTTTGACGCTGTGGTTTTTTAACCACTCCAAGGAAGCTTCATCCTCGAAATCATAAATCAAATAATCTTCTGAAGTTTGATTCATGGTAATTCTAAACTTAGCATTGATGTATAAATTGTAATCGTAATTGTATCGGTCTAAATGATCTGGGCTGATGTTGGTAATCACGGCAATATGTGGTTTAAAATCTACGATGCCATCTAGCTGAAAACTGCTTAATTCCAACACATACACATCGTGATTTTCTTCGGCTACTTGCCAAGCAAAACTTTTTCCGATGTTCCCTGCAATTCCTACATTTAATTCCCCAGACTTTAATAAATGATGGGTTAAAGTAGTGGTGGTAGTTTTTCCGTTACTGCCTGTAATTCCAATAATAATTGCCTTGGTAAATGGTGCTGCAAATTCAATTTCAGAAATCACGGGAATCCCTTTTTCTTTTAATTTTTTTACGATAGGCGCTTTATCGGGAATTCCAGGACTTTTCATCACTACATCGGCGGTTAAAATTTCCGATTCGGTATGTTTTTCTTCTTCCCACACAATTTGGTACTGATTCAATACCTTTTTATAAGAATCTTTGATTTTACCAAAATCTGAAACAAAAACGTCATAGCCTTTGGACTGCCCCAAAATGGCCGTACCCACACCGCTTTCGCCTCCGCCTAATATGACCAATTTCATGTTATCTTAATTTTAATGTTACAACCGAAAGCACTGCCAACAAGATTCCTACAATAAAAAATCGGGTTACTATTTTACTTTCGTGATAGCCTTTCTTTTGAAAATGATGGTGCAACGGAGACATTAAAAAGATTCTGCGTCCTTCTCCGAATTTCTTTTTGGTGTATTTAAAATAACTGACTTGTAGTACTACCGATAGATTCTCGATTAAAAACACCCCACATAAAATCGGCAATAACAATTCTTTACGAACAGCAATCGCCAACACCGCAATGATTCCGCCAATGGTTAAACTTCCGGTATCGCCCATAAAAACTTGAGCTGGAAAAGTATTGTACCATAAAAATCCAATTAAAGCACCTACAAAAGCGGCTATAAAAATGGTCATCTCGCCCGAATTAGGTATGTACATCACGTTCAAGTAATCTGAAAAAATGATGTTCCCCGAAATCCAAGCAAACAAACCTAAAGTAACCACAACTATAGCCGAAGTTCCCGCAGCTAACCCGTCGATTCCGTCGGTTAAATTGGCTCCGTTAGAAATAGCCGTTACAATAAATATGACTACTGGAATAAATATTAACCAAGCATAATCTTGATAACCCTCACCCATCCAAGCTAAAAACTCCGCATAATCCAATTCGTTGTTTTTAGTAAAAGGGATGGTTGTTGCCGTTGATTTTTCTTGATGCGTAGCTGGAATAACTACATTTTCTATTTGATTATTAAACAGGTTAGACCTAGAAGTATCTTTGCTTACGGTAACCTCGGGGTGGAAGTATAAAACGCTACCCACAATTAAACCCAAACCTACTTGACCAATTACTTTAAAGATACCTTTTAAACCTTCTTTATCTTTTTTAAAGACCTTAATATAATCATCTATAAATCCAATCGCTCCCATCCATAGAGTGGTTACAATTAATAGAATTACATAAATGTTATTCAGTTTGGCTAACAACAGTACAGGAACCAAAGTGGCCAAAATAATAATGATACCCCCCATGGTTGGCGTGCCCGATTTTTCGTTTTGTCCTTTTAAACCCAAATCACGAACGGTTTCACCGACTTGTTGTTTTCTTAAAAAATCAATGACTCTTTTACCAAAAATGGTAGAAAAGCCTAACGATAAAATAATAGCCAACGCCGAACGAAAAGAGATGTATTGAAACACTCCTGCTCCTGGTACGCTTAATGTTTTGTCTAGATATTCAAATAAATAGTACAGCATTCGTTTATAGTTTAAGTTTATCGTTTTTTGCTTTCAGCTTTGGGCTGTCGGCTTTCAGTTTTAATCATTAAATTTTTTAATCACACTACTCTAAAAACTCCTTTACGATTTTTAAATCGTCAAAATCGTATCGCACACCTTTGATTTCCTGATAGGTTTCGTGTCCTTTTCCTGCAATTAGAATAATGTCCTTTGGTTGTGCCATTTGACAAGCGGTTTTAATGGCTTGTTTTCTGTCTAAAATGGTAAGGGTTCTTTTATAATTATGAGGCTCTACTCCTTTTTCCATTTCGGCAAGAATGACTTCTGGATCTTCGGAACGCGGATTATCGGCAGTAAAAATGACTTTATCGCTTAACGAAGAAGCGATTTGAGCCATAACTGGGCGTTTGAATTTATCGCGATCACCACCACAACCTACTACTGTAATCAATTGTTCATTGTTGGTTCGGATGGAATTAATGGTACTGATTACATTTTCCAATGCATCGGGCGTGTGAGCATAATCTACAATGGCTGTTACTCCGTTATCGGAAATAAAATATTGGAATCTACCCGCCACACTTTCTAACTCACTCAACAAACGCAATACTTCTAATTCATCTAATCCTAACTGTAGGGCAACTCCGTAAATGGCTAATAAATTGTAAGCATTAAAATCCCCAATAAGTTTTACCCAAACTTCTTTATCGTTGATTTTAAGTTGTAAACCTGTGATTTGATTTTCTAATATTCTGGCTTTGTAATCGGCAAATGATTTTAAAGCGTAAGTAAATTTTTTAGCTTTTGTATTTTGCAACATCACTACTCCATTTTTATCATCGGCATTGGTAATGGCAAAAGCTTCTTTGGTTAAACCGTCAAAAAATGATTTTTTAACATCGCGATATTCCGCAAACGAAGCGTGATAATCTAAGTGATCATGAGACAAATTGGTAAATACCCCGCCCACAAAAGTTAATCCTTCGGTTCTTTTTTGGTGAATCCCATGCGAACTCACCTCCATAAAACAGTAATCTACTCCCTGATTAACCATTTCATTCAAATAATAATTCAAGGTTAAAGAATCGGGGGTGGTATGCGTAGCTTTAAATTCTTGCTCATCTACCATAATTTTTACGGTAGACAACAAGCCTACTTTATAGCCTGCTTTTTTAAACATTTGATATAACAGGGTAGTAATGGTTGTTTTTCCGTTAGTACCTGTTACTCCTACTAATTTTAATTTTTTAGAAGGCTCTTCGTAATAATTAGCCGCCATAAATGCCAAAGCACTACTGCTGTTTTTTACTTGTACATAGGTTACTCCTACTACTATTTTTTTAGGAAATTCTTCGCAAATAATTACCGATGCACCTAAAGACAACGCTTTATCGATAAACTCGTGTCCATCGGACTGAGTTCCTTTAATGGCTAGAAAAACATCGTTTAAAGAAATTTTTCTAGAATCGAATTCAATGTTATTAATAGCCACTTCTGTAGAACCTTGTACCGCTTCTATGGCTACTTTATACAATATGTCTTTTAATATTTTCACGATAATTCTAACATTACGGTTAAATCTTTTCCTATCAATTCTCCTGGATTAATGGATTGTTTGCGAACTTTCCCTACTCCAATTACTTTTACTTTTACTCCTAAATTTTCCAACAAAGCGACCGCATCCATACCAGCCATACCCACCACATTAGGCAATAAATCAACTTTTTGTTTTACCAATTGATTGTATTTGGTATAATTAGCTGATTGATTTTTATATCGCTTAGCCAATCCTTTCAACTGAACTGTTCTTGGAGAGTCTGTAAATATTTTTTGTGCAATTTTTAAGAAAACAGGCCCTGCTACATCGGCACCGTAATAGCCATAACTTACATCTGGTTTATGCACTACTACTATACAAGAATATTTAGGTGCATCGGCAGGAAAATATCCCACAAAAGAAGAAGCGTAATACATACCATCTTTACCCGCTGCATAATTCACTTGTGCGGTTCCTGTTTTACCTGCCATGGAAAAGTTTTTAGAATACAGCTTAGAACCCGTACCTCTTTTTACTACATTTTCCATAACCGCTTTTAATTTAAGCACGGTTTCATCAGAACATATTTTGGAATGAATAACCTCTTTATCGAATTTTTCAATGGTTTGATCCATTTCTTTAATCTCTTTCACAAATCTTGGCTTTACCATTTCGCCATTATTAGCAATGGCATTATAAACGGTTAAAGTTTGCATAGGCGTCATTAAAACCCCGTAACCATAAGCCATCCAAGGCAAAGACAAACCCGACCAATAGTTAGTTTTAGGTTGTGGAATAAACGCTCGGCCTTCTCCTTTTAAAGACAAACCCAAAGGTTTATTTAAACCCATACTGTTTAATCTTTCTACAAATTGTTCTGGATTGGTTTTATAATTATCATAAACCGCTTGTACAATGGCGGTATTAGAAGACAATTCAAAAGCTTTGGCTAACGAAATTTGTCCGTAACCTCCTTTTTTAGAATCTCTTACTCGTTTGCCATAAATAACAATTTCTCCTCCATTGGTATTGTACACCGTTCCCGTATCGGCTACTTTGTCTTCGATTAAAGACATTAAGCTTAATAATTTAAAGGTAGAGCCAGGTTCGTGAGATTCAGAAATAGCATAATTTACCGATTCAAAGTAATTGCCGTCCTCTGTTCTTCCTAAATTAGAAATGGCTTTAACTTCGCCAGTAGCCGTTTCCATAACCACTACACATCCGTGGTCTGCTTTATAATATTCTAACTGCTTTAATAAAGCATGATGAGCAATATCTTGAATATAAACATCTATCGTAGTAATGATGTCTGCACCATCTTTAGGCTCAATCGCATTTTTATCACTAATGGGCTTCCATTGATTTTTTGCGATTTTTTGCACCCATTTTCTGCCGTTTTCTCCGTTCAAATATTCATGGTAAGCCCCTTCGATTCCTACTCGGGTTAAAGACCCATCTTTATTTTTACGTTCGTAACCGATGGTTCTGTCTGCTATAGCTCCCATAGGATTTTCGCGAACAGTTTTATGCTCTACGATAATTCCTCCTTGATTAGGTCCTAAATTAAATAGCGGAAAAGACTTGATTTTTACGTAATCGGTATAACCTAAATTTCGAGCAATCAAACAGTATCTGTTTTTATTAGCTCTGGCTTTTCTTAAAATTTGTTCGTAGTATTTGGATGGTTTACCCATCATAATGGCCAACGAATCCGAAAGGGATTTATAATTTAATTCAAAATGTTCTTTTTTAGGTGCCACCGCATCGAATCGGATGTCGTACTTAGGGATAGAAGTCGCCAGCAAGCTACCATCTGCAGAATACACATTGCCTTTATTAGCTTCGATAACTACTTGTTTCACAGATTTTTCTTTAGCAATAGCACGATACTTATCGCCTTCGGAAACTTGAATATTTACCACACGAAAAACAATCAACACCGCTACTAAAAATATAGCAAATGCAACCAGATAAAGTCTGTACGGAATAGGCTTATCTTGAATGATCATGAATTAATTATTTTCGCTTTTAACTACTTTTATTCTTACTGGGGGTACATCGGAAGGGTAAATTTCAATTTCTTCCATTTTTTTAGAAACAGAAGATTCCATTCTTAACTGCATTAATCTAGAACGCACATCTACAAACTCCGAACGCAATTCTTTAATTTCGCCTTGCAGTTTTACTATTTTGGTTAGTTTACTTTCAAAAAAGTGAATATTGGCAATCATGACTAAAGACAAAAACACTAAAAAAACAATCACACCCCAATTATTAACGGAGTCTTGACTGACCAAAAACTTGGCTTTTAAGATGGCGTATACCCCTTCTTTCATGGTTATATTTTTTCAGCGATTCTTAGTTTAGCGCTACGTGCACGATTGTTTATTTTTATTTCAGATTCGGTTGGTATAATCAATCCTCCAGACTTTTTAAACGGAACATCGATGTTTCCGAACACGTCTTTTTCGGGCTCTCCTTCGAACATGCCGTCTCTCATATATCTTTTTACTAATCGATCCTCTAACGAATGGTAAGAAATCACACTTAATCTTCCACCTGCATTTAACAACTCTGGAGTTTGTTCTAAAAATTCCTTCAATACTTGAATTTCTTGATTCACTTCTATCCTTAAGGCCTGATAAATCTGAGCCATGATTTTGTTGATTTTATTGGGTGGTAAAAAACGATCTAAAACCGTTTTTAATTGAGCGGTATTGGTGATGGGCTCTATATTTCTGGCTTTAGAAATAGCCACCATAATTCCGTGCGCATTGTCTACTTCTCCGTACTCTTTTAACACCCTACGCAAATCGGCTTCGGCATATTCGTTAATGATTTTTCCTGCGGTTAAATCATTTCGTTGTGTCATTCTCATATCTAATTCCGAATCAAATCGGGTAGAAAAGCCTCGTTCTGGCACATCAAATTGATGAGAAGAAACCCCTAAATCTGCTAAAATTCCATCTACCTTTTTAATACCATGAAATCTTAAAAAACGTTTGATGTATCTAAAATTTTCTTCGATTAACACAAAACGCTCGTCATTCAATTTATTATTTACCGCATCTTCATCTTGATCAAAAGCAAACAACTTTCCTTTTGCACTTAATCGACTAAGTATTTCTTTAGAATGCCCACCGCCACCAAAAGTGACATCTACATATATTCCATCAGGATTAATATTTAATCCATCCACCGATTCTTTTAACAAAACAGGTACGTGATACTCCATAATTATTCGATATCTATACCTCCCATCACTTCTTCCGCTAAAGAACTAAAGTCTTCTGCCGAAGCCGAAATAGATTGTTCATACAAGGTTTTGTCCCAAACTTCTATATAACTTACCGCAGAACTCAACACCACATCCTTACTTATATTAGCCAATAGCGCTAAATCTTTAGGAACCAACAAACGGCCTGCATCATCAATTTCAATCATACGCACACCCGCCATAAACAAACGAATGAAGTCGTTATTCTTTTTTACATACCTGTTCAACTTATTGATTTTTTGCACCTCTGCATTCCATTCACTCATAGGATACAATTCCAAACATTTTTGAAATACAGAACGCTTCAAAACAAAACCTTCCTTAATGCTGTCGGAGAGCTGTTTTTTTAAGGAAACCGGTATCATCAACCTCCCTTTTGCGTCGACCTTGCAGTCGTATGTACCAATTATCGGATCCAAATCAATTATTGTTTTATTGAAACATAGCAAATATAGATAGATTTTTACCACATTTTACCACTTTACCCCACTTTGTTGATAAGTTTTACCACCCTAAGCCACTTGGCGGATGTTTTAATATTGAGTTGTTTATATCTACTTTAACCCCGCACTAAACCATTAGTTTTAAAGCAATTTAATTCGCTGAATTTTAGATTTTTTTTGAAGGGTTTTTTAGGTTTTTTTAGGGTAATACACATAAAATAGTATATTTGTGCGCACTTAGAAACAACTAATCACTGATGAATCCGTTCTTTAAAAAAGACAATAAATACAATTACATAGAAAAAGGCGAAGGAACCCCCGTTATAATCCTACACGGATTGATGGGCGGACTCAGTAATTTTGACGGAGTTGCCAATTACTTACCCCAAAAAGGATACAAAGTAATTATTCCTGAATTGCCTATTTATTCTATGAATATTTTAAAAACCAACGTAAAAAGCTTTGCCAAATACGTTAAGGATTTTATCACTTATAAAGAACTAGATCAAGTTATTTTGTTAGGAAATTCTTTAGGCGGACATATTGCTTTATACCACACTAAAATGTACCCCGAAAAAGTAGCGGGTTTAGTAATTACCGGAAGTAGTGGTTTGTATGAAAATGCCATGGGAGACAGTTACCCACGCAGAGGTGATTACGATTACATTCAAAAAAAGGCCGAAGAAGTTTTTTACGACCCTAAAGTAGCCAGCAAAGAAATTGTTGACGAAGTATACGAAATGGCTAACGACCGATTAAAGTTGATTAAAACTTTAACCATTGCCAAAAGTGCCATCAGACATAACATGGCGAAAGACTTACCTAAAATGCACACACCAACTTGCATCATTTGGGGAAGAAATGATAAAGTCACTCCACCCGAAGTGGCAGAAGAATTCCATAGATTATTACCGAATTCCGAATTGTATTGGATTGACAAATGTGGGCACGCTCCTATGATGGAACACCCCGATGAATTCAACGCCCATTTGGAAGAATGGCTTAACAAGAAAGGGCTTAAATAAGCCTTTTTTTATTTTAATTTACCATGAAAATAACCAGTGCCGAATTTGTAATTAGTAATTCTGACGTTTCCAAATGTCCTGCGGAACGCATTCCTGAATATGCTTTTATTGGTCGTTCCAATGTAGGTAAATCGTCGTTAATCAATATGCTAACCGAACGCAAAAGTTTGGCAAAAACCTCTGCAAGACCTGGAAAAACACAGTTAATTAATCATTTTAAGATCAATAAAAATTGGTTTTTGGTAGATTTACCGGGTTACGGATATGCTAAGGTTTCCAAAAAAACCAAAAACACTTTTCAGCAGTTTATTACCGATTATTTCGAAAAAAGAGAACAACTGGTTTGCGCCTTTGTTTTAATTGATATCAGACACGAACCTCAAGAAATTGATTTAGACTTTTTAGCCTACTTAGGCGAAAGCGAAATTCCTTTTTGCATCGTGTTTACTAAAGCTGATAAAATTGGAAAAACCAAAGTAAACAATCACGTAAGTAACTACACCAAACATTTATTGGCTACGGATTGGGCAGAAATGCCTCCGTATTTTGTAACCTCATCTACCGAAGAAACGGGAAAAGAAGATTTACTAGCCTATATAGACCAATTGAACACGGAGATTTTTAGTTCTTAAACTAGTTATTATCCAACAAATTCAATTTATCGGCAAAATACGCAGCAAAATCCTTCATGGTTTCGGTCATTTTTTCATCACCCGTAGCACGCATAAAAGTTTCGGACATACTTACCAAGGTTTGATGAAAAAATAATTTCATTTCGTCTACAGGCATGTCTTTAGTCCATAAATCAATGCGTAAAGCTTCTTTTTGGGCAGAGTCCCAAACAGCCAGCATTAACGCTTTAGATTCCTCATCGTTAATGCCTCCATCGGGGGCAGTCCAACTTAATTTTTCTGGAATTTTATTATCGTCTAAAGTGACGGTGATTTTGATTTCGGACTGCATGATGTTTTATTTTTTTGGTTTGTATTTAGACTTTAAAAATAATTCTTTTTCGTCGGTATCTAACATTTGCTGCAAAGTTACTTCATTATTTTTCATATAAGAACGTACAATTTGCCAACCTATCCAAGCTCCAACTCTTCCTGGTGTTTCGTTATCGAATTCTAAATAAAACTTAGAAAAAGGAGCGGGATATATAAATCGTCTGGATAAATTATTATCAGTGTCGTACAGCATTTTACGTTCTACAAAATATTCCCACATATATATTTCGTTGTCTAAACACCAAGCAATTTGCTCATTGGTATAACCGATTCTTTCGGCATCTGTCGACTTTGGAATTAACAATTCTTTTAGATATAAACCTTTGCCTTCGTAAACCATTTGTGATAAAAACGATTTATCGGTAGATTTTTTAGCTTTTCTAAGATAAAAATCAGCCACAACATCTTGCGTGATTTGGACTGGCTCAAAATTTTGTTTTAAATATTCAGGAAATTCATAAAAACGATGATTTTTTCCCAAATACATATCTAAAGAAATGATAACAAGGCTATCGGTATACACCGCTTTGCTTTCGTAATCCATTTCGGAAATCAATGTGTTTACTTTAGGCGTTTTTAAATCCGGAAAATAATACCTTATGTGTTTAAACAAAGTGCTTAATTCAGATTCTAAAAATTGATTGTTTGGAAACTGTTTTTGCACTTCTTGATACAGCTCTCGGTACAGTGGATGTTGTATTCTATTCGTCCACAAAGTATCAGGAACACCTGCTGGAAAAAAATAAGGATACTTGGCTTTTAACTCTTGGAACTGTTCCACCGGTGTTTCGTAAAAAGCTTTATCAAATCGTTCAATGGTAAAAGCCACGGGAATTTCCGCCACTTCTTCTTTAATTTTATTTTCTTTTTTACATGAAAAAAGTAAAGGAATCATTAAAAAAAAACAAAGCCATTTGCTATTCATATTCCATATTTTTGTAAAATGAGTGATGCAAAAATAGAAAGTTTAGCTTAGTAAACATCTAAAAAACAGTAAACAAATCACAATAAAACATATAAAATCAATCATTTACCAAACAAAATTCCTAATTTTGCTCACCTAAAATTTATTACACCTTATGAGTACTAAAACCATCCCTTACGTTCCCTTTAAAGTAAAAGACATTTCGTTAGCTGCTTGGGGTAGAAAAGAAATTGAATTAGCTGAAGCTGAAATGCCAGGCTTAATGGCCTTAAGAGCCGAATATGGCGCAAGCCAACCTTTAAAAGGAGCAAGAATTGCTGGATGTTTACACATGACTATTCAAACAGCGGTTTTAATTGAAACTTTAAAAGCTTTAGGAGCCGAGGTTACTTGGAGCTCTTGTAATATTTTTTCTACACAAGATCACGCTGCTGCTGCTATTGCTGCTGCTGGGATTCCTGTTTACGCTTGGAAAGGCTTAAACGAAGAAGATTTTGACTGGTGTATTGAACAAACTTTATTTTTTGGAGAAGACAGAAAACCATTAAACATGATTTTAGATGATGGTGGCGATTTAACCAACATGGTTTTTGACCGTTTTCCAGAATTAATTGATGGCATTAAAGGCTTATCAGAAGAAACCACTACTGGTGTACACCGTTTATACGAAAGAATGAAAAACGGAACTTTACACATGCCTGCTATTAACGTAAATGACTCAGTAACTAAATCCAAATTTGACAACAAATACGGATGTAAAGAATCAGCAGTTGATGCAGTTCGTAGAGCAACCGATATTATGTTGGCGGGTAAAAGAGTGATTGTTTGTGGATATGGTGACGTAGGTAAAGGTACTGCAGCTTCTTTCCGTGGAGCAGGTTCTATTGTAACGGTTACTGAAATTGACCCTATCTGTGCTTTACAAGCAGCTATGGACGGTTTTGAAGTAAAAAAATTAGATACAGTAATCAAAACTGCTGATATTATTATTACTACCACAGGTAATAAAGACATTGTTTTAGGAAGTCATTTCGAAAAAATGAAAGACAAAACTATCGTTTGTAACATCGGACACTTTGATAACGAAATCGACATGGCTTGGTTAAACAAAAACCACGGTGCTTCCAAAGTTGAAATCAAACCGCAAGTAGATAAATACACTATCGCTGGAAAAGACATTTTAATCTTAGCCGAAGGTCGTTTAGTAAACTTAGGTTGTGCTACAGGTCACCCAAGTTTTGTAATGAGTAATTCATTCACTAACCAAACTTTAGCTCAAATTGAATTGTGGAATAACAGCGCGGCTTACAAAAACGAAGTGTACATGTTACCTAAACATTTAGATGAAAAAGTTGCTTTTTTACACTTAGAAAAATTAGGTGTTGAATTGGAAGTTTTAAGACCAGACCAAGCGGCTTATATTGGCGTAGAAGTTCAAGGTCCTTACAAACCGGAGTATTACAGATACTAAATTAATAATGAATTATGAATGGTGAATGGTGAATTGATTTACCTTTCTTAATCTAAATAAAAAATCCCGTTCGCTTGGCGAACGGGATTTTTGTTTTTAACCATGTATAGTTTCTTTTTTGCCATAATTGGTGATTAAATCACCTTCAAATTGCAGCCATTCTTCCCAACGTTGGTTTACCTTTTTTTCATCGCCATATTTTCGGGCAAATCCTAAAAAAGTGGTGTAATGTCCTGCTTCGCTAATCATCAATTCTTTATAAAAAGTAACCAATTCTGGATCTTTAATATTTTCGAACAATACCTTAAAACGTTCGCAACTACGAGCTTCAATCATGGCTGAAAAAAGCAATCGATCCACCAAGGCGTCGGTTCTGCTTCCATCTTTTTTCATGAATTTAAACAATTCATTTACATAATGGTCTTTGCGTTCCCTGCCTAAAGTAAACCCACGTTGTTTAATCAAATTGTGCACTTGTTCAAAATGCTCTAATTCTTCTTTAGCAATGGTTAATAATTCGGTTACCAAATCGGTATATTCCGAATTATAGGTAATCATGGTAATGGCGTTAGTGGCTGCTTTTTGTTCACACCAAGCGTGGTCTGTTAAAACCTCTTCTATGTTGGTATTTACAATCCTTGCCCAATACGGATCGGTTTTTAATTTAAGTCCTAACATTGCCATAATCGAAAGTTATTTTACTGCCATTAATTCTACATCAAAAATCAAAGTAGCATTCGGAGGAATTACCCCACCAGCTCCGCTTGAACCGTAACCTAAATGAGATGGTATTACAAAACGAGCTTTATCTCCTACTTTTAACAACGCAATACCTTCGTCCCATCCTTCAATAACTTGTCCTACGCCCAACGTAAATTCAATAGGTTGTTTTCTGTTGTAAGAAGAATCAAAAACATTTCCATTAGGCAATTGTCCTTTGTAATGTACGGATACTTTTTTTCCTTTTTGAGCCTGAGCACCTGCTCCTTTTTGAATAAATTGATATCTTAAACCACTTTCTGTTTGTTGAAAACCAGCAGCTAATTTTTCCATTTCGGCTTCTGCTTTAGCTTTAGCCTCTTCGATGCGTTTTAATCTAGAACCTTCAAAAGTTCTAAAAGCTTCTATTGCGTTAAATTTCTCTGCCTCTTCACCAACTCTTACAATTTCTAACGATTCCAACACATCGCCTTGCGCAATGCTATCCACAATATCTTGACCTTCAACCACCTTTCCAAAAACAGTATGTTTATTATCTAACCAAGCCGTTTCCACGTGAGTAATAAAAAATTGAGACCCATTTGACCCAGGCCCTGAATTTGCCATTGATAATACACCTGGCCCGCTGTGTTTTAATTCTGGATGAAATTCATCATCAAATTTATACCCCGGATCGCCAGTACCTGTTCCTAAAGGACATCCACCTTGAATCATAAAATCAGGAATTACTCGGTGAAATTTTAAACCATCATAAAAAGGTTTTCCTTGTGGTTTAATTTTGTTTTCTAAATTCCCTTCGGCTAAACCAATAAAATTGCCCACAGTACCTGGGGTTTTATCGTGTGTTAGTTTGACTAGTATAACTCCTTTAGTTGTGTTAAACTTTGCGTAAATTCCGTTTTGCATGTTATTTTAATTTAATTGAGGCGCCAAATTACAAAAAAACTTTCCTACTTCGTAACTTTGACCGTTTTTCAAAATCATTCAAAAAATGCGTATAGACATTATTACCGTACTTCCTGAATTGCTAAAAAGTCCCTTTGATGCTTCTATTTTAAAAAGAGCCATAGACAAAGGTTTGGTAGAAGTACACTTTCACAACCTAAGAGATTACGCTAAAGACAAATACAAACACGTGGACGATTATCAGTTTGGCGGTGGCGCAGGCATGGTCATGATGATTGAACCTATTGATGATTGTATTACTAAATTGAAAAGTGAACGTACTTACGACGAAATCATTTATATGACTCCAGACGGAGCCACTTTTAACCAAGGCATGGCAAATCAAATGTCGTTGTTAGAAAATATCATTATTCTATGTGGACATTACAAAGGCGTAGACCAACGCGTGCGTGATTTGTTCATTACCAAAGAAATTTCTATTGGTGATTTTGTTTTATCGGGGGGTGAATTAGCCGCCGCGGTAGTTTCGGATGCTATTATCAGATTGATTCCAGGGGTTTTAAGTGACGAAACTTCGGCACTTACCGATTCCTTTCAAGATAATTTATTAGCACCGCCGATTTACACCCGCCCAGCAGACTACAAAGGACATAAAGTACCCGATGTTTTACTCAGCGGTCATTTTGCCAAAATCGAAAAATGGCGCGAAGACCAAGCCTACGAACATACTAAAAACAGAAGACCGGATTTGTTGAAGTAATTTTTGATTTTAGGTTTTGGGTTTTCGATTAAACATTTTTCAGAAGCTATTTCCATCTGTTCACTGTATCTTTTGCCCGTTCGCACAAGCGAAACTCACGGGCAAAAGGATGCCGTTTCCATCTGGGCTAGTTTTACCACAAACAAAAAAACTACAACTTTTTAGGCTGTAGTTTTTGATTTTGACTTTTGTTGTGGCTTAATAGATGTAATTGTTACCCTAAATCTGAAACTCTAAATCTTTTTTACCTAGTTTTAATTTAGGTTTATTCATTTTTTGAATAGACATTTTAATTCTACCTCTTTCTTTTTCAGGAATTATAGTTGGGATTAAATCTTCTAACTTAATTTTAAACAACCGATGTACCACAATTAAATCTTTTAAAGTAAAAGGATTTAAACCATTCATTAGTTCAGACATATACGTTTTGTTATGTCCTAATAGCAATCCTAAATCTTGCTGATTAATTCCGAATTCTTGTAGTTTAATTTTTATGATTTGTTTTCTTTTTAAAATAAACAAACGTTCTTGTTCGGCAATATATTCAGCAATGTCGCTTTCTTTTATTTTTTCGTCGCTAATTTCGGCACCTGAACTCCAGTTTTTTTGTTCATAATCCTTTATTAAAGCGCGTAAAGCTTTTCTAACCTCTTTTAATTCTGCATTATCCTTACTTAACAAACGTAATTTTCTATCAAGAATTAATGCTTTTTCAAATTCTAATTCATCAGCAATAAATCCTTTTCGAATTATTTTTGTATAGATTTCTAGTTTCATAATTTAGAATATTAAATCCATTCTCTTTCTTTTAACCATTTACGAATGGTGTTTTTATTATTTTTAAATGTGGTTTCATATTCATCATGACTTCCACACCAAACTATTGTAATTTCACCACTTTCATCAAATTCTACCAAAATTAAACTGCGATGAATATGAATATCAAAAAAATAAAAACCATCTTCATGCACACAATCTGCATCGGGCCTTATTTTTAATAATTCTGTTTGATTGTTTAAGTTATTATTTTCTAAATCACCAATTAAATTATCAATTGCAACTATCAAAAAAGCATTTCCTTTATTCTTCCTTTTTAATTTTTCTAATAATTTTTTATTGACTACTATCATTATAAATTCACATTGTAAAGATATAAAAGTTCTTAAAAAATAAGAACTTTTTTAAAATATTTTTATTTTAAATCTAAATAAAAAAACAACCAAAACCCTACCCCAACCAACCTTCTCGGTCTAAACTGCGGTATTGTATGGCTTCGGAAATGTGTTCTACTTGAATGTTTTCAGCTTTATCTAAATCAGCTATGGTTCTGGATACTTTTAAGATTCTATCATAAGCTCGGGCAGATAAATTCAATCGTTCCATAGCAGTTTTTAAGAGTTGCGAAGATTCCGCATCTAAATCGCAATATTCTCGAATTTGTTGCACATTCATTTGTGCGTTATAATTGACTTTTTCGGTATGTTCAAAACGTTGGGCTTGGATTTCTCGGGCTTGTGTAACGCGTTCCCGAATGGATTTACTGCTTTCTGCTTTTTGTTTGTCGGATAATTTTTCAAAAGGCACGGGGGTTACTTCTATGTGAATATCAATCCTATCCAATAAAGGCCCTGAAATTTTACTTAAATACCGTTGCATTTCGGCTGGTGATGAAGCTACAGGTGCATCAGGGTCGTTAAAATATCCCCCAGGACTTGGATTCATGCTAGCGACCAACATAAACGATGAAGGGTAAGTTACCGAAAATTTGGCTCGAGAAATCGTTACATCTCGGTCTTCTAAAGGTTGGCGCATGACTTCTAATACACTGCGTTTAAATTCAGGCAATTCATCTAAAAACAAAACCCCATTGTGCGCCATAGATATTTCTCCGGGTTGCGGATAGGTTCCACCACCCACTAAAGCCACATCCGAAATGGTGTGGTGCGGACTTCGGAATGGACGCTGACTCATCAATCCCACATCTTTTAATTTACCTACCACACTATGAATCTTAGTGGTTTCCAAAGCTTCGCGCAAGGTCATCGGAGGCAAAATACTGGGCAATCGTTTGGCTAACATGGTTTTTCCGGCACCCGGAGGGCCTATCAAAATAATATTATGACCCCCTGCGGCGGCAATTTCCATACAGCGTTTAATAGATTCTTGGCCTTTTACATCGGCAAAATCATGTTCCGGAAAATCTAAGGTTTTATAAAATTCTTCACGAGTGTTAATCACCGTAGGTTCTAAATTGCCTTTGCCTTCAAAAAATTCCAACACTTCAGATAAATTTTCTACGCCATATACGTCTAACCCACTTACAATAGCAGCTTCTTTAGCGTTTTGTTTGGGCAAAATGAATCCTTTAAAACCTTCTTCACGGGCTTTTATGGCAATAGGCAAGGCGCCTTTAATGGGTTGTAAACCGCCGTCTAACGACAATTCACCCATAATAACATAGTCAGCAATCACTTCGGTTTTCAGTTGGTTAGAGGCCAATAAAATCCCGATGGCGATGGTTAAGTCGTAAGCCGAACCTTCTTTACGCAAATCGGCAGGCGCCATATTAATAGTAATTTTTTTGCCTGGCATGTGCAGGTTGTTGTTTTTGAGTGCGGCCGCAATTCTAAAACTACTTTCTTTAATGGCATTATCGGGCAATCCGACCAAATGGTAGCCTACGCCTTTATCGATATTTACTTCTACGGTTATGGTGGTGGCTTCTACGCCAAAGACGGCGCTGCCAAAGATTTTGACTAGCATTTTTTATTGATTGGTTATAATTGGTGCGCAAAAATAACACAATCCTTAAATTGTAAAAAGGCTAGGCTAAAAAATTTATCTATTTCTTTTCAAAGCTTTTTCTCGAACAATTTCGCCTACAGTGCGGTTTTCGATTTTGCTTTCTAACCACGAAATGACATCTAAGTATAAAAAGGCTCTTTTTTCGTAAGGGTCTTCTTCGAACTTAACTAAAGTATCGCGCAGTTTGGTGAATTCTTTTTTGATTTCATTAGGATACACAAAACTGATTTGCTTTAAAAAACGAATCATTTCTTTTTGAACGCCGTGTAAGTCATTCATACGGATTAAAAACTTATAAGTGCTTTTAAGTTGTAATTCCAACTGATAATCCATGCCTAATTCGTAATGTGCCACCAAACTTAACACTCTAGAAAAACACATCAAATCCTCGCGCATGGTTAGGTTTTTGTTTTTGATGATTTTATCTAAAAAGGAAATACACTTGCGGTTATCGCCCGAACCAAAATACAAACACGCAATTTTATAATAAAATACCATGACGTGATGTTCGTCTAATTGTTCGCTGTGTTCTTTAATTTTTTTAAGAATAATAGGCACTAAATATTCGCCTTCTTGAAAAGTTCCTTCTAAAAAGTGCAAATTCAATTTATGCGTGTATAAATTCAAAAAGATTAAAGAGGTAATGTTTTCGTTTTGTGGAAAACGTTCATCCTGAATAGTTTGTTCCAACAATACTAAGGTGTTTTTAAAGTTGGTGCTGTGTTTTAATAAAAATAAAGATTCCAACAAATACTGATTTCCTTTTAAATAAAAAACAGGATTGATAAAAATCATCTGAGGATTATCGTTAAACAATCGCACCCATTTTTGAGCATATCGGTAACAAGACAAAAAATCTTGCGTTAAAAAACTATACCATAAAGTAGCATTATACAACCAATATTTTTCACGAAAACCCAGATCGGTTTGCTTGTATTTAGGTAAATTTTCATTGAAGAATTCAGTAATTTCTACATATTCGTCATCGTTTTTTACATAACCCGATTTAAGCATAATGCCATACAACTGTAGCGATAAATTGGATAGTTTACTAGCCAGCGCATTTTGTTCACTTAATTCTAAAGACTGAACCACCAATTCTTCCGCACGTCCCATGGTGCTTCGGGTAATGTATTGGGTTTCAATTAATTTTTCTAATTCTATAATTTCAAAAGCAATGTTTTTTTCTTCGTTTTCTAACGACAATTGTTTGGCTTTATCTAAGATTTTTAAACTTTGTTTATATAAACCTTTGTGGTATAAAATGGTGGCAAAATCCAATTGTTCGCGAATTTGAATGCGAATATTTTGATTGAGCGGACTCAAACGAATACTAATTAAAATTTGTTTATATAGGTGGGATTTTAAATTCGACAACTGTTGTTTTTTAACAATTCCGCTATTAATGATAAAGTCCTCGTCATAGTCATCCATTTTATCCAATAGGTTAAACAACGATATATATTTGGCATCGGCATTAATATCTAGCCTGCCTGCGTATAATTTAAACTGTCTTTTTTCGGATTTTGATAAAGATTTTATCAAAACAAACAAAAAATCTTTGTGTTTACTCATTGTAAAAAATAGCCTTTAAAATACTGTAAATCAAAACATTAAACCCATTCGCAAATGGTTTAACATTGTAAAATAAGGATTATTAGAATGTAAATTTAATTTTAAATGAAATACATTCGCCATCTAAATTGATAAAAAACACTTTATACATCAATGAGCGCTAATCAAGTTCACATATTTGACACTACTTTAAGAGACGGAGAACAAGTACCTGGGTGCAAGTTAAACACCGAGCAAAAGTTAATTATTGCCGAACGTTTAGACGTTTTAGGAGTAGACATTATAGAGGCAGGATTTCCGGTCTCTAGCCCTGGTGATTTTAAATCGGTCACCGAGATTTCCAAAGTGGTCAAAAACGCTACCGTCTGCGGATTAACTCGTGCCGTAGAAAACGACATTACCGTGGCTGCCGAAGCCTTAAAATACGCCAAAAAACCTCGCATACACACCGGGATTGGAACTTCAGAATCCCACATCAAATACAAATTCAACACTACTCCTGATAAAATTATAGAACGCGCCAAACACGCAGTTGCTTTCGCTAAAAAATACGTGGAAGACGTAGAATTTTATGCTGAAGATGCAGGACGTACCGACAATGCTTTTTTAGCACAAGTTTGCGAAGAAGTAATAAAATCAGGTGCTACGGTGTTAAACATTCCAGACACTACAGGATATTGTTTACCTGAAGAATATGGAGCCAAAATCAAATACTTAAAAGACCACGTAAAAGGCATTGAAAATGTAATCATTTCTTGCCATTGTCATAACGATTTAGGTTTGGCTACCGCTAACTCTATTGCGGGAGCGATTAACGGGGCACGTCAAATTGAATGTACCATTAATGGAATTGGCGAACGCGCAGGAAATACCGCTTTAGAAGAAGTGGTCATGATTATGAAGCAACATCCCTACTTAAATTTAACGACCAACATTAACACCCGTATGTTAAATGAAATGAGTCGTTTAGTATCTGATAGCATGAGTATGCCAGTACAACCCAACAAGGCGATTGTAGGTTCTAATGCTTTTGCACACAGTTCGGGAATTCACCAAGATGGAGTGATTAAAAACCGTGAAACTTACGAAATCATTGACCCTGCAGATGTTGGTGTAAATGAATCCTCTATCGTTTTAACTGCTCGCAGTGGTCGTGCAGCCTTAGCTTACCGTGCTAAAATTGTAGGTTACGAATTAACCAAGTTACAATTAGATGTAGTATATCAAGAATTTTTAAGATTCGCCGATGCTAAAAAAGTGGTGTTAGACGAAGACATTCATCAAATAGTGGAAGCGAGTAAAATTGAGATATAAAAAAAGTGGCTTTTCAGCCACTTTTTTTTGATTAAACAAATTCAAATGCTACTTCCGGGTGTATTGGCAACACTCGTGTAAACTTTTGTAATCCTCCTCTTTAGCTTTTACCTTTTCGGTGTCGTGTCCTGCTTTGGCAATTTTAGCATGAACAGAATCAATCAACGCTTTTTCTTCATCAAGAATTAATTTTAATTGCCCATTTTCCTGATTCCAATTTGCCATTTTTACCCCAGATACGCTTAACGCTGCCTTTTCAATACGCTTTTTACACATTCCACAATTGCCACTTACCTGAAATTCGTATTTGGCATTTTTGTTTAATTTCTCTTGCGCTTGCACTACACTTCCCATCCCGAGAAGCATTAGTAATAGGATTATTTTTTTCATAATCTGGGTTTTAGGTGTTGGGTGTTGGGTTTTAGGTGTTGATGTATATCTATATTTATTAATTTTATATTTCATAAAAATTTCTCAAATCTCAAATCTCAAAGACCCAAAACCCAAGACCTAAAACCCCAAACCCAACACCAACACCAAATTTAAATATTGATTCGTAATCCTACATAATACATCGCTCCAAAAACAGAGGCGTAAATCATAGAAGCGTCAAAATGTTGTGTAAACGAATTTTGATTTCCTAAGATAGCGTGTTTTTGTTTATAATTGGTGATATTTTCTCCTCCTACATAAACTTCCATTTTTTTACCAAATGAATGGGTGATTTGCGTATTCATCATCACAAAATCAGGAGAATAAATATCCATTTGATGAGTGGTTAAAAAATCTTGATTATAGGGCAATCGTTGTGCTCCTGTCCAATTAAAAGTATAATCAAATCGCCAATGTTTTCCGTTTTCTTTAATAGGGGTTTGATACGCTAAATTGGTAAAAAAACGATGTTTGGCTTGCAAAGGTCTTTCATAACTTCCTGTGGAATAATCGGTTTTTAAATCAAAATATTTATAGGAAGTTCTTACCGTGAAATGTTTGAACGGTTCTATATTAAAATCCAATTGAAAACTATTGGCATATGAACTTCCTTTCAAATTATGAAAAACAACAGCATGAGTATTTTCAAACACATCCACTACGGCTTGTTGCTGAAATTGCGTACTGTAAAAATCAAAATTCACATCGGCATCTTTACCTAAAATTTTAAATTGATGGTTATAACTGATGCCATAATTCCAAGCAATTTCGGGCTGTAAGCCATAGGCTCCAGTTCCATTTTTTTGAATGATGAAATTTCTGGAACTCGCCATTAACGATTGATTTTCGGCCAAAATATTGGCGATTCTTTTTCCTCTACCTGCCGATAATCTAACTACGCCTTTTTCCCACGGCACATAACGCACGTGTAAACGCGGAGTGACAAAAACACCCATACGGTTATGATAATCTAAACGCCCACCCAATATCATGCTAAAATTACTTAAGTTATCATAGGTGTATTCAAAAAAACTACCTACTGAATTATCTTTTCTATCCAATACAGCCATATTGAATTTTTCATCATATAAATCAAACATGGTATTTAATCCTGTGCTGAATTTATGCATCGTGTTTCCTAAAATGGAATTATAAATCGCTGTAGCGTACACACTTTTCTGCCCGATATCATAAACCGTGTTTCCAAAATAAGAATTTTGTTTATGATACGTATATGACGATTGCACCCCCACACTTTGATAAGGTTTATCGGGATTTACATATCCTAATTTTGAAGATAGCTCCACCCTTTGCGAATTGATTTCGGAACCCCAAAAAATACTTTTATATCGATGTTCGTCAGGATTGTAATTCATTTGACCCGCTTGTTTTTGGTCGTTCATATATTTTAAGTTGATGAAACTTACCCATCCTTTGGTGGGATCCACATACTGCCAACGATTATAAAAGTTAACTTGTTTAGCTAAAGGATTATCCAAAAAACCATCGTGATTCATGTCGTTTTTTTGAGTTCGGGTATTCCCATGCACAAATAGCGTAGTTTTCCATTTTTCACTCACTTTTTGAGTCACATGGGTATTCAATTCAAAACGACTGTCGCTCGAAGCATAAGCATTTACAAATAACGGATCCGCGGTAAATGGTTTAATATATTCGGCATTGATTTGCCCCGATATACTTTCATATCCATTCACCACCGAACCTGCGCCTTTGGTTACCTGCAAACTTTCAATCCAAGTGCCTGGTATAAAAGATAAGCCGTAAGATTGCGAAGCACCGCGAATGGCAGGAATATTTTCTTCGGTGATTAATATATATGGGCTTGTCAATCCCAACATTTTGATTTGTTTATTTCCAGTAACCGCATCGGAGTAATTCACATCAATAGACGGGTTGGTTTCAAAACTTTCAGACAAATTACAACAAGCCGCTTTCAGCAATTCTTTAGCGGAAATTTGGGTAACATTGGCGGTTTGTAAAAATGATTTTTGTAAAGATTTTCTTTCTTTGGTAATCACTACTTCATCTAAATTTTCATTAGATTTTAAAGTGTGTTTAATGAATCTTGGTTCGTGTACGTGAATGGTATCGGTTTGATATCCCACGTAACTAATCACTAACATGTGATTTTGTACAGCATAAGGAATCGTAAAGTTTCCTTTTTCGTCGGTTGTGGTTCCGATGGTAGTTTTTAGCCAACGTACATTGGCACCCAATAAAGGGATTTCTTGATTTTCGGAATTGAGTTCAAAAACTTGTCCGTTGATTTTTTCTTGCGAAAAAGAAACGAGCGAAGTTAGGAACAACAATCCTATGAGATAAGTTTTCATGAGTATAAAAATTAAGTGATTGAATATTTTTTCCATTAAAGAATGGAGTAAAAACATCAATTACTTAACCGTAAAAAACATACTGAGTCTATAGCTTGTAAAGCGGAGGTGCATTCGATTCAAATGCGTATTCGGGTTTATTTTTTTCTTGAATCGAAACCGATTCAATCTGAAAACCTTGCCACGCATAAGAAGTTAAAACTGCAGGGCTAAAGAAGTCAAAAGAAATAAATTCTGTGATTTTAGGTTGGTTTTCTTCAAAACTAATCACCTCATTTTCACAACAAGAATCAGGGATTAAAGTTTCTTTAGCGCAACATGATTTTTTTATTACCACAGTCTGAGGCATTTCACATGCCTCGGTAGCAACCGTATAAAAATCAGAAATCTCGGCAATTTCTCCTTTACAATAAAGCACATTAACCGCCAAGCCCAAGTTTAAAAACACGAGCAGAGTAGCTAACAACACACTGATTGATTTTCGGAAAAACATAGCTGATTTGTTTTTTACAAAGTTATGGAAATTTGTTGCTTCATTTATTTAATTGTCAATTGTTTAACTGTTTAATTAAAAAAACTTTCGACTAACCTCGCGTTAATGACAGCAGTGAAAATCCTTTTAAGACAGCCCTACTTTTGGCTGGCTTAAAAGATTGCAACGAATGGCATGACCCGCTTCGGCGGGGAACGCCCAAATTATGATTTATTCTTCTCCTCAATCCACTTACTCATGTACTTAGTACTCGTAAGCGAATGATGTTGTAATAGGCTACCGATGAAATTTGAGGTTTAATTTTTTGATCTAGAACGTGTATTTTCAATTAAACGAATTCAGGATTAAACTTTCTTGGGCGTTCCCTTCTTCGCTAAAGCGAATCGGTTCGCGTTTTCGCCTTCCGCCTAGGCGGACTGGCTCTACCGCTAACGCAAAAAGCATCAACACATTGATACTTTTTAGTACAAAAACAATCAATGTATTGATAGTTTTTTAGACAAAAAACATCAGCACACTGATACTTTTTTGTATATTTGTTTTCTAATTAAGCGGTTTTATGGAAAGAATTACAGAAAAGTTTTACGAAAAATATGCGGCTACCCAAACCCAAACCATACGGGATTTTACACACACCATTGATTGGAGTAATCGTTTTATTGGCATAAAAGGCAGTAGAGGCGTTGGTAAAACCACATTAATTTTGCAATACATCAAACAGAATTACAAACCCAATCATACCGTATTATACATTACACTAGACAATTTGTATTTCAGCGAAAACAAACTGTATCATCTAGCCGATGAATTTTATAAAAAAGGCGGTTTATTATTAGCTATTGACGAAGTGCACCGTTACAAAGATTGGGCAATCGAATTAAAAAATATATATGACGATATGCCTAATCTAAAAGTGATATTTACAGGTTCTTCGTTATTACACTTACAGCAAGCCAAAGCAGATTTAAGCCGAAGAACTGTAATGTACGATATGCCAGGTTTGTCATTCCGTGAATTTATCTATTTTCAAACCAACCAGAAATTTGAATCCATTGATTTATCTACCTTATTAGAAAATCATATCGAAATAGCTGTTTCCATTACTTCTAAGATTAAACCCTTAGCTTATTTTCAAGATTATTTAAACTACGGGTATTACCCATTTTATACCGAAAACACCGCTTCGTTTCACCAAAAATTAAGTGAAGTTATTTTAACCGTTTTAGAAGTAGATATCCCTCAGTTTGCATCTATTCCTCCAAGTAACATTATTTATTTAAAACGATTATTAAAAATAATCAGTGCTTCCGTGCCTTTCAAACCCAATATCAATAGCTTGAGCGAAAGAACAGGAATCAGCATCAATACTTTAAAATCATATCTTATTTTATTGGCTGATGCACAATTATTACAACTATTATACGTTCCCGAAAAAGGCATTAACAGTTTAAATAAACCCGAAAAAATATATTTAAACAATCCTAACTTGATGCATAATCAAGCCGAAAATAATTTGAATATCGGTAACCTGAGAGAAACTTTCTTTATCAACCAATTACAGACAAAATACACCGTAAACGCTTCACCATCGGCAGATTTCCTAATCAATGACCAATATACTTTTGAAATTGGCGGCGAAAGTAAAACCGCCAAACAAATTAAAAACACATCAGATTCTTTTGTTGTAAAAGACAACATCGAAATTGGTTCCGGAAAAAATATTCCGTTATGGATGTTTGGGTTTTTATATTAGATTTTGATTGTTTAATTGAGGTGAAGACGGATTGCACCCGAGCGCAGCGAATTGACGAAGTAAATCCGAGTTGTAGGGACTTTTGGTATCGCAAAATGCTATACATTCTAAAAAATTAATATGGTTATGGATGAATTAATAAAAGAAATAGATGATTTTGAAAATCATTTATCTAAAAACGTAACGAACCTCAGAAATATTAAAATAACGACAATAGCTACGCTTGTTATTATTTTTATTTGCAATACAATATCAGACTGGGTAAAAATAACTCAACAAATTATAATTAGCTGGAATGGAAATCGCTATCCAGATGCCACATTTTTGGAATTTGTGACCGCTGAGATTTTTGTTTTTTTGATTTTAGTAGTACCTACTGCGTCACTACCACTGTTTTATTTTATGAATCAAAAGGAGATTCTTAAATTTCAATGGAATCTAAAAACAAAAATAATTTTCGAAATTTTAAATCAATATGATACAGATTATCATTTATCTATTCATGGAGAAATCCCTAATCATTATTTAAAAGAGATAGGTCTAGAAAATGGATATTTAAGTTACACACATGGAGATGATTACTTTTTTGGACAAATTAATTCCATTAATTTTAAATGCGGAGAGGTACATTCAAAATTTTTCCTTTACAGAAAATTTGATGGGATAATAGCTTTATTAAGTGCGGATAATGCCGAAACGATTCAAAAAATTTCAAAAAAAAACATTGTTGTTTCCAACCAGATTAATATTAAATACTTAAATAACAATGTTTTCATAATGAAAAAAGGAAGAAAAAGTCATTTTGAATTAAAATTTAGAAGAAATAGATTAAATCGTGAAAAATTATTTGAAGACTATAAGTCTTTATCAGAAATTGTAAGTTTATTGAATATTATTTCATTAGAAATTAAGAAAACAGAAAATCATTAAATTGAAAAATACTGATTAATCAATTCATCATTTACCATTCATAATTCACCATTAATTACATTTATTCTTCTCCTCAATCCACTTACTCATATACTTAGTACTCTTAAGCGAATGATGCTGTAATAGAGTACCGATAAAATTCGATTTTCGGTGTGCGGTTAAATGTTGCAGTAAAGTTTCAATTTGAATCTTAAATTCGTTTGCAAACAAAGTTTTTAAATATCGCTTTTGAATGATTTCAAAACCATTTTGTTGAGCGGTATTCCATGCTGTTGGGTTGGTATATAGTTCAACCGTGGCATTTACAAATGCTTGTTCGTTGTCGGTGATAACGCCATTCCAAGGTAAATTGTTATGCATAGATTCCGCGCCAATGGTGGTAGTGACACTTGGCGTGCCCGTTATCATAGCTTCGATTAATTTGCCTTTAGCTCCTGCTCCAAAACGCAATGGCGCGAGTAAAATTTTGGCATCTTCAATGACTTCTAAAGCATTTTCGGCTCTGCCCAATACCAAAAATCGGTCTTTTGGCTGGTGCAATTGTAGTACTTTTTGTGAAGGATAAGCGCCGTAAATTTTGAGTTGTGCTTGCGGTAATTTTTTGGCTAATAAAGGCCACAAGGTTTGTTTTAAATATTTAACGGCGTTCCAATTGGGTTCGTGTAAAAAGTTACCAATGAATACCAAATCGGTGCGTTCTTCAAAGGATTTTACTTTTTGGGGTAATTCCGAAATCAAAAAAGGCAAATAACATAACAGTGATTTAGGAATATTAAACTGCTCTTGTAACAATGCTATTTCTACTTCGGAAATCATTAACGATACATCGCATCGATAAATAGAGGCGACTTCTCGTTTGGCTACGTCGGTTTGTAAATCAAAATCAGCGAATGGAATATTCTTTTTAAACGCTTCTTGCCTTGCCAAACGCAAAAAATGTAAATCTTCGGTATCTAAAATGCGTAAAGCATTGGGGCAATTTTCGGCCACGCGCCACCCAAATTGCTCTTCGGAAATGTAACGGTCAAACAACACGATTTGTGGTTGAAGTTGTTTGATGAACTCATCAAAACTAGATGAATTCAACTCAATTTCTTGCTCCGCTACGTTGAGTTTTTTAAGATTAAAACTATACGGACTTTTGGCGGCTGCACTAGCAAAAGTGATTTGATATCCCCAATCTAAAAATAATTCCATCAACTGAATGATTCGTGTACCTGCCGCAGATGAAGTAGGCTCTGGCCAAACGAGTCCGATGAATAATATGGTTTTATTGTAATTCATCTTGTACTTTTTTAGGCAAACTTTTTACCACCAAATCATACGAATGTTTGATGAGTTTCAGAATTTCTTTATCGGACAAATCCTGATTAAAGTGTACCGTGTTCCAATGTTTTTTGTTCATGTGATAACCCGGTTGTACGGCTTCATACTGTGCCCGAAGTTCTAAAGCATAATCGGGTTCGCATTTTAAATTCACCCAGTAATTTTCTTTTTCCCAATCTTTTAAAGAAGTTAAGGCGAACATTTTAGTTGCTACTTTGAACACCAATACATCTCCATCAAATTTATCGAACGGAAAACTTTCAGAAGTTCCATTTAACGACAAGCAATAATCGTATAATTGAGTGATGTCCATAAAATCTTAATTAATCATGAATAAATCCGACGAAATTCCATCGGTTAAAAACAAACCTTTGGAAGTGGTTTTAAGCACCTCATCTTGCAAAATCAAAAAACCTTGTTCAATAAATTTTTCAGATTGTTTCCGTAAATAATCACTGTATTTTTTGCCTAATTGAATTTCCATTTGAGGCAACGAAACACCCCACATGGTGCGCAATCCCGTCATGACCGATTCGTTATATAAATCAGTTTTGGTTAAAATTTCTTTTTCGGAAGGTAATTGATTTTGTTGGATGCCTTTCATGTATAATTGATTGTTAGACACATTCCAACTGCGTTCGTGTCCATTAAAACTATGAGCCGATGGTCCGATTCCTAAATACTTTTTTCCTTTCCAATAATTAGAATTGTTTACCGAGAAGAATCCTTCTTTCCCAAAATTCGATAATTCATAATGCACAAAACCCTTACTTTCTAAAGTATTTTTTAACACCTGAAAATGTTGTTGCGCCAATTCATCCGAAGGTTCGGAAATCGTTCCTTTTTGTATGAGTTTTTGTAAAGCCGTTTTGGGTTCAACCGTTAAGGCGTAACACGAAATGTGCGGAATATTAAAATCTAAAGCTTTTTGAATGTTTTGTTGCCAACGTTCCACCGACATATTAGGCATACCATAAATCAAATCAAGGGTAATGTTTTTAAAATATTTTGTAGCGATTTGCAAACAATTTTCAGCTTCTTGTAAGTTATGGGCTCGGTTCATCAATTGTAAATCTTCTTCAAAAAAAGATTGAATACCTATACTTAAGCGGTTAATTTTTGTTTGAGATAATTGTAAAATTTTATCTTCGGATAAATCATCAGGATTAGCTTCTAAAGTGATTTCAGGATTTTCAATTACCTGATAATGATGATAAACCGTGTCTAATAAATTTCTTATCTGTTCAACAGACAAAATACTGGGTGTTCCTCCTCCAAAATAAATGGTCTCAATGGTTTCATTTTCCAATTCATTTTTACGCATTATCATTTCTACAACCAAAGCATTTACCATTTGGGCAGTATAAGTTTTAGCCGTTGAAAAATGAAAGTCACAATAATGACAGGCTTGTTTGCAAAAAGGAATATGGATGTAAATACCAGCCAATGGATTGTTTGTTTTATGATTGATGTAAAAGTAAATAAAACTGTTCAAAGACTGTTAAGAACTCTTTTTTCGTAAACCTATAAATATTCCTATTTTCGTTCCACTTACTTTTAAATCAAACACAAGTGTCTTCTAAAGAAAAAGAAATCAAAGAAACCCCATTAATGAAGCAATACAACGCCATTAAGGTGAAATATCCTGATGCTTGTTTACTGTTTAGGGTAGGCGATTTTTATGAGACATTTGGAGAAGATGCGGTAAGAACCGCCAAAATTTTAGGCATTGTTTTAACCAAACGTGGTGCGGGTTCCGAAACTGAAACGGCTTTGGCTGGATTTCCACACCATTCCTTAAATACTTATTTGCCTAAATTGGTAAAAGCAGGTTTAAGAGTTGCGATTTGTGATCAATTGGAAGATCCAAAAATGACCAAAACCATTGTAAAACGGGGAGTTACTGAATTGGTTACTCCTGGAGTTTCTTTGAATGACGAAGTCTTACAATCTAAATCCAACAACTTTTTAGCGGCCTTACATTTCGGTAAAAAAAATATAGGAATTTCGTTTTTAGACGTTTCTACAGGTGAGTTTTTAACCGCACAAGGTAACCGAGAATACATCGATAAATTATTACAAAATTTTTCGCCCAGCGAAGTTTTAGTAGCAAAACCTTTTAAAAACGAATTCAGCCAATCTTTTGGTTCGGTTTATCACGCATTTTATTTAGAAGATTGGATTTTTAAATCGGATTATGCTTTAGAAACCCTTACTCAGCAATTACAAGTTAATTCTTTAAAAGGATTTGGTATTGAAGAATTGCAAGAAGGAATTATCGCCGCAGGAGCCGTTTTATATTATTTATCTGAAACCCAACACAATCAATTACAACACATCAATAACATTACGCGTATCATTGAAGATGAATATGTTTGGATGGACCGATTTACCGTTCGCAACTTAGAACTGTATTTTAAAACCAATGCCAATGGAGTTACGTTGTTGGATGTGATGGATAAAACTACTTCGCCCATGGGTGGGCGTTTACTAAAACGCTGGTTGGCTTTACCTTTAAAAAATATCGATGAAATTAATTTCCGATTAAATATTGTTGAACAACTACTCAACGAACCAGATACTTTAAGTCAAATCATTCAAGAAATAAAATCCATATCCGATTTAGAACGGTTGATTTCTAAAATCGCTACAGGAAGAATTAGTCCGCGCGAACTGATTTATTTAAAAGAATCGTTAGATGCAGTAGAGAACATCCAAAACATATGTAAAAACAATACTTCGGAATCTATTAGAAATCTATCCTATAAATTAAATGCTTGCGAGGTACTTCGATTAAAAATAAAAGAGACCTTAAATCCAGAAGCGCCTGTAAGTGTCGCCAAAGGAAACGTAATTGCCAAAGGAATTCATGCCGAATTAGATGACTTAAGAAACATATCCAATTCAGGAAAAGAATATTTAGAAGCCTTAGAACAAAGAGAATCTAATTTCACAGGAATACCTTCGTTAAAAATATCTTTTAATAATGTTTTTGGTTACTATATAGAAGTTCGCAATACGCACAAAGACAAAGTACCTACTACGTGGATTCGTAAACAAACCTTAGTAAATGCAGAGCGTTACATTACCGAAGAATTAAAAGAATACGAAACCAAAATTTTAGGTGCCGAAGAAAAAATACACCAAATTGAATTGGCACTTTTTAACGAATTGATTCAATGGATTAACGGATATATTGTACCTGTACAACAAAATGCTCATTTGGTTGCCCAATTAGACTGTTTGACTTCCTTTGCGGTTTTATCGAAAGAAAATAATTACACAAAACCACAAATCAACGACGGATTTGCTTTAAAAATCACCAATGGTCGTCATCCAGTCATTGAAAAACAATTGCCGATTGGTGTACCTTATATTGCCAACGATGTTGTTTTGAATAGAACCGAGCAACAAATCATCATGATTACCGGACCCAACATGTCAGGTAAATCTGCCATTTTACGACAAACTGCTTTGATTGTTCTGATGGCTCAAATGGGAAGTTTTGTTCCTGCCGAAAATGCCGAAATCGGACTCATTGATAAGATTTTTACTCGTGTAGGCGCATCAGATAATATTTCGATGGGAGAATCCACTTTTATGGTTGAAATGAATGAAACGGCTTCAATCTTAAATAATATTTCTCCACGCAGTTTAGTTTTATTAGATGAAATCGGTCGGGGAACTAGTACTTACGATGGAATCTCCATTGCTTGGGCAATTGCCGAATACTTACATGAGCATCCGTCCCACCCCAAAACCCTTTTTGCAACGCACTATCACGAACTCAATGAAATGAGTGCTGATTTTATTAGAATCAAAAATTATAATGTTTCGGTAAAAGAATTAAAAGATACGGTACTATTTTTACGTAAATTGATTGAAGGTGGCAGCGCACATAGTTTTGGTATTCATGTAGCTAAAATGGCGGGAATGCCACAAATGGTGATTCAAAAAGCACAAAAAATGCTTAAAAAATTAGAGAAAAATCACGCTTCAGATGCACTTTCATCCATTAAAGGAAATAAAAATGACATGCAGCTTAGTTTTTTTAGCATTGACGATCCTGTGATGGATGAATTCAAAGAAGATATTATGCAATTAGATATCAACACGTTAACTCCGGTAGAAGCTTTAATGAAGCTCAACGAAATCAAACGCAAAATCACTTCTTCATAAATAAGAATTAAATAATTTTCACTTAACACTTGCAGAATAAAATTTATATCCTAAATTTGCCACCGAATTAAAAACGAAGACGTTCTTAAGACTTTTGCGAAAATAGCTCAGTTGGTAGA
>DLGW01000020.1:0-1321 GCA_002482885.1 Flavobacteriaceae bacterium UBA7684 | reverse complement strand
GTTCAAGTCCCGCCTTGAGTACAAGAAAAGCCTCTGATAATCAGGGGCTTTTTTTATTTACACACACTTCAAAAAAGCAAGATTTTTATCTCATTTTACCCTTTTAGTCTATTCAGACACTTTTACCCTCTTTTAACCAGAAAATATTAGTAAAATAACTTCTTTTTAACGTACTTTTGCGAAAAATTTTATCGGGTTTTTTATGCAACAAGAACAACTCAATTATTTGCCTATAATTATGCAAATTCTGTTAGCTATAGGATTTGTAGTTATTACCCTATTTGCTTCTGGAAATTTAGGACCAAAAAGATCATCATCGGTTAAAGATGAAAACTTTGAGTGCGGTGTAGCTTCTATAGGAAATGCCCGTATTCCATTCTCAGTAAAATATTTTGTAGTTGCCATTTTGTTTGTATTGTTTGATGTGGAGGTTATTTTCTTATACCCTTGGGCTGTCAATTTCAAAGAATTAGGATTAACAGGCATGGTAGAAATGATGATATTCATGTCGTTGTTATTGGTAGGATTTTTCTACATCATTAAAAAGAAAGCTTTAGACTGGGAATAATCATAAGATATTACACAAAATGAGTCAATCAAAAGTTAACATGGTTGCCCCTCCCGAAGGCGTTGTAGGTGAAGGATTTTTCGCCACCAAACTAAATGATGTAGTCGGTTTAGCTCGCGCTAATTCGCTTTGGCCTTTGCCTTTTGCTACATCATGTTGCGGGATTGAATTTATGGCCACTATGGCTTCGCACTACGATTTAGCCCGTTTTGGTTCTGAAAGAGTGAGTTTTTCACCACGACAAGCAGACATGTTATTAGTAATGGGAACTATCTCTAAAAAAATGGCTCCTATTTTACGCCAAGTTTATGAACAAATGTCTGAACCACGTTGGGTAATTGCCGTGGGCGCATGTGCCTCATCAGGGGGTGTATTTGACACCTATTCTGTTTTACAAGGAATAGACAAAGTAATTCCTGTAGATGTTTATGTACCGGGTTGCCCGCCCAGACCAGAGCAAATTGTTGATGGTGTTATGAAGTTACAGGAAATCGTAAAAAATGAATCTGTCAGAAGAAGAAGCTCTCCTGAATACCAAGAATTATTAGCCTCTTATAACATCAAATAATCGAAATGGCTTTAGAAAATTCCGACATTCAAAATAAATTAATTGAAACCTTTGGCGTTTCAGTGTTCAATTTCAAAGAAGAAAAAGATATTTTCTCTTTTGAAATGGATTCAAATATCAATACCGCCGTTATCCTATTTTTAAAAAATGATCCTATACTACGTTTTCATTTTTTAACCGATTTA
>DLGW01000018.1 GCA_002482885.1 Flavobacteriaceae bacterium UBA7684 | reverse complement strand
AAAAAGCTTTTTGCTCATGCGCAATCGCTACCATTTCATTAACGGATTTCGCGCAACACCCAACGCTCAAAAACCTTTTTGAAATTCTCACGTTTTTAAAATGAAAGGCGGTGTTGATGAGTTGAAATTGTTTGTAATCTATGATCTCAAAAGAAATGGTTAAAGTGTTTCACAAATACTAATTGAGCATTGTTGGGTGTAATTTTAAACTCTATATTTTCAACATCTACAACTTCCCGATGACCTACCCCAATAATAGAAATTGACCAATCATTGTGAAAATAACTTAATGCAATTCGGTAGGAACCCGCAGGATAAATTCTAAGTTTTAATTCTTTTACATAACTATATTCATTTCCTGTATTTGCCCCTAAAGCTAACAAGCCAGAGATTCTAGCCTTGCCCATATACAAAGAACCTCCGTAACCTAATTTTAATCCAAACTGCACATTTTTTATATCATCTTTATTGTCCGAAAAATGAATATTGTTTAATCTATTGTAATAAAAACCTCCTGATAATATTACACTTCCAACATTTGCTTTAATCTGCTTTTCAGATTGTTCGAAAGCAGCTTTAAGTGAAAATTTCTCACTATTAAAAACATACATTCCTTCTGTACTCACATGATGTAATTCCAAATCTGGAAATTGATTTATTATTTTAGTTTGATTATCTACTACTGAATAAAAACCCTTTGTTTGAAGATAATATGCATCAATGCAAAAATTACGACCATACTTTATGATTTTAAAGTCCAACGATGTAGTTTTTCCGTACTTATTTTTGTCTTTTAAACTTATAAAGTTGTAGCCTGTTTTTAAATTGATAAAAGTATTTTTAACAGAAAAACCAATTCCAAAACCAATCGGATAATTCGGTCTGAATTCGTTTATTGTAGTATAATTCTCTTGATAAAAAATTCTAAAACTATATTTCTGAGGATATTCTTGTATGTAAGTACTATCTATTTGAGCGAATGATATGGTGCTATAAAAAATCAAAAATATAATCGTTTTTAATTCCAATATTTTGATATTTAAGTGTTTGCAAAAAATAAGGACTACGATTGTAGCCCTTATTTTTTAACCTATAATAGTTTTTATTATGATTTTTTAAACTTGATAATTTGTTTACCGAAATCTATTGATAATTCTGTTGTTGTTAAACTTAAAACAGTTCTTTTATATTGACGAGCAAAGATATCATTGCCAACCATACTAAGTTTACTACCTTCAATACTCCATTTTCCTTTCTCTATACTTGTCCCCCAGTTTAAAACAAATTCTGAATTACCCATTAAATATAAATCCGTTCCTCCATCAGCAATCCAATGTCCTTCCATATTAGCAAAATTAATCACTAATTTTTCCGACTTTGTTGTAGTCTCTTGGGGCGCTTTTTTAGTTGAAAAAGTCAATCCTAATTCCTTGGCACATCTATCAATAGCTGAATCATAAATATCTTCCAACTCAATTTCAATCTTACTATTAAATTCGGAAATTGTTACTTCTTCGGATATTTTTTTCATAAAACACTTAGACAATAGTTTTTGTTGTTCTGCATTCAAACCTTTGTTTAAAGTTAGATTACTGAACGCTAAATCATACAATTGTTGTCTTTGAGTGTTTGTCCACTGCCCATAAGAAGTGAAAGAAATCGACAATACAAAAAGAGTAAATAAAATTTTTCTCATAATATTAGTTAATTAAATTGTTCAGACAAATATGATTAATTTTAAAATAAGACACAAATATGTGTCAGTTGTTTTTATAGGATATGTTGAATTTTAATTCATGTTATCAAATGAAGAAAAAGAAACCATTAAAATTATTGGCGAAAAAATTAGACAGAAAAGACTTGAGTTAAACTTGTCTCAGGAAATTCTTTCGTTTGATGCAAATATTCCCAGAAATCAAATAGGAAGAATTGAGAGAGGAGAAATAAATACTTCAATAGCTACACTTCATAAAATAGCAAAAGCATTAAGTTTAAACATTAAAGAGCTTTTCTAATATTTTTTGATGAACAAACAAGTAATTCAAAAATAGTAGTTTGTTTAAAGTCTAAAATAACCTCTGCCGAAAGCGGGACTTTTTTGGTGCAAAGGAACCTCCAAATTATTTTAGTACATAGTATCAAAAAGCCAAACAGGGATAATATTTCCGAAACCAATTTCAAGATCATCTTTAGCTACATAGGCATTTTAAAATTCAGCAATTTGTTAATTACAAAAAGCAATTTTTAATTAAAATTGCTTTCTTAAATAAGCGTTTTTGGTTGTTTTCAACTGTTTAACTGAAAAAAAGCACATTTATATAAACCATCCAATCTACAGGCAATACTTTTGAGTACGCTTACAATCAAGAACAAAAAAAATAAGGAGTAATTACTCCTTATTTTTTTTGCCGTTTTTATAACGAATATTTTCGATGGGACTTTTTGACTTTTGGTCTTGGGTCTTGGGTCTTGGGTTATAGGTTTTTGGTTTTTGGTCTTGGGTTTTAGGCTTAGGCGTAAACTCTTTATCTAAAGGTTTTTTGTCTTTTTTAATGGCTTCTAAAACTTGTTTTGGGTCTTTAGGATTTTCTTTGGTTCCTCGTAAATGAATAATCAAAGCATTTAAAAAATTACGCAATACTTGGTCTCCACATTCCATGAAATTAGGATGATCTTCGCTTCTGAAAAAAGCACCCAATTCCGCTTTTGAAATTCTGAAATCCACCAATTGCAAAATCTCTACAATTTGATCATCACGCAATTGCAGTGCTACTCTTAATTTTTTAAATATATCGTTGTTGTTCATGAAGCTGTTTTTTGGAGCTACAAAGGTAGGACTAATCTTAATTAAAAATTGATTTAAAGTTTATTCAAATACTCTTTGGCGTTTAGCACGGGTATTTTGGCATTTTTAAAATCTTTTTTATTACGGGTAATGATAATTTCTAACCCATTTTGAATCGCTGTTTGATATTGAATCGCATCTTCAAAATCAACGAAATCAGATGCTAAAGCGAGTTCGATAATTTTGTCATCAATGGGTAAAACAGTTGCTAGTGTTTTAAACTTGATAAGCACTTTTCGTACTTCTTCTGCTTTTAAATTTCGTGAAAGTATATAGTGCGTATTGGCAAAAGTTAAAGCAGAAACGTATAAATTTACTTTTTTAGTGTCGGCTAAAGTGAATAATTCCTGAGCTTCTTTATAAAAATCTTCTCTTTTAGAAAGCAAATCAATTACAATATTGGTATCCACAAAAATATATTCCATTACGAATATTTTTCAGATAAGTAATTTCCGTAATCGTCTTTTTCGTTGGTGTTGTTATTGGGAATAACGCCTGTTAAACTTTCTACCAAAGGACTTATTTTAGTAGTGTTTTTGGTATGAGCAGTAAGGGATTCTAAATAATTTTCAATAATTTTTGACAAGCTCACATGATGACTTTTGGCATAAGACTTGGCTTGCTCAATAATTGATTTTTCTAAATTTAAGGTGAGTTTTGTATTCATAATCAAAAAAATGTTACGTGCAAATATAATAATTTGTTACGTGTAATTTTTTGATTTTAAAGATTAAATGATTGAAGAATTAAAAGATTGGGGTGTGTTTAGTAGGAGTCGGATTACTCTTGAGCGAAGCTAACTCAACAAGTTAATCCGACTCATCGGTTTTTACAAGATTATTTTTTCTTTGCTTTCTTCTTAGCCTTTTTTTCTTTCAATTTCATTTTAGCCTTTGCTTTTTTAGCTTTAGCTTTTTTCTTTTTATTGGCCTTTTTTATTTTTTCTTTGATTTTAGAACTTATCTTTTCTAATTTTTTTAGTTTTTTTTCTTTCTTTTTGGTGGTTTCTTCTGATTCATCGTTGCTCACAACGTCATTATTAGATTCTAAATCAGCTGTAACTTCGGCAGGAACAATAACCGCTTCATTTTCTGGATTACTATTTTCTGGTTGTTTATTTTCTTTCATTTTAAAAATCTATCAGATTATTACTTAAACATTAATTTAACGTTAAGCAAATGTAAATCATAAATCAATAAGTCAATGTTAAGTTTTAAGTTCGGCAAAAAACTTAACATTGGAAATTAAAATATGTTTACTTTTTCACTCACCATGTTCGACTGAAACACTTTCGTATAAGCTACTTTATGGTTGGCGTTTGTTTGATTCTTTTAATTCCTTTTACTATTTCAAACCAAATTACGGATATAAATCCAGTAGCAATACAAATGGATAATTGTAGTCCATTTAAGGTTTCAAATTCAAAGAAATTAGTCAATGGTTTTACATAAAGAATAAGACCAACAAGGGCAATAGTTATAAAAATGATATACAATACCATGTTGTTTTTATACTTTAATGTGGTAAGTATGGAATAATAAAAGGAACGGTTTATTAGGGTTAGAAAAATATTTGCAGCAATCAAAACCGTAAAAACCATTGTTCTGGTGTGTGCTTCATTATACCCCATACTAACGGAGTATTGATATATAAATAAGGTGCCTGCGGTGATTACTAATCCTTGGATGACGCTTATAGATAACTCTGCCCAATTGAAAAAAGTGGTGGTTAAGGCTTTTGGTTTTTGCGACATGGTATTCTGTTCCATAGGTTCATTTTCATAAATAATAGAACAGGTTGGTCCCATTATTATTTCTAAAATAATGATGTGAATTGGCGAAAAAATATTCGGATAAATCCAGCCTAAAGCCAAAGGAATAGACACGGTTAAAATGATGGGTATATGTATGGATATTATGTATTGAATGGCTTTTTTTAGATTCGTATAAATTTTTCGACCCATGGCAACGGCGCTTACCATTTTTGATAAATCATCTTCTAATAAAATTAATGATGCGGCTTGTTTGGCTATTTCTGTTCCTTTTTTGCCCATGGCAATACCAATGTGTGCTGCTTTTAAGGCAGGACCATCATTAACGCCATCACCAGTCATGGCTACAATTTGATCGTTGGCTTTTAATGCATTGATTATTTTTAATTTAGCTTCTGGAAACATTCTCGTAAAAATAGTAGTATCCATTACGCAAGTTTTTAAATCCTTTTCGGACAATTGCATCAATTCATCACCAGTTATACTTTTTTCGTGCCCTTTAAATCCTATTTGTTTGGCGATAGATACGGTAGTGGCGGTGTTGTCTCCAGTTATAATTTTTACAGCAATGCCTGCTTTGTAAAAATCTTCTAATACTTTTTGAATGTTTTTTTTGGGTGGATCGTAAAAGGCTACGATGCCTTTAAACTGAAAGGATAATTCTTGTTGTTCTTTGGGATAATTTTCGCCTGTAAAATCGGATACGCCAACACCTAATACTCTATAGCCGTCGTTGGTTAACAGTTGAATGGCATTGTTTATCTGTTGTTTTTCGGTTTCTGTAAGTACCGAAACAGAGAGCAATGCTTCGGGAGCTCCTTTAGCTGCTATAATTCGAGTGCCTTTACTATCTTTAAAAATATGCGTCATCATGGGTGGTTTCCCGCTTAACGGATATTCGTGAACGAGTTTGTAATTGGGGCGCTCGTCTGTTTGATGATGTTCTACATAGGTTTGGTGCAAAGCTACTTCCATTGGGTCGAAAGGGATAGGTTCGCTCGCAAACATGGCCAATTTTAAAAGTTCTTTTTCATCGTCATTTAATTCGTCTTTTGGGTCAAATGTTTTGTTGCTTTTCAATACAAAAATTTTTGCCAAACTCATTTTGTTCTCGGTAATGGTTCCTGTTTTGTCGGTACAAATAACAGTGGCGCTGCCTAATGTTTCAACTGTTTTCATTTGCTTTACTACAATGCCCATTTTCATTAAACGCCAAGCGCCCAAAGCCATAAAAGTAGTGAAAGCCACAGGGATTTCTTCGGGCAAAATACTCATGGCTAAAGTGAGCGACTGCAACAAACTGTTTAAAATATCTTTGGAATGCCAATAATTGATTGCCCAAACAATTACAAATACCACGGCACCAGCAATTGCCATTTTTTTTACAAAATTGGCGATTTGTAATTCTAAAGGTGTTTTTTCTTCGGCGATGCTTTCTAAACTTGTTCCAATTTTGCCTAATTTGGTTGCATTGCCAATGGCGGTTATCGTTGCAATAGCTAAACCACTGGCTACTGTTGTGCCGCTAAAAATAAATTTATCTTCTTTGGTTTTATCTTTAAAGACAGCCAGCGATTCGCCTGTAAGTATAGATTCGTTTACCGAAAAATCATTGGAGTGCATAATAACACCATCGGCTGTTATAGAAGTACCTTCTTCTACCATTAGGCTGTCGCCGATTACTAAATCGGTACTTTTTATTTCTGTTATGGTGCCATTTCGAATAACCTTACAATTGGGTTGCGATAAATCTTTTAGTTTTTCGAGTGCATTTTTGCTTCGGGAATATTGAAATAAGGAAATGGAAGTTTGAAATATAATAGCAACTACAAGAAAAATTCCGTCGCCTATTTTACCACTGATAAAGTAAATGGAAGAAGCTACCAATAATAAGATCATCATTGGGTCTTGGGCAATACGTTTTACGGTATCTAAAAAACTGCTTTCTTTTTTGTAGTTTAATTGGTTTTGCCCAAATTTTTCTCGAGCAAGATTTACCTCTTTGCTATTTAATCCTTTTATGTTAAAATTATTAGCAGACATTTTCAAAGATAATCTTTTATTAGAAGAGGTTTGTTGGAAGGACTATTAAAAAATAACCTTTTTAGTTTAAATGATTTTGTAATTCATCATTTTCAAAATTAATTTCTTTAGGAGTTGTTCTTGTTATTCAATTAACGGTATAAGTTGTATGAATCACACTTTTGGTTTGTTAGTGAGTTAAGCGAGATGTTTTTACTAGTAGGAGTGAGTCGGATTGTAAATCTGACTTGTCGAGAAATCTCATTGAGAATACTTTTATGAATTTCTCGATGACAATTGCTACAAACAGATTCTAAATCGTCTATTTTTTCTCTATAGATATTATTGTAATGTTTGTGGTGAACTTCTTGAGCTGGATTTATTTTGCAATGTAAACACAATCCATTGTCTCTTTCGATAACTTGATTACGAATAGTTTTCCATTCTTCTGATTGTAAATATTTATGATAATTATAAAATCGTGATTTTCTGTGTGCTTCAAATAGTTCTGATATGATTAAGTTCTCATCATTTCTTCTCTTGTTCCAATTATTGAAGGTTGTTTCACTAAACTCACTTTCTACAAGATTACCATGCGTTTTATTTGGAAATTTATCTTTTTTGAAAGCACCCCCACACGTTGAGCATTGTTTAAAAATCCTCGTTAAGGTGTTGTTTGAATAGTGTTCAATTACGAATATTGTAGATGGATTTCTACAACATTCGTCAATTCCAAAACTAAAAATAGATTTACAATTTAAACACTCATAAAAATCAAAAAACTCATATGCATGAAAATGTTTAACATTTCGACTATCACATTTTGTACACTCTGTCATTCGTATGTTTATTTATAATGCTTGAGTTATTCACTAACCCAAAAATATCCAAAACCACAAAACCAACTTGAATATTAAACAATTACTTATCAACACGAATCGCCTTTCATTTTAAAAACGTGAGAATTTCAAAAAGGTTTTTTATGAATTATGAATTATGAATTATGAATTATGAATTATGCATTATGAATTATGAATTTCAATTTTTAATCGAAAAAGACTTTAAGACTTTCGACATTCCAACTTTCAGACTAACCCCGCGTTAATGACAGCAGTGAAAATCCTTTTAAGCCAGCCCGAATTTTGGCTGGGTTAAAAGATTGTAACGAATGGCATGACCCGCAGGGAAACGCCCAAAACATTGTTTATTCGTGAAATCGTTTAATCGAAAAAGACTTTCGACTTTATGACTTTTGACTTTAAGACATTATGACTTCAATTTCTCCTGCAACGCTTTAATCTCATCACGCAATTGGGCGGCTTGCATAAAATCTAAATCTTTAGCGGCTTTTTCCATGGCTTTGCGTTTTTCGCGGATTTGTTTTTCTATTTGAGGTGTTGTCAGATAGGCCGAGGTGGCTTCGGCTACTTTTTTGATGCGCTCGCTTTGCTCATAGCTGATAGGTTCTTTGGTGAAAGCGTTGTCTAATTTTTTGTTGAGGGCTTGCGGGGTTAGGTTGTGACGTTTGTTGTAGGCCGTTTGTTTTTCGCGTTTGTAATTGGTTTCGTCTATGGTTTTTTGCATGCTGTTGGTGATTTTATCGGCATACAAAATCGCTTTCCCGTTGATGTTTCGGGCGGCTCGTCCAATGGTTTGGGTTAAGGAACGGTGACTGCGTAAAAATCCTTCTTTGTCGGCGTCTAATATGGCAACTAACGATACTTCGGGTAAATCCAATCCTTCGCGCAATAGGTTTACCCCGATTAATACATCGAATAATCCTTTGCGTAGCCCTTGCATGATTTCTACGCGTTCCAACGTATCTACATCGGAGTGAATGTATCGGCATCGGATGGCAATTTTTTCCAAATATTTTGCCAATTCTTCTGCCATGCGTTTGGTTAGGGTAGTGACTAAAACCCGTTCGTCTAGTTCACAACGTTGTTGGATTTCTTCGATTAAATCGTCTATTTGATTTTGGGTGGGTCTGATTTCTATAATGGGGTCGATTAATCCGGTAGGTCTGATGATTTGTTCTACATAAACGCCTCCTGATTTTTCCAATTCATAATCGGCTGGCGTAGCACTTACGTAGATAACTTGGTTTTGTACGCTTTCAAATTCTTCAAATTTTAATGGTCGGTTGTCCATGGCAGCAGGTAATCGAAACCCATATTCTACTAAGTTTTCTTTGCGGGAACGGTCGCCTCCGTACATGGCATGTACTTGCGAAATGGTTACGTGGCTTTCGTCAACTACCATTAAAAAATCTTTCGGAAAGTAATCAATCAAGCAAAACGGTCGGGTGCCTGCGGTTCGTCCATCTAAATATCTGGAGTAGTTTTCTATGCCCGAGCAGTAGCCTAATTCTTTAATCATTTCTAAATCAAAAAGGGTGCGTTCTTCTAAACGTTTCGCTTCTAGGTGTTTGCCTATTTCTTTAAAGTAATCTACTTGCTTGACCAAATCTTGTTGAATTTCCCAAATGGCATTTTGCAATACATCGGGCGAGGTTACAAACATATTGGCGGGATAGATACTTAGCTGGTCATATTTTTCAATGACTTTGGATGTTTTGATGTCAAATGATTCTATTTCTTCGATTTCGTCTCCAAAAAAATGAATGCGAAATCCGTCGTCTGCATAACTGGGGAATACTTCCACGATGTCGCCTTTTATTCTAAAATTACCAGGCATAAAATCGGCTTCGGTGCGGGAATATAAACTTTGTACCAATTGTTTGAGTAATTGGGTACGGGATATGATTTGGTTTTGTTTGATTTCGATGGTGTTTTTTTGAAATTCCACCGGATTTCCGATACCGTATAAACAGGAAACGGAAGCAACTACGATAATGTCTCTTCGTCCTGAAAGTAGGGAAGAGGTGGTGCTGAGTCGCATTTTTTCTAATTCTTCATTGATGGATAAATCCTTTTCGATGTAGGTTCCTGTAACAGGTAAATAAGCTTCGGGTTGGTAATAGTCGTAATATGAAACAAAGTATTCTACCGCGTTATTCGGAAAAAATTGTTTGAACTCCGAATACAACTGCGCCGCCAACGTTTTATTATGTGCCAACACCAAAGTAGGACGTTGAACTTGCTGAATCACATTAGCCACGGTAAAGGTTTTTCCTGAACCCGTTACCCCCAAAAGAGTTTGAAAACGTTCGCCTTCGTTTACGCCTTCAACTAATTTTTCAATGGCTTGTGGCTGGTCGCCTGTGGGTTTATAATCGGATACAACTTGGAATTTCACGGGTTTGGAGTTTTATGAATTACAAATATACTAGGGTTTTGATTTTGTAAGCCATAAAAAAAGCCTCTTGAAAAAGAGGCTAATGGGTATTTTATTTTATGTTTTTTAAAAATATAAACTAAATCCGATGTTTGAAACGAAACCGCTAGAGATTTGTCTGAAATTATCGGGATTGTTTTCTTTTGGTTTAAATGTAATTGAAGAATATCCTAAAGCGATATCTAAAGATATTTTGTCATTAAAAAAGATGGCTAGACCACCTTCTAAACCATACGTAAATATACTTGATCTAGATGTATATGTCCTAACGTATCCTCCTAATGAAGGGTCGTAAATATCTCCATAGTTATTAAAATTGTTTTCGTCTATTGTATTTGTATATTTTGAAATTCCTAAACCAATCTGTCCTTGTAAAAAGGGTTTGAAAGTTTTGTTTACATTAAAATAGTATTTTGTGAATGGAGCAAAAACTACCGAAGTGTATTTTTGTTCGGCAGATTGATATGAATAATTGGAGTCATAAAACCCATTAAAATATGATTTACTGTTTGAAAAAGTCAAGGGGACTTCAATGCCTAATGATAGATTATTGATAACAAAGTAGCCTAATTTGGGTGCAATTATAAAATTGTTTTCTTTAGAATAAACATTACTGTTATTGTCATCTTTAGTTTTATTTGTCAAGGCACTAAAATTCATATTGGAGTCTGCACCCACTAAAATTTTACCTTTTTCCGTTTGTGCTGTTACTATTGATGAAATCAAAAGAGTTAAGCAAAAGGCTAGAATAAATGATGTTTTTTTCATGATTACGTTTTTTATTGGATTTTTAAAGGCGCGAAAGTAATAATATTATTATTTTACTTTTTATTGGTATACTTAATTTTATGACATTTTTCAAACAGCTTTTAGATTTATTAATCAATACCAGCATTTTAGTCGGTTTAGCTGTTTGTGCTTTGTTAGGTATTACAGAAATTGGTTTGTCGCTTCCGTTTAATTATCAATTAGAAATCTTTGTTTTTTTAGGGACAATAGTAGGGTATAATTTTTTAAAATATTTCCCTGTTACTTTTAAAACATCAGCGGAAATGTTTAAGCAACATTTATCCGTAATTGTGGTGAGCGCATTTGCTTTTGTAGGAGCTACGTATTTTTATTTTCAAATACAAAAAACTCTTCAAGTAGGTTTTATGATTATGGCAGGATTGGTTTGTATTTATCCTTATGTAAGAAAATATGGAATTGCAAAAATAATTGTGGTGAGTTTTTGTGTAACTGCAATTACAGCCTATTTACCAGTGCTTTCGGTAAAACCAATAACTGAAGAAACTTATCTGTTTATTTTGCAACGTTTTATAATGGTGATTTGTTTGTTGGTTCCGGTAGAAATATTGGACTTAAAAATTGACGATAAAAGTTTACAAACCCTTCCTCAAAAAATAGGTGTAAAAAATACCAAAATTGTCGGGCTATTATTTTTGAGTTTTTTTGTGGGATTAGAATTTTTTAAAAAATCGTTTAGCATTACCACTTTTTTAATCGCCCTAGTTACTGCAATTTTTGTTGTTTTTTCATTACCTAATCGGTCAAAATATTATGCTTCTTTTTGGGTAGAAAGTATTCCACTTTTATGGTATTGTTTATTCGTCTTTTTATAAAAACCTTTAAATTGGTGAATACGTTCACCAAATAATATATAAAATTGGTGAATACAATAACTAAATAATATATAAAATTGGTGAATAGTGTTTTTTGTTTTTTATCTTTGTAAAAAAATGCCATGATTATTAGGGCTTTAACTTCCAGATTAAAAGATAAACTCCATAAAGGAAAAGTAATAGTACTGATTGGACCAAGGCAAGTAGGTAAAACTACTATGATTAACAATTTATTGGAAAACACACCGTATTTGTTTTTAGATGGGGATGATTCGGTAGTTGCCGAAACTTTAGCGAGTGCTAATACGGAAACTTTGAAAAGCATCATTGGAAGTTATAAGTATGTATTTATTGATGAAGTGCAACGCATTCCAAATATTGGTTTGAAGTTGAAAATTATGGTAGATCAAATTAAAGATGTCCAAGTAATCGTAAGCGGTTCGTCTGCATTTGATATTAATCATGCTACACAGGAACCACTTACGGGACGAAAATTTGAATATCATTTATTTCCTATTTCATGGCAAGAATTTGAAAATAATGTAGGGTATATTAAAGCGCAACAACAATTGGAGTTGCGCTTGCTTTACGGAATGTATCCTGATGTTATAAATAATTTTGGCGAAGAATATGAAGTGTTGAAAAATTTGGTTTCCAGTTATTTATATAAAGATATTCTGGCCTTGGCGGGCATTAGAAAATCAGAAGTTTTAGAAAAGATTTTACAAGCATTAGCCATGCAAATTGGTAGCGAGGTGAGTTATAACGAAATCGCTCAATTGGTAGGTATTGACAAAAATACGGTCAATAATTACATTGATTTATTGGAGAAAAGTTTTGTGATTTTTCGATTGAATAGTTTTAGTAAAAATCTTAGAAACGAGATTAAAGCCAACAAAAAAATATACTTTTATGATAATGGCGTGCGCAATATGGTAATAGGTAATTTTAATTCCATAGCATTAAGACAAGATAAAGGCGCATTGTGGGAAAACTTTTTAATTGCTGAGCGATTTAAAAAATTAGCCTATTCGCAAAGTACGGCTAAACCTTATTTTTGGCGAACCACTCAGCAGCAAGAAATTGATTACTTGGAAACCAATGCCGATGCCATTAGTGCCTTTGAATTCAAATGGTCTGCTACTAAAAAAGTAAAACTTCCTAATTCTTTTAAAGAGGCTTATCAACCTGATTTTTTAGCAGTAACCAAAGAAAATTTTAGGGAGTTTTTGAAGTAAAAAAGCCGAAAAGGAAACTTTTCGGCTTAAATTATATTTAAGATAAATTTCCTACTTCAACAAGCCCGCGCGTTTTAACAAAGCATCAGGTTTTGGTTCGCTTCCTCTGAATTTTTTGTACAAGGTCATAGGGTGTTCGGTTCCGCCTTGTGAAAGAATAAAGTCTTTAAATTTAGTAGCGGTTTCTTTATCAAAAATGCCTTTTTCTTTAAACAATTCAAACGCATCCGCATCTAAAACTTCTGCCCATTTGTAACTGTAATAGCCCGAAGAATATCCGCCTTGGAAAATATGAGAAAACGAAGTACTCATCGCATTTTCTTTTACATCAGGGTATAATTGGGTGGCAGAAAATTGTTCTATTTCAAACGCTTTTAAATCGGTGATATTTGTTGGATTTTGACCATGCCAACCCATATCTAACAATCCAAAACTCAATTGGCGCAATGTTGCCATTCCTTCCTGAAAACTAGCACTTTCTTTAATTTTTTGTACGTATTCCATCGGAATAACTTCTCCTGTTTGGTAATGCTTAGCGAACAAGGCCAACGCTTCGGGTTCGTAACACCAATTTTCAAAAATCTGACTCGGTAATTCCACAAAGTCCCAATATACGGAAGTGCCCGATAAACTTGGGTAAGTCGTGTTGGCTAACATGCCGTGTAAGCCATGACCCAATTCATGAAACAAAGTAGTTACTTCGTTAAAAGTTAGTAATGAAGGTTTGGTTTCGGTAGGTTTAGTAAAGTTACAAACGTTGGAAATATGTGGTCTTTCATTAATGCCATTTACGCGGTATTGATTTTTAAACGATGTCATCCAGGCACCGTTGCGTTTTCCTTTTCTTGGGAAAAAGTCAGCATAAAAAACAGCGATTAAATCTCCGTTTTCGTCAGTGACTTCATAAGTAGTTACTTCTGGATGGTATTTGTCAATGTTATTGATTTCTTTAAACTGTAATCCGTACAATTTGCCTGCAATGGTAAAAGCACCTTGCAATACGTTTTCTAATTTAAAATAGGGTTTTAGTTTTTCGTCGTCAAGGTTGAATAATTGTTGTTTTAATTTTTCGGAATAATAAGCGCCATCCCATTTTTCTAGTTGTTCAATACCATCTAGTTTTTTGGCAAAAGCACTCAATTCAGCGAATTCTTTTTGAGCAGCTGGTTTGGCTTTGTCTAATAAATCGTGTAAAAATGCTTTAACCGTTGTTGGGTTTTTTGCCATACGTTCTTCCAAAACAAAATCGGCATGAGTGGTATAGCCTAATAAATTGGCTCTTTCAAAACGTAAGTTGGCAATTTCTAATACGATTTTTTGATTGTCGTGGGTGTTGTTCTGAAATCCTTTAGCACCAAAGGCCAACGCCATTTTTTTTCGCAGTTCACGGTTATCTGCATAAGTCATAAAAGGTATGTAGCTTGGATAATCTAACGTGAAAATCCAACCTTCTTTTTCTTGACTTTTGGCTAATTCACGAGCAGCTTCTATGGAACCTTCGGGTAATCCGCCTAAGTCTTTTTCGTTGGTGATGTGCAGTTGAAAAGCTTGGGTTTCTGCCAATACATGCTCTCCAAATTGTAAACTTAATTTAGATAGCGTTTTATCAATTTCACGTAATTTTTCTTTTTTGTCTTCGGGAAGATTCGCTCCATTACGCGAAAAACTTTTGTATTTTTTTTCTAACAACATCTGTTGTTCTGTGGTCAATTTTAATTGTTCTTTTTGCACGTAAACCCTTTTAATACGTGCGAATAATTCAGGATTTAACGAAATATCGTTTCCGAATTCTGACAACAATGGCGAAACTTCTTGAGCGATTTTTTGCATTTCGTCGCTGGTTTCTGCTGAATTCAAATTGAAGAAAATGTTTGAAAGTCTATCCAAGGTTTCCCCGCTAAATTCTAAAGCTTCAATAGTGTTTTCAAAAGTAGGCGCATTCGTGTTTTTAGTGATTACCTCAATTTCAGCTTTCGCTAATCCGATAGCTTCCTTAAAAGCGGGTAAATAATCTTCATTTTTTATTTTTGAAAAAGGAGCGGTATTGTAAGGAGTGCTAAATTTTTGTAATAGAACAGACATATTTTTGGAATAAGTTAAGGCTTGTGCTGATACGTATGATGGTGTATTACACAAACTGAATAAGGTTAATATAAAACTGATTTTTTTCAAGAGGTGCTAAATGAATGCTCCGAATTTCGATAAAAAGAATCAGTTTTCAAATAAAAAAGGCTTTCATTTCTGAAAGCCTTGAGCCGTTTAATTTTCTAAAATCGTAAAAGAAACTCGGCGGTTGTATTGTCTACCTTCTTCGGTTTCATTGGTGGCTTCGGGTTTGATTTCACCGTAGCCTTTATAGCTTAATCGATTGCTGTTAATGCCTTTTTCTACCAAGTATTTTACAACTGCTTGCGCTCGGTTGTCCGATAAAGTCATGTTGGATTCGTCTGTACCTACATTATCGGTGTGCCCAGATATCTCTATTTTTATTTTGGTATTGATTTTTAAGAAATCTACTAAACGATTGAGTTCTCCGTTGGAAGTAGGTAATAAATCGTATTTGGCAGTGTCAAAAAACAAGTTGTTTAATCTGAAGGTTTCTCCTTTTTCAATAGGAACTAAGTATAAATCTTTTTCAATTTCTTGATAAGCACTCACTTCTGTTAAATCTAGATTTTCGCTGATGGGGTAAAATCCTTTGGCGGATGCTCGGTAGCTGTAGTTTTTACCATAAGGTAAAACCACTTTATAAGCCCCTGTTTTGGAATCTGAATTAGCAGTGCCTTCTAATCGACTGCTTTGTAACAGTTCATATATAATTTCTGCTCCAATAGGTTGGTTGGTTTTTTTATTAAGTACCCTGCCTTTAATAAATGACACAGGATGAGGTCTTAGGTTGTCTTTTAACTTGACACGAACAATGTCTTCTTTTCCGTAGGAATCATTATTACTTACTAAATAGGCATAATCTCCTTTGGCCGAGATGCTAAAATCAGAGTCAAAATTGGAAGAATTCACTTCTATGCCAAGATTCATCGGGGGACTCCAGTTTTGCCAAGTATCATCTAATCTTCGGCTCATAAAAATATCATTGCCTCCGTATCCTCCGTGTCCGTTAGACGAAAAGTATAAGGTAATGTTATCAGAGGCTAAAAATGGCGCGAATTCGTTTTTAGGCGTATTGATTACGTTTCCAATAGATTTAGGTTCGCTGTAAGTTCCGTCTTCTAATAAAATGGAAAAATAAATGTCGTTATGACTGCCTGTTTTAGGATTGATGCTTAAAAGAATTACATTTTTATTGTTAGATAAAAAGAAGTCTACGGCAGGAGTTAGCGTTTTGTAATTTCTGATGGTTAGTTCCGCAGGTTTACCCCAAGCGCCACTCGGAATTTTTATAAAAGAAGACAGCCCGCCTCCTAAATAAGTTCCATATCTGTCGTATTTACCACTCACTACCATGCTTTGCTCGTCAGGAGAAATACTAATGGGCCAGTTCGGAAATTCATTATTTAAAGGTCTTCCCATGTTTTTGGCATAAGTCCAATTTCCATGTTCGTCTAATTCGCTAAACCAAATATCCTGATCTTCGGGTTGGTAGTTGTGTCCAATATTATTTGGATCGGCGAAACGACTAAAGTATAAGGTTTTTCCGTCGGAAGATATTTTCGGTTTTAGTTCGGAATAGTCAGTATTTATTTTGAATCCTAAATTTTCTAAATGATTGGGAATCACTAATGGCTTAGATTCTTCTGAAATTCCAATGGCATCAATCGCATTCCATTCTACATTAACGGTAGGTTTCGCTTCAATTTTAATCGCTGTAACTAAATAGCTAGTTAACGGAAAAGTAATTTCCCAAAGACGTTTAAGTTGGTTCAGATTTTTAGCCTCGCCAGCGTATACTTCGTATTCCTTGTTTTTTTCGTCAAACAAAGTAACCCGAGTAATACAACCAGGAGTATGACTTTCGGCAATAACTACTTTTTGTGCTTTTTGTGGTGAACAAAAGGCAACTTTCACAAATGCTATAGGGTCTTCTTTATCGGTTTTTTCGTTCCAACCTATTAAATAAGCCTCTTTTAAAGCATCGGGTCTTAATAAAAAAGTATCTGGTAAGCCTAAAGTTTTAGACGGTGAATATTCTTCAGAAGAATATTGATGGGAGCATTCTTTTACTTCGCAAGCCCATTGCACAAATTCCCAATCGGGTTTTTGAGACCATGCTATACCAGAAAAAAGCAACAACAGAAAAGTAGTTAGTTTTTTCATTTCCAATTAGTTTGAGTTAGTTAAGTAAATAAACAAAATAATTTTTGAATTTTTTTCAATTTACGATGAGTGGTCTGTAAATAAATTAAAAAAGGGATTTATTTAGCTTTTTATTTAATTGTTGAATAAGGTTAGAAACCTTTGTTAAGTGTTTTTGATAACCTTCCGATTGCTCATTAAAAGGTTGATGAGCCAACATTTTTTGAATTTGTTCTACTTCGTTTAAAGTATGGTGTGCCGAAGTTTCTAGGTGTGAATCTTTGAATTTCTCCCAAATATAATCAATGGCTAAACCGTTGGGATGAACTAAGTCACGGTCGTAAAAACGATAATCCCGAAGTTCGTCCAGTAAAATTTCGTAGCTGGGAAAATAGGTTGCTGGGTTTTGGGTTTTTCCAGATTGCTCAGAGCCGATTGCTGATAGCCGAGAGCCGAGAGCCGAAATCAAATGTGCTTTGCTGCGTTGGTTTTCTACAAATCCGTCTTTTAAATGACGAACTGGCGAAATGGTAAATATGATTTGAATTTCAGGATTTACAGATTGGATGAGTTCAATCGTTTTTTGAATGCTTTTTTCAAGAATATCAATCGATAACAATTCTTTATCAAATTGATTTTGAGGTACTTTATGGCAATTAGCTACGTATTGTTGCGTTTCTTTTAAACGATACACCCAGGCCGTTCCGTAAGTAATGATGAAATGAGTAGTTTTTAAAAGATTACTTTTAGTTTCTGCTAAAATTTGATTTAACCGATTCAAAAAAACATCTTTATCAGAATGACTCAAGCAGGAATGTACTTCAAAGGCATGCCATTGTTCGTTGTGGTAAAAAATATCATTTTCTGTAAACGGAATTTCTTCCACCACACGTTTAAGTACATTTTCAATCGCCAAAGGATGAAACAAAATCCCAAACGGATTCACCGTTGATGGAATTTTGTAATACGAAAACTTTTCACCCATACTTTCCGCAAAACAAGAACCCCAACTCATTACGTACGAATCGTAGGTAATGGGGTGGGGGTGATGGAGGATTGGTATTGGGGTAGAAAAATTCACTTTAAACTAATATGTATAAAAAGTTTCTCCAACACGTTTGCCATTATAAAAATTTACGCATGAAACGGGATAACCATCATCATTGTATGTATAAGTTGTGCCGACATCAGAAATTTTTTCTCCTTTAGAATTGTATTCTATCCTAGAAGTTACATTGTTAGTCACGCTACTAAAAGTGTTTATTATTGGGTTAAATCCGATTACATTTTTAAAGATACTATTTTTATCATCTAAAGTATATTCTGTAGTTCTCTGTAAATTCCCTTTGGTAAAAGATTCTTGTTTTTTAATATTTCCTCTAGAATCTAAATAATAGATGCCATTACCATCTAGGAATTCTTCCGAATAGCTACTATTACTATACGTTTTGTATTCTATTTTTCCATCGGAATATGAATACTTAGTATAAGATTTGTAATCATCGAATATGAAAATTGTTTCAGACAATCTGTTTTCAGAATCATATTTTAATTGAGTAGTATAATTACCTGATGAATGAACTCGTTGAATCTCTGTAATTAAATTTCCTGTGTATATATTTCGGACATATTCATTTTCACCATCAATTATCTTTAATAACTTATTACCAGAATATTCATAAGTAATTTCAATTTTACTTTTTTCATCACCATAAATAGTAGTTGCTTTTTTTACTAAAAATAAAGAATCATTTTTTGTGGAGCTATCTGCTTCGTCCTTAGAACATCCACTTAAAACCACAACAGCCAATAAAAACACAAATATATTTTTCATAATCTTTTAATTTTTAAATCATTCAATCTTTTAATCCTACTTGATATACTCCACCACTTTCTCCAACGCATCTTTAATACCGCTTACCTTTTTCCCTTTTCCAAAGGCAAAGAACGGTTGTCCACCACCATTTCCGTCGATTAATTTTCCTAATTCTCTGATGATGTTTCCGGCGTTTAAACCTTTTTCAGCCACTAATTCTTTAGAAATATAACAATGAATGTTTGGCGCATTATCTTCAATCGAAGCTAAGAATACAAAAGCATTTGGTTTGGAAGTTCCAATGGCTTGTGTTAAATCTTTAGTAGAACTCATAGATAAATCTACTTGTTTGGCTAAAAACTGAATGCCGTTAATTTCTTGAAAATCAGAAGCAATCGTATTTTTTAATCCTTCGATTTTTTCTTTCATCAATTGTTCAAGTTGCTTTTTCAGTTTAGCATTATCTTCTTGTAATGAAGCCACTGATTTTAAAACATCTTGAGGATTTTTTAATACTTCTTTGATTTCAGCTAAAGTATTTTCTTGTGAAGCATAAAAATCTTTTACAGCATCGCCTGTAATGGCTTCTATTCTTCGGATTCCTGCGGCAACCGCCCCTTCAGAAATGATTTTAAAATGCCAAATTTCAGCGGTGTTTTTTACGTGAATTCCACCACACAATTCTTTGCTTTGTCCAAATTCAATCATACGAACGTTATCGCCATATTTTTCGCCAAACAACGCCATGGCCCCTTTATCTAAGGCTTCTTTGATAGGAATGTTTCGGTGTTCCACCAATTGTAATTGGGCTTCGATTTGAGCATTTACGCTGGCTTCCACTTGGCGCAATTCATCATCTGAAACTTTGGAAAAATGAGAAAAATCAAATCGTAAATAATTCGGATTAACCAACGAACCTTTTTGTTCTACATGCGTGCCCAAAATACTCCTTAAAGCCAAATGCATTAAGTGCGTGGCAGAGTGATTTTTAGAAGTCGATGTTCTTAAATTGGTATTTACTTTGGCTACAAAACTTGCCGAAACATTCTCAGGAAGTTGTTTTGCAAAATGCAGAATTAAATTATTTTCTTTTTTAGTATCAATGATTTCGATGATTTCGTTAGCAGAAACTAAGGTTCCTTTATCACCCACTTGTCCACCACCTTCTGGGTAAAACGGTGTAGCGTCTAAAACGATTTGGTATAAAACTCCATCTTTTTTAGAATCTACCTTACGGATTCGGGTAATTTTTACTTCGTTTTCGGTTTGGTCGTAACCCACGAATTTTTCTATATTTCCGTCTACTAGAATTTTCCAATCATCAGTAGAAACTTCAGATGCAGCACGTGAACGGGCTTTTTGTTTTTGCAATTCTACCTCAAATTCCGCTTCATTATAAGTGAATCCTTTTTCCTTTAAAATTAAGGCGGTTAAATCTTTCGGGAAACCGAATGTATCATATAGTTCAAACACTTTAGAACCAGAAATCTCTTGATTTTCGTTGGTTTTAATAATGTTTTCTAACAATTGCAATCCTTGATCTAAAGTGCGCAAAAAAGATTGTTCTTCTTCGCGAATTACATTGGTTACTAATCCTTTTTGAGAAACAATTTCTGGGAAGAAAGCGCCCATTTGGTTGCTCAATACTTCTACTAATTCAAATATAAATGGTTCTTTTTTGTGTAAGAAAGTAAATCCGTAACGGATGGCACGGCGCAAAATTCTACGAATTACATAACCAGCTCCTGTGTTGGATGGTAATTGTCCGTCGGCAATGGCAAAAGCAACCGCGCGAACGTGATCTACAATTACACGTATAGCAATATTGGTTTTGTTTTGCTCCTCGCTAATGTTTTTTACTTCGTTGGAAGTATATTTTAATCCTGTAATTTCTTCTACTTTCGCGATAAGTGGCGTGAATACATCGGTATCGTAATTAGAAGTTACGCCTTGCATTGCCATACACAAACGTTCAAAGCCCATTCCAGTATCTACGTGTTGCGCAGGTAGTTTTTCTAAAGAGCCATCGGCTTTACGGTTAAATTCCATAAATACGTTATTCCAAATCTCCACTACTTGCGGGTGATCTGCATTCACTAAACTACGTCCCGAAACTTTAGCTCTTTCTTCGTTAGAACGTAAATCAATATGAATTTCTGAACAAGGTCCACAAGGTCCTTGATCGCCCATTTCCCAAAAATTATCTTTTTTATTTCCTAAAATGATGCGGTCTTCGGCAACATATTGCTTCCAAAGATCAAAAGCTTCTTGATCAAATGGTACATTTTCGGCAGGATTTCCTTCGAAAACTGAAACGTATAAACGGTCTTTATCTAATTTTAAAACTTCGGTTAAAAATTCCCAAGCCCAATCAATGGCTTCTTTCTTAAAATAATCACCAAAACTCCAATTGCCTAACATTTCGAACATGGTATGATGATACGTGTCAAAACCTACATCTTCCAAATCGTTGTGTTTACCAGAAACCCGTAAACATTTTTGGGTATCAGCAATTCTTTTGCTTTTTGGAATTCCATTTCCTAAAAAATATTCTTTAAATTGAGCCATCCCAGAGTTATTAAACATCAAGGTAGGATCGTCTTTTAAAACAATAGGAGCAGAGGGTACAATTAAGTGTTCTTTTTCTTTAAAGAAATTTAAAAACTGAGCGCGTATTTCTTGCGATTTCATCAGGCGGTAGTGTTTCAATTAAAACATTTGCTAAATTTGTTCGCTTCTGATATTGAAAATTCAGAATAAACAAGGTGCAAAAATAGAATATTTTGAGATATGTCGAAGGTAAAATATTATTACGATAAAGACAGTTTGGCATACCGCCGAATCAAGGTTCGTAGAAGTAAACAAATCAGCTATGTATTGCTTTTTTTGCTTTCTTCTGCCTTGTTTGGTTTTTTAGGAGTTGTAGTTTTATTAAATACTCCTTTTTTTGAAACCCCTAAAGACCGATTACAGGCTCGTGAAATTGAAAACTTTAAGGTTAATTATGCCATTCTAAATAAAAGATTGGAATTGATGGAGCAAGTTTTGTCGGCATTAGAAGACAGAGACAATAATCTATACAGAATTTACTTTAATACTTCGCCCATTTCTGAAGAGCAACGCCGAGCAGGTTTAGGAGGTGTTAATCGTTATAAAGAATTAGAGGGATTTAATAACTCTGACTTAGTAAAAAATACTACTGAAAGGTTAGATATTATTGCCAAACAAATGGTGATTCAATCCAAATCTTTAGATGAAATTACCAAGTTGGCTAAAGATAAAGAGAAGCTTTTGGCTGCGGTACCCGCTATTCAGCCCGTCAAAAATGAAGATTTAAAACGAATGGCGTCGGGTTTTGGATACCGAAATGACCCATTTACAAAAATTAGAAAATTCCATGCAGGAATGGACTTTTCGGCAAAAACAGGTACTCCTATTTATGCTACAGGAGACGGAGTGGTGGCTCGTGCCGATGCAGGAGCGACAGGTTATGGAAATCACATTGTAATCAGACACGGTTTTGGATACGAAACCTTATATGCACATTTGAGTAAATACAAGGCACGAGTAGGACAAAAAGTAAAAAGAGGAGACATTATTGGTTATGTAGGAAGTACAGGTCGCTCCGAAGCACCACACTTACATTACGAAGTTAAAAAAGAAGGAAAAGTAATTAATCCGATTAATTTCTATTACGGAAACATTTCTGCCAAAGAATTTGTAATTTTAGCACAATTAGCAAATCAAGAAAACCAATCTTTAGACTGATGCATTTAAATTTATCTCCAGACAAAAGGTATTACAGTATTGGCGAGGTGGCCGACGCTTTTGGCGTGAATGCCTCTTTGATTCGATTTTGGGATAAAGAATTTGATATTCTAAAACCCAAAAAGAATGCTAAAGGCAATCGCATGTTTACCCCCGAAGATGTAAAAAATTTACAATTAATTTATCATTTAGTTAAAGAAAGAGGTTTTACCTTAGACGGCGCAAAAACACATCTAAAAGAAGGGCAAAAGCAAACCTTAGATAAGTTTGAAATCATCCGAAAATTAGAATCGATTAAAGACACTTTATTACAAATTAAAAACCAACTTTAAATTTATTTTACCATGAACAAATGGATTCCGCTAGGAGTAATCGTAGCCTTATTTTTAATTATCATTTTTTGGATTACAGGATTTAACAACTCGGCAGTAGTATTGCAAGAAAGTGCAAAAACTTCTTGGTCTAATGTCGAAAGTAGTTACCAACGCCGAAACGACCTGATTGGAAGTTTAGTAAAAACGGTACAAGGAGCCGCCGATTTTGAAAAATCAACCTTAACTGCAGTAATTGAAGCACGTGCAAAAGCGACTTCGGTAACTGTTGATCCTGCTAATATTACACCAGAACAAATGGCGCAATTTCAACAAGCACAGTCTGGGGTATCCAGTACTTTGTCTCGTTTATTGGTAACGGTAGAACAATATCCGGCCTTAAAAGCGAATCAAAACTTTTTAGAATTACAATCTCAGTTAGAAGGTACCGAAAATCGTATTAATGTAGCGCGTGATCGTTACAATGAGTCAGTAAATGCTTTTAATATTAAAATCAAAACATTCCCGAATACTATTTTTGCAGGTTGGTTTGGTTTTTCTGAAATGACTCGTTTTCAAGCAGAAGCTGGAGCCGAAAAAGCACCCGAAGTAAATTTTGATTTTAAATAATAAATAGATGCCTTTTTTAACCGAAGAAGAAAAAGAACAGGTAATACAAGCGATTACCGAAGCCGAAAAAAACACTTCTGGCGAAATTAAGGTGCACATAGAGTCACAATCACAAAAACCTCCACTCGAAAGAGCTATGGAGGTTTTTGTAGAATTGGGGATACACCAAACAGAAGCCCGAAACGGTGTATTAATTTACATTTGTTTGCAATCTAAACAATTAGCCATTTTAGGTGATGAAGGAATCAACAATGTGGTAGAACCTGATTTTTGGGAATGTACCCGAAATTTGATTTTAGACTATTTTAAAAATGGACAATACAAAGAAGGACTAATTAAAGGTGTACTAAGAGCAGGCGAGCGATTAAAAAATTTCTTTCCTTATCAGAGTGACGACGCTAACGAACTTTCGAACGATATTTCTGTCAACTAATGAAAACTCAACAAAGCATTTTTGGTTGGATTATATTTTTGTGGATAGGAGTAATTCATTTAGGCGTAGCTCAGGTTAAAATTCCTGAAAAACCCGCTTTTATTCCCGCAGTAATAGACAGCGTAAAAGTGTTGTCTAGTCAAGAATATCAATCACTACACGATAAATTAAAAAACTATCAAGATTCTACTTCCACAGAAATTTTAGTCATGATTGTGCCTAGCACACATGGGGAATACATTAATCGTTACGCTACAGATTTAGGTCAAAAATGGGAAATAGGAGCCAAAGGTAAAGACAATGGTATTGTTCTAATGGTGGCGATTAACGACCGAAAAGTAGCCATTATTAATGGGTATGGTGTGGAGCATTTACTTACCGATGCTTTATCTAAAAGAATTATAGAAAACATCATCAAACCGAATTTTAAACAACAAAATTATTTCCAAGGATTGGATGAGGCTACTTCTGTCATCATTCAAATTTTAAAAGGGGAATATAAAAATGATGAGGTAAAAAATGAGGGTTCAATAGTGCCTTTACTAATTATTTTAGCAGTAATTATATTGTTGGTTTTTATATCCAAAGGCAAAAATGGAGGAGGTTCCAATGGGCGTTTTTCTGGACCTGACTTAGCGGATATTATTATTCTAAGCAGTTTAGGCGGTAGAGGTCACGGAGGAGGAGGCTTTTCTGGTGGCGGAGGTTTTGGTGGTTTCGGCGGCGGCGGCGGCTTTGGCGGCGGTGGTGCTTCTGGAGGATGGTGATTTTTTAAGTATGAAGTTATAAGTATTAAGTTATAAGTATTAAGTCGTAAGTATCTTTAGAAATAAATACTTAATACTTAATCCTTCATCCTTAAATAAGAGCCGCTTTATATCTTTCTAAGCAACGTTTTCGGGCTTCTTCGTGATTAACCATCGGTTTAGCGTAAGTTAATTCCTGAAATTCAGGCACCCATTTTTTAATGTATTCCATTTGATTGTCAAACTTTTTTACTTGCTCCGTAGGGTTGAAAATTCTAAAATAAGGTGCGGCATCTACTCCTGTACCCGCTACCCATTGCCAATTGCCCACATTACTCGACTGCTCGTAATCTAATAATCTAATCGCAAAATATGCTTCGCCCCAACGCCAATCAATCAATAAATGTTTACATAAAAAACTGGCTACAATCATACGTACCCGATTGTGCATCAATCCAGTAGCGTTTAATTCTCGCATACCTGCATCAACAATAGGATAACCCGTTTGTCCGTTGCACCATTTTTTAAAATCATCTTCGTTGTTGTTCCAAACAATGGCATCGTAAGCGGGTTTAAAACTTTGGGTAACCGTATGCGGAAAATGCCATAAAATTTGCATAAAAAATTCCCGCCAAATCAATTCATTTAAAAAAGTAAGATTTTCGCTTTTACGGGCTAAATTCACCATTTCTCGAATAGAAACGACTCCAAACCGTAAATAAGTTCCTAATAATGAAGTGCCTGCAACGGCTGGGAAATTTCGGGTCGCTTCATAATTATCAATCAATTTTTCCGAAATATTATACGGAGGCATTTTAATATTCGAGGCTGTAAAACCTATATTTTCTAGTATTAAAAAAGGGTAGGAATGTGTGGTAATATTTTGTAACAAATTAGTGGAATCGTAAGTTTCAATAGGGGTATTCGATAATTTGTCTTTCCATTTTTTAGAAAAAGGAGTGTAAACCACATAGGGAGAACCATCTTCTTTTACAACTTCGTTCCGTTCAAAAATAACTTGATCTTTAAATGTATGAAATGAAATGCCTTTGTCTTTTAAAATGTTTTCTATAGCAAGGTCTCTTTTAATAGCGCTAGGTTCGTAATCATGATTACAAAAAACAGCTTCAATTTTATTTTCTACCGCTAATTGTTCCAACACTTGTAAAGGACTGTCGTAAAACACCGCTAAGGATTTTCCGATGGTTTGTAGCTTTTGTTGTAGTTGACTTAATTGTTCATGAATAAACGTTACCCGAGCATCATCGGTGGGTAATTGCTCCAAAATTTGTGGGTCAAAAATAAAAATAGGCAATACCTGATTGCTGTGTTTTAAGGCTTCAAAAAGCCCATGATTATCACGCAAACGTAAATCTCTTCTGAACCAGAAAATAGTCATTTTTATATGAATTAAGTTTCGCTAAAATAAGAAAATCAAATTCGTGTCAGGTTGAACAAAATGTAAATGAATATTTGTTAATTGAAAAGTTTGTAAAACAAAAAAGACCCTCATTGCTGAGGGTCTTTTTGAATTTTATTTGAGGTGTAAATTACGCTTCAAAAGGAACAATAGATACGTATGATTTATTGTCTGCTTTTTTCTGAAATTTAACTAATCCGTCAACTTTAGCATGTAAGGTATGATCTTTACCCATGTATACGTTTGAACCTGGATTGTGTTTTGAACCTCTTTGTCTTACGATGATATTGCCGGCAATAGCAGCTTGACCACCAAAAATCTTAACGCCTAGACGTTTTGATTCTGATTCTCTACCGTTCTTGGAACTACCGACACCCTTCTTGTGAGCCATGTTCTTATATTTTTATTTTGTTATTTTAATTATTTACCTGCTGTAATACCTTCGATTACAATTTGTGTTAAAGATTGACGGTGACCGTTTTTCTTTTTGTAACCTTTTCTTCTTTTCTTTTTAAAGACGATTACTTTATCACCTTTAAGGTGTTGTAAAATTTTAGCTTCTACAGAAGCACCTTTTATAGCCGGGGCGCCCAAAGTGATTTTGCCATCAGCATCTACTAACAAAACTTTATCGAAAGAAATTTGTTCTCCTTCAGCTTGTGGTAAACGGTGTACAAAAACCTTTGAATCTTTGCTTACTTTGAATTGTTGCCCTGCTATCTCTACGATTGCATACATAACAAATGATTTAAATGATTTTTAAAATGTGGGCAAATATACTACTTAAAATTAACTATGCAATTCTTTTTTTAGCTGTTTTGTGTTAAAGTAGGGCTAATTTAAGTGGTTTTAAAAAGTATTTACCGTTAAATTTGCTTTCTTCTTTTTTGGAAAAATTATGAAAAGATATTGGGTAACGTTTTTTTTAATCCTAGGAAACATAAGTATGGCACAAAAAGTTCAGTTCGAGGAATATGATTTGGCAAATGGATTGCACGTGATTTTACATCAGGATGCTTCGGCGCCCGTAGTGGTTACTTCGGTTATGTATCATGTAGGTGCTAAAGACGAAACACCCGATAGAACCGGTTTTGCTCATTTTTTTGAACATTTATTGTTTGAAGGAACTCAAAATATAGGTCGTGGAGACTGGTTTAAAATCGTCAGTTCGAACGGTGGAACCAATAATGCGAATACTTCAGACGACAGAACGTATTACTACGAGGTGTTTCCGTCCAATAATTTAAAGTTGGCTTTGTGGATGGAATCCGAAAGGATGTTGCATCCAGTAATCAATCAAATTGGGGTAGATACGCAAAATGAAGTGGTTAAAGAAGAAAAACGTCAAAATGTAGACAATCGTCCTTACGGAAATGTCATTAAGGCGGTTAAAGAAAATATGTTTGTGAATCATCCGTACCGTTGGACCACTATTGGCGAAATGGAGCATTTGGATGCCGCAACTTTAGAAGAATTTTTGGCATTCAACAAAAAATATTACATCCCAAATAATGCCGTATTGGTAGTGGCGGGCGATTTTAAAAAATCTGAAGCTAAAGAATGGATTGAGCAATATTTCGGAAACATTCCTAAGGGTGAACCTATTGTTAGAAAAACTCATGTCGAAAAAGAAATCGCGCAACCCATTAAAGCACAATATTTTGATGCGAACATTCAAATTCCGATGATGGTAACTTCTTACCGAACGCCTTCCATGAAATCCCGAGAAGCACGAGTGTTGGATATGATATCTTCGTTGTTGTCTGATGGAAAAAGTTCCAAATTGTATAAAAGATTGGTAGATGATAAAAAAATGGCGTTACAAATAGGATCTTTTAATTTTAGTCAAGAAGATTATGGTATGTATATCATTTACGGCTTGCCTATGACGGGTTTTACCAATGCAGATTTGATTAAAGAAATAGACGACGAAATTCAAAAGTTACAAACAGAACTCATCAGCGAACGGGATTTTGAAAAACTACAAAACATGTTCGAAAATAAATATGTAAATAGTAACGCTACTTTAGAGGGCGTGGCGAGTAATTTAGCTACCTACTATTTATTGTACAAAAATGTCGATTTAATCAATGAAGAAATTGATTTGATTAGAAGTATTACCCGCAAAGAAATTCAAGAAGTCGCTCAAAAGTATTTACAATCTCAGCAAAGATTGTTGTTGGATTATTTGCCGAAAGTCGCTGAAAAAATTGCTAAATAAATGAAAACAGTTTATTCCACCTTATTTTTAATTCTTTTCCAATTGATAACAGTTATAGGTATGCAAGCACAAATCGATAGAACTCAACCTAACCCAGGGCCAGCACCCAAAATATCTTTGGGAAAACCGAAACGTTTTGAATTGAAAAATGGATTGAAAGTGTTGGTGGTGCAAAATCATAAATTACCCAGAGTTTCTTATACCTTAACTTTTGACAACCAACCTTTTGCCGAAGGAGAAAAGGCGGGAATTGACGAACTGACCGGAAGTTTATTAGGTAACGGAACTTTAAAAACACCTAAAGAAACCTATATTGAAGAAATAGATTATTTAGGTGCACAAGTAGATTTTCATGCTTCGGGTGTAAGTGCTTTTGGATTGTCTAAATTCAAGCATCGAATATTAGAATTAATGGCAGAAGGAGCTTTACAGCCATTATTTACTCAGGAAGAATTTGAAAAAGAAAAAGCCAAATTATTAGAAAGTTTAAAGGCGAATGAAAAAAATGTAAAAGTCATAGCAGAACACGTACAAAATGCGTTAGTATTTGGTAAAAATCATCCGTTTGGGGAACAAATAACCGTTGCAACTGTTAATAGAATAGTATTAAACGACATTCAAAATCATTACCAAGAATTTTTTGTGCCCGAAAATGCCTATTTGGTAGTGGTGGGTGATGTACAGTTTGACGAAGTAAAAAAATCGATTGAAAAATTATTTGGCAACTGGGCGAAAAAAAGCGCCCCTAAAGTAGATTACATTAACCCTGTAAATGTGGTTCAATCCGAAATTAATTTTGTGAACGTACCCCATGCCGTACAATCCGAAATGACTTTTGTAAATAGTATTGAACTCCCTATGAATAGTCCTGATTTTTTCCCAGCACTATTGGCGAATCAAATCTTAGGTGGAGGGGGTGAAGGTCGATTATTCTTAAATTTAAGAGAAAAACATGGTTGGACGTATGGCGCTTATTCTAGTTTAAAAGCCAGTAAATATGTGTCTAAATTTAAAGCAGGAGCTTCGGTTCGTAATACCGTAACCGATAGTGCGATTGTAGAGGTTTTTAACGAGCTGAAAAGAATTCGTTTAGAAAAAGTTTCAGACGAAGACTTAAAAAATGCCAAAGCCAAATACATCGGTAATTTTGTAATGCAAATCGAAAAACCGCAAACCATTGCTCGTCATGCTTTGAATATCGAAACTCAAAATTTACCCAAAGATTTTTACGAAAATTACATTAAAAATTTAGAAGCTGTTACCCCGGAACAAATTTTACAAGTAGCTAATAAATACTTTTTAGCAGATAATATTCGTGTAGTAGTGGTCGGAAAATCCGAAGACGTATTGCCAAATTTAAAAAAGCTGGATTTACCCATTAAACAGTTTGATGTCTATGGGAATTCTTTGGATTGAATTTAATCTTTAACGCTTTTTTCGCTCTCTGTAAACCGAATTCCATATTGCTCTAATTCTTGCAAAACGGGTTCGTAAATGGAAGCATTTAAAGGTAAAAGTACTCCGTAGTTTTTTATTTTTTCATTCAAAATTAACAAAGCCGCAATCCCCAAAGGTAAACCCACCGTTTTCGCCATAGCGGTGTAGGTTTGGTCTTCGCCAACGACTTGTAGTTCCGATTGTATGGTTTTGATTTCTTGATTAAGTTGATAAGTGATTTCATGACACATGACCACTAAATCTTTGTCGTTTGCGGCTAATGCCCAATGTTTCAGTAAGATTTTTTCCAACATCACCGCCGCAGTCGCTTGCGGAATTCCTAAAGCTTGGGTGTTTTCCGTAAACTCCAATTCGTTGATTTTTTGAATTTGGTCGACAGATAATTTTTTATCTAATGTTTTTTCGATTCTTTCAATAATGTTTTCATTAGGATTCCCCAATAAAAAGCGATTAATAAAATCAATAGCGGTAAGTTGTTCAGAATCTTCAATAATAGATGAATTGTCTGTTAAGCCCAATTGTACTAAAATATCCCAAGCCGAACAAAATCCTTGGTAACGCAATGTTCCTCTGATAAACGTATCCACATTTTCTAATCCATACAGTTTTTGATAGGCCAAGGAATCTCGATTTGCGTAACCTTCAAAATTTCCTGACTGTAGTACAAAAGTCTCTGTTCTTTTAAATAGTTGAGCGTACGGAATGTATTTAATTTGTCCATCTTGCAAAAACTGAGCGGGTGAGCCTTGCCCTGCCAACACCACATTTCGGGGGTTCCAAGTAAATTTATAATGCCAAGCATTGGTATCAGATTCAGGAGCAATTAAACCCCCACAATACGATTTAAATCCTAATGTTTTGGCACCTTGTTTTTTTAATCGATTCAATAAACGCAAAGCACTCATGTGGTCAATGCCTGGATCTAAGCCCATCTCGTTTAAAAAAATCAGTTGGTTTTTTACCACCTGTTCGTGTAGCTTTTTTAGGTCGGTACTTACATAAGACGCGGTTAAAAAATGTTTTTGATGTAGTAAGCAACACTCCGCCGCTAATAAATGTAAATGAGGAGGTAATAAAGAAATCACCAAATCACACTGTTGAACCAGTAAACTCACGGATTCTTTGTGGTTTACATCCAATAATTCAACGACTGTACGTGGGTGATGTTGGGTTTTAGCTTGCATTTCCTTTACATCCAATCCAGCCACAGTAATAAACAAGTTTTCGCTAACCGATTTATCCAATAGAAAACGAATTAAATAGCCCGAAGATTTTCCTGCCCCTAATAAAAGAATCCGACGCATCTTTTTTTTTACCAATTTAAGCAAAATCAAAAAAGGAATTCTCGATTTTTGTAAAAAAAAGTATGGACAAAAAAATATTGTTGGTGGGTTTAGTGTTTGGAATACTATCCATTGTTTTAGGCGCTTTTGCTGCCCACGGATTAAAAAGTAAGTTAGAAGTTTCTGCTTTACAATCTTTTGAAACAGGAGTAAAATACCAAATGTATATGGCGTTATTTTTACTTTTTATAGCCGTGCAAACTTATTTTCCATCCAGTGTGAAATTCCATGTGTTTTGGACAGCTTTGTTAGGAACTTTATTGTTTTCAGGCTCCATTTATTTATTATCTACCCAAGCCATCAGCCAAATCAATTTCAAAAAAATCGGATTCATCACTCCAATCGGCGGTTTATTCATGATCGTGTCTTGGTGTATTCCGTTAATTCATATTCTTACGGCAAAAAAATGATCAGTATTTTGCTGTGTCACTTCTGTCTCACGGTGGTTACTATCATTATTAAGGACAGTATGGTATAAAAACAAAAAGCCTGCTCCATGGAGCAGGCTTTGATAATATATATTATTTTCTATTTCGCTTTATTAGCTTCGGTAACATACTTTTCTAAAGCCATGGTCATGGAAGGGGTTTCTTTGGTAGGTGCTTTAATATTTACAACCAAACCGTGTTTTAAGGCTTCTTCTTCGGTAGTTGAACCAAATACGGCAATTCGGGTATTGTTTTGTTGAAAGTCTGGAAAATTATGAAATAAGGAACGAATTCCAGATGGACTAAAAAAAGCAAGTATATCGTAATACACGTCTTTTAAGTCAGACAAATCACTCATTACTGTTTTATAAAAAATCCCTTGAGTCCAATCTACTTCTAGTCCATTCATAATAGTAGGAACTTCGGAGTTTAATTTGTCAGAAACAGGTAATAAAAATTTTTCTGTTTTGTATTTTTTAATTAACGGAGTTAAATCTGCAAAGTCTTTTTGACCGATATATATTTTTCGTTTTCTGTACACTACATATTTTTGTAAGTAAAAAGCAACCGCTTCTGATTGACAAAAATACTTCATATCTTCAGGAACTTTGTATCTCATTTCTTCTGCAACTCTAAAAAAGTGATCCACAGAATTTTTACTGGTTAAAACAATAGCAGTAAAATTTTTAAGGTCAATTTTTTGTTGTCTTACGTGGTTAGCGCTAACCGATTCAACATGGATAAAGGGTCTAAAATCAACCTTTATTTTATGTTTGTGTTGAAGGTCGTAATAAGGAGAATGCTCGACTTTGGGTTCGGGTTGAGACACCAAAATGGTTTTAACTTTCATGGTCGTACGATGCTTAAATCAAATTCAATTTAATAAACCAATAACTAACTATCAGATATGGCGCTATTTCAAGCGCGCAAAGATATAAAAAAAAATAAAAAAACTGGCTGATTATTTGTTTTGAATTTGCTCTAAGAATATTAATAAATGCTAAGGCGTTCAGGGTAATGAATAAGCCTATAAGGGAATGCATTATATATTCGTTTTGAACGGAATTATAAAACAAAAATATATTGATAGGAATAAATAAAATACCAATAAAATTTTTGTAACTGATTTTTTGTAGGTTATAAAAAGAATGAAATTCGTTAATTTCAAAAGTAAACGAAATCAGTTTGTCTAAAATCTGTTTTACCAATATAAAACTAGCTAGCCCCGATGCTACAAATAACAAGTGTTGCCAATTAAATTTTTCGGTAACGCCAAAGTAACTTAAGCTTAAATGAATAAAAAAGGAAAAGGATATGAAGTGAACCAATACCAAAAGAATGTTAAACCAGCTCATTAAACTGTTACTGTCTCTGTAGGTTTTAAAGAACTTACTAGAAAGAATAATATTAGTAAAGTCAACGAATTTTTTTTCGAATAGCGTTTTAACTAATACCACAAGCGCAACAGAGCTTATAAAAGCAATCGTTGCCCAATCGGTGTTTTCGGTAATGCGTTCTGTAAAATGAATATCCATCATAGCTGCGCAAAAGTACTAATTTTACTATTTTAAGCGATAAATAATTAGCTTCATTTTTAATGGTTGCGCCACAAAATAAATTATTTTTGCACGGGAATTTAGCCATATGACAAAATCATTAGTAATTATACCTACTTATAATGAAAAGCAAACTATCGAACGTATAGTTCGTGCCGTTTTTCAGTTGCCTATGGTTTTTCATGTTTTGGTGGTAGACGATAATTCTCCTGACGGAACAGGTGAGTTAGTTCAAGATTTACAAAAAGAATTTCCAAACCAATTATTTTTAGAAGTTCGTAAAGCAAAATCAGGCCTAGGTACTGCCTATATTCATGGATTTAAATGGGCATTACAAAACCAGTATGATTTTATTTTTGAAATGGATGCTGATTTTTCGCACAATCCGCTAGATTTAATTCGTTTGCAAGAAGCTTGTTTACAGCCTAATACTGATGTAGTTATAGGGTCTAGATACATTTCTGGAGTTAATGTGGTGAATTGGCCTTTAAGTCGTGTATTAATGTCTTACTTTGCTTCGGTGTATGTACGATTGGTTATGGGTTTTAAAGTACATGATGCAACGTCTGGTTTTATTTGTTACCGCAAACGAGTTTTAGAGCATATCAATTTAGACAAAGTAAAATTTGTGGGGTATGCCTTTCAAATAGAAATGAAATATCGAGCTCATGTGATGGGAAGTCAAATCCTAGAAATACCAATCATATTTACCGATAGAACCCAAGGGGAATCAAAAATGAGTAACGCCATTATCAGCGAAGCCATTTTTGGAGTGATTAGCTTAAGAATTAGAAAATTTTTCAGGACATTATAATTTTTTCCAATGAACAGAATATTGATTAAGAATGCTAGGATAGTAAATGAAGGGAAAATAGTAGAAGGTGACATACTCATTGAAGATGAGTTTATTGTAGAAATAGCTTCTTCCATTAGTGCTAAAACACCTGATTGTAAAATTTTAGATGCCGAAGGAAGTTATGTTGTACCAGGGGTTATAGATGATCAAGTTCATTTTAGAGAACCAGGCTTAACTCATAAAGGAGATATTGAATCAGAATCCAGAGCAGCAGTAGCAGGAGGAGTAACTTCTTATATTGAACAACCCAATACCGTACCTAATGCGGTGACTCAAAAGTTGTTGGAAGACAAATATAAAATTGCGGCTAAAAAATCACATGCTAACTACTCATTTATGATGGGAGGCACTAACGATAACTTAGAAGAGGTATTAAAAACAGACCCAACTAATGTAGCGGGAATAAAATTATTTTTGGGTTCTTCCACAGGGAATATGTTGGTAGATAACCCAGAAGCGCTAGAAAAAATATTCTCGGGAACTAAAATGCTGATTGCTGTTCATTGCGAAGACGAAGATACTATAAAAAAGAATCTAGCTTTATATACAGAAAAATACGGAGACAATATTCCCGTAAAATACCATCATTTAATTCGTAGCGAAGAGGCTTGTTATTTATCGTCTTCTAAAGCGGTGGCTTTGGCTAAAAAAACAGGCGCACGTTTACATGTATTTCATGTATCTACCGCTAAGGAATTGGAATTGTTTACCAATAAAATTCCGTTAGAACAAAAACAAATCACCGCCGAGGTTTGTATACATCATTTGTGGTTCACCAACGAAGATTACGAAACTAAAGGAAATTTAATTAAATGGAATCCTGCAGTAAAAACGGCTGCTGATAAAACCGCTTTATGGGAAGCTTTATTAGATGATCGTATAGATGTAATTGCTACCGACCATGCGCCACATACTTTGGAGGAAAAACAGAATTTATATGCCAAAGCACCCTCTGGAGGACCGTTAGTTCAGCACAGCTTAGTAGCTATGTTTGAGGCGCATCATCAAGGAAAAATATCCGTAGAAAAAATTGTAGAAAAGATGTGTCATAATCCTGCTAAAATCTTTAATATTCACAAAAGAGGTTTTATTAAAGAAGGTTATTTTGCGGATTTAGTGATTATAAGTCCAAGTATGCCTTGGAATGTAAAAAAAGACAATATTTTATATAAATGTGGTTGGTCTCCACTAGAAGGGGTTAATTTTAAATCTAGAATTACCCATACTTTAGTTAATGGTCAGTTGGTTTACAGCAATTTTAAAGTAAAGGATATTAAATGTGGAAAGCGTTTATTGTTCGATAGAGCTTAATTCATGAAAAAAATAGTCGTTGTATTGTTTTTACTTATTTTAGGATGTAAGCCTAAAGAAGTAGTGGAAAAACCACAAAACTTAATTCATAGAGATACTATGATTAGTATTTTGTATGATTTAAGTTTATTACAATCCACTTCTAATCACAATATAGATACTAATTTTAATAAAAATATACCCGCCTTTATTACTCATAAGTACAAAATAGACAGCTTGCAATTTGTGCAGAGTAACCGATACTATGCTTCGCAGGTAGATGATTATCAAAAGATGTACGAAGAGGTTTATCAAAAAGTAAAAACAGAAATTCTTAAAACCGAATCAGGGCAGTAGTTTTTATAGTTGCGATTTAAAAAGTGCTCCAATTTCTTGAATGCTTTCTGGGATGGGTTTAAAAACAAATTCGAGTTCCTTCTTGATTTTTGAACTGTCATAATAGGTTTTACTATGGGCATGAACCGACATGCTTTTAGTAAAGTATCGTTTTTTGATTCTTAAAAAAGCCAACAATCCAGTTATTAAATACAAAGTGTGTGTTAGCCAAAAAGGAGCATAATATTTAGGTTTAGCCTTGTTTAATACTTGGGCAACATGATTCAATATTTCCTGATAACTTAAGTTTTCGCTTACTAAACAAAAACGTTCACCAGAAACCTCCTTTTCCATTAATAAAATCATGGCTTTAACTACATCTTCTACATCTACATATCCACAAACTCCTTGCGTATAAAAGGGAAGCCCTTTGTTAACTGTCGGGAAAAGTTTTCCACTAGTTCTGTTCCAAAAACCAACACCTAAAATAATCCCAGGATTTACAATAACCGCATTCAACCCCTCTTGAATACCTCTTTGGATTTCCATTTCGGCTCCGTATTTGGTTAAGGAATAATCGTCGTCCACCAATTCAGGATTCCATTCGGTTTCTTCGTGAATCCATTCAGACTTCTTTTTATGATGCCCCAATGCCGCTATGGAACTTACGTAACAGAGTTTTTTTATTTGATAATGCAAACTTAAATTCACGATGTTGGCAGTGCCTTCAGTGTTGGTTTTGTACATGAAGTCGGCATCACTATCATCAAAAGAAATCATGGCTGCACAATGATACACGTATTCAATTCCCACAAAAGCTTTTTCTAAAGCAGGGATGTCTGTGATTTCAGCTTCAATCCATTCAATATTCCCAAATAAGTGGGAATGATTTAGAAGATGAAAAAGTTTTTCAGTTTTTTGAATAGCAGCTAAGGTTCGATACGTAGCTCGAACTTTTTCTCCTTTTTGCAAAAGAGCCAACACTAAATGAGCGCCTACTAAACCTGTAGCTCCTGTAACTAAAATCATATAAAAGCAAATGTAATTATTCAGCGTAAATAACTCAATAAACATAAGTAAGAATAAATGGGTTATTATATAAATTTTATCTTTGCGCAAATTTTAAATTACAGATGAAGAATTTAGTAGCAGAATTACAGTGGAGAGGGTTGATTCACGACATGATGCCAGGAACCGAAGAGCAATTAACCAAAGAAATGACGACTACTTATATTGGTTTTGATCCTACCAGTGATTCCTTACATATTGGAAGTTTAGTGCCTATTATTTTATTGGTTCATCTTGAAAAATTTGGACATAAACCCATCGCATTAGTAGGAGGTGCCACTGGTATGATTGGTGACCCTTCAGGAAAATCAGACGAAAGAAATTTATTAGACGAAGCTACCTTAAATAAAAATGTAGCGGGCATAAAATCAGTTCTATCACGATTTTTAGATTTTAATTCAACCGCCGAAAATGCTCCGGTTTTAGTAAATAATTATGACTGGATGAAAACCTTTTCATTCATTGATTTTGCGCGTGATGTTGGTAAAAGAATCACGGTAAACTACATGATGGCGAAAGATTC
>DLGW01000015.1 GCA_002482885.1 Flavobacteriaceae bacterium UBA7684 | reverse complement strand
CCTTAGGCGGGGGCTTTATTTGTTCTAGTGCTAATCGCTTATTTTTTAGAAGGTCGGAAGGGATTAATCCATCCTAAAAATGGGTTAATTTTTCGGGTTTGAATCCAAATTTTCCCTTGTCCTTTGAATCTACAAACCAAACCTTCTCCAGAAAAGAATAAAGATTTATAGCCTCCTACTTTTGATATGCTGTAGTCTAATCCAGAGGTAAAGGCTACAATATGTCCTGTGTCTACTACATAATCATCTTCTACATTTATAGCAATAATTCCTCCGTAGGAGTTAAACCATAAGTCTCCTTGTCCGCTACATTTAATTAAAAATAAGTTTTCTCCAGAAAAGAAACCTTTTAACAAACCTTGGAATTTGGTTTCGATACTAATAGAATCTGAAGATGCTAAAAAAGCAGAATTTTGTAAATAAATACTTTCATTATTTAAATAAATATGGTCTACGTCGCCAGGGCATGAGGGGGCTAATTGGATATTTCCACTTCCATTTTTGGCGGTAAATTCATTAATAAAAATAGATTCACCAGTTAAAAATCTAGAAAAACCTCCTCTTAATTTGGTTTTCATTTCAATGTTAGTATCCATGGTTGCCATGGCTGCTGCTTCTACTTTTAATTTTTCTTCTGCAGGAATAGTAATGGTAACAAAACCGTAATCGGGTTTGCACTCCATGGTGTATTCAAACTTTTTTATATTTTGAGTTTCCATTATTTTCTTGGTTTTAATTTTGGTCCTAAAATGCTTCCGAATGATGATGTGTTATGTGATTGAATCCAAACAGTTCCTTGACCTTTGAATTTACAAACTAAACCTTCGCCTCCTAAAAAGGAACTTATCCAACTTTTTCCTGCTTTGGTTAAACTAAAATTTAGAGTTTCTTCAAAAGCTACAATGTGTCCTGTGTCTACAATATATTCACCATTTACTTGTATAGGGTAAATGGCTCCAAACGAATTAATGACTAACGTTCCTTTGCCTTTGATGCCTAACCAAAATAAACTTTCTTTGGAAAGTAAGGATTTAAATCCTTGCCAGTTCATGTTAATTTCTAATTCAGGACTGCTAGCCACGTAAGAACCTCCTTGTACAATTAAGCCCTCTCCATTCAATTCTTTAACGAGCATGTCTCCAGAAAGAGTAGTGCTTAACCAAACATTTCCTCCTTGACTACTTCCTGTATAATGATTTAAGAAAAAACTTTCTCCGGATAACATTCTTTTTAATCCTTTAATGATGCCTCCTGAGTTTTTTTTATGTGTGGTAGTACTCATTTGTATGTTGGCGCTCATAGCAATCATTGAACCTGCCTCTGCCGTGAATTCCTGAAATGGTTTTAATTTAATTTCCGCAGCCGTAGAACCTGGTTGTAAGTGTAATTGTACGTCTAAACTATTATTGTTTATTATTTCCATTTTGATTGCGATTATATTTGACGATTAATCCATTTGGCTAAACTGGATAAATTACGAGTTTGTAAATAAATTTTTCCTTTTCCGTTTACACGAGTTACTAAACCTTCGCCTCCTAAAAGACTGCTAAATATACCGCCTGATAATTGCGCACTTAGAGTCATGTTAGGTTCGTAGGCAACTAAATGTCCAGAATCCACAATGAATTCCCCGTTGATTTCTTTTTCTACAATTCCTCCATAGGCTCCAAAAATGACTTTTCCGTAACCCGAAACTACTAATTTAAATAAGCCTTCACCTCCTAGGAATGAACCTATTCCTGCCCATTTTACGCCTAGTTTTACCTCTTTTTCAGAGGCAATGTAGGCTCCATGTTGCAGACAATAACTTTCTCCATTTAATTCTTTAACGACAACATCACCAGGAGTGGCTTGTGTTAGGTAAAGATTTAAGGTTTGGTTAGTATTGTTTTTAAATTGATTGATGAATAAACTTTCTCCTCCAAAAAACTTTTTAATTAGACCTATTAAAAAGCCGCCATTGAATTGAGAATTCATGTCTAGGTCTGCGGACATGCTAGACATGGCATCTGGTTCTGCAAATAATGTTTCCCCTGGTTCCAGCTCTATGTTGGCATAGGCAAATACAGGTTTACCTTCGATTTTTAATTTCATAAATGTTTTTATTTGATTTGATATGTTTTTTTAAGTCGCAATTTAAAATTTTTAATATTGTTAGGTAATGGAATAAAAGAATCTTTGTTTTGCTTTAGTTTTTCTTTTAAGACATCAATTCGGTCTTGTGTATTTGGGTGTGTGGATAAAAAAGATAAATCAATAGTTTCGTCTAGTTTTTCGGTAAGTTCGGTTTCGCTGTTCTTTTTTAAGGTTTCAAAAAATGAAATCATGCCTTTTGGGTTAATTTTTGCTTTTACTAAAAAATCCCAACCTGTTTCATCGGCCTCATTTTCAAAACTTCTGCTATTGGATAAAGTCGCCATTTCTCCTCCTAAATTAATAAAGGTACCTGCTAAAGCGCTGATGTCTCCAATAGTTACAGAAAGCAGGGTGTAAATCCCAATATTATTAATGATACCTCTTACGTGATGTCTACGGGTAACATGAGCTAACTCATGACCCAAAACTCCCATTACTTCTTCCCATGATTTTGCATTTTCTATCAATCCCGACTGTATAATTATTTTACCACCTGGTAAAGCAAAAGCGTTAATGGTGGGGTCGTTTACAAAATATAAATCTACAGGATATCCTTCTTTTTTAACTTGTTTTAATAATGGTTCTGCGATTTTAAGAAACTCAGCTTCTAAAGTGTCGTTTTTAATAAATTGATATTGTAAGGATAGGGTAGAAAATAGTTTATCACCTGCCTTTTGTTCCCATTCTTTAGGGACTTGCTTCGCAATTTTTTCTACAAAATAATCTTTACTTAAATATAATAACCCTACAAAAATTAATATTATACAAGAGATGGTTGCTAAGCTGTATAACCATTTGTGAATCGTTTTATGCGAATCTTTTATAGAATTAACTAAGCGTGAATTTGAAGTAAGGTGAGTGTTTTTTAAAATGAATTTTTCGCTTGTATAAATAGAAATCTCGTTGTTGGATACATCTTTGAAAAAAATATACCGATTGCCTGCTCCACCAGCACTAATATTTAATTGAGTTAGGGGAATCGTGTGGGTAATTTCATCGGATAAGAAAGTTAAACAAGAAGCATTAATTTCGATGTTTCCTGAACCTCTGCCACCGGATACTTTTGGGTGAATAATATTGCCTGAATAAGAATTCAAAATATGATTTTTTGGGTTGAAAAAATAAATATAAAAAAAACCTAAGGAAACTAATCCTTAGGTTCTTTTATTAAATAATTACCTAATGATTTTAATAAACTTTAGTGTAATATTCGTCAGCCATACGAGCTGAATCAAAGAATGGTACTACTTTATTCATGCTGTTGAATACCATTTTATTCCAAGTTTTAGGTTTTTTGTAGTACATCGGAATCACTTCGTTTTCTAACATATCTAACAAATTAGCTAAATCTTGAGCATCTTGCTCGTAAGTTGGTAAATGGTGATCTACAATTGGCAATACAAAACATGTTTTTCCATGATCTTCAAACTCACGAATCCAACCATCGTTAGTAGATAAGTTAATGGCTCCGTTCATAGCCGCCGTCATACCGCTGGTTCCTGATGCTTCACGAGTTACACGTGGGTTGTTCAACCAAACATCTGCACCTTCTTTACATTGTCTAGACAATTTTAATTCATAACCTGCTAATACAGCTACATTTTTAATGTCTTTACTTAAAAAAGTTAAGTGGTTGAACACATTAATAGCTCCGTAATCCATAGGATAAGGTTTTCCTGCAAATACAAATTGTACTGGGAATTTTTCGTTTTCAGCAATTTTTTTGAAACGCTCAATATCGCGTGTTACTAAATCAGGTCTTTTGTATTCTGCAAAACGTCTCGCCCAAACAATTGTTAAAACATCTGTCTTAAATAATTTTCCTGTTTGATCGGCAACTACTTCAAAGAATTTTTGTTTTAAACGTTTTTTACGTGCTACTAGTTCTTCTTCATCACCGCTGATTCTCGCTTTTTCTAAGAAAGCATCTGCCCAATATTTTTTGTTTTGAGCGTTAGTAACGTGATCGATTTCGCAAATGTTTTCGTATCCTGCCCACATATCTCGGGACACTTCCCCGTGTAATTTAGATACTCCGTTTGCTTTATGACTTAATCTTAAAGCCGCTAAAGAGTGGTTGAAAACATCTCCTTCGATTCCTGTAATTTTTCTTACTTCATCTAAAGGTAAACCAGCAAAGAAACTTAAGTTGTTTAATACATTAATGTCATGTTTTTCATTACCTGCTTCTTCTGGAGTGTGCGTAGTGAAAACGAATTTCTTTTTCACATCTGCTACTGAACCTGTTTTTTTGTAATAATGAAAAGCAGCCGATAGAGCATGAGCTTCATTTAAGTGATAAATTTCTGGCTCATAATTTAATTCGTCTAATAATTTAGCACCACCGATTCCTAACACCATACATTGTGCAATTTTAGCACTTGGATCGTTATCGTATAAACGGAATGTAGTTGAACGAGCTAAATAATCGTTTTCTGGTAAATCTGTTGAAAGGAAAAACATAGGTGCACATCCAAAAGTCTCGGGATTTAAGTAATATGCTTTTATCCAAACAGGGTGGTGATTGATTTCGATGGTAAATTTAATTCCAGTGTCTTCTAAAAAGTGATAGATTTTTTCTTGGAATAAAGCCCCCATACTGCGGTCTTCTTTTTTGAATTGGTCGTAATAACCATATTTCCAAAGTACCCCAATACCAATTAGGTTTTGTTTTAGGTCATAAGCGCTACGCATGTGCGAACCAGCTAAAAATCCTAAACCACCTGAATATATTTTTAAACTTTGATCAATGGCAAATTCCATTGAAAAATACGCTACTGATTTTTTATATTTTTTATCAATAGCGAACGGATGCTGAAATTGTTTTGGCAAACTGTTACTCATAATTCATCATTTTTAATTGAGATGCTAAATTTCTTAAAATTTTCTTAATTAAAGGCTATGTTTAATAGTTTTTTATTGAACATCTTGTAAAAATAGGGGGTAATTGATAATATGATAATTTTTTGTATAAAAATCCAAAGGCTTGAAGTCCATGGGTTATAAATAAACTTTTATCTTTGGAGCCTTTGATATTAAAATGAGTTACATGAAGAATAAAGCATACGATGTAGTAGTGATTGGTGGTGGCCCTGCTGGTGGACAATGCGCTAGAGAATTATCCCAGAAAGGAATAAAGGTTTTATTGGTAGAAAGGTATAAAAGTTTTGAAGAGAATAATTTTTCGAGTGCTGGAATGACTTTAGATCCTTTAACGGAGTTTAATTTACCAGAAAGTGTAGTTGGTAGTTTTTGGAAAAACTTTGTTATTCAATGTACTAAGGACGAATACCGTTGGGATGCACAAGAAAACAAAGGAGCGGTATTGGATTTTGGAAGATTAAGACAGTTTTTGGCTGATGAATCTGTTAAGTTTGGTGGAGAAGTTTTGATGGGATGTCGTTACGTAAAAAAAACAATTGAAAAAGATGGTATCATAGCTACTTTTAAAAATAGTGAAACAGAGGAAATTTTTGATGTAAAAGCTAAATTACTAGTAGACGCTACAGGACCATTAAGAAAAGTAATGTTTGATTCTAAAGATGAACAACCTAAAATGGTGTTTGGTAGTGGAATAGAGTATTTAATAGAAGTTCCTCAAAAAATATACGATAAATATAGCGAAACATTGGTTTTCTTTTTAGGGGATAAATGGGCTAACAGAGGTTACTCTTGGATTTTTCCAATGGAAAACAGAATTTTAAAAGTAGGCTCTGGTAAAGTTCATATTGAAGCTAAAGACGAAGAAAAAACCAATAAAACAACCAAATTACTTACCGAAAAAATTATTGCAGAATATTTAGATTTAAGTGAATCGGACTATAGAATTGTAGATGTGCATGGAGGTACTTTAAAGTATAGTCCAAGTATTAAAGATACTTTTTATAAAGATCGAGTAATTGCTGTTGGTGATGCTGTTTCAACAGTTAATCCTTTGGGGGGTGAGGGGATTAGATATGCTTTAAGATGCGCTTCTTATGCTGTGCCTTATATTGAAGATTTTATTAAAAATGGAGTTGCTGATTTTGAACAATATCGAAAAAAATGGAGAAAATCCCATTTGTTAAAATGGCAAATCAGTGAATTGTCTAGTCGAAGAATTTACGGAATTTATACCGATGCTCAAATCGAAAATCGAATGAAATATTATCATCAGGTAACTAAATTAGATGGAGTTATTGATGCCTTGTTTAATTTTAAATTTAATAAGTTATTGATAAGAGTTTTTCAGGTATATCAATTAAAAATAAAAGATAAATTAGGTTTGTTAGATAAAGAAAAAAGAAAATTTAAAATGAATAAATAAAAATTCCCGCTGAAAGGCGGGATTTTTTTATGGGTAAATTTTATTCATTAAAATTAAAGAATAAAATAGAAAATATAAAACATCATGGCTAAGTTAAAGCCTGAGTGCCCTGCGATAGAGCCAAATATGGAACCCGATTTTTCTCGGAATATGTAAAATAATCTTCCTGTTAAGTACATTAAAAATACCCAAATGAGCGAGGGAATGAATAAAAAATCCCAAGCACCTGCAATGTAAATAATTCCAAAGTGGGCTAAATGAACTATAGCAAAAGCTAAACTGTCTACAATTGATGCCTCGTTGTCGTCGTAATCGTAAGAAAAACAACGGTGAATGACACCTCGGTACAATAATTCTTCTCCGAAAGGACTAAAGGTTACGCTTATGGCCGCAAACATTAAAAAGTATTGTAGTTTGTTGCTGTCGGTTAAATCTGCCAAATTGTTTTGGTAAGAATGTGATATGTAAACGAACCAATTGCTAATGGTGTCACGGAAAAATAAATAACCTATAAAATAAACTGCGGAACTGGCTACGATACCAATTAAAAAGGAATAAAATACCCATAAATGACTTTTGGGTCTGTTGTAACCAATGGCGACTTTTCCTTTGTCGGTTAATAAAACAAACGGAACTAAAATCATTGCAATAAATAACAGACTAACGTATTGGTAGTTACCTGTTGAGTTAGCAGATAAAACAAGTATAAATCGACTAAATGTGAATAATAAAATAAGTATTATTCCTAGTTTTTTGTCGAGTTCGATTTTGTTTTGCCATACCGGACGAATGTACCTCATGGGGTTTGATTTTTTACGTTATTGGGATGGTACTTCGATTGGGTTGAGTATAAAAATAGTTTTTTTTAACAAATATTTAAACTTTTAACTTAAAAAAGTTTATTTGCTGAAGCGATGCAACAAATAGGTTACGAATGATAATAATACAAAAGCACCTAATTGATGAGCGAGTCCTAACCACACGGGAACACTATATAATAAGGTAAATACTCCTAAAGCGAATTGTATGCCCAACATAATAATAGTGCCTTTTAGCGCCATATGTTGTTGTGTAGTTAAAACAAAGGATTTGCTTTTGTAGAACAACCATCCGATTAACAAGGTTAGGACAATCGCGGTGGTACGGTGCACGAATTGTACGCCACTTTTGCCTTCGGTTATATTGAGTAGTAATGTTTTTTGTTCTATGAACACGCTTTCGTGTATCCACTCGCCATCGTTCATGGTAGGCCAAGTATTGTGGATTTTTCCTGCATCTAAACCCGCAACAAATCCGCCGTAAATAATCTGAAAAAATAAAACCACTAAAACAATTCGAGTAATTTTGCGTAGGATAATATTAGGGGACTTGATTTGTGGATACATTAAATTAAGGGCTACCCAAAGTGTACAGGCAAAAGTGAAAAATGCCGTAGTTAAGTGTAGGGCTAATCGATAATGACTCACGTCTGGGCGGTCAATTAATCCGCTTTTTACCATATACCATCCAAAAAATCCTTGCAACGCACCTAAGAATAACAACCAAGAACATTCTTTAATCGTTTGTTTGGAAAGTTGTTTGGTTAGGATGAAATAGATAAATGGAATGATAAAAACAATACCTATGATTCTACCAATAAAACGATGAAACCATTCCCAAAAATAAATGTATTTATAATCGCTTAAGCTAAAATCGTTGTGTTTGTTAATGAGTTGATATTCTGGGAATTTTTGATATTCTGTGTAAGCTTCTTCCCAAGCCTGCTCACTCATGGGCGGAAAAGTATCGGTAACTAAATGCCAGTCAGTCATGGATAAGCCCGAATTGGTTAGTCGAGTAATTCCACCTACAGTAACCATAATGAACAACAATACACATCCAGAAAGTAACCAAATAATTACAGCTTTGTTTTTCATTTTTTCTTTTTTTAAACCAACTTCAACTCTTTCGCTTTCTCCATCATAAAATCATAAGCGGCCTGATATTCATTGGAAATCACACCTTCTAAAATGGCTTCCTTAATACTTTCTTTTAATTGTCCGATTTCTTTGGAAGGGGGTAGGTTAAAAATTTGCATGATTTCTTCTCCAGTTATAGGGGGTTGAAAATTGCGAACGTGGTCACGTTCTTCAACTTCCACTATTTTTTGACGGACGATTTTAAAATTATGATGGTATTTTTTAAACTTTGATGGATTTTTGGTAGTGATGTCTGCTTCGCATAAAATCATTAAAGACTCAATGTCTTCTCCGGCATCAAAAACCAATCGGCGTACGGCTGAATCAGTAACTATGTCTTGCGCTAAAACAATCGGACGCGAGCTCATCATTACCATTTTTTGAACAAATTTCAATTTGTTATTCAAAGGCATGTGTAAGCGTTCAAAAATTCTTTTTACCATTTTACCGCCTAAAAATTCATGTCCATGAAAGGTCCAACCAATTTTAGGATGAAATTTTTTAGTAGGCGCTTTGCCAATATCATGTAATAATGCTGCCCATCGCAACCAAACATCATCGGTGTTTTGGGCAATGTTATCTACAACTTCTAAAGTGTGGTAAAAATTATCTTTATGAGTTTGTCCTTCGACCTCTTCTACGCCTTTTAACGCGGTTAATTCCGGAAGTATGATAGCTAATAACCCTGTTTTTTCTAACAATAAAAATCCAGTAGAAGGCTTATGGCTCAATAAAATTTTATGCAATTCATCCACGATTCTTTCGCCCGAAATAATCGAAATGCGCTCGTGATTTCTTACAATAGATTCCAAAGAATCAGCCTCAATGGTAAAACTTAATTGACTAGCAAATCGAATGGCTCTCATCATTCTAAGTGGGTCGTCGGAATAAGTTACATCAGGTGCCAAAGGCGTTTTAATGATTCCTTTTTTTAAATCTTCTACCCCGTTAAAAGGGTCTACTAATGTCCCGAAATCATTTTTATTTAAAGACAATGCTAAGGCATTAATGGTAAAATCGCGTCGGTCTTGGTCGTCTTTTAAAGAACCGTTTTCCACTACAGGTTTTCGGCTTTCAAAATGATAAGATTCTTTTCGGGCACCTACAAATTCAATGTCCGTATCTTCAAAACGCAACATGGCGGTTCCGTAATTTTTAAAAACCTGTACTTTAGGCTTGTGGGACAAACGTTCCGAAACGGCTAGGGCTAGGTCAATTCCACTGCCTACAGCTACTACGTCAATATCCTTAGATCCGTTTTCGCGCTTTAATAAAAAATCACGTACAAAACCACCAATCACATAACACTCTACTTGAGTGGCTTCTGCAACATCGGCGATAATTTTAAAAATCGGATTTTTTAAAGCTTCGGGGTAAGTCATTATTTAATTATGAATTGTGAATGGTGAGTTGTGAATCTCCCATCAATTTTAAATCGGTTGCAAAATTAATGATTTTTAGAAGCTATTCTTACTTTATATATGAAGTGATTTAAACTTTTTTCAATTGTCAAATAAACTGCTTACAAAAGTTTTTAATCCCTTGTACATTAAAAATATTCCACCAATACAAATTAAAATTCCAATCGTTAAAACCATCCAATACAACGGGTGGTTTTGATTTTTAAAAGAACTGTGAATCACCATAGGCCCCGTAAACAATAAAGGTAAAGTCCAAGCTAGATATTTGATGCCTTTGAAAAGTAATTCTTTGTTTGCCATGGTTACGTTTTTTTAAGCCATTAGCCAAAAGGTAATAGTTTTTTTGTACTCAACATTTTATTTTGCCTAATGCCTATTTTGAATCCAAAACTAAAAATAAATCTTCATACATGGTGCGAGTATTCGTTTTTATTTATATGTTTGCGCTCTCAAAAAAAATCTAACGAAAGGAGGTGTATACATATGTTGATTATTCCAATTAAAGAAGGTGAAAATATCGATAGAGCGCTAAAACGCTTTAAACGTAAATTCGATAAAACAGGTGCAATGAAGCAATTGAGAAGTCGTCAGTGTTTTACTAAACCGTCTATCGTTCGCAGAGCACAGGTTCAAAAAGCTTCTTATATTCAAGGTTTAAGAGATTCTGCAGAGAATTAATATTAAACTGTTGAAAAAAGTAAAACCGCTAAACTTAATTGTTTAGCGGTTTTTTTTATTTTATTACCTTTATAAAAACTTAACCTAATGGATTGGATATTGTCTTTTCAGGATTATTTATTGTTAGAGAAAAAATACTCAAATCACACTGTGAAGGCATATATTCAGGATTTGAATTTTTTTAAAGATTATTTAAATATGAATTTTGATGGGTATGAAGACGTTACAGGAGTTAATTATAGCATGATCAGAAGTTGGATTGTAGACTTAATAGATAATGAAAAATCAAACACTTCGGTTAATAGAAAAATAGCATCGTTAAAAGCTTTTTATAAATACTTATTAAAGAGTAAGCAAATAGAATTTAATCCTTTATCTCAGCACAAGTCTTTAAAAACACCTAAAAAAATTCAAGTTCCTTTTTCTGAAAAGGAATTGGAGCAATTGAATTTTTCAAAAGATTATGAATTTGAATCTGATTTTGAAAGCATCCGAAATAAATTAATTTTAGACTTATTATATACCACAGGCATGCGTAGGGCAGAGTTGATTTCTTTACAAATGAATAGTGTGGATTATTCTAGTCATTTAATTAAGGTAATTGGTAAACGAAATAAAGAAAGATTGATTCCGTTATTGCCAGAAATCATACAGAAATTAAAAGAATACGAGAAAGAAAGAAGTAAAATAGATGCAATTAAAGATGCGTCTTATCTATTCTTAACTTCAAAAGGAAATAAATTATATGATAACCTTGTGTATAGAGTTATAAATAATTACCTTAGTGCTGTAACAGAAAAACAAAAAAAGAGTCCACATATGTTAAGACATACTTTTGCGACTCATTTGTTAAATAATGGTGCCGATTTAAGTTCAGTGAAAGAGTTGTTAGGTCATTCTAGTTTAGCGTCTACACAAGTATATACCCATAGTAGCTTAAGTGAATTAAAGAATACCTATTTAAATGCACATCCTAGAAATAAAGAAAATAAATAATTGTTTAACCATCTAATAAGTAAGATTATGAAAGTAGACATTCATGCAGTGAATTTTTCAGTAGACAAAAAATTGATTGATTTTATTCAAGAGAGAATGGATAAATTAGAAAAATTCTATGACAAAGTGGTTTTTTCGGACGTTTTTTTAAAACTTGACAACACTTCAGAAAAAGAAAATAAAGTAGTTGAGATTAAAGTACAAGTGCCTGGAGACGAGTTCGTGGTTAAGAAACAATGCAAATCCTTCGAGGAAGGAACCGACTTAGCTATCGACTCTTTAGAGCGTGTTTTAATTAAAAGAAAGGAAAAAGTAAAATAATTTCAAATTATTTTTAAAATATAAATTATTCTATATATTTGCAGTCCGTTAGAAATAGCGGACTTTTTTATTGCCGATGTAGCTCAGCTGGCTAGAGCAGCTGATTTGTAATCAGCAGGT
>DLGW01000005.1:348172-439567 GCA_002482885.1 Flavobacteriaceae bacterium UBA7684 | reverse complement strand
TTTTTATATAAATGTTGTAAGTGATTAGTTATCAATAAATTCTTAGTTATTTTTAACTAAAAAACCGCCAAATAATACCAAAACGAATAATGAAATCACGATAAGGATAAGCTGGCGCAGAGTAAAAATTGTTGTTTGAGAAGCTAGAATTGAAGTGTTCTGCTTTTAAATATACTTGCGCGGTTCTGATTTTAGCATTTACAAAAATATCAATCACAGGAAAATCTCCTATTTTTTTGCTCTGTTGAACATAAAATTCTCCTATAACGGGATTATAATTGTTAGCATAATAGGTGGAAAAATAATTAGCTGTTACCCCCATTTGCATTTGCAGGGCTTTTTTGAAAAAAGAATTCGTGTAATAAAGTGTATTTCTTAAAACATATTGTGGCACATTTAAAACGGCATCCTCTTGCTTTACTTGTTGTATTAACACGATATTATCCAACGCCCACTTTTTTACTTTAAATTCTTTTTCAATTTTTACCGACCAATAATTAATAGTAGAACCGTACTGTTTTGGTGTTACAGAAAGAACATCTGTTCCGTCATTACTGAAATACAAATAATCATTAATGATTTGATATTCCGCTGAAGTTTTCACACCTAGAACTGTAGCCGCAACCGAAAATCGATTAATCTTTTCTGTTTTAAATTGATTGTGCCAATTATAATTTAAATAACTGCTTTGATACAAACTATATATATGATTGGGTTGCTTGTTGACTTTTTGATATCCGAAAGAAAGTATTTTTTTCCCCTGACGCTGAAACGTAACTAAACCATCTAACTCATTTAAGGAAGCATCTGTCATTCCGTTAGTATAACTTACTTTTCCATAAATACTTTTACGACTAAAGGTATAAGCTGTTCCTACAAACCACAAATCCCGAGAAAGACGATGTGGAATTAATTGACTTTCTTTTATATATTCTTTATTATAATAATAGTTGTACGACAAATTCTCGGCAAAAACGGTTAGCTTACCCAATAAAGATTGATCATAGTCTAGTGTAAATTTGTTTTTAATCTGCTTTAGATTGGTAAAGTCACTGATTCCACTTTTAATATAGGCGTCTCCGAAAAAGACATTTTGCGAGGTTTGTTTGTATTGAAAGAATTTAGCTTCAGCTATTAATTCATGTCCTATATACCAATTATTAGCTGTAGGCTGTTTGTTTAATCTAAATACTTGGGAAGAAAAAAAGCTTCTTCCTTTTAAAAGCGTGCTGGCATCTTTTAAATTCACATCTAAACGACCTCTTTCTTTGTAATCAGGGTCGTCACTTTCAAATTCAGCGTTATTTTTTATCCCTCCGTTTTCGTTATTTAAAATATCTTGATATAAAACATTGGTATTCAGCACATATCTTCCCCCTTCGGTTTGATAACTTAGTCCGAATCTAAAATTTCCTGTACTGGTTAAAGCATTGATATACTTACCTATGGAACGCAATCCTTTATAACCTATAAAAAAGTTTAGATTTTTGGACGTGTTTATAGTGATGAATGCATCTACATTTTGACCTTGTTCCATAACCGAACGATAATACAACTCTGTATAAGGTGTCGGAACATGATAATATTGAATTTGTTTGGCTTCCATGAAATTAAAATGCTTGGCACTAAATCCCATTTCTGGCAAGTATTGGTGTTTTTTTAAACTGTATTGTAACGTATTATACGTTTGACCTTCGTTAGCAAAAGGCATCAAACCAAAAATATCTTTTCTTAAATAATTAAAACGATATTCTTTTTGAATGGTTAAGGAAGTATCTACGGCGGTAGTGTCTTTTGAAATAGAAATGATTTTATACATATCCACCGTGGCTACTTGTTTAGGAGTAACAGCAGATGAAGGTATTGCGTAAGGCTTATCTTTCTGAGAAAAACCATAAACACTAAAAAGTAATCCTATAATTAAATAAAACTTGCCCAATTTGATGATAATTTGGGCAAATGTAGTGGATTCAGCAACATAAAAAAATTACAACTATTGTATTATTCCTCGGGATATTACAATTTTTTGAATTTCAGAAGTACCTTCGTATATCTGAGTGATTTTTGCGTCGCGCATCATTCTTTCTACATGATATTCTTTTACATAGCCATTTCCGCCTAATATTTGAACCGCTTCGGTGGTTACATCCATCGCGGTTTGGGAAGCATGTAATTTTGCCATAGCACTACTAACATCATAATTAAGGTGATGATCTTTTTCCCAAGCGGCTTTTAAACATAAAAATCGTGCTGCCTCGATTTGTACAGCCATGTCGGCTAATTTAAAGGCTATGGCTTGATGTTCAAAAATAGGTTTACCAAAAGATTTTCGTTCTTGAGCGTATTTTAAAGCTAATTCGTAAGCTCCTGAGGCAATTCCTAAAGCCTGTGAAGCGATACCAATTCTGCCTCCTGCTAAAGTTTTCATGGCGAACTTAAATCCAAAACCATCCGCTCCTACCCTGTTTTCTTTAGGAACTTTTACATTATTAAATTGCAAAGAATGGGTATCGGAACTTCGGATACCCATTTTATTTTCTTTGGGACCGATTTCAAACCCTGGGGTGTTTTTTTCAATGATTAAAGTATTGATGCCATTGTGTTTTTTGGAAACATCGGTTTGCGCCATCACCAAATACACATCGGCAGAACTTCCGTTAGTAATCCAATTTTTGGTTCCATTCACTAAATAATAATCCCCCATATCTTGTGCAGTTGTTTTTTGAGAGGTCGCATCGCTTCCGGCTTCGGGTTCCGACAAACAAAAAGCCCCTAACCATTCGCCTGTGGCTAATTTGGTTAAATATTTTTGTTTTTGCTCTTCGGTTCCAAACTGTTCAATTCCCCAGCAAACCAAAGAATTATTCACCGACATAATTACAGCCGCCGAAGCATCTACTTTAGCAATTTCTTCCATGGCCAACACATAAGAAACCGCATCCATTCCCCCTCCGCCATATTCTGGAGAAACCATCATACCTAAAAAACCCAGCTGTCCCATTTTTTTAACTTGTTCATATGGAAACTGTTGTTTTTCGTCTCTTTCAATGGCACTTGGTAATAATTCCGACTTAGCAAAATCTTTTGCCGCTTGCTGAATCATCTTTTGTTCTTCAGAAAAGTAAAAATCCATTTTTAGTAGTTTTGATTGTTCTAAAAATAATAAAATTTAAACAGCTGAGCTAAGAGATATCCAGATAATATCAGTTTTAACAGTCTGATTAACGGTTAAAACCCCATTCCGTTTAATAAATTAAATATCTTTGATAAAACATCTATAACATGAAACAATATTACTCCCTTTCTAAATATATCTTTTTAGCCTTTGTCATCCTTTTTATTCATTGTAGTAAAGAGGAAACCATTACTAAAGACAGCACAACTAACGTCCCATCAAACCCTTCAGATGCTGTAGAATTATTTAAAATGGAGGATGTTCCCGAAATTAAACTTACGGTTCCTTTAAAAGACTGGAACACCCTATTAACCAATTTTGATTTGAATCCCGCCAACGACGAAAAAGTAGTTTCTCATTTTGAATTCAAATTGAATGGTCAAAAATACACCTTGGACAGCATTGCTCTTAGATTAAGAGGAAATACCAGCCGAAGAAGACCCGAAGGAAGTACAGGCAATTTACATAATCCTTTAGCCCCCAATTGGAATCATTGTCATTTTGGATTAGATTTTTCTAAATTCAAGAAAAAACAACGCTTTGCCAAACGTGAAAAAATCAATTTAAAATGGTTTAAAGATGATGCCAATTACGTTAGAGAAATTTACAGCTACGATTTATTTGAACGATTTGGCGTTTGGGCAGCTCCACAAGCCTCTTATTGTAGACTAACCATATATGTAGAAGGAGATGCAACGCCCGCCTATTATGGAGTATATGCTATGATTGAAAGCATAGATGAAGATTATATTGCTAATCGAAGTGTTCAATGGGGCGGAAATGTAGGTTATTTATGGAAATGTGGAAACATGGGTGGATTTAAAGCGGATTTTGTACAAAACACCAATATTGGAGTGCAAGACATTCAATTAGACCCTTCCTTATCAAAAGTTTATTCTTATGATTTAAAAACGCGCGAATCGGAAATTCTTACCGCACAAGCAGAATTGACTTCATTTATTAGTGACTTAAATAACAAAACGAACACAGAGTTTAAATCTTGGATCAGTTCCAAAATGGACGTTCCTTTATTTTTAAAAACATACGCAGTAAATGTTGCCTTAGGCATGTGGGATGATTACTGGATTAATGGAAATAATTTTTACTTTTATTTTGCAGGAAACGGAAAAGCATACTTTATTCCTTACGATTACGACAACACTTTAGGTACTTCGTTATTTGTAAATTCAGGCACTCAAGACCCTGTAAACTGGGGAAAAAACAACGGAAAACCACTACTAAATCGTATTTTAGCGGTACCCGAATACAAAGAAATATACAAATCTTATTTAAAAGAATTAATTGATCCTAGTGCGGATTTATTTGATGCTACTAAAAGCATGAATCGAATATCGGGTTGGAAAATCAAAATAGAACCTTACGTGTCCAACGATACAGGAAAAGACATGTTTATTGAAGATAAACCTGCTTATTGGGGAAATGCACCATTTTACAGATTAAATTCAGGAAATAGTGAGGGAGGAAATAATGGCGACGCTAATTACTTTAAAACCAAAGCAAAATCCATTAATTGGTAACTAACACATTTAATTACTTATTCTGTTTCCAAACATAGGTATCGTCCTCAAAGAGTTCTTTACCCCAAACAGAAACCTCTTTTTTGATGCGTTCTACAATATAGGAACAGGCTTCGGTGGCGTCTTTTCTGTGTTTAGAAGAAGTAAACACGTATAAACAAATTTCCCCTGCCCCTACCACACCTAAACTGTGGTAAATATGCATACAGGTTAAGTTATATTTTTGAAAAGCACTTTCGCGAATGTCATGAAATTGTTGATCTGCCATTTCTTCGTAAGCGGTATATTCTATCGCTTGAACGGTTTTACCATCCAACACATCGTTACGAACTTGACCTAAAAAGATACTGTGGGCACCGATTTCTTTTTTGGTGCTGTGTTTAGCTATCGAATCTGCAATAAATTGCGGGCTAATGGCTCCGTTGATAAATACTTTTTTCATACGTTTTTATACTACCTTGGTTTTTATCCAAGCATTTACCCCTCCGTGTAAACTAAATATACCTCGTGAGGGATGATCTTCTTTTATTTTATGAACTACTTTTAAACTTCGAGTGCCTGATTGGCAAACTACTACCACTTTTTTGTTAGATATAAATTCTGTTTTTCGAGTTTCCCATTCACTCATAGGAATTGATAGGTATTGCAAACCTTCTAAAACAGGTAATTCGTGTTTTTCTCGCACATCAATAATAGTAAGTTCTTCGGCAAATAACAACTCCTCGAACGAGGCAATAGAAATTTCCCCATTAATGACTTCGCCTGAACAAAACCATTCATAATCGAATTTATAAAAATCAGAAGCTGTTTGTGGAAATACACCTTTGGCAAGGTTGGGTCTGATTTCAAAATCGTAAAACGAAGCATTTTTAAGATTGTAAATTAAGACTTTGTTGCAGAGTGGTTTTCCAATGCCTGTAATAATTTTAATCGCCTCGGCGGCTTGCATGGTTCCTATGATTCCGGGCAACACTCCGATGACTCCTGACTCTGCACAATTATTCACTTCTGATGGATGAGGAGGTTTCGGAAATAAGTCCCTATAACTCACTTGAACATCCGTTTCTTTATCTACTAAATTAAACACCCCTACCTGACCTTCAAATTGTAAAACCGCTCCATAAACCAATGGCTTTTTTAAGATTACGCAGGCATCATTTACCAAATATCTGGTGGGATAATTATCGCTTCCGTCAACCACTATATCATATTCTGCAATAATACTTAAGGCATTTTCAGAGTTTATCATTTGTTTATATGAAACAACACAACAATCTGGATTTAAATTAGTTAACTTTACATTTACATTCTGAGATTTATACTTGCCTAGGTCTGAATCATTGTATAGAATTTGTCTATGGAGGTTACTTTCATCCACTTTATCGCCATCTACCACACCAATAGTTCCTACACCAGCAGCCGCTAAATATTGTAAGGCAGGACAGCCCAACCCCCCTGCTCCAATGACTAAAACTTTAGCGTTTAACAACTTTTTTTGCCCTGTTACTCCAAGTTCTGGAAGTAACATTTGACGCTGATATCGATTGTAATTTAACTGTTTTTTCATGGGTATATTTTTTAATTATCCACCAGAAAACGGAGGCAATAAAGCAATTACATCTCCATCTTTTAGTTTAATATCTTCGGTAATAATCACGTGATTTACGGCTAATCGGTATTGAAAATCTTGCAGTGAAGGGTACAAATTTTTCAAAAAAACATTGAGTTCTTCTGATGATTTTATACCCGAAGCAACCGTTTCGTTCTTCTGAACTTTATCGGCAGCCTGACCAAAAAACAATACTTTTACTTCCATAACTTTTAAATATTTTGAAACTCCTGTGGAGTATTAATATTAAACAACTGCTTAATATGTAAGCTTGGATAATCTTCCAAAGGCAATATTTTTGAATCTACTTCTGTAACTAATTTTTGAATTTTATAGCACTGATTAGTCATCATTTCTTTAACTTTTGGCAAGATGTTTTGGTCATAAATTCCAAATAAAGGCTGTATCATACCCTGTACTGAAAACACTACAGCTTGATTGTTTTTGCTGTTTTGCCATAAAATTTGCCACAACTCGGCACTGACAAAAGGGGTATCACAAGCTACTACGATATTTTTTGAGGCATGAGTGTGATGTAACAGCGTATACAATCCGCCCATAGGCCCTATATCTTTTACCTCATCTGAAATCACTTCGTAACCCAGTTGTTCATAACCTGTCTGATTAGATACAATCGTTATTTTTTCGGCAACCTCTTTTAAAGAATCTAATACATGGGTTACCATCGGTTTTCCGTTCAGCAACAACAATCCTTTATCTTGTCCCATTCTAGAACTTTTCCCTCCGGCTAATACATAAGCAACAACTTCTTTTTTCATACCACAAATAACTTAATAGAGGCTACTAACAATACCAAAGCCAGTATGTTCCGAACGGCCAAATAATTAAACTTAACTGCTCCATAATACGCTCCTAATGCTCCGCCAACAAAAGCGACTGCAATCATTTGAGGCATTTGCGCATTCCATACTATACCCGAAAATTGCATCCCTAACAAACCTGCTGACGAATTCACTAATATAAAAAAGGCTGATACCGCCGCAATTTCTTTTAGATTTCCCCATTTTAACAAGATTAAAATAGGACTCAGTAAAATACCCCCTCCGATTCCTATTAAACCTGAAATTAAACCAATGCCTCCGCCTAATCCTAAAGCGCCTATTTTATGAACTGGTTTAATAAAAGTGTTGTCTTTAGTTCCCAATCCTAGGATTCTAATCACCGCAAAAATGAGCATCACTCCTAAAATCATTTTATAATAAGTGGTGGGTATATTGATTAAACCGCCTAAAAAAGCCATCGGAATAGACGTTACTATAAATGGCCAACACAGTTGCCATTTAAAGTGTTCTGCTTTATAAAATTGTGCAAAAGCCACACTAGAAACCATAATATTTAAAACCAATGCGGTGGGTTTCATTTCATTAGGCAAAAAACCATATAAAGCCATTAAGGCTAAATAACCACTAGCTCCGCCATGCCCTACTCCGGCATATAAAAAAGAAACGATAAACAGTAATAAATAAAAATCCATACTACATCAATAAAACGCTTACTATTTCCCCTTTTTCAAAGGTTTCTTTTTCTTCGGGTAATTGTACAATTCCATCGGCAATGGCAAAAGAATTCACTAAATAACTTTCTTGCCCTTCTAAAATAAAAACTTGCTCGTTTTCTATTTTTCCTTTTACAAAATGGGTTAATCCTGATTTTTTATCATACGAATTCCCTAAAGTAAAAGTCCTTTTTTCAAAATAAGCTTTGCGAGTAAAAATCCCAATCGCCTCGGCTACATATTCATAAAAACAAGTCAACACGGCAGCTGGGTTACCCGGTAAAGCAAAGACCAATCCGTGAGTATGTTTTCCGAAATACAATGGTTTTCCGGGTTTTTGTTTGATTTTATGAAACAACTGCTGTACGCCACAATGGTTTAAAGCGGTAGAAACATAATCATAATCCCCTACAGAAACGCCTCCGGTAATGATTAAAATATCAGAGTCTAATCCATTTTTAATGGCTAATTCGGTTTGCAATAAATCATCATCTACATATTCCACAGACAAAGGTTCTATACCCAATTGTTGTAAAGCAGCTGTTAGGGCGAAAGAATTCGATTCAAAAATTTGCCCCATTCCCAAAGGCATTCCTGGTTTTACTAATTCTTTTCCTGTAATTAAAATTCTAATTCTAGGATTTTCATAAGCCAACACTTCATTTACTCCAACATTGGCTAATAAAGAAATCGACGCTGGGGTTAATAAATGCCCATTGTTTAAAATGATCTCGCCTATTTGGGTTTGCGAACCTTTTAAGCGTACGTTTCGACCTTGAACAATTTCGTTTTCGGTAATTCTAATTTTATCCCCTACTAATTGTACTTTTTCTTGAGCCACCACCGTATTTAAACCTTCAGGAAGGGCTGCCCCTGTAAAAATCCTTACCGCTTGATTGTTAGCTATTACACCATCAAACCAAGCGCCTGCTTGTACTTCTGCAACAACTTCTAACGCACTGGTTTTATCCCAATTTTCAAAAGAAAAAGCATATCCATCCATTGCTGATTGATCAAACGGAGGAGTGGCTACCATGGCTTTTATAGGTCGAGCCAATACTTTTCCATACGCATTGGGTAACAACATTTTCATCTTGTTATAAAAAATGGCATTTTCTAAAATAATTTGTTGTGCTTCTGTTACCGAAATCATGCGCTGTTTTTTATCCACCGATAGCAATCATACTACGGTTATTCAATTTTTTAATATCTATTTTTTGATAGTTTTTATCTAACTGTCCACCTAAGGCTTCTTTCTTTTCCCAAACACATTGTTTAATAATCGGAATGATATCTTCTTGATTGCGTAAAACACTTAACAAATTAGCCTCTCCGTTAGAAAACAAACAATTTTTCATTTTACCATCAGCCGTTAATCGCATGCGATTACATCCTGCACAAAACGGAGCGGTCATGGTGCTGATTACCGCAAAGGTTCCTTGATGATTTAGAATTTTAAATTTTTTAGAAGTATCGTTTAAATGTCCTTTTATGGGTAAATACTCAAACTTTTCGCTTACGGTGTTCAAAATATCCTGATAGGTAAACACTTTGCTTTGATTCCAATCGTTTTTGTCGAAAGGCATAAATTCTATAAAACGAACATGAACAGGTAAATCTTTAGTTAATTGCACAAAATCCAATACCTCATCTTCGTTTACCCCTTGCATAATTACCGTATTGATTTTTACGTGTAATCCACTTTTTACCGCCAATAAAATGTTATTCCAAACCTGATTAAAATAATTACGCTGGGTGATTTTATGAAATTTTTCGGCTTGTAAAGAATCTAAACTAATATTGATGGACTGTACTCCTGCATTTAACAAATCGAGTAAATGTCTGTCTAATAAATATCCGTTAGTGGTTAGCGTTAATTCTACAGGGTAAACCGCTAGTTTTTTTAAAATATCCCCTAAGTCTTTTCGGGCTAAAGGTTCCCCTCCTGTTAATCGAATTTTGTTTACACCCAGTTTTACAAACTCTTTTACAATCGCATCAATTTCACAGGCTTGCATTAATTTGGAAGAAGGCATGAATTGCATATCTTCTTTAGGCATGCAATAGGTACACCTAAAGTTACAAACATCGGTTAACGATATTCGTAAATAATCATGCGCTCTACCAAATGAATCTTGTACCATATCACAAAACTAAGTAAAAACACGTATTAAAATACGTAATTATATAAAAATTTATAAAATTAACACGGAATACTCAGGGAACTAGAAAATCCACCCCTAATCTTATCAAATAAAATATTCGATATTATACAAATGCATAATTTCTCAATTACAAAATTGAGATTTTATTTATATACGAGTTATGATTTTTATCATAAATAGGATTTTCTTGTCTTTTTTAAAAAACCTGCTAAAAAACAGCTTTTTTTATGTAAAAAATCATAAACATGATAATTGTCACTAAAAAGAGTTTTTTGTCTTTTTAAGTTTGCTTCATAATAAGACTCATTTATCCTATTACAAAAAATTAAACTTAACAAATTTAAATTATGAAAACTTGGCTTGATCAATGGGAACCTGAAAATGATGATTTTTGGGAGTCTACTGGAAAAAAAATCGCTTGGAAAACGTTGTGGATTACTACCATATCTTTAATACTCTCTTTTGCTACTTGGTTTATGATGAGTGCCATAGTAGTAAAATTACCTGGCTTAGGATTTACCTATACTAAAGACCAATTATTTTGGTTAGCAGCAATGCCTGGTTTGGCGGCTGGTATTTTGCGTATTATTCACACCTTTTTATTGCCCATTTTTGGAACCCGTCATGTAATAGCAGTTTCAACAATAATTAAATTGATTCCGGTAATTGGGATTGGTTTTGCGGTAATGGATCCGAATACGCCTTTTTGGGTATTTATGATTTTAGCTTTTACTACTGGTTTTGGTGGTGGAGATTTTTCATCGTACATGCCCAGCACCAACCTATTCTTTCCTAAACGATTAAAAGGTACAGCTTTAGGTATTCAAGCAGGTATCGGAAATTTTGGGGTTTCGGTAGTACAATTTGTAACACCTTTAATTTTAGGATTAGCTACTTACGGTGCGGCTTCGGTATTTACTAGTATTGACACCAAAGAAGCGATTAGCGTTTTTAAAAATGCTACTATAGAAACTAAAACTGAAATATTTAGTACACTTCCTATTGATTTGCAAGAAAAAATACTTTCAAACGTAAAACCTGTAAAAATTGATTCGGTAAGCCAAGCCATCAACAATAACAATCAAACACAAATATTAATTCACTTACCCGCCAAAGTTCAAGCCAAAGCCATTAGTGCCATCAATCCTAAGGCAGCCGCTAAAATCATGAATGCTTTCGAGGAAAATTCATCATCAGTTAAAGCCAAAGAAATATTCATTCAATCGGCTGCTTTTTGGTATGCTCCACTTTTAATTCTGTTAGCTATTATTAGTTGGTTTTATTTAAAAAGCGTTCCTGTAACGGCTTCCTTTAAAGAACAATTGGATATTTTTTCAGACAAACATACTTGGTTTTGCACCATTACTTACTTAATGACTTTTGGAACTTTTTCTGGATTAGCCGCCGCTTTCCCGTTAATGATTAAAGTTTTATATGGTGATTTTCCGAACGCTCCAGACCCCTTGGTTTACGCTTTTTACGGGCCACTCATTGGTTCGGCAAGCCGTGTATTATTTGGCTTTGTTGCCGATAAAGTAGGTGGCGCGATTTTAACAACTCTTACCGGAATTGGAATTATTTCAGGAGTCGGAATTATCATTGCTTTTGACTTGGTCTCCCCTACCAGCATGGAACAATTTCCTTTATTCGTAGCGGTGATGTTAGGTATCTTTTTCTTTACCGGTATGGGTAATGCAGGCACCTTCCGTCAGTATCCGATTATTTTTTCGCACAATCAACGCCAAGCCGCAGGAGTAATTGGTTGGACGGCAGCCATTGCGGCATTTGGCCCATTCATATTTGCTACTTTAATCGGTAATAACATTACGGCTAACGGCAGTGCTAATCAGTTTTTTACAGGTTTGTTAATCTTTTCGGTATTAGCTACGGCTACCAACTGGTGGTATTACAACAGTAAAAACTGTGAAAAACCAAGTTAAACGTTTAAATTACATAACTAATTAATGCTAATCTTTTTAAAAGATGAAATTTAAATCCATCAACTTAAAAGCTTTTTTAATCGCCACTTTGGTAAGCGTGTTGTGTATTGTTATGGTCTTTTTTGGTTCCCGAAAACTACAAAACTTTGACGCCGCTTTAATCACTTACCTATTCGGAACCGTATTTGCCTTTTTTGGTATTGTGTACCGCTACTCGGTTTGGTTGCAACGCCCGCCTACGTGGATGTACTTTAAACGCGGATGGCAATTTATTTTTAACGGAAGTATATTCAAACACTTGTGGTTTGTAAGCAAAGAAACTGTGGGCAATATTGCTTTTCAAAAATTCATTTATCCACGAGGAAAATACCGTTGGGTGGCGCATTTTATGATTGCCGTAGGCTGTACCTCTGCCTTTGCCATTACCATTCCGCTTACATTTGGATGGATTCATTTTACGTTGGCTCCCAATACCATTGATATTTACGAAGCTCATTTTTTCGGATTTAAAATGATGGAATTTCCATTGGGATCTTTCATGGCATTTATGACTTTTCATGCCTTAAACTGGTCATCGTATTTAGTGATATTAGGTTCGCTATATTATTTAAGACGCCGTTTAACCAACCCCGGTCTTATTGCTACCCAAACTTTTGAAGGCGATTTATTACCCTTGATTTTATTGATTTTGATTTCGGTAACGGGTTTAGGACTCACCTATTCGTACCAGTTTATGAAAGGGTTTGCCTTTGACTTTTTAGCGGTTTTACACGCTGTAACGGTAATTCTGTTTTTGATTTGGATTCCTTTCGGAAAATTTTTCCACATCATCCAACGCCCTGCCCAAATTGGAGCGCACATTTATAAAAAAGAAGGCATGAAAAAAGGCATGGCGATTTGCCCACATACTAACAAAGAATTCACTACCCAATTACACGTAAACGATTTAAAAATTGTAACTAAAGAATTAGGTTTTGATTTTGATAAAAAAGACGGCAGTTCTCATTTGGATTTAAGCCCCGAAGGCAAACGCTCTCGATTGGCACAAGCCCACTTAAAAGCAAGACAAGAAACAGGAAAATATTTCGGATAATCATTCGTTAAAAAAAAGAATATGGCAAAACTACCTACAAGCACCGAAAAGATTATTGAGCAATTTGGCCCTACTTTAAATTATCCGCCCAAAGATGGATATGTAGGCCGAGACGAACCCGATACCATCGTAAAAACCCATTGTTGTTTTTGCGGTATGCAATGCGGCATACAATTATTAGCCAAAAACAATAAAATTGTAGGTTTTGAACCTTGGATGGAATTCCCGTTTAACGAAGGAAGATTATGCCCCAAAGGCGTACAACGCTACCTGCAAAATAATCATCCCGATCGCATCATGCACCCCTTAGAACGTGTGGAAGGTGTTGGCTTTAAACCTACCGATTGGGAAAATGCGATGAGTAAAACCGTATCGGAAATCAAACGCATTCAATCCACTTACGGAAACGATGCATTTGCCATGCTTTCGGGTGTTTCGTTAACCAACGAAAAAAGTTATTTGGTCGGCAAATTTGCCCGTGTGGCTTTAAAAACCAAAAACTTAGATTATAACGGACGTTTGTGTATGGTAAGTGCGGGTGCTGGAAACAAAAAAGCCTTTGGATTAGACCGAGGTTCCAACAATTATTCCGATTTAGAATATGCCGAAGTCATCATAGTTGCAGGCGCTAATATTAGCGAGACCTTTCCTACCCTAACCCACTGGATTTGGAAAGCCCGTGACCGAGGTGCCAAACTCATTGTGATTGACCCACGAATTATACCCTTAGCCCGAACTGCCGATTTACATTTAGATGTAAAACCTGGAACGGATTCAGCGTTATACGGAGCCATGTTAAAATATTTGGTGGATAACGATATGTTAGACCACGATTTTATTGACAACCATACTTCTGGATTTCAGGAAACCATTGATGCGGTTAAAGATTATACCTTAGAATGGGCAGAAGAAGTAACAGGAATCGCCAAACATAAAATTAAAGAAGCTGCTGAACTTTGGGGAAAAGCCAAAACCAGCTTTTTGTTACATGCCCGTGGTATTGAGCACCACTCTAAAGGCGTTGATAATGTTTTAGGATGCATCAATTTAGTATTAGCTACAGGTAGAATTGGCAAACCTTACTGCGGATACGCTACCATTACAGGGCAAGGCAACGGACAAGGCGGACGCGAACACGGTCATAAATGCGACCAATTACCTGGTAATCGAGATATAGAAAATCCAGAACACCGCAAATACATTTCCGACGTTTGGGGTATTAACGAAAAAGATTTACCAGGCAAAGGATTGTCAGCTTACGAAATTATTGAAGCCATTCATCGTGGAGAAATCAAAGGATTGTTATCTATCTGTTTTAATCCGTTGGTATCCTTACCCAACAGCAATTATGTGCGGGAAGCTTTAGAAAAATTAGAATATTACGTATGTATTGATTTCTTTTTGAATGAAACCGCCCGCCATGCCGACATCGTTTTGGCAGGTTCTTTACAAGAAGAGGAAGAAGGCACCACTACTTCGGCAGAAGGTCGTGTGATTAGAATCAGACAAGCCATTACGCCTCCTGAAAATGCCAGAACTGACACTTCTATTATTTTAGAATTAGCCGAACGTTTAGGAGCAAAAGATAAATTCACGTACGAAGATAGCGAAGCCATTTTTAACGAATTACGGGTAGCCTCAAAAGGAGGAACTGCCGATTATTATGGCATTACCTATAAAAGAATCGAAGATGAGATGGGCGTATTTTGGCCTTGCCCTACCGAAGGTCACCCCGGTACCCCGCGCCTTTGGGAAGACCGAAAATTTAAAACCCCCGACGGCAAAGCACATTTTAATCCTGCGCCTTACAAATTACCAGGCGAAGTTACCGATGCAGAATATCCGGTAGTGTTAACCACTGGTCGTGTAGTATCGCAATATTTAAGCGGAACGCAAACCCGACGCATTGGTAAATTAGTAGCGCAATATCCTGAACCATTAGTAGAAATTCATCCTGAAATGGCAGCCAAATACCAAATCAAACAAGGTGAATTGGTTAAAGTAACCACCCGACGGGGCGAAGCTATTTTTCCTGCAAATATTGTAGAAACTATTCGAAAAGACACGGTTTTTATCCCTTATCATTGGCCGGGTAAAAAATCAGCCAACCAATTGACTCCTGGGACTTTAGATCCAATTTCAAAAATACCCGAGTTTAAAGTATGTGCTTGTCAATTGCAACCTTTGGGCGAAATGGCACCACCACCCGAGGTAACCAAAGCTTACGCAAGTGTTTAATTCTTAAAGAGCTATTATGTCATTTACCAATTATAAATCACACGAAGAATTTTTTGTAGACATGCAACGCTGCATTGGTTGCAAAGCCTGCGAAGCCGCTTGTGCGGAGTGTGAAACCAACGGACACGAAACCATGATTCACGTCAACTATGTAGACCGAGCGGCTACGATACAAACCACCGTACAAGTGTGTATGCATTGTGAAGACCCTGTTTGCGCCAATGTTTGCCCTGCCGACGCCATATCCAAAGATGAATTTGGCATAGTACACACCGCCAACACCGAGCGTTGTATTGGCTGTTCCAACTGTGTAATCGCTTGCCCTTTTGGTGTGCCAAAAAAAATGGAGGAATATGATTTAATGATGAAATGCAACATGTGTTACGACCGCACCAGCGTAGGTAAAAAACCCATGTGTGCTACCGTTTGCCCAAGTGGAGCATTATATTATGGCACCAAAGAAAGTATTGCCGAAATGCGTCCAAACAGTGTGCCTGTAAACGAATTTGTATTTGGCAACGAGCTGGTAGTTACCAAAGTAAACCTCATGATGCCTAAAGGTTATAGTCAATTAATCATCGAATAAAAATTATCGTTATGTCTATCAAAGAAGATAATCTGAATAAAAATTGGAAAAAAGATTTTCCGATTCAAAAACAAGAAGCCACCCAAGTAAGTCGCAGAGAGTTTGCTAAATTCTTAACCCTAGTGTCGGGCGGACTCATGGTCGGTAGCGGATTAATCGCTGCTAAAACGCACTTTTTTCCGAAAGAAGAAGTAGAGGGAGAACATTTGGTGTGTCATAAAAACGACATTCCACTAGGTGGAACTCGTTCATTTGTGATTGAAGGCAGTACCATTCCGTACATCTTAATCCATTTAAAAAACGGAACCTTCAGAGCCTACGAACAAAAATGCACGCACCTGTCGTGTTCTGTTTTTTATTCCCCAGAATCCGAAAAAATAGAATGCCCTTGCCACCACGGATTTTTTAATGCCGACACCGGCGAAGTATTGGCAGGTCCACCTCCGCGCCCATTACCTAGATTAGAAGTAGTGGAAAAAGAAAATGGGGAATTGTTTGTAAGAAAAATTATGAATGGTGAGTTGTGAATTATGAATTAATTAAAAACTTTTGCCTTAAAAAAAGAATAAACTAATGACTTTTGGCTAAAAAACTAAAAACCTAAAAATATGAGCAACTTTCGTCAAGGACAAAACCAATCCAACCCTAAAAAGTTGAATATCATATTGTCCACACTTATTTTGATTTTAATATTAAACATCACCATCCAAATATGGTTGTTGTACACTGCGCTGAACAATGCGTTAGATAATAATACCGAAATTTTGGTTCCAGCATTTTTAGCCTCGTTGGGTATTTTTTTAATTGGATTTTGTTGGTTGTATTATTTACCAACAGGGAAAAGTAAATGATGAATTAAAAAATTACTGAGCTTGTTGAACCAATGCTGCCTTGTTCAAAAACCTAATTTTTTTATTATCAATCTCAATTAAGCCTGCATCACTTAGGTCTGCTAACATTCTACTTACGGTTTCCCTAACGGTGCCTGCAATACCTGCAATTTCGGTTCTGCTTAAAGTGATGGCTAAAGTGGTTCCATCAGCTTCAAATCCATATTTTTTTTGAAGCATTAATATGGCTTCAATCACTCTTTGTTTTACTTGTTTTTGCGCAATCGTAACAATTTTTTCTTCTGCTCTACGGATTTCTTTGGCTAAGAATTCTGTTACAGCATATAATAATTCTACATTTTTTTCTAATGCCTCAACAATAGATTGCTTAGATAAAAACAAAATTTTGGACTGACCTATGGCTGTTGCAGTACAGCTGTGTAATTCATTCGCAAAAAAAGCCACGTAGCCTGTAACATCTCCGGCATTTGACAAACGAACGATTTGTTCCCTGTTGTTATGTCCGAATTTAGATATTTTTAATTTGCCTTCTAATACCAAAAATAAACCATCGGCGGTGATTCCTTGTTTAAAAACGACCTCGTTATTTTTATAATTAAGAATATTTTTTTGATTAGCATCGGATGAAATAACTGTGTTTGCCAATACATGAAACACGTTAGATAGTTGACCTTTATCCGTAACGGCTACATCGGATTCTTTAGTAGTAAACTCCATAATTCACTTTTTTAATTTAGCATTCCTCTTTCTAAAAAAAAGCAATTCATACTACAAAAGTGAATTATATTATCATCTTAACACATGACTTTTGTCATAAACAAGAGTGCGTTGTCTTTTTAAAAAAATTTAATTTGAAAATGAAAGGCGGTGGTGTTAATAACTTATAATATGTTTAAAGCCTTGTAAATGTGATTTCGTATATTTTTGAAATAGCGGCAAATCGAAAGAAACGTATGAGAAAAAAATACAGCAATCAATTATTTCTTTTAATTAATGAACTTGGATATAATCCAGAAGATTTTATTATGAGTGATGACATTATAGAAGAACATCAATCAAAGAGCATAAAATATAAAGACACCTTTTTTACTTTCATAATCCGTAATGACCAAGATTCATTTGATTCATTCGATTATAAACATACCGTTTTTGCACCAAATTATCCAATGTCTGTATACATTCCAACTGCAGGATATGCCAATTTTGAAAGCGTATTGAATGGTTTTAAAAACTGGATGAAAAATCATGTTAAAGAATATTTGTATGAGCAAAATGAACCAGACTTGTGGCGAAATTTTAAAAATAGTGATAAAAGTTTAAATATTGAAAATATCAATTTTGATAATATAAATAGTTTTTCAAATCAAGAAAAGCAACAAATTTTGATGTCTATTAACGAATTAAAGCTTTTAATCTACAAGGAATTAAAACCAAATAATGAAGAACAAAAATTAATTAGTGCAAGATTAGATTACTTAATCGATGCAACTGAAAGACTTAATAAATATGATTGGAAAGGATTGGTTATAACAACATTAATTGGCATAACTACTACTCTTACTCTAGACACAGAAAAAGGTCAACTTTTGTTTGAATTATTTAGACGTGTTTTCAATAGTTTTCCAAAATTATTATAGCATATGATCACCTCCGCTGGCGCCAGCATCTTACAGGTGACAACATCCGATAGAGCGGATTTGTAATCCGTTCCTGTTGGAATAAGCTACAATCTAAAAACAACTTTCTAAGAAGTTGAAGCTTCTTATTAACACTTTTACAATCACGGATTACAAATCCGCGATATTTACTCATTTCAAACAACCAAAAAAAATCCCAATACTAAAAATATCAGCATTGGGATTTTATATTTCAAATACTTTTACGTTTACTTCAACGCCAATAAACTTTGTTCAATCGTTGCAATTTTTGCTAACGCGTCGGCTTCTTTTTTGCGTTCGTTGGCAATGACTACTTCGGGTGCGCCGCTTACGAATTTTTCGTTCGATAACTTGGCTTGAACCGACTTTAAAAAACCTTGGGTGTATTTTAATTCTTCGGATAATTTTGCGATTTCTTCTTCTACATTTACTGCTCCGGTGATGGGAATAAAATACTCGTTTGATTTTACACGGTAAGACAAAGCGCCATCAACTTTTTCAGAAACATATTCTAAAGTCGTGATGTTTCCTAACTTAACAATAACTGAATCAAAATAGGTTGAAGCATTTTCCGCATTCACTACTTTTAAATCTATCGCATCTTTAAAAGGAATATTTTTTTCTTTTCTGATGGTTCTTATTCCTGAAATTACTTCCATTACAAAATCAAAATCAGCAATGATATTTTCATTTACACCTGTAATTGTTGGCCACTGCGAAACAATCAACGCTTGTTCTGGGGTGCGTTCTGCGATGTACTGCCAAATTTCTTCGGTTAAGAACGGCATGTACGGATGTAATAATTTTAAATTGGCTTCGAACAATTCAATGACTTTGTTAAAAGTAGCCGCATCAATCGGTTGTTGATAAGCGGGTTTAATCATTTCTAAAAACCAAGAACAGAAATCGTCCCATACCAATTTATAGATAGACATTAAAGCATCAGACAAACGGTATTTTTCAAAATGATCTTCAATTTCTACTAACGTTTTTTGCAACTTGGCTTCGTACCATTCCACAGCAACTTTGGCATATTCAGGTTGAGGAATATCGGTTACTTCCCATCCTTTGATTAATCGGAAAGCGTTCCAAATTTTATTGGCAAAAGCTTTTCCATTATTGCATAATTCTTCATCAAACATAATGTCATTTCCTGCCGAAGCACTCAACAACAATCCTACACGAACACCGTCTGCTCCAAATTTTTCAATCAATTCCAAAGGTTCTGGCGAATTTCCTAATGATTTTGACATTTTTCTACGCAACTTATCACGTACAATTCCAGTTAAATACACATTATTAAATGGTTTTTTACCCGTGTATTCATATCCAGCAATAATCATTCGAGCTACCCAAAAGAATAAAATATCTGGACCCGTAACTAAATCATTGGTTGGATAATAATATTTAAAATCTTCACTTTCTGGATTCATAATTCCTCCAAAAACCGACATCGGCCATAACCATGAGGAAAACCAAGTATCTAAAGCGTCTTCGTCTTGTCTTAAATGGTGAATGGTGAGTTGTGAATTGTGAGTTTTGGCTTGAGCTAATTTTAGCGCTTCTTCGATGTTTTCTGCAACTACAAAATCTTCTTTTCCTTCTCCATAATAATAGGCTGGGATTTGTTGTCCCCACCACAATTGTCTGGAAATATTCCAATCACGGATGTTTTCCATCCAATGTTTATAGGTGTTATTAAAACGGTTCGGATATAATTTTACTTCTTCGGTTTCCAACACTGCTTTAATGGCTGGCTTTACCAAATCTTCCATTTTTAAAAACCATTGGTCTGATAAACGGGGTTCGATTACCGCTTTGGTTCTTTCAGAAGTTCCTACTTTATTTAAGTGATTTTCAATTTTTTCTAAAGCATTGATGCTTTCTAATTCTTTGGAAATTTCTTCACGAACTACAAATCTATCTTTTCCTTTATAATGTAATCCTAAATGGTTTAAAGTAGCATCGTCATTAAAAATATCAATGATTTCCAAGCCGTGTTTGTCTCCTAAGGCTTTGTCATTTACATCGTGCGCCGGAGTTACTTTTAAACAACCCGTTCCGAATTCTTTGTCTACATATTCGTCAAAAATGATCGGAATTACTCGATTACAGATAGGCACTACTACGCTTTTTCCTTTTAAATGCGAATAACGTTCGTCTTCTGGATGTACACAAATGGCTGTGTCTCCTAAAATGGTTTCCGGACGGGTAGTGGCTACTATTAGGTATTGGGTGTTGGGTGTTGGGTTTTCTGAATCATCAACAATTGCATACTTAATATGATATAACTTCCCTTGTCTTTCCTCATAAATCACTTCTTCATCTGACAAAGTAGTTTTAGCTTCTGGATCCCAATTCACCATGCGGTAACCTCGGTAAATCAATCCTTTGTTGTATAAGTCCACAAACGATTTGATTACTGATGCGGACATATCTTCGTCCATAGTAAATTTAGTACGCTCCCAATCACATGAACACCCCAATTGTTTTAATTGCTCTAAAATGGTTCCGCCGTATTTGTCGGTCCATTCCCAAGCGTGTTTTAAAAATTCTTCACGGGTTAAATCTTTTTTATTAATGCCTTCTGATTTTAACTTAGCCACAACTTTAGCTTCGGTAGCAATAGAAGCATGGTCTGTTCCTGGAACCCAACAAGCGTTTAATCCTTTTAAACGAGCACGTCTGATTAATACATCTTGAATGGTATTATTTAACATGTGACCCATGTGCAACACTCCAGTAACATTGGGCGGAGGAATCACTATAGTGTATGGTTTTCGGTGATCTGGTGTGGAATGGAAATATCCATTTTTCATCCAGTAATCGTACCATTTGGTTTCAACGGCTTTAGCATCAAAATGTGTAGGAATGCTCATATAACTAAATCATTTTATTGTATAGAAAATATTTTGGCTTGGTTTTTGCAAAATTGACAACAAAAGTAGCATTTTATGCTGCATAATAAAAACAATAATATTTGCACATTATCAAAATCTAATTAATTTTACGCAACATTTAAACCTTTAGAACAAATGAAAACAAAAAATGCATTTTACAGTTTAATTGTACTGTTTGTAATGAGTTTCGCAACTTATGCACAAAAAGGTCCAAAAATTGAATTTAAAGAAACTACCATTGATTATGGAACAGTTTCTAAAGAAAGTGACAGTGGTTTAAGAAAGTTCGTGTTTACCAACACGGGTAACGAGCCTTTAATCATTAACAAAGTAAATTCTACTTGTGGATGTACGGTGCCATCTAGTCCAAAAGAACCAATTATGCCAGGAAAAACAGGTGAAATTGAAGTAAAATACAATATGAATCCTGGACCAATCCGTAAAACGATTACCGTAGAATCTAACGCTATTAACGTTGAAGAAGGTAGAATTGCTTTAAACATCCGCGGTTTGGTGGAAGAAAAGAAAGCGGAAGCTCCTGCTCCACAAGCTGAAGAAAACAAAAAAGTCTTGATTAAAGGATTCCAAGACAAAAAATAATTAAAATTATTTTCTAATCTTATTAATAGGCATTTTATCCTCCTTAACCGGAGGATAAAATGTTTTTTTTAGTTATAAGTTCGTTAAAATACGCTATGCCGTCAATTTCAAACAAAGGAAAAACAATGCCCGAATCTCCAATCAGAAAATTGGAGCCATTTGCTGAAAAAGCTAAGAAAAAAGGAATCAAAGTTTACCATTTAAACATTGGTCAACCAGATATTAAAACCCCTGACAATGCCATCAATGCTATTAAAAACATTGATTTAGACATTATTAAATATACTTCTTCGGCAGGGATTCAAAGTTTAAGAGACAAATTAGCAGAATATTACAGAAAAAACGAAGTTTATTTAGATGCTTCGGAAATCATTGTGACTACAGGAGCGTCGGAAGCTATTATGTTTTCGATTGCTAGTATTGCCGATGATGGAGACGAAATTATTATTCCAGAACCTTTTTACGCTAACTATATTGCTTTTGCTTCTTCGTCAAATGCACATGTAGTTCCTGTATTGTCAACTATTGACGAAGGTTTTACCTTACCTCCTATTTCGAATTTTGAAGCGTTAATTACCGATAAAACCAAAGCCATTTTAATTTGTAATCCGAACAACCCCACTGGGCATTTGTATTCAGAGCAAGAATTAAAGCAATTGGCGGACATTGTAATTAAACACGATTTGTTTTTAATTGTGGATGAAGTTTATCGTGAATTCTTTTACGATGAAGTAAAACATTTTTCAGTAATGAATATTCCTAGTTTGGAAAAACATGCCATTATGATTGATTCGGTTTCTAAACGATTCAGTATGTGTGGTGCCCGAATTGGAAATATAGCTTCGCGAAATAAAGAATTTTTAAATACCGTAATGAAATTTGCTCAGGCCAGATTAAGCCCGCCTACCATTGGGCAAATTGCCAGTGAAGCCGCTTTAGATGCGCCTCAATCTTATTTTGACGAAGTCAATACAGAATATAAAGAACGTAGAGATGTTTTAATTGATGCCTTAAACGAAATTGAAGGGATTAAAGTAGTAAAACCAAAAGGCGCTTTTTATTGTATGGCTCGTTTACCAATTGACAATGCTGAAAAATTCGCCAAATGGTTGTTGGAATATTACAGTCTTGACGGTGAAACGGTTATGGTAGCACCTGCCAGTGGTTTTTATGCTACCGAAGGTTTAGGTATGAATGAAATTCGCTTGGCTTATGTTTTAAATAAAACTGATTTAAAAAGAGCGGCTTTTATCTTAAAAGAAGCCGTTAAAACTTATAACGAAAAAGTTCATTAATTATGAATGATAACAAATTTTCTTTAGCACACAGAATATTGCATTGGTCGTTAGCCATTGCCATCATATTCTTACTATTAACTATTCTATTAAGAATGGGCTGGATGAATAAAAATCATATGGCTGATATTCTAAAAGAAAATTTATCAGAAATCAACATTCAAATATCTGACGACCAAGCGGTGGTGATTGCTAAAAAAATCAGACAACCGATGTGGCAATGGCATATTTACACAGGTTATGCTATTGTGGTGATTTATTTTTTAAGAGGTTTATTGGCTTTATTTCAAGGTTGGTTATTTACCAGTCCGTTTGAAAGAGGTTTGCCTTTAAGAGAAAAGTTTCAATCGTGGGTCTATTTGATTTTTTATGTGTTGTTAGGTTTTTCTTTAACCACAGGTTTATTAATTGAATTTGGCCCTGAAAACTTAGAACACACCGCCGAAGAATTACACGAAAAATCAATGATTTATTTAGTTACTTATATTATCCTTCATTTTGCAGGTTTACTTTTTGCAGAAATCAGTACCGACAAAGGCATTGTTTCTAAAATGATTGGGGGTAAGTAATTACACTTTATTTACATAAAAAAGGGTTTGATGATGATAATCAAACCCTTTTTAGTTATAACTTATTCTGCTTTTTTGGGCATTAAATTGAAACTTTGAAACACCGCTAACGACAAATTATGATTAATGATTTCGTTATCTGAAAATGGATTTAAAAACTGATTCAAATACCCCAATTCGATTCGGGTTTTATTATTGAAGTTTAATCCTAAGGCAAGTGTTAATCGGTTTTGATCTAAAAAATTGGTGGTAATTTTGTTTTCTCCTAACGGAATAAACAACTCATTTTGAACAACTCCATAAAATGATTTTTCATTTTTTAATTCTGCTAAATGAATCAACATTCTATTCATATATCTTAATCGATTTTGATATACAATTTCATTCAAAGCTAAAGACTCTACCCAGCGTTGTTCCAATCTAAAACGGTGTAACATGGTACTATTATCGGTAATGGCATCATGATAAAACTGCAATTGTTCCCATGTCCTATCTTCTTTAAAATATTCATTAAATCCTGCATTATAGGTATCCACCAAAGCATAACCTACCGTTACGGTAGTTTGCGGTGCTACATAAAAATTAAGACCCGCACGATATAAATTTTGGATATTGGTTTCAAACAAACCGTAATTTCTGTTTTGCGCTTCTAAGTGAATTCCAATTCTGTTAGAAAATTTAAACTGACCAGCATAGGCTAACCAAACTCCCTCGTGATGGGTTTTATTTTGGGCTCCTGCAATTGTAGCAATTAAAATAAATACGCCTAAAAAATAATTTTTCATAAATTAAGTTTACTTTTTCTTTCTGGCCGCTAATTTATCACTTGAAAACGGTTTGTGCTCCTCAATACCTACAATTTCTACTTTTCCTCCGGAACGTTCGTATTCATCTTTAAATAAAGATAAATTTTTCATCACGGAATGATCTACGATTTTAGTATGCATCAAATCAATCGTTAGATTAAACCCTGGAGGAACTTGTTCTAATTTTCTTTTGATTCCTAAATAATTGGTAAACAAAGCTGATTTGTCTATTTCTATTAAATAATTATTGCCTTCAAAAGAAACTTGTGTGGGTGCCTTAAATATGGAATTTAAAGACGCTCCATTAAATAAATAAATCACGATTTCTAAAACGATACCCGCAGCTATACCGACCAATAAATCTTCGAAAATAGTAAAGAAAATGGTTACCAAAAATATGGCTAATTGTTCTTTTCCGATATGAAATGTATGAATGAATTCTTTGGGATGTGCTAATTTAATTCCGACTGAAATTAACATCGCCGCTAAGGCCGCATTAGGAATCATTTCTAATAACGGAGAGGCCAATAATAAAAATATCAGAATAAAAAATCCATGGAAAAAATTAGCCCAACGCGTTTTAGCCCCATTGTTCACGTTTGACGAACTACGGGCAACTTCTGCAATCATGGGTAATCCTCCTAAAACTGCCGCTAAAGTATTTCCTAATCCTACGGCAATTAAATCTTTATTGGCATCTGATTTTCTTTTAAATGGATCTAATAAATCTATTGCTTTTACGGTAAGTAATGATTCTAAGGTACCTACTAAAGCAAACATGATTACGTATTTAACAAAAATTCCTGTTTGAGAAAACCCATCAAAGCTTACGTTTATATTAAGATTATCAATAAAACTACCGATATGCACTAAAGCGTAAGGGGGTTCGGTATGCTGGAAATCCATCATTAATTCTGCAGGAATCGCAAACAATAAAACCACTAACGGAGCGGGTAACATTTTAATGTACTTGTTTTTTATATATGGCCAACCCATCATAATCGCTAAACTTATCACCCCAATCAAGGTGGCTTTAGGATCTAAATTATAGATGAATTTTGGAATATTTAAAAGCAATTCTATCGGACTCATTCCTTTGGCTAAAATGGGATTGTCATTTAATAAAACAGGAATTTGTTTAGCAATAATAATAATTCCGATAGCGGCTAACATTCCATGAATGGCTGATAAGGGGAAAAAATCGGCTAATTTTCCCAACTTTAATAATCCAAATAAGATTTGAATTACACCTGCTAATACCATAGCGCCTAAAGCTAATTTCCAACCCAATGTGTTGTCACCTTGACCAAATTCGGCTACTGCTCCTGCAACAATTACAATTAATCCTGCAGCAGGCCCTTTAATGGTAAGCCTTGATCCCATGATAAAACTGACAAAAATACCGCCTATAATAGCCGTAATTAATCCCATTATTGGGGGAAATTCCGATGCTTTGGCAATTCCTAAACTTAAGGGTAAAGCCAGTAAAAAAACAATAAAACCAGAAATGGCATCGGTAGAAAAGTTTTCTTTTAACCCTTCTAAACCATCTTTGGGTAATTTTATTTTAGATGATGATTTCATAATATATATTTTGTTTTGTAGTGTATTAATTAAATAATGGGGTAATCACCTCGTGTTGAAGTATAAATGTAAAAACGCCTGCCAAAAAGCCCAACAAAGCAATCCAAGCGATATTTTTTAAATACCAAAAAAAGTTGACATTTTCTAAACCCATTACGGTAACTCCTGCGGCAGAACCAATAATAATGATACTACCTCCGGTACCTGCTGTTAAAGCTAAAAATTGCCAAAAGGCATGATCAACAGGGTAAGTAGTTAAATCATACATTCCTTGTGCGGCAGCTACTAGAGGAACGTTATCAATCACTGCAGAAAGCAGTCCTAAAATGGTCCCTATCACATATTCATTTTGGATATTTTCACCTAGTTTTTCGGCAGCAATAGATAAAATTCCTGAAGCTTGTAGAGCCGAAACCGCCAAAAGTATTCCCATAAAAAATAAAACTGAAGGAGTATCTATTTTTTTTAAAGCATGGGTAACACTGTGTCTAGATTTAAACTCTTCGGGTTTAGTTAAATGTAAATAGGTAGTTAATATCCACATGATGGACAATCCCAAAAGCATTCCCATAAACGGAGGCATGTGTGTGATGGTTTTAAAAATAGGAACCGAAATCAACATACCTACTCCAACAAATAACACAATATCACTAGACTGCGAATGAGTTTCTTCTTTCATTTTAGCGACATTAAATTCAATGGATCTACCTCTGAACTTATAGGCAAAAAACAACGTTGGAATTAATGAAACCATTAAACTCGGAACAAAGGTGTTGACCATAATGTTAACGGTGGTGATTTGCCCACCAATCCATAACATAGTAGTAGTTACATCGCCAATAGGTGTCCAAGCCCCTCCTGCATTAGCTGCGATGATAATAATTCCGGCAAACCACAACCTATCGTTATGGTCTTTTAGAATTTTAGCACACAAAGAAATCATAACAATTGCTGTAGTTAAATTGTCTAGAATAGAAGACAGAAAAAAGGTTAAAATAGAAATCACAAACATCAATTTCACTAAACTTTTAGTTTTAATTCTATCGGTAATTAATGAAAATCCGTTGTGCGTATCTATTAATTCCACTATGGTCATGGCTCCTAATAAAAAGAAAACAATAGAGGATATTTCCGACAAATTGTGATTCAACTGCTCGGAAGCTAAATGTACATCAGGTGAACTAACAAAATAAAGTGTCCAACAAACAATTCCCGCAAATAATGCCGAAGCTGTTTTGTTGAGTTGTAATGGGTGCTCAAAAGCAATGGCTAAATAACCCAATACGAATATAATGATGATTAAAGTTGTCATAAAATTTATTTTTAGATTATTAAGACGATTTAAATGGGATAGAATCTTGAACATCCGGAGCGGGTCCTAAAAATATTCGGGCGTACATTCTAATTAAGGCAATTCCTGTTAATACAAAACTGGTGGAGGTAGCTACCGCTAATACCAACTGGTCGGCATGTATATGACTAAAAATTAAATCGACTCCAACAAAAGTGGGAGTAATCGGAAAAGCCATTAATCCTAAACACGACAACAGAAAAATAAAAGCCACTTTAGGATGTTTGTGTACCGCTCCATAAAACTGATTCAAGTCTAGCTTTTCTCTAGAGAGTATATAATTCAAACTTACCCAACCCGCAATCCCTGCTAATAAAACACCACTTAAATAAAAATAGACCTCGTTCCAATTAAACTTCTCATTAAAAGAAATGGCTAAAGCCGACCAAAAGTGATATAGAATAATCAGTAACCAAGCTAGTTTAGGATTCTTTCTTTCCGAAAAGGATTTAAACACTAATAACAATCCTATAATCGAAAATAAACCTGGTAAATATTCATGAAGATATTTACTGTCATAATACAAATACAACAATAAAAGCCCTAACAAATAACTAGGCACAAACAGAAAAACTAATCTAGGGAGCGTTAAAAAATTCAGTTTTTTTCCTAAAGTTTTAAAAGGAGACCAAATAATAATGTTCATTAAGGAATCTAAATTCCATTCTTTTAAACTTAAAATATATAAGCCGTACTCTATCTTTTTAGGCCACGAATCTTCGAAAGTGTGAATTCTTGGAATAAAATTATAAAACTGTTCTTTAATCATGTAACTCACTACCGACGGAGAAACTAGTAATTGATAGGTTCTTAAAAAGGCATTTCCTGCAAAATGTATTAAAGCTAATTCTTCTAAACCTAAAGCAACTTCTATAAATATGATGCCTATTTGAGAAATAGAAGCATAAGCAATTTGACTTTTTACATTAGATTGTACTCTTGCGGTTAATGAAGTTAAAATACTGGTTACCAAACCTAAAACGCCAATTAATATTCGTATAGAAGTTTGATGTTCCCAAAAAGGAAAGGTTCTTAGTAATAAAAACACCCCTAAATGCACCGATAAAGAACCATAAAAAATAGCACTAGATGGGGTTGGCCCTTCCATGGCTCTGGGCAACCATGACGAAAAAGGCAATTGAGCCGATTTAGTAGCCGCTGCAATCAAAATCATTAAGGATATAAATACACCAACTGCCCCATGAACCGATAAATGTTCGTGAACCAATTCGTAATTATTTAATTTGGAAAAAGTGATGTTTTCGTGCCATAAATGATGACTCGCCCACATGGCTAAAATAAATCCAACATCTCCTATTCGGTAAACTGCAAATACTTTTAAAGCATTTTTTGAAGGTAAATAGCGGTCTCTGTAAAACGCAATTAATAAAAAAGAAGAAAGACCTAATATTTCCCAACCAATAAATAAGGTTTCGAAATTTCCTGAAAAAACCACCACATTATATCCTGTAAAAAAGAATAAAATGGTATTAAAAAAACGTTTATACCCACTTTCACGATGCAAATAATAGCGACTGTAAACTGTTACTAATAAAGTAAGTAAAGTACCTATTATAGAATAAACAGCCGTTACATTATCAAAATAAAAATCTATAAAAAACTCATAATGAGGTGTTTGTATTATAGTTATTTCTTTAAGATTAATATCTTGAAAACCATTATACATCCACATAGCGGTAAAAACTAGCGAGGCTATTAGATGAATTAAAACGGTATAAAAAGCATTCCAAGAAATTAAAGACTCTTTTTCTTTAGGAATGATTAAGCTAACTACAAAACCTAATAACGGTAGTAGTATAAAAAACTGTAAAATTAAATTTATATTTTCCATAACTATCCTACTAAACTAAAAGGTAAATTCTCGCTATTTTGTTCGAATAGCGGGGTAAAATCACTCACTTTTTGGATGTCATTTTGAACTGGATGATAAGGTTCAAAAGTTGCTCCGTTGAATAAAAACAAGTTTCGTTTTTCAGGTTCTACCACCACTAAATGCACCCATTGGTTTTTAAACCATTCATAGGTGGATGGATTGCTTTGAATGACTTGTAAAACTACTTCTGGAAAATGTTCTACAACAACCAATAACCTTACAGGGTCGTGCACTTCAATCATTTGACTGGGTAAACCAGGTCTTAAATCTCCGTCAACTCCGTTAGAAACGCCTACTAACCCCATTACGTTGTGTGGTAACTTAGTACCTGCCCCCAATTTGTGGTTGTCTACTCTGGAAAAATAATATTCCAAATTAATACCTCCACCAACCGGTGCTACAGCATTTAAAATACCTAGCAAGTTTTTTCCATCAGGATCAATAGAATAGTCATAAGAATTTAAAAAAGAACGTCTGTCTAAAAATATATGTTTAGATAAAGAGCGTCTGCCTACAATAGCAAAAGCATTAGTGGCATGATTTAATTCTGGACGGGGTTCAAACAAAGAAACTGAACGTCTTTTTACCCGATGATGTACTTCTTTTAAGGAAAGATGCGTTCTAACCGTTTCGAAACGTCTGGAGCGTTCTTTAGCATTTAACGCTAATGATTGATGAAACACCGTAATATTTTTCTGATGATTTTGAGCATTTACTGCAGATAATAAATCCTGATCGTAAAACTTAATTTCATCTCTGGTAGTATCGTGTATGGCGCCTAAAAACTGAGTAGAAACTGGAATATCAATTCCTCTGGTGCGTAAAATATTTCTTACTTCTGGGTGATTAGCCATGTAAGCAATTACTTTGGCATTTACCGAACCTGGTCTTCCGGAACAAGCTCCACAATCATATCCTGCATAGTGGGTATTGTTTACACTAGTTGCTCCATGCCCCACGGTATAAACTATAGAGGCAAAGTTTTTAGTAAGTCCGATACCTTTTAGTAAACCTTCCACCCTATCTGCCATTTCGGTGAATGTATATCCTATTTGAAGATTGTTTTCAGTAGGGTTTTCGGGATTAAAATCTATAGTCAATTTAGCTTGATGATCTAAATGTCTAAACGAAGCACTAGTAGCAGGAGTCATACTTGGACGAAAGATGTTAAAAAACAACTTTAAAGCCACCCAAAAACCCAAGGTTTGAGAAATCATCCAACCAAAAAGCAAAGTATGGGAATGTTTGGTTAAATGATGTTCTTTTTCATGTTTTGTCCCTTCTCCTATTTCTTTAATTAAAAATTTAGGTGTTACAGGCGCAGGACATAGTTTTGTATAAAATTTACCGTTTATAGGTTGATAATAGAACTCTACATTAAAATGTCCAGGTGTGCCAAAAGTTTCGGCATTTTTATCTGTATTTTCAACATGTCTTCTGATAGAACATTCCCTATCATCCATGCAAAATAGTGCTTGAAAAGATTTTTGATTTAGTTCTTCAAAGGTTAAACCTTGTAATTGAATTCCAGATAAAACACCATCGTAGGTACTCCATTCAAAAGCATCTTGCCAAATACACATCACTTCAAAAAATTCTGTAGTATGTATATCAGAAAATAGAGCTATGGGCTTAGCTTTAACGCGATGACTTAATGGCGCCCAATTTTGACCATATTTTGAATCCAATGCGTCTAACTCTAACAACAGTTCCAAAAGAATTAAATCTTTTAACGAAACGCATTTGGAATCCAATAAAGTTTGAGGCATATCCTCAATCACAGAAACTAAACCAGACCACCCTGGGTGAGCAAATTGTTGATCAAATAAATATTCCTCGTAATATGATTCATTACCAACCAACAGAGATAATAAATTAGGAATATTTAGATGATTTCCAAAAAGCAACTTTTTAGCCCTTTCTGTTTTAAAAAAACTGACTAAACTATTTTTTTCTAATTCTTTTACAGAGGCTATTAATCCTTTTTCGTGAGCGGGAAAATTCCAAATAGAAATACCTTGATCTAAATAACTGCAAAGTATTCTAAAAAGTATGGGGTGTACTTCGTAATCTAAACTTATTTTGTATTTCAATTTCCAATTGGCTCTTAACTTACCTATTCTGTGTTCGTTATTCGAAGCATACTCTTTTTTGGTAAGTAAATAAAACCAATCTTGTTCTGGATTTTCAGTAGCTCTTTTAGCAATACTTTTTTCTAAAATTTCTTTTTTAATAACTCCTGACTTAAACTTATCTCTGTATTCCTGAATAGGTAAAAAAGTATTGTATCCAAAAACCGTTGATGACTGCAACAACGCATCATAAAAGTTTAAATCTTGAAATGCGTGTAATGTGTTGTGATGTATAAAATCTTTTAATGGCGATTGAGCCGGTAAAAAATGTTTAAGTTGATGAAGCGTATGTGCTTCATCAAAATGAATAGCTTGTTTCATTTTATTATAATTTCAGTTTAGAAATAGATGAAATAAAATGATGTAACTAAACTGTATAAAAAAAATTATAATAGTGACAGATAATAATTACATCCTTTGAAAGAATGTAACAGAAGGTATTTTCCAATTGCAAAAAACATCATACAACAACAAGCGTTGAATGATATGACTATTTAAAAAAGTAAAAAAAGAAGTTTGTTTAGGAAATAAAACAGGAAAGAAAGCGGTATAGAAAAATCCAGCTAAAGACAGAATAACATCTTTTTCTCGGAATTCTAGTTCCTCTTTTTCTGTGATAAATAGAAAGCCTTTTGAATCATCGGCGTCAGTAAAATTTAAGTCCGAAGGATGATCACTTTCAACAATATTTGAAGTTGATTTTTGAAAAGAATCGTAATTAGTATAAAAAGAAAATAACATCAAAAATAGCATAACCCCTATTATAGAGGAGGAAACTAGTTTTGTATGAATATTATTCTTTAACACACCCTTATTTTTTTTTACAAAGCTATTAAATTATTCTATTAAGAAATCTGTTAACAACGAATTTTATTAAAACAAAAAAAAACGCTCAAGTAAATTGAGCGTTTTATTATTTTTAAGGGGATTATCCTCCAAAATCATCAAATCTGATATTCTCTGGAGCCAATCCAAAATCTTCTCCCATTTTTTGAACAGCTTTGTTCATCATAGGTGGTCCACAGAAATACAATTCAATATCTTCAGGTGATTCATGTTTAGATAAGTAATTTTCGATTACCACATTGTGAATAAATCCAACAAATCCATCACCCGCTCCATCTAAACTATCTTTCACTTTCCAATTGTCTTCGGGTTGTGGTTCAGATAATGCCAAATAGAATTTAAAGTTTGGAAAATCTTTTTCTAAAGCTCTGAAATGATCTGTATAGAATAATTCACGTTTAGAACGTCCACCGTACCAATAGGTTACTTTACGACCAGTTTTTACTGTACGGAATAAGTGATACAAATGTGAGCGCATTGGTGCCATACCAGCTCCTCCACCCACATAAAGCATTTCTGCTTCTGATTCGTTGATGAAGAATTCACCGTAAGGTCCTGAAACTACTACAGGATCACCAGCTTTTCTTGAAAAAACATATGAAGAAGCAATACCTGGGTTCACTTTCATCCAATCGTTTGTAGCTCTATCAAACGGAGGAGTTGCAATACGAACGTTTAACATAATTTTTCTTCCTTCCGCAGGGTAAGAAGCCATAGAGTAAGCTCTTTCAACCAAATCGTCATTTTTCATAACCAATGGCCATAATTTGAACTTATCCCACTCGGCTTTGAATTTATCTGGTTCACCTGGATGTTCTTCTGGATGTGCCATAATATCCATATCCGAGAATTTAACCTCACATTTAGGGATTTCAATTTGGATATATCCTCCAGCTTCGTAGTGCATATCTTCAGGCAACTCAACTATAAATTCTTTAATAAAAGAAGCTACATTGTAGTTAGAATATACTTTGGCTTCAAATTTTTTGATTCCAAAGACTTCTTCTGGCACTTCAATCACCATGTCTTGTTTTACTTTTACTTGACATCCTAATCTCCAACCTGCAGCTAATTCTTTACGAGTAAAGTTAGGCACCTCTGTTGGTAAAGGCTCTCCACCTCCTGATAGTACTTTACATTTACATTGTAAACAAGATCCACCTCCACCACAAGCAGATGGTAAAAATATTTTACTATTTCCTAAAGTGGTTAAAAGCGTACTACCTGCACCAACTTCTATTTCACTTTCGCCATTAATTTTAATTTTAACAGCACCTGTTGAAACCAATTTTGATTTGGCATACACCAACATAAAAACCATTAATAGTATCAATACTAAGAAGGCTATAATTGAGTATATAATTAATTCTGTTATACTAAACATAATTTCATTTTTTAATATGATTACTACTTCTTAGTTACCGTTGTGGTGTCAACAACTGTTGAATCTATAATTTTTGAAGCCTCTAAAGTTTCTTCCGAAACCACTTCAACAGGAGCAGTTACTTCTTTATTTTCTACAACAACTTCTTCTTTCTTGTTAAAAGCATTTAAATCAATACCTCCAAAACTCATAAAACCAATCGCCATTAAGCCTGTTAAAATAAAGGTAATACCCAAACCTCTTAAAGGAGGTAATACATTTGAATATTGCATTTTTTCACGAATAGCCGCCATGGCCACAATCGCAATTGTCCAACCTAAACCTGAAGAGAAACCAAAGGTAAGTACGTGACCAAAGTTTGAATAAGTTCCACCATCTACTCTTTGTTGCATAAATAAAGAACCTCCTAAGATGGCACAATTTACCGCAATCAAAGGCAGGAAAATACCTAATGAATTATATAAAGAAGGTGAAAATTTTTCAACAATCATCTCTACCAATTGCACCATGGTTGCCACAGAAGCAATAAATAAAATGAAAGTTAAAAAGCTTAAATCTAAATCTTTAAAAGAAGGATCTACCCAAGACAAAGCGCCTGCTTCCAGCACATATTTGTAAATCAAATAATTTAAAGGAACAGTGATTACTTGTACAAAAGTTACAGCAATTCCTAAACCTATTGCAGTAGATACTTTTTTAGAAACCGCTAAAAATGAGCACATTCCCAAAAAGTAGGCAAAAATCATGTTATCAATAAACATGGATTTTATAAAAATATTTAAGTATTCCATCGTTATGGGATTTTACTATTTTTCGATTAATTTTTTGTTGATTGAGCGTTGCACCCAAATCACTAAACCTACCATCACTAATGCCATAGGAGCCAATAACATAAATCCGTTATTTACATAACCTGTGGCGTATAGTCCTGTTTTTTCTAATGGATTACCTAAAATTTCAAATCCAAATATTTTTCCAGAACCTAAAAGTTCTCTGCAAAAAGCTACTACCATTAAAATAATTCCGTATCCTAGTCCGTTACCTAAACCATCTAAAAAAGCAGGCCAAGGTTTGTTTCCTAAAGCAAAGGCTTCAAAACGTCCCATCAAAATACAGTTGGTAATAATCAATCCAACAAATACCGATAATTGTTTACTTACGTCAAAAGCATAAGCTTTTAAAATTTGATCTACTAAAATTACCAAGGCCGCAGCCACTACCAATTGAACGATAATACGTATTCTACTAGGTATCACGTTTCTTAATAATGATATAATTACGTTACCAAATGCTACTACTGCTGTAACTGACAATGCCATTACAAAAGCATTTTTCATTTGTACAGTAACCGCCAAAGCCGAACAAATTCCCAAAACTTGAACCGTTATTGGATTATCGTCATTAAATGGGTTGGTTACTAATTGGACATTTTTCTTTGAAAATAATCCTTCGTTCTTGTTATCTGACATGATGATTATTTTTTAATTGATTTTAAATAATTTTCATAAGGTTTTAAACCCCTTACTAACATTTCTGTTACACCATTACCCGTTAAGGTAGCTCCTGAAATGGCATCAACTTCTCCATCTTCTTTATTTTCTCCGCCACCATAACCTTTTACTACTTTTACTCCTTGAAGATTGCCAGAAGCATCAAAAACATTTTCACCCACAAATCTTTTTTGGAAATAATCTTGTGTTATCTCACCCCCTAAACCTGGTGTTTCTGCTTTGTGGTCAAATACAATTCCATCTACTTTTAAGGATTCATCTATAGAAACATAGCCCCAAATAGCATCCCATAATCCCATGCCTCTTACTGGAATTACAAAGAATTTTTTACCGTCTTTTTCAGCAGCAAATACTGGGAATTTTCCTTTTTCTTTAGCAATATCTACACTAAATGCATCTTTACTGATTTCTTTTCCGCTCTCATCAAAAACAGCTTCACTAATGATGTGTTTTTGATAAGCTTCTTCTGAAGCATCACGCTCTACATTTACGCCAAATGACTTTAAAATGTACTGCATTTTTTCTTTCTTGATATTTGCATCTTGCTCCGGTTTTAATGCGGTTGCAGCATAAGCTAAAGCTGATGCTACCAACACAACCATAATTGCTGCAAATAAAAACGTATATCCGTTACTTTCTCTGTTCATGACTATGCTGTTTTTAATTGTTTTGACTTAGCCAATCTTCTTTTTCTTTTAGAAATATTAGCGTTAACTACAAAGTAATCAATAGTTGGAGTCAAAGTATTCATTAATAAAATAGCCAACATTACTCCTTCTGGATAGGCTGGATTAAATACTCTAATCAAAATACTAAAGAAGCCTATTAAAAACCCATAAATGATTTTTCCTTTATCGGTTTGTGCTGCAGAAACCGGATCGGTTGCCATAAATACAATACCAAAAGCGAAACCACCTACAATCAGATGATTACACCATGAGAAATTCATCAAAGCAGTTAAGCCTACTGAATTAAACATCATAGCGGTTAATATAGCTCCTACTACTCCTGAAACCATTATTTTCCAGCTTCCAATACCTGTGGCAATTAAAATTACTGCTCCAATTAATATGGCCAAAGTTGATGTTTCAGCAATGGAACCTGGAATAAATCCTAAGAACATATCCATTGCGCTGTATGTAATTTCTTTACCTTGGGCTAAAGCACCTAATATGGTTTCTCCTGAAATTCCATCAACGGTTGAAGCATCGGAAACCCAAATTTTATCACCCGACATAAACGTAGGATAAGCAAAAAAGGCAAATGCTCTGGCTAATAAAGCAGGATTAAAAATATTCATCCCTGTTCCACCGAAGGTTTCTTTACCAATTACTACCGCAAAGGCTACTGAAACAGCTAACATCCACAACGGTAAATCAATAGGCATTACCATTGGGATTAATAAACCCGATACTAAATAACCTTCGTTTACTTCGTGACCTCTCCAAATGGCGAAAGCAAATTCAATTCCTAAACCTACTCCGTAAGACACTGCAATCATTGGGATTACTTTCCATAAACCATGTGTAAACAAGTTCATGAATGTCATGTCCGAACCTTCAATTTGAATAAAATGTTGGTAACCTGCATTATAAATTCCAAACAACAGCGCAGGAACTAATGCGAAAATCACCGTTATCATGGTTCTTTTTAAATCTATCGCATCACGGATATGAGCACCATGTTTTGTGGTGTGATTAGGCACAAACAAAAAGGTGTCTAAAGCATTGAATGCTGGGGCATATTTTTCCAACTTTCCACCTTTATTAAAAGGTTCTTTAAGTTGATCTACTTTTTCTCTTATAAATTTCATAGTCGTTATATATTAACCTACTTCTTTTATCATTACATCTAAAGCCTCTCTGATAATGGTTTGAGCTTCTAATTTTGATGTATTGGTATAATCAATTAATCCAAAGTCTTCAGGAGCTACTTCGTATATTCCTAAATTCTCCATCCCTTCAATATCTCCTGCTAAACAAGCTTTCAATAATTGCATAGGGTAAATGTCTAAAGGCATCACTTTTTCCATTTCACCAGTAACTACTAATGCTCTTTCTTCACCATTTAAATTAGTGTTTGGAACGAATTTTTTACCTGAAAACAAAAAGGATAAGGAAGTGCGTGAGGCACTATGAATGTGATTATCAACAAATGGTAACCATCCGAATAATCGGTACTCGTTTCCTTCTGGAATAACTGTGATTGAATTATTATAAAAACCTAATGAACCATTGATATTGGTTTTGGTTCCTGACAATACATCTCCGTTAATAATTCTTGAAGGTACATTAGAAATCTTTCCTTTAACGATGTCGGAAATTTCAGCGCCAACAGTTACATTGTAGTACTGAGGTCTAGCTACTTCTGAACCCACTAAAGCAATTGTTTTGGTTTGCTTTAATTGACCTGTTTGAAATAATGCTCCAATAGAAGCTACGTGCTGTGCATCAATTACCCAAACTTTTTCCCCTGCATTGATAGGGTCTATTTTATTAATCATTACTCCCACGTTTCCTGCAGGGTGTGGCCCATATATTTTATGAACTTCAACTCCGGAAACTTGTGAAAGCTTTGAATTTTTATTTCCATTAACCCCAACGTGAACTTTACCCGTGGTTAATTTCTTTAACGCATTCAACCCCACTTGAAATGCTTCCAATTTGTTTTCCAACAAATAATCAAAATCAGCCGCCAATGGTGCTGATGCATAAGTGGAAACAAAAATAGATTTTGGAGACTCTGTTGGATTAGCAATTACATCATAAGGTCTTTGCTTAACAAATGGCCAAGCACCTGATTTCAGCAAAATTGCTTTCACTTCGTCTGAAGATAATTTACTTACTTCAGAAACTGAATGAGAAATAAAATCGTCTTGAGCATCAGCTTGAATACTAATTTGAAGTATTACTCTTTTTTCTCCTCTTTTGATTTCAACAATTTTTCCGCTTACGGGAGAGACAAACTTAATTTCAGGGTGTGATTTTGAATAAAAAACCTCTTCCCCTGCTTTTACTTGTGCCCCTTCTTTAACCGCTAATTTTGGAATAACAGTATGAAAATCAAAAGGATTTATGGAATAGATTTGGGACCTTGAAACCTCGGAAATTACTCGCTCCGCGCCCCCTTTAAGATTTAAATCTAAACCTTTTTTAATACGAATGTCTTGTGACATATTTAAAGGATTATTATTAATAATAAATTCACAATAAAAAACTCGCCTAAATTAATAAAATTTAGACCTAGATATAGGATATTTTTAACCTTTTAATTTTATTTAGAATCAATATAAACAATATTGGTATTTGAAATAAAAAATGCTTGATAAAAACATAAAAAGTGTATTTTTACGATTAAAACTAACCTAAAGCATTTGGCATGAATATTAAAAATATCACGCTCCTACTTATTATTATATTTCAGTTTCAAGTTAAAGCTCAAATTCAAACCGAAATTAATCCCCCTTCTAATATTAAAACCATAAGTTTTTCGCAAGGAGACCAAACCGTAGTACCAGTTTTTAGACTAGGAGATTCTTTTCAACTTCAATTTGATGACTTATACGGAGATGAAGCCAATTATTTTTTTACCATTACACATTGCAATTACGACTGGACTCCGTCGGTTTTAGCTAAAAATGAATACTTAACAGGTTACGACGAACAAAGGATTCAAGATTATCAAAACTCCTTTAACTGTTTACAAATCTATTCCCATTACACCCTTGCTTTTCCAAATAAATTTACCAGTATAAAATTAAGCGGCAACTACATGATTAAAATTTTAGACGAAGACAAAAACATTGTTTTTTCTAGAAAATTCATTGTTTTTGAAGACCTGTGTAATATTCCTATACAGGTGAAAAGAAGTCGAGATATGAAAACCGTGAACACTAAACACAATCTTGATTTTAGCATTAAATCTAATATGGAATTCCAAAATCCGATACAAAACGTAAAAGTTTTACTCCTACAAAATGGACATTGGCCCAGCGCTATATATAATGTAAAACCACAATATACTATCGGTACCGAATTAATTTACAAATACAATCAAGAAACCCAATTTTGGGCAGGAAATGAATTCAGATTTTGGGACAATAAAGATTTAAGAGCGGCCTCTAATACCATCAATAGAATTCAATTGCAAAACATATATCACTCTCATTTATACACAGCTCAACCCCGAGGAAATTTTCCTTATACTTTTTATCCTGATGCCAATGGAACTTTTATACCTAGAAATATTAATTCAGTACAACCCAATATCGAAGCTGATTACGCTTGGGTATTTGTGTATTTAGACGCTCCTTCCCTTTTTGAAAAGAAAGACATTTATGTTACTGGAATGTTTAATAATTATGCTTTGTTAGAAGACAATAAACTAAGATTTAACAAAGAAACCAATCTTTACGAAGGAACGATACTTGCCAAACAAGGATTTGTAAACTATCAGTTTACACTAGCAGATAACAAAGGAAACATTGATTACGAAAATGCTTTAGATGGTAATTTTTATCAAACGGAAAACATGTATTATGTGATTGTGTATTATAAAGCTAACGGAGAAAGATACGACCGCGTTATAGGAAAAGGAACTGCTAATTCCGAAAATATTATCAATTAAGTATCCATTTACCTATCTTTGGGCGCTTTATTTGAATTATATATGACGACTGTAAACACCCAAATCGCTGTTGAAAAAGGAGAAATGCTTCCTTTAATGGAAGAATTCTATACCATTCAAGGAGAGGGTTTCCATACAGGTACAGCGGCATATTTTGTTAGAATTGGCGGTTGTGATGTGGGTTGTCATTGGTGTGATGTTAAAGAAAGTTGGAATGCTGACTTACACCCACCTACATCGATTGATCAAATTGTAAAAAATATTTTAGCCTATTCCAAAACCGTGGTTGTAACGGGTGGAGAACCGCTTACTTGGAACATGCAGCCTTTTACCAATTTATTAAAGCAAAACGACATCAAAATACATATTGAAACTTCTGGTGCTTTTCCAGTTACTGGTGTGTGGGATTGGTTTTGTTTGTCTCCAAAAAAAAATAAATTACCCGTTGAAAGTGCTTACCAAATTGCTGATGAACTTAAAGTAATTGTATACAATAAACACGATTTTATTTTTGCCGAAGAACAAGCTGCTCAAGTAAATCCAAACGCTATTTTATTTTTACAACCCGAATGGAGTAAACGCAACGAAATGACTCCCCTAATTGTAGATTACGTAATGAAAAACCCTAAATGGAGAATTTCATTACAAACCCATAAATATTTGAATATTCCTTAATCCGAACGCACTCAAAATTAAGTTCTAGTTAGTCGAGCCAAATAATCATAGTGCTCCCCTTCTTGAACCAATTCACAGCGCAATCCAGTAGCGTGAGCAGCGTTTTGTAAGGTATTGTAATCTACATATAACCAAGGAAAAGGTTCTTCTGTTTGATTTTTATAAGAAACGTAAAAAGTCAATTCTCCGTAATAGTCTTCGTCGGTGGTAATCCAACGGCCGCCATCTTCATCTTCATCGAACATATAAATAATGTCAGAAGAGTCTACTAAAATTTGACCGCCTTCATTCAATAAGGTTTTCAAATGTGTTAAAAAGTCAAACATTTTATTCAAACGTCCGCACATGCCTGCTCCATTCATCAACAATAAAATGGTGTCGAATTTTTCACCCGAATATTGCATCACATCCGTACAAACAGGATGTTTTAATCCTCGCAATTGACATGCTTCTATAGCTTTGGCAGAAATATCCATAGACCAAACTTCCAAGCCTTTTTCGTTCTGCAAATACAAACCGTGACTACCAGCTCCGCATCCTAAATCCAACACTTTTCCTTTAGCTAATGAAAGTGCCTTCTTTTCAAGGGCTGGCATTTGTTTGTAATCTCTAAACAAATAAGCTACTGATAGTTCGTCTTCTTCTGAAATAGAAGTTTCAGTAATCAGGTCTTCAGGAGCATTTCCTGTTTGATAATCTAAAATGGCTTGTCCGAATAAATCTTTCATATCTTATTAATAAAAAAGGCTGCTGAAAAAATCCAACAGCCTATAAAATTTAAATCTAAAGAATTAATAATCAATGATTAATTGATTAAAATATTTTTTTATACCAAGGTAATTTCTTTTTCTTATGGATAGCCTCACTTTGTCCATAACCATAACCATAGCCGTAGCCGTAGCCGTAGCCATAACCGTAGCCGTAACCATAACCTTTGGATTCTTGCATGGTATCATTTAATACAAAAGCGACATTATTTAACTTTTTCTCGTTATATATTTTACGTGTTAACTCTAACATGCTTTTTTCTAAGTGATTGGCTCTTACCACATAAATAAATAAATCCGCATATTTAGAAAGTAAAAAAGTATCTGTTACTAATGATAAAGGAGCGGTATCTACCACTATATAATCATACATCTCACCTAATGTTTTAAACATATGATTTACTTTATCATTCAACAATAACTCTGCAGGATTAGGAGGTATAACACCTGCAGGTAAAATATCTAAATGCTTAAGTGTAGGATGTTTAACAATTACTTTATCTAAAGTAACATCTTCGCTTAATATATAATTAGTAATACCATTATTAGGTAAATCCATGTATTCTCCTAATTTAGGATTTCGAATATCGAATCCCATCAGCAAAACTTTTTTACCCGTAAAAGAAATGGTTTTAGCCAAATTAACGGATACGAAGGTTTTTCCCTCACCTGGAATAGTAGAAGATGCAAAAATTATTTTAGCTGTAGTTTTATGAATACCTGACAACATAAAATCCGCATTGGTTCTAATCATTCTTAGTGCTTCTGCTGCACTTGTTCTGCTTTCAGGAACAATTTCACCTTCTCCTTCAGTAAGTCTAGGAACATCTCCTAAATATGGTAATCCAGGAACAACATCTTCCACATCTTTCCTAGATTTAACTTTAGTATCGAATAGGTATATTAAATAAATCACAAAACCAGGTAGAGCAATACCTAAAAATAATGCAGATAAATAAATTAATGATTTTTTAGGAAAAACTGGTGTGGATTGTGTGTAAGGCTGATCTACAATCTTAGATATCGGAGCAGCTAATTCTAACTGTATAGCAGCTTCTTCCCTTTTTTGAATTAAGAACAGAAATAGAGTTTCTTTTATTTGTTGTTTACGTTTGATTTCTCGGAACTCACGTTCTTGAGTAGGAATCTTGGAAATTCTACCCCCTAAAACAGTTTCTTGAGATCTAATATTCTGTAACCTAACATTTATGGTTTGCTTTAAGCTATTTAAACTTTCTTTTATACTTAATCTTAAAGCACTTAAGTTTCTATCAATGTTTGCAACTGTCGGGTTTTTTATAGATGAATTTTTAATTAATCTATTTCTTTCCAATAACAATCTGTTGTATTCATAAATTAAACTGCTAGCATTGGTTTCTGATGGAACTATTCCTGTTGGTATCAAATCATCATCCGCATTTTTTTGTAGCAAATCAATCATGGTGTCTACAATTCTTAAATCCGTTTGTGTTTTAACCAAAGTGTTTTCATAAGTACTTACATTCTCTAAATAAATTCCCGCTTCTGAAACAATATCGGTGATTTTATTTTTCTTTTTGAACTGCTCTGTACCCGATTCTAAATCACCTAACTCGGTAGTGATTAAGTCTAATCTGTCGTCCACAAAAGAAATGGTTTTCTGAGAAACTAATCGTTCATCGTTAACCGCTTCTTCATTATAGGTATTGACTAAAGATTTTAACAAATCTCTTGATCTTTCTTTAATAGGATCTACGATAGATATATTAACTAAATCAGTAGTTTTGCTTATCCCTTCAACTACTATCTTCTTTTTATAAAGAGCTACAGCTCTTTCTACAGGAACAATTTTTAGAGTAATTTCAAAATCATAATTATCCTCAAAATCATAGATTTGATTTTTTTCTACTTTTATTCTACCTAATGCTGTTTTAAATGTTTGAGAATAAGAAAATGTTCCTATTTTTTCTCCTACAGAATTACGAATTTTAAATTTATCTTTATCTATTCCATATACGCACAACACAGTGTCTTTTTCGTAGAAACTTTCATCCGCATCTAAAAAATTAATCGAAATTGGACAATCTTTTCCATAAACCTCGGATTTTTTTACAAGTCCTTTTTTGATGTAAATTTCGTTTAAGTTTAATCGCTTAACGGTATTTTCTAAAAGTGTTCTAGATTTTAAGATCTCAATTTGATTATCTTTTAAGTTACTGTTTTTAACCATTCCTAAATCAGAAAACGGCATTAATTGACTCGCTAAATCGGCATTTTTATCGTTCTTAACTAAAATAACAATATTGGTCTTATACTCGTTTTCGGAATATCTTAAAAATAACCAAGCTAAAAAAAGAGTTACTATAATACTGGCTACAAACCATTTAGAGTATACCAAATACTTATAAAGTTCGTATTTTAAATCAAACTTTTTTTCTTCTACTTCGTTCTGAGAATATAAATTCATTATAAAAAGACTAATTATTTAATTGATAATGCAAAAATAGTTACTAACAAGGAAACTACAGAAAGTGCTATAGAAATATTCGGACCTACGGCAGATGCGTTAGTTCTTGTTTTATTAGGCTCTACATAAACTACATCATTTTGTTTTAAATAATAGAAATCTGAATTAATAAAATCTGAACTGGTTAAATCAACTCTTTGTGTTGTTTTTTTCCCTTCTATTTCTCTGATTACCAATATGTTTTTTCTTTGTCCATAAATAGTTAAATCACTTGCCATTGAAAGAGCATCTAACAAAGTGATGCGTTCGGTTGGTATATTATACGTTCCTGGTCTGTGGACTTCTCCTAATACAGAAACTTTAAAGTTCATAATTCTTAGATTAACTATTGGACTTTGTAAATACTCATTTAATTTTTCAGTAAACAAATTTATTGCTTGCGCCCTTGTTAATCCTCCTATTTTAAGTTTTCCTAAAACTGGAAATTGAATATACCCCTCGTTGTCAATCATATACAATTGCTGTTGACGTTGACCCGCACCTGTACTACCTGCTGGCGGAACCATTAATATTTCTAAATTAAAGGGTTGTGCAGACTCTAAGTCTTTGGCAGAAACATGTATTAATAATAAATCGTCAGGTTGTAATTTGGTTTCAAATAATTTTTCACTTTTACCCAATGAGCTGTCTGCATTTTGCATGTAAACAATTTTCTTTTTGGAAGCACAAGAAGTCAAAATGAAAAATGAGGTAATAAAAAAAAGAATTAATATTTTTTTGGTATTCATTTATGTAGTTAGTTTAGTTAGTTTATTTATTATCTAAAACAGAAAATTCAGAATTTAAACTCTTAAATTCTGGCACAATACCTTTCATCTTAAATACAATATCATGAGATTGGTAGGTTGTTGCTGTTTTTATTAAATCTTCAACCTTTAAAGAAATTGCATCAAACTCCAAAGCATTATCTTGAGCAATCATAATTTTTTCATTGTGTGTTGGTAGAGTTTCGGAAGTATTATTTAATAATTCTTCGTATAATTTTTCACCAGGGCGCAAACCTATAGTTTCAATCATAATATCTTTATTAGGAGTATAGCCCGCCAATTTAATCATCTTTTTGGCTAAATCTATAATTTTAACAGGTTTACCCATATCAAAAATATAAATCTCTCCTCCTTTACCCATGGCACCTGCTTCCAAAACTAATTGACAAGCTTCTGGTATGGTCATAAAATAACGAATTACTTCGGGATGAGTGATGGTTAATGGTCCTCCTGCTGCAATTTGTCTTCTGAATAAAGGAACTACAGAGCCATTTGATCCCAAAACATTACCAAAACGAGTGGTAATGTATTTTGTTTTATAAACCTCGTTATTATTTTGAATATAATGATGTAAAGATTGTACGTACATTTCAGCAATACGTTTACTAGCTCCCATTACGTTACTTGGATTAACTGCTTTATCAGTTGAAACCATCACGAATTTATCAACTCCGTAAGTATAGGCTAAATCTGCTAAATTTTTAGTCCCCATTACATTTACAAAAATCGCTTGTGAAGGATTTTCTTCCATTAAAGGCACGTGCTTATATGCTGCTGCGTGATAAACTACTTTTGGTTTATAGGTCTTAAAAATCTCATTCATTAATTCGCGATTACGAACATCCGCAACTAAACAAATGACTTGACAGTTTAATGTCATTTTTTCTATTTCCAGTCTGATTTCGTGAAGTGGAGATTCTGCTTGATCTACTAAAATCACTTTTTTAGGATCAAATAAAACTACTTGTCTGATGATTTCACTACCAATAGAACCAGCTGCTCCAGAAACTAAAACTACTTTATTTTTAATTTGATTAGATATAGCTGTTTTATCCAATAAAATCGGTTTTCTATCTAATAAATCTTCAATCTGAAAAGATTTAATACTTTTTGAGATTTCTTTACCATCGTCCCAGTTTTTAACAATTGGAACGGTAAAAACTTTATAATCATATTCCAAACATTGATCTACAATAGCTAATCTTTCATCGTTTGACAAAGATTTATCAGCAATAATTAAAGCTCTGGCGTTTTTAAAACGCATCAAAACAGATATTTTTTTGGTAAGATTATATATAGGTAAGTTTAAAACCCTTTTAGATGTAAGTGTTTTACTATCATTTCTATCAATAAAACCGACTACTTTAAAACGTTTTGGAGATTCTGAAATTAAAGCATTCGCAATAGCAATAGCATTAGAATCAGACCCATAAATCAACACATTTTTTGCATTGGTAGAACTAAAGTTATGGATGTAATAGTCATACAATTGTTTAACAATTAATCGAAAAACAAAAAGAGCTGTATAAGAAAGTACTGCGTTAAAAATAATCCCTACGATACTAAAAATTTCTTGATGTGTATTAGAAAAGTATAGTATATAAGATATGATTACTAATGCCGAAATAGATATTTGAGAAACTAAAATTTTAAGTGCATCAATAAAAGATGAATGACGAATAATTCCAGAATAAACCCTAAAAACCCAAAAAAACAAAGCATTGAACCCTATATATAAGGGAGCCGAAAAAATCAAATTCTGAGTAGTAACTAAAAACAACTCATCATCTTTAAAAATGAAAAAAGTGATTAAAAAGATGAGTGTTACAATCGCAATATCAATTAATAAAACATACCACCTAGGTAAGTATCCGATATTTCTGAAGTTAGAGCTTAGTTTATTATCAATTAAAGACATTGAAGACTTTGTTAAGATTGATTAATGATTTGCAAAATTATAATTTTAAGTTAAAAAACCTATCAATCGCCAATTTAATAACTTCTTGATCTGCCAAATTTTGGTTAGAACCTGATGGTAAACACAATCCTTTATTGAACAAATTTTCGGATACTTGGTTTCCATAATAAGGAAAATTATTAAATAATGGTTGTAAATGCATAGGCTTCCAAAACCTTCTGGATTCAATGTTAAAAGATTCTAAATGTAATCTTAATTGTTCAGGATTAGTCTTAGCATCTTTCTTAAAAAATATATTACTTACCCAAAAATTAGATTTAAAATTTTTGTTTATAGGTTGTTGTAAAATTAATTCTGAATGATTTTTAAAAATAGACTGATAAAATTGATTCACGGCCTGTTTTTGCTTTATTCTTTCTTCTAAAACCTCCATTTGACCACAACCAATGCCCGCACAAATGTTACTCATTCGATAATTATATCCTTCTTCTTTATGCTCATAATAGGGTAAATCCTCTTTGGATTGATTGGCCCAATATAAAGCCTTTTCTTTTTGTTCAAGTTTATTTGTAATTAAAACACCTCCTGCCGAAGTAGTTAAAATTTTATTTCCGTTGAATGAGATAACTCCTATGTCTCCTAACGTGCCACAAGGCTGATCATTATAAAAACTCCCTAAAGCTTCTGCAGCATCTTCTAACACGGGAATTCCATAATACTTGGATAATTTTTTTATTTCATTTGCTTTATATGGCATGCCGTATAAATCTACTGTAATAATAGCCTTTGGTTTTTTTCCTTTTTTGATTCTGTCTTTTATAGCTTCTTCTAAAAAGTCAGGACATATATTTCCTGTTTCTGACTCGCTGTCAATAAATACAGGAGTAGCTCCTAAATATAAAACTGGATTTACAGAGGCAACATGGGTATGCGACTGAACCAATACCTCGTCTTGTTTTTGTACATTCAAAAGCTTTAATCCTAAATGAATGGCTGATGTTCCAGAATTTAAAGCAGTTACCTTAAAATTACCACCTAAATAATTTGCTACTTTTTCTTCAAAAAGGTCAATATTAGTCCCTATCGGAGCTATCCAATTACTAGCAAATGCTGAATCAATATATTTTTTCTCTTCACCCCCCATATTCGGAGGTGACAGATAAATTCTTTTCTTCATTAAATAAAATTTATAACTTTGATAATGAAGGCACTACAACACTAGTTGTTAGAGCTAGATTAGCCGACAAATAAGAACCATGCCCTATAGTGGCTCCCCCTGTTATACGCACACCAGGCATCAAGGTACAATTTTTTTCGATATATGTATCGTGCTGAAATGTACATGCTGTATTTATTAAACAAAAATCTTCTATGGTTACATTAGTTGTCATCACTACTTGAGCCGCCAAATAACAACCTTTGCCTATTTTACAAAATTCATGGTCGTGAATTTGAACTGAAGGATGTATTATAGTAGGAAATTGAAAACTGAAATCTTTTAATCGTGTATATATTTTTTCTCTTACCTGAGGATTTCCAATAGCTATAATTACCTGACGAATCTGACTTTGATGAATCAGCCATTCTATATTTCCTAAAACTGGTAAATGATTAATTAGAGTTCCTGTTGGTTGTCCATCGTCTATAAATCCTTTTAAAACATATTGGTCGGCAAAATCTATATGTTTTAATGTGGCGGCAATTTCTCGGCCAACTCCTCCAGAACCTATAATAACAATGGCATTAGGCATATTGTACTACATATTTTTTATATACATAGAATCTTATGATGCAATATATAGAAGTCAATAATACAATCAAACCTCCGATTACAGGATAGGTTAATAAAGATTCATTGTACAAATAAATTACTAAACTATTGATACCTAATTGTATGATGGCGTACCCCAAAGAAACATTTACATGTGGGATTTTTACATTATTAGCCAAATATTGATACAGATGGGAACGGTGTGGCTGAGACAATCTTTCTCTCCTTTTAATTCTCATTAATATAGTCATGATAGCATCAATGCTATATACCGCTACTAACAACACAAAACCTAAATTAGCAGTACCTAGTAAAACCTGTATCATAAAATAGGCTAAAAAGATAGCCATACTTACACTACCTACATCACCTGCAAATGTTTTAGCTTTTTTTCTGACATTAAAAATTCCAAAAACTATACATGAAATCATCATCGTATAAAAAAGCGGATTACTTTCTTGTAAAAAAGTAAATTGTGTAAAAGTAAATATAGTCACCAAGGCATATAACACTGTTATTCCATTGATACCATCCATAAAATTATAAGCATTGATCCATCCTAACAATAAAAACATGACTACAGGGATGAGCCAAATACTTAATTCAATCAATTGTAAATCATAAAATACCAATACTGCAGCTATAACATGAACTATAAATCTAGGTAAAGCATTTAATGGTTTGATATCATCTACAAAACTAACGACTCCTAACATCAACATAGATAGTGTAAGCGGCCAAGAAACGTACCCTAGGGCAAAAGCCGTTAATATAGCTAATACAAATACAATTCCTCCGCCTCTTAAAGTAATTTCGGAATGTGACGAACGCTCGTTGGGTTTATCTATGATATTGTATTTGTCGGCAATTTTAAAATATAGTAATTCCGCCCCTAATAAGATTAAAAAGATAATTCCGTAAATCATTATTTTTTAAATGAATTAAAAGTGATTAATAACCCTTCTTGTACCGACAAAGGCAAGTCTTTTTGAATGGCTTTTTTGATTTTATGATTACCTACAACATAATTTTCGGTCATTTTATCTAACCTTTCTGTGTTAATTGGTAATTTTAAAACGTCTCCGACTTTAGCAATCAAACCAATAATTCCCTTAGGAACAGCTAATAGTTTTGGTTTTACATTTAAAGATTGTGCCATTAATTCAATGACTTGATTGGTAGATAACGGCTCGTCGTCTGCAACATTATAAACTCCTGATGGAACAGTATTCAGCAACAATTCCTTGATTACAAATGACAAATTATCAACGCTTAAAAAAGACCTTTTATTTTGATAGGCTGCCATTGGATAAGGCAATCCTTTGGAAGCAAAACCGTACAACAAATTCATATTTCCTTTGTTTCCTGGACCATGTATCATACAAGGTCTTAGGATGTAAACTCTTTTGTGATTGGTTGGTAAGTTTTTAAGAATATATTCCTCGGCCATTAATTTAGATTTTCCGTAAGGAGTTACCGGAGTTGGTTGATCATTTTCGGTTAAAATTCCCTCTACGGTGTCTTTAGCTGCTTTTACGGAACTTAAATAGATAAATACTTCTGATTGATCATCTTGTAAGAATTTATCGTAAATTTTTTTAGTAAGTTCAAAATTGACTTCAAAGTATTCATTATCATTTGAAGTCTTTTTTAAATCATGAGCTTTTCCTGCCAAATGAATCGTTCCATAACCCAAATCACTGGAATTAAAGTAGGTATTGTAATCAATTCTATTTTTAGAAGCATCTGATTCTCTAGAAATTCCAACACATTCAAAATCAGCAGATAAATAAGGATGTAAATTTTGTCCTACAAAACCAGTTATTCCTGTTATAAATATTTTTTTCATAGCATTTATTGGGCTGATGTGTTTTTAATATTCTTTTTTTCTTGAAAATACATTTTAGGTAAAACCTGAACTATTTCACGACATCTTTTTAATTGTTTTTCTGGCTCAGTAATGATTCTATACAACCAAATTAAATGGGTTTTCCTTGCCCAATTTGGAATATCTTTTACTTCGCCAGTAAAATAATTTAAAGCAGCTCCTACCCCTATCATCACCCCTTTGTTGATGTGCGGCAGTAACCGACTCATGAATTGCTCTTGTTTAGGTGCACCTAAAGAAACCCAAATAAATCGGGGTTCCACTTCATTAATTATTCCTGCGATTTCGTTATAGTCAAATCCATCAACTGGTTTAAATGGTAACGGAATAAAGTGTAATAATGATGAATCCCCTCCGTTTTCGTCTACAATTTTTTTGATTTTATTAAAAACTTCTTGAGTATTTCCTATAATAATTTGTTTGTAGGGCTTATAAATGAATTTTCTAAAAAAATCTGGGCCAATGTATTCTTTTAAATCCTCGTTATGAATTTTACTAGCTAACATCGCTATATAACTTCCATCACAAGAGTTGGCTAAGGCGGCGTTTAGGATATCTCTAAATTCTTTATTTTTATGAGAAACCACTAAAGAAGTAGCATCAATAAAACAACAATATCCTTTGTTGGATATAGAAGTTTCTTCTATCGTACTTTCTAACTGTTGGTGATTAAATTCAAATTTTACATTAAAGTAAGATTTCATTCTATTTTAATTTATGAATAAATATTTTTTAATAACTCTATGGCTTTGGTCTCGGTATAATTATCTTTTATTCGTTGATAAACTTTTTCGGACAAGTCTTTCCAATTGGTTTTCCAAACGTTGTCTATAATTGTTGCGTAATTTTCAGCCTTAAATTCATCACAAATTAAGCCATTTTCGTTTACAATTGTTTTATTAAATCCCTGATTACTAGCCACTGGAACAACCCCAAATACCATAGCTTCTGTTAGCGCATTGGAATGTCCTTCTCTTTTTTCTTTAGAGGGAAAAACAAAAAAATGTTTTGTTTTTAAGGTGGTTGAAAGTGCGGTAAAGTTTAATGGTGGATTTAATACTACCTGATTTTGCAAACCATATTTTTCAATCAAACTTCTTAAATACTTTTCGTAATCAGGGGTGTATTTTCCTATAATTTCTAAATCAAACGGAAGACTCTTTTTCTTTAATTGTAGGGCAATTTCAAGTAAAAAAGAAATATTTTTATCTTCATTCACTCTGCCAAAATATACTAAACTTGGATTTGTTTTTTGATTTCTTAAAGAGTTGTCTAACGGATTAATAAATTCATCTAAAATAAAATTGGGATAGTATAAAGAGTCTATGCCTAAAACCTGCTTGTTAAATGTGGTGTATTCAAATCCCTGACATAAGATGAAATTTGATTTTTTTAGAGCTAACTTAAAGAAATATCTATAGGTATTGGAACGATTTTCATAAGCCTCAATCATGCCTCCTGCTCTTAATTCATAAACAACGGTAAATCCAAAAACTTTTGAAATTAAGATTACCAAACATTCAAAATAAATAGAATTTAAGTAATAACCTGTTATGTGTATGTTTTTATAACCTTTAAATGAGTAAGTAATTATTTTTAAAAGATTCCCTAATAAAGTAAGGATATAAGCAAAAACGCCATTGGTGATATAGGGTTTTTCTAAAACGGTTATGGTATGCCCTAAGTCTTTAAGAATCTTAATAGTTTTTCTATTTCCTGATTCCCCCCCGCCCACAGCTCCTGGATTATTCAACTGTACTGGACCAAAAAATAAGACTTTATGTTTCATTTTATTTTGTGGTATTAAAATTCTCTATAATTTTATCTTTTGGAATTCTAAAACTTTCTGCATAAAGTATATTCTCGTGGTTTAATATTTCCTCCACCGAAACAAATCTGTTTTTTATCTTTTTTGCAGGTATTCCCCCTACAATTGTATAAGGTAATACGTTTTTAGAGACAACCGCTCCTGCAGCTATTACGCTTCCACGACCAACGGTTACCCCTTTTAAAATAGTTACATTAGCTCCTACCCAAACATCATCCTCAATAATCACATCTTGATCATCTTCAGGACTTTTTTCATGATGTTTTATATCAAAAATAAATCGTCCACTTACATAATAAGGATGAATGCCTCCACGAATGGTTACATTAGGTCCGAATAAAACCTTATTTCCTATGTATAACTTTGATAAATAAGTATTAAAGCAGGCGCGTTTACCTATTTGAACATCATTTCCGACACTTACATTATTCCAAAAAATTGATGATGAAAGTGGATAAAATTTTACATTTTTCCCTATTTTTTGAAATCTAGAGGCGTACATAAACATTAATATTTTGTCTGTAGCTCTAATAATAAAATCTATTAATAGGGTTAAATACTTAAACAGTAACTTCATTTTTTAATTTTAATTGTTGCTCATATAAAATTCTATTTGTAGCTAATGTGCCTCCAAATAATAAATCAATCCATATAGGAAAACCGTGTGATGGAATAAAGGAAATTATAAGTAAAATGAAAAACAAAATATTTATCGAATAAATATAGGTATTCGTCTTATATCTTTTAATTTCAGTGTAAACAGCTTTAATGTAAAAAACAAATAAAATTAGCGATAAAAAACCTCCGTATTGAAATACTTCAGCAAATCTATTATGAGCCACGGCTCCATCATTACTTTCTATTGATTTTTTGACACCTATCCCAAAAATCAATGCTTGAATTCCTTCAGAATAAACAGAAGAAATTGCATTTTCTATTAATACATTCCTTCCAGAAGTGAGCATATCTGTTTCATCTACTTGTGAGTTTTCACGTCCAATGCGTTCGCCATTTAATCGACGTTGAACAGATTCATTGTTATTATAGATAAAACTTACTGCAAAAATTAATATAAATAAAATAGGTATTACTTTAAATATGTATGTCTTTACTTTTTTCTTGTATACCAAAGAAAAAACAATACCAAACAATAACATAAACCAACCGGTTCTAGTAAAACTCATATAAACGCAATAACTACCTACTGCAAAAAACAACCATAATATCAATTTAGTGATTTTAGTTTTTACGTTTAATCCGTACAAATAGATGAATAACGCAGAACAAACAAATATTTTAGAAGCGATGGCTGGATGCTTAAAAAAGCCTACCATAATTTTATCATCAAGTCCATAAATTTCCGCCTCTATATTATCTGCTTTGGTCTGTTCTATAATACCCAAAATAAATGGAATTGATGTAAATATTAAAAAACAACTTAACAACAATAAATTATCAGCGATTTTATATGGATTATCATTTTTATTTAAATAGTAAAATGAGAAATAAGAAATTGGAAAAATCAAAAAGATGAGAACTTCTTGAACATCTTCAAATGCAAAAAAACCATTACTATTTATTAGTAATGAAAACGAAAATAAAAATGTTATAATAACAAATTTACTCCCTCCTTCTTTACGTAAAATCTTGTCAATTACAAATAATAAAAATATCATTGTAACTGAAATTTTCCAAATATTCGAAAGCGTTAAAGCTCCGAAACGAATCTTGTCCTCCAATAATAAAAGGAAAAATAGAAAACAAAAAAATATGTTTTTCTTAAAGGAACTAAACATCTTTCTTTTCCACTATTTTAATTGGATTACCATACGCTAAATGGTTGGAAGGGATGGATTTTGTTACTATAGTCCCTGCCCCAATAGATACATTATCTCCTATTTCAATATCTCCAATAATTATACAATGAGCTCCAATATCTACATGATTACCTATACAAGGAGTTTTTCCGTTTGATTTACTATTCCCTATGGTGGTTAACTGACGAATTTTAACAAAATCACCTATAATCACATCTTTATGTATGGTAATACCAAAACCATGATAAACGTTAAACCCCTTACCTATTTTGGTTGTATCATATACATCAAATCCTAAAATCCACTGAAATAAAAAATGATAAAAAATTCTTACCGGGAAACCTATAATCTTTAAAACTATATTTTTAGTAAAATATGAACTGACTCTAAAAAAAAACAAATAGATTATTCCTTTAGAATTTCCTTTCAAATATTTTATTTCTTTAAAAATCATATCTTGAATTTATATTTTTTTAACAAAAAGAAAAAATGAATAATTAAATCGAAATACTTTTCTTTTTGAACTTTTGCCTTTTTGTATATTTCTATGTATGTTTCAACAACTGTTTCTATATTAAATTTTTCATTAAATATTTTTAAAGAAAAATCTTTATAATCTTTCATTAAATGATTATCAGAAACGACTTTAAATATTTCACTATAATTTGATTCTTCATTATAACCATTTAAAATTAATCTCTGAGAAAAGTTATAATCCATTATTGAATTTATATTTTCAGCATTTACAATAATAGGTATATTACCTTGACTAATTGGAGCCAACATAACTTTTCCCTGAGATGCCGCCTCCATAAAACTCCGCCCTGTTCCCATTACAAAATCAGAAAAACCAATTAACTCTTTGGCATTTTTTATAAATCTTTCATCATTGATAAAAACAACTTTTTTATTGATAGAAATTGCTTTTAGTTCCTCTAAAATAGACTGATCTTCAACAATTCCTATTACAAACAGCATGCAATTTGCCCCATCTTTATTTAACCTATCTATGAGTTCTACTAGCTGAATGATGCTTTTTTTAAACATTCTTCCAATCCTGCATATCCGTAAAAATTTAACTTCATTTGAATTTACCTCAGAATAACTATTTCTTAAATCATTTATTCTTTCTAAAGAACTTTCGAACTTAAAAACACGGTTGGGAATATGATAAAAAATAGTTTCTTTGAACTTTGATTTATCTTTCAAATAATCAAAGTTTTCTGTGCTATATAAAATTAAATACTTACTATAGGGAAAATATTTTTGATTTTCACCTCCACACTTTGTTTGCGTATATGGTATCTTAAATTTATTTCCAACTACTCTTGTCCAAAAATGTGCAAAATGATCAAATGAATTAATAATATCGGGCTTTTCTTCTTTTATTATTTGTTCTATTTTATGTAAGTTACTGAAGAAATTAACTCCTGTAGAAATAACGTTATATAAATTAAAATTATTTTTATCTAAGGAATTTATCTCAGAGGTTCCAACATTAATTATAAAAACTTCATTTTCAACAGATAGTGCTTTGTACATTGTAGACAAACTATGATAATGACCTCCATTACCCTTGCTTTTGGAATATATACAACTTACAATAAAACAAATTTTCATATTTACTTTGTACTAAATTTAAAATAATTACTATCCCAAGTACCTGTATATATATTTCCCTCAGAATCAATTACAGGCACACTAAGAGCCTTTCCGTATTCATTTTTCCAAATAATTTTTCCACTACTTGAATCTATTTTGATTAATGCGCCTTTCTGATAATTTTCAGTAACATTTACCAGTATATTATTTTTAGAATCAATAGTAGGAGATGTCCATAACCCTCTGTTAGGTGATGCAATTTTCATTTCTTTTATAATGCTACCGTCTGATTTTCTAACAAAATATAATACCCCATTCATACATGGAATTAATACAAAATCAGAATATGAAATGGCTATTGACCCACGTATTCCTCCTGGTAATTTTAAACTCCAAACTAATTCTCCGTCTAATTTATATTTGTAAGAATAAGAACAATTATTTTTAAAACTGGTCGAGCAATAAATTGCTTTTTCTTCTTTGTCTATACTAGGATTTGACCAAGAATTACCTAAAAATTTTAATTTTTTCTTCCAAACAACCTCACCTTTAGAACTTATTAAAAACAAAAATCTAGATTGTGAAACAGTAACTATTTTCTCTTCAGTTTGATCGTTAACTATGGCAACTCCTGTCAAATGAAACCAAGGTAATCCTAGGCTTCTTTTCCAAATTACTTTACCTGAATTTATATCTATAGCAACCACTCCTACCCCATATAAATTGACAATAATGGTTTTATTTGATAACATATTAGGAGAACACCAAGCAGTTATCTTATTCACATTAATAGATTTATCGTGGTAATCATAAACGAAATAACTGTAGATGTATCCAAATATTTTTTTTAGAGTACCTACTTTTTTTAATTCTTTAAATCCTTCATAAGCCCATAAAAATTCTCCGTTTAAAGATAAACATAAGACATCCGCACCATTACAACAAAAAATGACTTTATCCTCGAAGACTAATGGGCTTGAATAAACTTTATTACGTGTTATAAATTGCCACCTTGTTTTTCCATCCGTGTCAATTGAATAAATGCATCCATTGTGACACCCAAAATATATGTTTCCGTTTAAATCAATTGCAGCACTTGATTCTGGAGCGCTTACAGGAAAATGTGGTAATTTTTTCTCCCATAACATTTTTGGAAACGATGCTTCCCCAATATCAAAAGGTAAACGACCTGATCTTTCCTTATCAAATAAATACATAAAAATTATCGTTTAAACTTTTTAATTATCTTATCGAAATAAACTTTATCTTCAGATGAAAACTTTACTACATCTGAAAAACTTAATCCAATTTGATTAATATAATAATATAAAAACAAAATAGAAGCAATACTATAGCTAACTGCTGATGAGAAAGCCGAACCGTTTGCTCCATACTTTGGAATTAAAATGATATTTAAAATTATGTTAATAATTATTCCAATAGTCATTGATTTGATTGAACCCCATAAATTTCCCTTTCCCGCTAAATCAACATATAGTACTTTTACAATTGTCATTAGCAAAACACCTGGTAATAGTAATCTTAAAACTGAAACACTAGCATTAAATTCTTCTCCAAATAATAATAAAACGATATAAGGTGCTAAAACGAATAAAAATACTGAAGCAACAAAAACTATAATAAACGATATTCTTAGTAAACTTAAGACTTTATAAGAAAAAGCTTTACCGTCCTTAGCATTTGCACTTCTAGCAAAAATAATAGAACTTAACAGCATAGGTATTTGCCATAAGTATTCCATTAACGCAGCTCCTTTTCCATAAATACCAATTTCATAATTATTAGATAATCTATCTAATAAGATCACATCTAATTTATAATTTAGGTTTATAATTAATAGAGAAACCGCATAAATCAATCCTAATTTTAACATTGATTTTATTAATTCAAAGTCAATATTTCTAAAATTAAAATATTTAAAAAAATCCTCTTTGAATGCAAAAAGAAACGATATCGAAATATTCCCAATTAAAGTGGCTAGTAAAGCTCCGCTAATATTAAACTTAAAAATCCACACTAATAGGATGTTAGAAACAAAAGTTATCATTGTTGGAAGCCAATTAATCCTATTGAAACCGCTGATATTATTTTGTCCTAAAAATATACCAGAGCTATAAGTATTAAAAAGAGAAAAAGGAATAGGTATAACTGATAAAGCCACTAAAATTAATTTATTTCCGTTACTACTAAAAAAATAAATTAGTAGAAAACAAGCCAATACGCATACAATAGAGGTAATAAACCAAATGTTTACAATTGCTCTTTTAATATCATCTATTCCATACATTTTTTGACCAACAAAATAAGTAGCTGATTGTCTGATTCCTAAAGAACCTATGGTCATAAATAAGGTAGGATAAACACTCAAGGAACCTATAACTCCATTTGCGGTTGGCCCTAAGAGTCTAGCAATCAAAACCGTATTAAGAAGTCCAAAAACAATTATTAATATTTTACTTAAACCAACACTCGCTAAATCTTTAAAAAAATTGCTCATATCGTTTATTTCAATGTAACTATTGACTTATTTATCATTTGTTTTTATAATTTTTGCAGGAGCACCAACAGCAACTGAATTTGAAGGAATATCTTGTAATACCACCGAATTAGCACCGATAATAGAATAAGAACCAACTTTAATACCTCCTATTACTTTAGCGCCTGAAAATATCTTAACACCACTTTCAATCACTGGATAATTTAAACCCTGGCCTATTTTACCATGACTTCCTAAAGTAACTTGTTGCCAAATTTTCACATCATCTTTAATGACAACTCCTTCTCCGATTACAATTCCTAAGGGATGAGGAAATTTAACTCCTTTTTCTATTTGGCATTTATATGAAATATCACAACTTCTTTTAACTACCAATTTTTGTTTATACCTTAAAGCTATTAGCTTTAAAATTGGATTTTTAGAAAAGTAAAAAAACTTACCTAAACGATGATTTAACAATACTCTGAAACCAGGGTTAAAAAAATAAGCTAAAAAAAACTGAACTATGAATTGTCCTTTAGGTACGTCACTTTTTATATTACTTAAAGTAGTTTTAAATGTTATCATCTACTTTGATTTTAACTCCCAAACCTTCCAATTTACTTTCTAAATGTTCGTATCCACGTCCAATTTGCCAAGCACTTTCTATAATTGTTTGTCCGGTAGCTGTCATACCTGCTAATAAAAGAGCTATTCCAGCCCTTAGGTCTAATGCTTTAACTCTAGCTCCTTCTAATTGCTTACCTCCGTGTATCACTAATAAATCACCTTGTACATCGTACTTCATACCCATTTTAGCTAACTCTTCTGCATAGCCGTAACGTCCTGGAAAACGTAAATCAACAATTTTTGATTCTCCTTGACACATGGCTCCATAAACGGCTATAATAGGTTGCATATCTGAATTAATTCCTGGATAAGGCCCAGTACTGATTTCTACTGGGTAAGCATTTCCTCCACGAACTAATAAACTATTGTCTCCTCTATATAACTTCATCCCGCTTTCACGTAAATACACTAAAGGAATTTCTAAGTGTTCATAAGGAAAATCTAAAATTTCAACATCACCACCAGTAATTACAGAACCAATAGCCCATGTTAAAGCTTCCATATTATCCGGAATTACACTGTGCTTAACTCCTACTAAATTTTCACATCCGGTGATTTGAATACATTTTTGTCCGAAAACTTCGATTTTTGCTCCCATTTTTCGAAGCATGTCAATTAAATCTAATATTTCTGGTCTAATGTGTGGATTCCAAACCGTTGTAGTTCCTTTAGCTAAACTTCCGCAAATGATAGCATTTTCAGTTGCTCCTGTAGAACGCATTGATAAAAATATGTCAGTACCTACTAATCTACCGTCACTTTTTGCACATAAATAATCATCTTCTTCCCAAACTTTTGCACCTAATCTTTCTAATAACATCACGTGCAAATCATACTTACGTTCCCCTAATTTACAACCTCCGGGTAATGGAACACGACCTTCTCCGAAACGGGCAGTTAATGCACCTAAAATCAATAAAGTATTTCTTATAGAGCGTTCATCCCACTTTAATGTAGTGATAGAATTTCCGGCTACTTCAGTAATTTTAACATAATCTCCTTTAGCTTCGTACTTCTTACCTAATACTTCTAGCATATCTAAATGTATTTTAACATCTAGTAATCCATTAGGAAAATTGGATAATTCTACCGTTTCTTCGGTAAGTAAAGAAGCCGCCAACAGACGTAAAGAACTATTTTTTGCTCCACTTATTTTTACTACTCCTTCTAAACGAGATTTTTCGACTATTACTTTACTGTTGTAGTTCATTGTTTTGATTTAAGTTGTGTAGTTGGACTATTTTATTTTGTTATATGTTTTATACCAATCGATAAACTTTTTAACTCCTTCTGAAATGTTCACTGATGGATTATAATTTACCTCTTTTGATAATTTTGAAGTATCCGCAAAAGTTATGGCTACATCGCCAGGTTGCGCATCGGTATATTCTTTTTTCAATTCAATACCTGTTTCTTTTTCAATGGCACGTATAAATCCCATTAAATCAACTGGGCTACCATTACCAATATTACATACTGGAGCACCTTTTACCACTTCTTCTTTTTTCTCGTAAATAGAAATAATTCCATTAACAATATCGTCGATATAAGTAAAATCACGACTTTGATTTCCATGATTAAATACTTTTATGGCTTTACCTTCGTAAGCTGCTTTGGTAAATAAAATGGGGGCCATATCTGGTCTTCCCCAAGGTCCATAAACCGTGAAAAATCTTAGTCCCATGGAATTAATTCCATATAAATGATGGTAAGTAAATGCCATCATTTCGTTAGCACGCTTGGTAGCGGCATATAAACTAACCGGTTGATCACATCTTTCGCTTTCAGAAAATGGTTGTTGTGAATTCATACCATATACTGAAGAGCTACTCGCATAAATCAAATGATTGATTTTTTGCTCGCGACAAAATTCTAGTACATTTAAAAAACCACTAATATTTGAAGAAATATAAGCTCTTGGATTTTCTAAACTATATCTAACCCCTGCTTGTGCGGCTAAATGAATGATATGAGTTATTCCTAATGGCTTTATGTAGTTTTCCCAAAGTGATACATCTTCTAAATCGCCTTTTATAAAAGTAAACGGTTTACTATCAGATTGATATTGAACTTTTCCTTCAACGATTTCATGAATGCCTAACTCTTTTAATCTATCATATTTTAATTGTTGAATATAATAATCGTTGATATTATCTAAGCCAACAACCTCATAGCCTTTATTGATTAGTTTATCAGATAAATGAAATCCAATAAAACCAGCTGCTCCAGTTACTAATATTTTCATATTGTTTATTCTTCTTGTCTTAATATTGTATGACCTGCTTTCAACAAATGAATGTCCTTTTTGAAAATCGCTAAATCCGAGGCAACCATTTCTTCTACCAATCCTGCTAAATCATATTGAGGTTTCCAACCTAATTTAGTTTTCGATTTTGTTGGATCTCCTAATAGTAAATCTACTTCTGTTGGTCTAAAATATCTAGGATCAATTTTTACTAAAACATCTCCAATTTTAGCTTTTATTTCGTGTCCTGCTAATGTATTATTAACTACTTCTTCATTAAATGAATCTAAAATCCCTAATTCATCTACTCCTTCTCCTTCAAAACGTAAGTTAAATCCAACTTCGGCAAAAGACATTTTAATAAAATCTCTAACTTTTGTAGTTACCCCTGTGGCAATCACGTAATCCTCTGGAGTATCTTGCTGTAAAATTCTCCACATCGCTTCTACATAATCCTTAGCATGACCCCAGTCTCTAAGTGAATCTAGATTACCCATGTAAAGTCTGTCTTGTAATCCTAAAGCAATTTTGGCTACCCCACGAGTAATTTTTCGGGTTACGAAAGTTTCTCCTCTTCTTGGTGATTCATGATTGAATAAGATTCCATTACAAGCATACATGTCGTATGCTTCTCTATAGTTTTTGGTAATCCAAAATCCGTAGATTTTAGCTACACCATAAGGTGAACGAGGATAAAACGGTGAATTTTCATCGTAAAAACCTCTTTCATTTTTATTTTCTTCCATTCCTCCATACAATTCAGAAGTAGAGGCTTGATAAATTCTAGTTTTCTTAGTTAATCCTAATAATCGAACCGCTTCTAAGATGCGTAAGGTTCCTAATCCATCTACATTGCCTACATATTCCGGAGAATCAAACGATACTTTTACGTGAGACATAGCTCCTAGATTGTAAATTTCATCTGGTTGTGTTTCTTGGATGATTCTTGTCAAATTCATAGAATCGGTTAAGTCACCATAATGTAACACTAACTTCTGATTATCTACATGTGGATCTTGGTACAAATGATCAATACGATCTGTGTTAAACAAAGACGATCTTCTCTTGATACCATGTACCACATATCCTTTAGATAGTAATAATTCGGCTAAATATGAACCATCTTGACCTGTGATTCCTGTGATTAGAGCTGTTTTCATTATAGTTTCTTAGTTATGTTTTTATTAATCAATTGTTACTTTTTTTGCAGTTTCAACGTTATTGATATACCAATCGTAAGTTAGCTTAATACCTTCTTCTAAATCGATTTTATATTGCCAGCCTAAACCCTTCATTTTAGAAACATCCATTAATTTTCTGGGTGTACCGTCTGGTTTTGTAGAATCCCAAATGATTTCTCCTTGATGTCCAGTTATTTTTTTAATCGTTTCTGCTAATTCCTTAATGGTAATATCCACGCCTGTACCTACATTATACAGATACTCCGGCATATCATTTTCTAAAGCAAATACCACTGCATCAGCCATATCATCTACATATAAAAACTCTCTCATAGGAGTACCACTGCCCCAAAGCGTAACAGGTGCATGATTGTTTTGTACTGCTTCATGAAATTTACGAATCATTGCAGGCAATACATGAGAAGTATTTAAATCAAAATTATCAAATGAACCATATAAATTGGTAGGCATCAAACTAAAATAATCTTTATTAAATTGTTTTCTAATGGCTTGGCAAGATTTAACTCCTGTGATTTTAGCTAATGCGTACCATTCATTGGTAGGTTCTAATGAATCGGTTAATAAACAATCTTCTTGTAAAGGTTGTGGAGCTAACTTAGGATAAATACAAGAACTACCTAAAAAGATGAATTTTTTTACATCTACTTTTAAAGAAGCTTCTATCAAATTATTTTGTATTAACATATTATCCATCAAAAACTGATATGGATAATTATTGTTGGCTAAAATTCCGCCAACTCTTGCTGCGGCATCAATAACCACATCGGGTTTATGAATCTTAAAAAAGTCACTTACAGCTACTTGATTTTTTAAATCCAATTCACGACTGCTTAAACCAATCAATTTGGTATAACCCTTATTTTTTAAAGCTCTCCATATGGCACTACCCACCATGCCTTTATGTCCTGCAATATATATATTTGAATTTGTGGAAATCATTACTTTAAAATTTAATTAAGAACGTTGATAGTCATCTTCGATTCGAACAATATCATCTTCTCCGAAATAAGTGCCATGTTGAACCTCTACAAAAACCAAAGGTTCTTTAAATGGATTTTCTATACGATGCTTTGCTCCTAATGGAATAATAGCGGTTTCCCCTACTTTATAGTCTTTAATTTCACCATCAAGTGTAATTCTACCCACTCCTGAAACCATAGTCCAAACCTCGGCACGTTTGTGGTGGTATTGATAAGAAAGTCTACCGCCTGGATAAACTAAAATTCTTTTTACTTTATGTGTTGGAGCGTCTTCCAATACCCAATATTCTCCCCAAGGTCTGATATCATGTTCCATATTTTATAATAATTTTGATTGTGTAGATTCTAATTGTTGATAGATATTTTTCACTTCCTGTGATTTTTCTTTTTTTAGCACCATTAAAGCATCATCCGTATAAACCAAAATGCATTTTTCTAATCCTAAAAAAGAGGTATGTAAGGTTGTTCCTAAAACCATATTTCCTTTTTCGTCGGTTGGATATCCAGTTTCTACTAAATAATCGTATACCGATTCAAAAGAACCTAAATCAGACCATTCAAAATGAGAAGCAACTACTTTTATTTTTTTACTTCTTTCCATAACGGCATAATCCACACTTATAGAAGGAATTTTTAAAGATAATTCTAAATCTAAATTTCCGCCATTACTTTGATTCCAAACATTTAACGAAGCTTGAAATACTTCTGGTTCATATTTTTCAAGTTCTTCCAAAAACACTCCTGCTTTAAAGCAAAACATACCACTGTTCCAGTAAAAATTGCCTTTATTTATAAATTCTTCGGCAGTTTTAACGTCTGGTTTTTCTCTGAAAGAAAGTACATTATCTTGTTCAAACTCTATATAACCATAACCTGTTTCTGGTCTGGTTGGTTTAATCCCAAAAGTAACGACGTTTCCTTCCAAAGCTTTATTTACAGCACTTTGCATGGAATCTAGGTATAATTGTTCATTGCTTATTACGTGATCAGAAGGAGTGATGATTAACACATCTTCTTTATGGGCAGCAAAAGCAGCAAAGGCAATAGCAGCCGCAGTATTTCTTGGGGTTGCTTCAACTATATTGATCGCATTTTCTACACCTAGCTTAACCAATGATTTTTTAGATAAATCAATATTATCCACATTGCCCACTACAATTAATTCTTGAGCAATTTTTCGATTTCTATTAATGGTGTGTTCGAAAAGTGAATAGCCCGAAAAAATATCTAAGTACTGCTTAGGTCTGCATTTTCTGGAAAGTGGCCATAAGCGACTTCCTACTCCTCCTGTTAAAACTACATGAACAACTTTTGACATTGATGTTGGTTTAGATTTATACTTAAGATCCTATTCCTTGATATTCGAATCCGATTTCTTTTAATTTTTTACCATCTAAAATGTTTCTACCATCAAAAACAAAAGCTGGCTTATACATATTATCGTATATCTTTTGCCAATCGTAGTTCTTAAATTCATCCCATTCTGTTAAAACAGCAATTCCATGACAACCTTTTAAGGCATCATAAGGATCGTTAACAACAGAGACAAACTTTTTATTGGCTTCTGATGTTCTGGTTTCTAAATAATCCAAATCCCCATACACTTGCTTGGCAGGAACTTTAGGATCATAAACTGCAATATGTGCTTGTTCGTTCACTAAATCATCGGCTACATAAATGGCCGCAGATTCACGCGTGTCGTTAGTATCTTTTTTAAATGCCCAACCTAAAAACGCAATCTTTTTACCAGAAACGGTATTATATAGTGTTTTCACAATATTATTAGCGAATCTACGTTTTTGATGGTCATTCATAATAATTACTTGTTCCCAATAATCTGCCACTTCATTTAATCCATAAGACTTAGCAATATAAACTAAGTTTAAAATATCTTTTTGAAAACAAGAACCTCCGAAACCTACTGAAGATTTTAAGAATTTTGAACCAATACGGCTATCCATACCAATCGCTCTGGCCACTTCATTTACATCAGCACCTGTTTTTTCACATAATTCTGATAATGCATTTATTGAAGAAACTCTTTGTGCTAAAAAGGCATTTGCCGTTAATTTAGATAATTCTGAAGACCATAAATTGGTAGTCAAAATTCTTTCTTTAGGAACCCAATTTGCATATACCTCTACTAAAGATTGAATAGCAGCTTGTCCTTCTGGAGTAGTATCGCCACCTATCAAAACCCTATCGGGAGCGTGTAAATCTTCCACAGCTGTTCCTTCGGCTAAAAATTCTGGATTCGATAAAATTTGATATTTAACTCCGTTACCTGTATGGTCTAAAATATTTTTTACGGCTTCGGCAGTTCTTACTGGTAAAGTTGATTTTTCAACAACTATTTTGTCTGTTTTAGCAACTCTGGCAATTTGTCTAGCACATAACTCAATGTACTTTAAGTCTGCAGCCATACCTTTTCCTGATCCATAAGTTTTGGTAGGGGTATTTACAGAAATAAAAATCATATCTGCTTCATCAATTGCTTTATCTACTTCAGTGGAAAAAAACAAATTTCTTCCTCTTGATTCTGCAACTACGGCTCCTAAACCTGGTTCGTAAACTGGTATATTGTTAACATCCGCATCATTCCATGCCGCAATTCTTTGTTCATTTAAATCTACAACGGTCACTTTTATGTGTGGGCATTTTTGAGCAATAACTGCCATGGTTGGCCCTCCTACGTAACCCGCTCCTATACAACAAATGTTTTTTATTTGCATTATAACTAATTTTAAATGGTTTAAATATTTATGATTATAATCTTCCGTCTATTATTTTTTGATCTAAAATCCCCTTTACATCGTATAAAACTCCTTTAGTATGTAAAATTTCTTTATAATTAATTTTTTCAAACTCTTTATGGGCAACTGATAAAACAACAGCATCATAAAAAACTGATGAAATTTGAGGCAATAATGTTATTCCGTACTCATGTTCAACTTCTGACGATTTTGCCATAGGATCAAAAACACTCACCTCTAAATCATAATCCTTTAAGGCTTTAACTACATCAACAACCTTAGAGTTTCTTACATCTGGGCAGTTCTCTTTAAAAGTAATTCCTAAAACCAATACTTTTGCATGCTTGATTTGAACACCTTTTTTAATCATTAATTTCACCACTTGAGAAGCCACATATTCACCCATCGTATCATTTAATCTTCTTCCTGACAGTATAATTTCTGGATGATAACCTACTTCTTGTGCTTTTTGTGCTAAATAATAAGGATCTACACCTATACAATGACCTCCAACTAAGCCTGGCTTAAAAGGTAAAAAATTCCATTTAGTACCTGCAGCTTTTAAAACTTCTTGAGTATCAATTCCCAACAAATTAAATATTTTTGAAAGCTCATTAACGAAAGCTATATTAATATCTCTTTGTGAATTTTCAATAACTTTTGCGGCTTCAGCTACTTTTATAGAAGAAGCTAAATAAGTTCCAGCGGTAATTACGGATTGATACAGTTGATTGACTTTGAGTCCGATCTCGGGAGTGGAACCCGATGTTACTTTTAAGATTTTATCTACGGTATGTTCTTTATCGCCAGGATTTATTCTTTCTGGGGAATAGCCCGCAAAAAAATCTTGATTAAATATTAGTCCACTGATCTTTTCAAGTATAGGCACACAAACCTCTTCAGTAGCTCCTGGATAAACCGTAGATTCGTAAATAACTACATCTCCTTTTTTAAGTACCTTGCCTACCATTTGGCTAGCCTTTTCAAGAGGTGTAAAATCAGGTCTGTTATTTTTATCTACAGGTGTAGGAACAGTAATAATAAAATAATTACAATTTTTTAAATCTTCGACATCAGCAGAACAATATAATCCAAAAGTTACGGACTGTTCTTTTACCAAAACTTGCTGAAGCAATGCTTCTTCTACTTCTAATGTAGAGTCTTTTCCTGCTCTTAATTCATTAATCCTATTGGTATTAATATCAAATCCAACGACAGGATATTGGGTCGCAAACAATCTCGCTAAAGGCAAACCTACATATCCTAATCCTATTACAGCAATCTTATCCAAATTATTATAGTTGAGTTAGTTTTTAAAAACGGACAAATTTATAAAATATTGTTAAATCTTAGCTTTTATTTAATTCAAATTGTTCCAATACCATTCAATTGCTTCCTTAAGTCCTTGTTTTACAGAATAGTTAGGATCATAGCCTAACAAAATTCTAGCTTTATCTATAGAAGCTAATGAATGAGGAATATCTCCTACTCTATTTTCTTTATAAGATATAGGAATTTTACTTATTTCTGGATTAAATTCTTTCAGTAAATCTTTTAAAATAAAAACTAATTCATTTAAAGAAGTTTGTTCCCCAAAAGCCACATTATAAACGGTATTCACAGCCTCTTTATTTTTAGTAATTATAGCCAATTCATTAATCTGAATCACGTTATCAATATAAGTAAAATCACGTGAATAACTACCATCGCCATTAATTACTGGACTTTCTTTTTTAATTAAACTGCTAACAAATTTTGGAATAACTGCCGCATAGGCACCGTTGGGATCTTGCCTTCTTCCAAAAACATTAAAATATCTTAAACCAATTACTTCAATTCCATAAGTTTTACTAAAAACATCGGCATATAACTCATTAACATATTTAGTTACTGCATAAGGAGATAACGGTTTGCCTATAACATCTTCAACTTTAGGTAATTTTTCGGAATCCCCATAAGTTGAAGAACTAGCTGCATATATAAATCTTTTAACTTGGGCATCTCTGGATGCAATGAGCATATTTAAAAACCCACTAACATTAACATCATTGGTTGTTTTTGGATCGTTAATGGATCTTGGAACAGATCCTAATGCAGCTTGATGTAAAACATAATCAACTCCTTGAACTGCTTTTATACAATCCTCTAGGTTTCTAATATCACCTTCGATTAAAGTAAATAAAGGATTTTCTATAAGATGTTGAATATTTTTGAAATGACCCGTTGAAAAATTATCTAAACAAACAATTTCATTTCCTTTTTCGATAAAGTAGTCGCACAGATTAGAACCTATAAAACCTGCTCCCCCTGTTATTAATACTTTCATTTAAGATGATTGTTTTTTTGATTCTCCAAAATATCTATAAACTATTTTTTGAAAAAAGGTTTTCTTCTTTTCTGAATAATAACCCGATTTATCGCCGTAACCATAACCGTAACCATAGCCATAGCCATAACCGTAGCCATAACCATACTTTCTTCTGGCTTCAAAACCGTTACCAATGATACTTATATTATGTAATTCTCCTTTTTTAAACTTTCCATCTACAATCTTTACCATTCCTTTTTCGGTAACTCCCTGCCTAACCACATACAAAGAAGCGTCTGCAAATCGTGACAACTCCATAGCATCAGAAACTAATCCAATAGGAGGAGTATCTAAAATAATATAATCGTAATCTTCTTTAAGTTTAGAAATTAACTTTTCTAAATAATCACTCATCAAAAGTTCCGCGGGATTAGGCGGAATAGGACCCGCGGTGATTACGTCTAAAAAGGGAACCTGTGTATTTTGTATAATATCTTCAATTTCACAATCGCCTACTAAATAATTAACCACTCCTATGTTATTATTTACCTCAAAATCTTCAAATATTTTTGGTTTACGCAAATCCAATCCCACTAAGATGGTTTTCTTTTCACTTAAGGCAAAAACAGTTGCTAAATTAATCGAGCAAAAAGTTTTCCCCTCACCAGATACCGAAGAAGTAATCATTAATGTTTTAGAACCTCCAACTCTATTTTGTTTATATAAGAAATGTAAAGAAGAACGAACCGCTCTAAAAGATTCTGCTAAAGCCGATTTTTGATTTTCAAATACAGATAAATTACTTTCTCCTTTTTTCTTTCCAATTACTCCAATTACAGGAATTTTGGTTAATCGATCTAATTCTTCAGACTTACTAATTCTAGAATCCAGTAAAATCAGTACCGTGGCTAAAAATAAAACACTAAACAATCCCACAAAAAAAGCTAATACATAATTTACTTGTGTATTAGGCCCTATCAAGCCTCCCCCTACGTCTTTCGCCTTATCAATCACACGAATGTCTGACAAATTAGCTGCCTTAACAATTTTTGCTTCACTCTTTTTCTGTAAAAACATTAAATAGGTCCCATTACCAATATCATATCTACGCTGAATTTTAATCAATTCTTGTTGTTGTTCTGGTAATTCAAAAACTGAAGTTTCCTCACTTTTAAGTTTATTATTTACAGTATCCAAATCAAATTGCAACAAGGCTCTGGCAGAAGATATATTTTCTAATAAAACCTGTCTTATCGATTCCATTTGACTGTCAAATTCTCTGTAAACATATTCGTTTTTAACAGAAAACTCCATTTTAGAACGTTCCATGGATAATGCAATTAATCGTGCTATGTTCCCCACCACATTAGGATCTTCAATCCCAACAACCGTGGGTGCAGGAAGCTTAGAATAATCACTTTTATTAATTAAATAAGATTGTAGCGTATTATAATATCTGATTTTTCTAACAATAGCTTCTTTTTCTATGTCATAACTTCTGATTTTTTCCATTAAAAATGTAGTGGAAGGTTTGTCTTCTAATATTTTATTATTTTTCCTAAAAGAACTCAATTCATCCTCTGCACTTTTCATTTCTTGTTGCATACTAATTAGTGTGCTATCTATAAATCGAATCGTATTGGTTGCAAATTGATTTTTTTGTTGCAAGTTAAGTTCGCTAACTATTCTAACTGTATTATTTAAATAATCAACTATTCTGTTTTTGTTAGTGCCTGACAACGATAATTTTATAATCGATCCCCCTTTATCATCTGCATCTGCATTAACTCCCATATATTTAGAAACCGTACTGTCAAAATCATCAAATCGAATAAAGAACTCCTGCCCAATAAAATCAACATAATTTGGAGTGGACTCTAAAGTTATATTTAAAAAAGGTAAATTTACTTTTTGATTAAATTTATACCTCTTAATTAAAGTTTGTGACTTAGACTGATAAGGCACACTACTTTTGTCAGAATATCTATACAGCACCGATTTCTGACCTTCAATAAAATCTATTTTGATTTCAAACTCATCTTGATTAATTACCTTAACCCTAATCATGTGATTAGCCAATTGTCCTTTCTCCTTATCTAAAACAACCCTAAAAGGAGTTTGTCCATAAGAATCAATCAAATAATATTTACCCTGCTTAAAGTACTGAACATAAAACTCCAATTCATCAACAACCAACTCATTATATGTTCTTGATTTTAAAGTATTTACCAAAGAATGTAATTTTTCAGAAACTCCTCCCCAATTAAACACCAAACTGGTATTGGAAGTGAAAAAAGGATTATTTTCGTCTTTAACAGAAATAGTTGTATCTAAACCATAAATTTTTTGTTTTCGAACATTTACCTGATAAGCAGTCGTAAAAGTGATTATAAAAGACACAATTAACCACTTCCAGTAACTAAGTAGTTTATTTAAAAAAGACTGAAAGTCAAAATTGGAATTCTCTAAAAAATTAAAATCTTTGGCATCTAACATACTAGAATCGGTTTGATAATAATAAAATACTAGCAGTAATCGTTACTACTCTAAATAGTGTAGTCATAGTCTCAGATCCTACAACACCAAATCCCCATGTTTTTTGTTTTAAAGGTTTAATATAAATATAATCATTAGGCTGTATGTAGTAATAAGGGGAATTCATAGCCTCAATGGAAGTTAAATCAATGTAATGAATTTCAGTTCCATGCGGATACTGTCTAATAATCATGACGTTTTTTCTATTTCCTGTAACTGAGATATCTCCTGAATTAGCAACAGCCTCCAATATAGTTACTTTATCTTTATAAACTACATTAGGACCAGGATTGTTAATCTCACCATTCATTGTATACACCACTCCAGGTAATTTTACATCCACAAAAATGTTAGCATCCGCTTTAAAATAATCCCTTAACAGTAATCTTTCTAATTCTAAACGTACTTCTTCTAACGTCATTCCCAACACCTTTACCTTTCCCAAAACAGGAATTCTTATTTCTCCTTTGTCATCCACTGTAAAACCATTAAAATACAAAGATTGCTGATTTTCTCCACCGCTAGTCGCATTGGTTTTAAACATCTCTACGATTTTCTCATCAGGAGCTTTTAACATAATGCTAATGATATCCTGAGATTGTAATCGATAAGGTTTAATATTGGATGGATTTAATTTGATTTCCAATTTTTCCCCATCTTTTTCCTGAAGATAAATTAGCTTTTTAGTAGAAATACACGAAGAAACCATTAAGGCAAACATCAAAAGAAAGACTATCTTTTTTATCATATTATAGGTCATATTGGGCAAATATAATTGAACTGTTAGAATATTAAAATTTAATCACCTTTAAAATTAAAATTTTGCCACTATTTTTACGCAAAAAAAATCGTGAATTATCTATCAGTTGAAAATATTTCCAAATCTTACGGAGAACGCGTCTTATTCGACAACATATCTTTCGGTATTAACAAAGGACAAAAAGTAGCTTTTGTAGCCAAAAACGGTACAGGCAAAACTTCTATACTAAAAATCATTACTGGGGAAGATACGCCCGATAACGGACAAATTGTAATACGAAAAGAAATCAAAATGGCCTTTCTTTCTCAAGAGCCCAAACTAGATTCTGAATTAAGTATCGAAGAAAATATTTTAGGTTCCGACAACGAAGTCTTAAAAATCATTGCCGAATACGAAAAAGCCTTATTGCATCCAGAAAATGAAGAAGCCTATCAAAAAGCTTTTGAAAAAATGGAACAATCACAAGCTTGGGACTTTGAAACATTATACAAACAAATCCTTTTTAAACTTAAACTAGAAGATTTAAGCTTAAAAGTAAAAGACCTATCTGGTGGGCAAAAAAAGCGTGTTGCTTTAGCGATTGCCTTATTAAACAAACCCGACTTATTAATCCTAGACGAACCTACCAACCATTTAGATTTAGAAATGATTGAATGGTTAGAAAATTACTTTGCCAAAGAAAATATTACGTTATTTATGGTTACCCACGACCGTTTTTTCTTAGAACGTGTGTGTAACGAAATTGTAGAATTAGACAACGGAAAACTATATACTTATAAAGGCAGTTACTCTTATTATTTACAAAAAAAAGAAGAACGAATCGCCTCGGAAAATGCCAGTGTGGACAAAGCCAAAAATCTATTTACCAAAGAATTGGAATGGATGCGCAGACAACCCAAGGCCCGAACCACCAAATCCAAATCTCGTCAAGATGACTTTTATGTTATACAAGAAAAAGCCCATTCACGCAGAAAAGAACACCAAATAGAGTTGGAAATCAACATGGAGCGCATGGGAAGCAAAATCATAGAACTGCATAAAGTTTATAAAAAATACAACCAAAAAATCATATTGAATGGATTTGATTATGCTTTTAATCGAGGTGAACGCATCGGCATTATCGGGAAAAATGGAACCGGAAAAAGTACCTTTCTAAATATTTTAACCCAAAACTTAGCCCCCGATTCCGGTAAAGTTGTGGTTGGCGAAACCATAAAAATTGGCTACTATACCCAAAGCGGCATTCAGCCCAAACCTGGACAAAAAGTCATTGATATTATTAAAGAATTTGGCGAATACATTCCCTTAACCAAAGGCAGAACCATATCGGCCGCTCAGTTATTAGAACGATTTTTATTCGACCGAAAAAAACAATACGATTACGTAGAAAAATTAAGTGGAGGCGAATTAAAACGACTATATTTATGTACGGTACTCATCCAAAATCCAAACTTTTTAATACTTGATGAGCCCACTAACGATTTGGATATTGTTACCCTAAATGTATTAGAAAATTTTTTGTTAGATTATCCTGGATGCTTATTGGTGGTATCGCACGACCGCTATTTTATGGACAAAATTGTAGATCACTTATTTGTGTTCAGAGGCGAAGGAGTCGTGGAAGATTTTCCAGGAAATTATTCCGATTTTAGAACCTACGAAGACAGTGCGGAACCCGAAAAAACAGAAAGCGAAGGCGTAAAAACCAACTGGAAAGAAAATCAAGCCCAAGCAGGATTAAGTTTTAACGAACAAAAAGAGTTGCAAAAAACAGAACGCGAAATCAAAAATCTAGAAGAACAAAAACAAGCCATAGAAGATTTATTTGCCGGCAATACTTTAACCGACGAGCAAATCGCCAAAAAAGCTAATGAGCTAAAAAGTATTCTAAATAAAATCGAACAAAAAGAAGCAAGATGGTTCGAATTAAACGAAAAAATACAATCCTAATCATCCACCACTATAAAATCAAAAAGACTATTTTTGCCCCATGCAAAAGAATTTTAACATCCTTAACCGAAGAGCGCGTTTCGACTACGAAATCCTAGACAAATACACGGCTGGTATTGTATTAACCGGAACCGAAATCAAGTCTATTCGTTTAGGAAAAGCCTCCATAGCCGAAGGGTTTTGCGAATTCCACGAACTGGAATTGTTCGTAATTAATATGTCGGTAGAAGAATACGCTTTTGGAAACCATTTTAATCACCAATCCAAAAGTGAAAGAAAATTATTATTAAACAAAAAAGAACTTAAAAAACTAGCCAAAGACGTACAAAATAAAGGACTAACCATCATTCCTTTGCGGCTATTTAATAACGAAAAAGGGCTAGCTAAATTAGAAATCGGACTTTGTCGCGGTAAAAAGAATTACGACAAACGCGAAACCTTAAAAGAACGAGACACTAACCGAGATTTAGATCGGGTTAAAAAATCACATTAAAATCATTTGGGCGTTGGAAAATTCAATCTTATATACACCCATTGAATACCTAAAAGGCGTTGGCCCACAACGGGGCGAAATCTTAAGAAAAGAACTCAACATTCATTTCTTTAAAGACTTCATTCACCTGTTTCCGAATCGCTACATCGACAAAACCCGTTATTACAAAATCAACGAATTACAATCCACCAATGCCGATGTACAAATCATTGGAAAAATCACCCACCTTAAATCCATAGAAAGTGCCAAAAACTTTAAAGGCAATCGATTAACCGCCCTTTTTGAAGATGAAACTGGCGAAATGGAATTGGTGTGGTTCCAAGGACAAAAATGGATTAAAGAAAATATAAAACTCAATACGCCTTATGTAGTATTCGGAAAATGCAACCTATTCGGACAAACCTTTAGCATGGCGCACCCCGAAATGGAATTGCTTTCGGAACACGAAAAAAACGTACGCCTTAGTATGCAACCCGTGTATCCGTCCACCGAAAAATTGCAAAAAAAAGGCATTACCAACAAAATCATTCACAAATTCATCCATCAAGTATTTTTAGAAACCCATCATTTATTCGAAGAAAATCTACCCGATTATTTATTGGATGAACTCAAACTGATGCCGAAAAAAAATGCTTTAGCCAGCATTCATTTTCCTAAAAATCTAGACGTTTTAGCCAAAGCTGAATTCCGACTTAAATTTGAAGAATTATTTTTTATTCAACTACAATTAATCACCAAAAATTTAGTTCGAAAAAATAAAATCAAAGGTTTTGTATTTGAAAAAGTAGGGCAATATTTTAACGACTTTTATCAAAATCATTTACCTTTTGAACTGACCAACGCACAAAAAAGAGTGCTCAAAGAAATTCGTCAAGACCTAGGTAGCAACGCCCAAATGAATCGTTTACTGCAAGGGGACGTAGGATCAGGAAAAACCATTGTAGCCTTAATGAGCATGCTGTTGGCGTTAGACAACGGATTCCAAAGTTGTTTAATGGCGCCTACCGAGATTTTAGCTACCCAACACTTTAATGGACTTAGTGAATTAGCCAAAGAACTCAACATTCCTATTAAACTACTAACAGGTTCTACCAAAACTGCCGAAAGAAAATTAATCCACCAAGCCTTAGAAGACGGTTCTTTATCCATTATTATTGGTACTCATGCCCTGCTGGAAGAAAAAGTACAATTTCATAATTTAGGATTAGCCATTATAGATGAACAACACCGATTTGGGGTAGAACAACGTTCGCGATTATGGAAAAAGAACGACATTCCACCACATGTTTTAGTCATGACGGCTACCCCTATTCCTAGAACATTAGCCATGAGTTTATACGGTGATTTGGATATTTCTGTCATTGACGAACTGCCGCCTGGACGCAAACCCATACAAACCGTTCACCGATTCGACAACCAACGTGGAAAAGTTTGGCAATTCGTAAAACAAGAAATTGCCAAAGGCAGACAGGCTTATGTAGTTTATCCTTTAATTCAAGAATCTTCTACTTTAGATTATAAAAATTTAATGGAAGGTTTTGAAATGTTATCGGCTGAATTCCCTTTACCCCATTACGCCATTAGCATCGTTCATGGGCAAATGAAACCACAAGACAAAGAATTTGAAATGCAACGGTTTATTAAAGGAGAAACCCAACTGTTGATTGCTACCACAGTCATTGAAGTTGGGGTTAATGTGCCCAATGCCAGCGTAATGATTATTGAAAGCGCCGAGCGTTTTGGACTATCCCAATTACATCAGTTGCGGGGGCGTGTAGGTCGCGGAGCAGAACAAAGCTATTGTATTTTAATGACTGGGCACAAACTCAGTAACGAAGGCAAAACCCGAATGGAAACCATGACCCGCACCAATGATGGTTTTGAAATATCCGAAGTAGATTTAAAATTAAGAGGACCAGGGGATTTAATGGGAACCCAACAAAGTGGTATTTTAAATTTACGCATTGCGGATTTAGTAAAAGACCGAGACATTCTGCAACAAGCTCGTTATCATGCCATTAAAATTTTAAAAGACGACCCTGAACTTTCTAAAATAGAACACGAACAACTCAAGAAATCTTTTTTGGCATTGGCGAAAGACAAAACGATTTGGAATTATATTAGTTAATGGTGAGTTGTGAATTATGAATGGTGAATTATGAATGGTGAATTATGAATGGTGAATTATGAATTGTTAATGATATTCTCTTAATCACCGCATTTACTAAAACTAATGCCTTTTGGCTAATAGTTATAAAAACAAAAAAAGCTCCTCTTTTCAGAGAAGCTTTTGGGTGGATGACCGGGTTCGAACCGNNCGACCCTCGGCACCACAAACCGATACTCTAACCAGCTGAGCTACAACCACCGTGTAATATGGGTGCAAATATATTACTTACTTTTAAAAATGCAAGTTGATTCTTTAAAAAAATTAAATCAAATCTTCTAAACTTTTTACCCCTATAAATCGTTCTACAGTAAAGCCTTCGGCGTAATCTACTCCTATGATTCTACCTAAATCTTGGGCTCTGTAAGTGATGCTGTCTAAAAAATTCTTGGAAGTAATGGGTGTTTCGGGCTCTTGATTATTTTCATTGTAAAACTGAGACTTATACGCCAAAACAGAAGTCATCTTTTTATCCATAAAACCCGTTACATCTACTACAAAATCAGGGATTTGTAGATTCCATTGTTGGTAATGATATACTATTTTTGGTCGCCATGCCATCTGCTTTTCACCATTTAATTCCGTTTCTATTTTGGTTAATCCCGACAAAAAACAAGCGTCTGAAACCAAACTACTCCCCTTTCCATGATCAATATGGCGGTCTTTTACCACATTACACAATACTATATCGGGTTGATATTGTCTTATTTTTTGAATAACCGCCAACTGGTGTTTTTCATCATTTACAAAAAAACCATCTCTGAATTGTAGATTCTCACGAAAAGAAATCCCTAATATTTCGGCTGATTTTTGAGCTTCTTGGTCTCTGATTACAGCAGTACCACGAGTACCTAATTCTCCTCGAGTTAAATCTATAATCCCTACTTTTTTTCCTAAACTAATTTCTTTAGCTAGGGTGGCGGCACATCCTAATTCTACATCGTCTGGATGCGCTCCAAAGGCTAGTATATCTATTTTCATATATTTTATGCTTTACAAGCTTGTATAACCGCTTTCATGGTGTGAGATTTATTAACCGTTTCGGCATATTCTTTTTCTGGAATACTATTTTGGGTAATTCCACAACCCATATACAACGAAGCTTCTTGATTTTTAATTTTCATGCATCTTAAATTCACATATAAATCGGTAGTATCTGGATTGTCTTGTGTAAAATCTTTATTTAATTCGCCTAAAAAACCCGTATAAAACTCTCGGTCGTGAATTTCATTTTCTAAAATAAAATCCTTTGCCAACCATTTGGGTAATCCACAAACTGCGGGTGTAGGATGCAACACTTTGACAATTTGCTTTAAATCCGATTCTTGAGTTAACTCCCCTTCTATATCGGTTTTGATATGCAATAAATTCCCTGCTTTTGTGGTGTATGGACTAGAAACTTCTACCTGAGTAGTAATGTTTTTTAAATTATCTAAAATATAGTCGGTAACAAATTTTTGTTCTTCTTTTTCTTTTTGTTGCCATTCTTGAGTAGAATCATCCAAGGCTCTGGTTCCTGCTAAAGACACGGAATGAAAGTGCTTCCCTTTCACTTCTATCAATCGTTCTGGTGAGGCGCCCATCCACAGACCTACTTTTGGATGAAACCAACAATATACAAACGCATTAGCATATAAACTGACCATTTTTTCAAAAAGCAAGATTTCGTTTACTTGGTCTAAAACTACTTTTTCTTTTCGGGAAACCACCACTTTTAGTAAGATTCCTTTTTTAATAGCTTCTAAACTTTTCTTAACTAATAATTCAAAATCTAATTGAGCTACTTTGGAAGTTTCTGGAACTAATTCAGAAAAAATTTCTTGTTCATTTTTAGATTCTAAAATCTCTTCTTGAATAATTTCAGATTCTTTTTCTGGAAACAAAACAATACCTTCTAAATTGTCAAAAGGTGCCATAATAAATCCTTTCTCGGAAAAATTCTTCACAAAATACAAATGATCATTTTGCTGAAAATACCCCACCACCTTTTGTTGATTCGGTTTTTTATAAATCACAAAAGGCAGATTTAATTCGCGTTGCACTTGTATTTTGGAACGTATTTCTTGCATACCTAAGTTATTTAGCGCTTAACACGATATTGGTTAATTTACACAAAGAAATTAATTGACCTTTTTCATCGGTAATCCTAATTTCCCACAGATGAGTCGTTCTGCCTTTGTGAACAATTTTAGCAGTGGCAAAAACCCATCCTTCTTGAATACTTTTTACATGATTCGCTGCAATTTCAATCCCTCGAACTTGTTGATTAGATTCCACCACCATTCTAGAAGCCGCACTGCCTACACTTTCTGCCAAAGCCACAGTGGCACCGCCATGCAAAATACCCGCAGGTTGATGCACTTTAGGATTCACGGGCATTTTAGCTGTTAAAAAATCTTCCCCAGCATCTATATATTCAATGGAAAGTGTTTCCATTAAAGTATTTTTACAAACGTCATTTAATTGTTTTAAAACGCTCTCTTTATTAAAGGCCATAAAAATTGGATTTGTTGTAAAAATAGAAAAATACCGCGGATTCTAAAGTAAACAGCTTACAAGTAATTGTTATAATTTGTTTTGCAAACCAATTAAAAATTTATTTTTACGAAAATGTTTTTCCATGTATAGATTATCTTTTGTTGCATTTATTATAACTCTTATTTTTTGTAGCAGTTGCAGAAATGATTTTGAGACTGTACCCAGTAGCGGAAATTTATCTTTTTCTAAAGACACCGTTTATTTAGACACTACTTTTACCAATATTGGTTCGGCTACCTACACCTTAAAAGTATATAATCGAAGTAAAAAAGACCTCCATATACCTGAAATTAAATTAGGAAAGGGCAATGATTCACAATACCGATTAATGGTGGATGGTAAACCCGGAAAAACCTTTAAAAATGTAGAACTGTTAGCTCAAGACAGCTTATTTATTTTTGTGGAAACCACTATTGATTACGATCAATTAGCCGCTACCGAAAATAGCTTTTTATATACCGATAGAATTGAATTTGACAACGGAAGTAACCAACAAAAAGTAGAATTAGTTACTTTAGTGAAAGATGCTGTTTTTTTATATCCTAGTAAAGACGACCAAGGTAATATTGAAACCGTAGTTTTAAATACCGATGAAGAAGGCAACGAAAACCGAACTCAAGGTTTTGTTTTACAAGACGACCAACTCAATTGGAACAATCAAAAGCCTTATGTAGTTTATGGTTACGCGGTAGTTCCCGATAGTAAAATACTCAACATAACTGCAGGGGCAAGAATCCACTTTCATAACAATTCTGGATTATTGATATCCGACAACGCTAGTATTCAAGCCAAAGGCGCATTATCTACCACTAAAGCGTTAGAAAATGAAATTATTTTTGAAGGCGACAAACTACAATCTTTATATGATTTTGTTACAGGTCAATGGGGAACGATTTGGTTAAAACCCAATAGCACTAATAATATTTTTGAACACACCACCATTAAAAATGGAACCATTGGCATTAGAACCGAAGCCCAGCAAAACAATGCTTTAAATTTAAAAAATGTACAGATTTATAATCATTCCAACTTTGGAATTTTTGGGTTAAACGCCTTTATAAATTCCGAAAATACGGTTGTGCATAACGCAGGTCAATCCAGTTTAGCTCTTTTTGGAGGCAGCTATCATTTTAAACACGCCACGATTACCAATTATTGGTCTGCAGGAAATAGAAAAGGACGAACTTTACATCTTTCCAATCAATTGAATCAAAAAACTTATCCGCTACAAAAAGCACAATTCGACAATTGTATTGTATACGGCAATGGACAACTAGAAATCAATCTTGATAAAAATGATTCCGAAACTTTCAGTTATGTATTTAGTAATTGTTTAATTCGTTTTAATGATGTTTTAAAGGAGTATAAAAACAATCTATTGTATGATTTTAGCAATCCTTTAATTATGAATCAAATAGTGCTTAATAAAAATCCTGAATTTAAAGACACCAGTAAAAACAACTTAATTATTGGCAAAAATTCTGGGGCTATAGGGTTAGCGAACGAAAACATTTCTATCACAATTCCAAACGATTTATTAGGAATTCTTAGAACTTTACCTGCCGATTTAGGAGCTTATCAAGCGAATTTGACCGAAAATTAAACATTGTTTAAGGCTTTTTTTTACATTTTTTTTTATTTTAGCAAATCACAAAAAAAATCTAAAACTTTACCTCATGATTAAAAAAATTACCACACTAGCTATGGTAAGCGTATTTGCTTTAATGGCTGATACGGTTTCTGCTCAATGGACAGCCGTAAACAATGGATTGCCTGCTACAACATCAAAAGGTGTTGCTAATGTAAACGGAGTCTTATATACCGCCATTAAAGGACATGGTATTTATACTTCTAATAATAACGGAGATACATGGCAAAAATGGGCAAGAAGTAGCGAATTACCCAATACCAATTATACTTCATTCGTTGGTAATGAGTTTGATATGTCTGGCGAGGGAAGTGTCTATTTTTCAGTTACAGGAGATAACTTATTTGCTGTTTATGAAGATCAAGGCAGTAACCAAAATTCGTTATCGATTGTGCCTTTGCCTGGATTAACAGGAAGTAGCGCAATTGTAAATGCCTGGTCAAAAAATGACGGTGAAGACATTATGATTGTCGCCACAAACGGTGGGGTACATTACAAATCTAATTCTTCGGGTACTTTTACAAAAAGTACAGGCATAACTCAGGAAAAAATTAATGCTTTACAAATAGCTGGTGACGATAATCAATATACTTTTGTAGGAACTGATAAGGGAGTATTCCGCTCTTCGGATAATGGAAAAACATTTTCCGCTTACAATCAAGGGTTTGCTACTCCTCTAAGAATTAATAGAATGTCGGGACTATTCACTTTAACAGAAAGAGGTGTTTACATAAACAATAATACAATTGGTTCTTTTGTTGAATTAACAAATACAGGAGAATCTAGAACAAAGAATATAAGTGATTATAAAGCTTATGTTTTTAGTCCTTCAAATGGAAAAGTATATTTCTTCGGAAAAAATGCGGGTACAGAATTGGACTTTTATGTAACATTTGAAATGACTGAATTGTCCTTAAACGGAATTACAGACAGTAGTAATATAATAGGAACAACTATAATCGGTAATTATTTATTTGTTTCAACTGAAACAGGAGGCGTATTCAGAATGGCGTTAGATGGCGGTTTAGGAATTGCTGATTTTAATCAAGCACCTGAAGCTCAATTTACCGTATCACCTAATCCAAGTACTGGTGAATTTAAAATCACTTCTGAAAAACCAGTTAGCGTTCAATTGTTAGATTTAACTGGTAAATTAATTCAAACGTATTCTGTGAATGAGTCTGCAGATATTAAAGAAAACTTAACCCCTGGTTTATACATCTTAAAAGATGCGACTAACGGAGGAGCTAAAAAATTAATTATTAAGTAATTTATCTTGAATTTAATCTTAAAAAGATGCTGTCTAAAAGTCTAGATAGCATCTTTTTTTTATTTAAACTAAAACTTAGCATCATCGAAACAATAGTTTGAATAAAGAATTAAAGAATGGTTAATATTTTTTTACTTTAGCAAATCACTTAAAAAAATCTAAAAACCTAAAACTTTACCACATGATTAAAAAAATGACCACACTAGCTATGGTAAGCGTAATTGCTTTAATAGCTAATACGGCTTCTGCTCAATGGACTGCCGTAAATAGCGGATTACCAGCCACCACTACGCGTGGAGTAGCCAACTTAAATGACACCTTAGTTACTGCAGTTAAGGATAAAGGCCTTTATTATTCGGTAAATAACGGAGACTCATGGGTGAGTTGGAAGTTTAACAGCAAATTGCCTAATTATAATTTTAATGAAGTGTATGGCGCTGGCACAAAAATGGCTGCAGGTGGTGGTTCTTTTTTATCGATTACCGGGCAATCCATGTTTAGTTATTATGAACACGGTAAACCATTAAGCAACGTACCTGTAACTTCACTTGCTAATCAAAACATTAAAAACTGGCTAAAAGAAGAAAATCCAGAAGTTCTTTTTATAGGCACAAATGGTGGCGGTATTTTTTATAATCCTAATAATCAAGGTTATTCTCAATCAACTGGATTAACTGGCGGTGGATTAAACATCAATTACATTTCTTTTTTAGAAGATGCAAACGGAGATGAAGTAACGGTAGTAGCAACTGATAATGGGGTGTATCGCACCTTAGATTTTGGTAAAACTTTTGAAGCATTTAACCCTGGTTTTGCAAGTCCAATCAGAATTAATCAAATCGGTCTTTTTACCCTTACCGAAAATGGGCTTTATTTTTTCAATAAAGACAATCAGGTATTTGCACCTATAAAACCAACAGGTGACTACCGTACTGTTTTTACCGATATGACCACTTATAATTCGTACTTTTTTGGTAAAAGTATAGGAACAAAAATAAATTTACAAAACTTTCAAATTGACGATATTACCCTAAATGGAGTTACAGGAGGCGCAATTACCAGTAGCACATTAGTAGGTAATTATATTTTTGTATGCACCGAGACCGGAGGCGTATTTAGAATGGCGTTAGATGGTGGTTTAGGAATTGCTGATTTCAACCAAGCACCTCAAGCTCAATTTAACGTATCTCCTAATCCAAGTACTGGAGAATTTAAAATCACTTCTGAAAAACCAGTTAGCGTGCAATTGTTAGATTTAACTGGTAAATTAATTCAAACGTATACTGTAAATGAATCTGCAGATATTAAAGAAAATTTAACTCCTGGTTTGTATATTTTAAAAGATGCAACTAACGGAGGTGCTAAAAAATTAATTATTAAGTAATTAATGATTTTCTGAACATAAAAAAAGCCTCGCATTTGCGAGGCTTTTTACTTTTAGTTCCCTACCATACTAATGAAATTGATACGCATGAGTCGAATTTCGTCAAATTCATAATCTCCATCGAATTCTTTTACCGCAACTACAATGTCATCCGTTTCGGCTTCCATAAAATATTGATGAATTTCTTCTTGTTGTTCTTCGTCCAACATTTCATCTAACCAATATTTAATATTCAACTTGGTACCTGAATACACAATATTTTCCATTTCTTTAATCAAATCATCCATAGACAAACCTTTGGTTTTAGCAATGTCTGGCAAGGATAATTTTCTGTCAATACTTTGAATAATGAATAATTTTAATCCCGAATTGGCTCCTGTTGATTTTACCACCAAATCATCGGGTCTTATGATATCGTTGTCTTCTACATATCGGGCAATTAAAGCCACGAATTCCGAACCAAACTTTTTAGCTTTACCTTCTCCTACTCCATGTACGTTGCTTAATTCGTCTATGGTTATAGGATATTTAAGTGCCATATCTTCTAAAGAAGGATCTTGAAAAACCACAAATGGTGGCACAGCCTGTTTTTTGGCTACTTTTTTTCTGAGTTCTTTAAGCATGCCTACTAAAACTTCATCTGACGAGCCCGATGATTTTCCTGCAGAAATAATATCTTCATCGGCATTTTCTTCGTGGTCGTGGTCTTCGGACATCATAAAAGAAACTGGATTCTTAATATAATCCAATCCTTTTTCGGTAATCTTAATCACCCCGTAGGTTTCTATATCTTTAGATAAATATCCTGCAACTAAAGCCTGACGAATTAATGCCCTCCAATATTTATCTTCAAAATCTTTTCCTTTTCCAAAAATGCTTAACGCATCCGCTTTATGAGATTTGATAACCGCATTAACGGTACCAATTAAAGTATAAATAACCTCTTTCATTTTGTACATCTGCTTGGTATCTACCACGCATTGTAACACTAATTTTAATTGTTTTTGAGCTTCTACTTTCTTTTTAGGATGTCTAACATTGTCATCCATATCAGCTCCTTCTCCATTTACCTCATCGAATTCTTCACCAAAATAATGCAGTAAAAATTTTCTTCTGGATATGGAAGTTTCAGCATACGCAACTACTTCTTGTAATAAGGCAAATCCAATTTCCTGTTCTGCAATAGGTTTACCAGACAAAAACTTTTCTAATTTTTCAATATCTTTATAAGCGTAGTAAGCCAAACAATGACCTTCTCCTCCGTCTCGTCCTGCTCTACCGGTTTCTTGGTAATAACTTTCTAAGGATTTAGGAATGTCGTGATGAATTACAAAACGTACATCGGGTTTATCGATTCCCATACCAAAAGCAATGGTAGCCACCACTACATCTACATCTTCCATCAAAAACATATCTTGGTGTTTCGCTCGGGTTTTAGCGTCTAAACCTGCATGATAAGGGACGGTTTTAATACCATTTACCTGTAACAATTCTGCTATTTCGTCTACTTTTTTACGACTTAAGCAATAAATTACGCCCGATTTTCCTTGATATTGTTTAACGAATCGTATAATATCCGACTCTATATTTTTGGTTTTGGTACGTACTTCGTAATATAAATTAGCCCTATTGAATGATGCTTTAAAAGTGGCGGCATCGGGCATGTCTAAATTCTTAAGAATATCCTCTTGCACTTTTGGGGTTGCCGTTGCGGTTAAACCAATAACGGGTACATTACCTAATTGTCTGATGGTGTTTTTTAAATTTCGGTATTCGGGTCTAAAGTCGTGTCCCCATTCCGAAATACAATGCGCTTCGTCTATAGCCACAAAAGAGATGTTTATGCCTCTTAAAAAGGTAATATTATCTTCTTTAATTAAAGATTCCGGAGCCACATATAACAACTTGGTGATGCCTGAAGCAATATCTTTATGAACTTGATTGATTTCTGTTTTGTTTAAGGAAGAATTAAGCACATGAGCTATTCCATTTTCTGAAGATAAACTTCGAATGGAATCCACTTGATTTTTCATTAACGCAATTAACGGCGAAACCACAATCGCCATACCGTCTAACACTAATGCAGGCAACTGATAACACAGTGACTTCCCCCCGCCCGTTGGCATAATTACAAAGGTATTATTGCCATCTATGATACTTCTGACTACCTTCTCTTGCAGTCCTTTAAACTGACTGAACCCGAAGTGTTTTTTTAGTTCTTTATGTAAATCAATTTCCGTAGAATTCATTATTTATTGATGGTATTTATCTAAATTTGCAGTCTTAAAGATACTTTTTTTTCTTAAAAAAACAACACAAAAATAAACATCGATTTGATTACAACACAAGATATTTTAAACACGGCTATAGAAACCATTCAATCAGAGAGTGCTTCTATTGCTCATCTTCAACATTTTATCAACGAAGATTTTGCCCAAGCGGTCGAATTAATTTATCAATCAAAAGGACGATTAGTGGTTTCTGGCATTGGAAAAAGTGCCATCATTGCTCAAAAAATCGTAGCCACCTTAAACTCCACAGGAACACCATCGGTATTTTTACATGCTTCAGAGGCTATTCATGGAGATTTAGGCATGGTGCAACAAAACGATGTGATTGTTTGTATTTCTAAAAGCGGAAACAGCCCAGAAATTAAAGTTTTAATTCAAATTCTAAAAAACTTTGGCAATCCCATTATTGCCATTACGGGTAATATGGATTCATTTTTAAGTAAAGAATCTGATTTGGTGATTAACACTACCGTGGAAAAAGAATCTTGCCCCAATAATTTAGCACCAACCAACAGCACTACGGCTCAATTGGTTATGGGCGATGCTTTGGCGGTTTGTTTAATGAAAAAACGCGATTTTAAAGGCGAAGATTTTGCTAAATACCACCCGGGTGGAACTTTAGGCAAACGCATGTCTTTAAGAGTTTCTGATTTTTTAGACGATTCTAAAAAACCACAAGTAAGCCCTGATTGCAGTGTTAAGAAAGCCATTATGGAAATCTCGGAAAAAAGATTAGGCGTTACCGCAGTAATAGAAAATGAAAAAATATTAGGAATCATTACCGATGGAGACATTCGAAGAATGTTAAACCGAACTGATGATTTTATTGCCTTACAAGCTAAAGATATTATGAGTGTAAACCCTAAAACGGTGCAATCCAACACTATGGCTATTGAGGCTTTGGAAATCTTAGAACAATATGCCATTACTCAATTAGTAGTTGCTGACAACGGTAAATATTTAGGCATTATTCATTTACATGATTTATTAAAAGAAGGCATCGTATAATGAAAAATCCAGGAGAAATGTCGTTTTTGGGTCACTTAGAAGTGTTGCGCAAGCACATTATTAGAATGACCATCGCTGTTGTTATTTTTGGATTTGTAGCCTTTTTTGCCAAAGAAATCATTTTTGATGATATTATTTTTGCCCCAAAAAATCCTGATTTTATAACCTATAGGGCTTTATGTGATTTAGCAATGTTTTTTAACATGACAGACGAAGGCTTGTGTATTGATGAATTACCCTTCACCATTCAAAGTAGAACCATGTCTGGACAATTTTCTACACATTTATGGAGTTCGGTAATCTTTGGTTTTATTATAGCCTTCCCTTACATTATGTGGGAATTGTGGCGTTTTATTAGTCCTGCGTTGTATGAAAAAGAAAAAAAATATGCCAAAAGCTTCATTTTTATCTCTAGCTTTTTATTTTTCTTAGGCGTATTATTCGGCTACTACATTATCACTCCTTTATCGATTAACTTTTTAGGTACCTATCAAATTAGCGAAGTGGTATTGAATGAATTTGATTTAAGTTCTTACATGGAATTGGTAGCCACTTCGGTACTTTCTTGCGGAATCGTATTTGAATTACCCATTATCATTTACTTTTTAACCAAAATTGGCTTAGTCAATCCTACTATTTTACGTTCCTTCCGAAAATATGCCTTGATTTTAATTTTAATCATCGCTGCCATTATTACTCCGCCAGACATTGCCAGTCAAATCATTGTTTCCATTCCTATATTAATACTTTACGAAATCAGTATTTTTATTTCAGCCTTTGTGGTGCGTAAACAAAATCAATCAACCGCTTTACAAAAAACCAACTAGTGATATCCTACCTACTTAAAAAATTACTTTATACCTTGTTTACCCTATGGGGTATTATTACGGTAATCTTTTTTTTGTTTATGATTTTACCAGGTGATCCTGCGCGTATGATGTTGGATCAAAATGAAAACCCAGAGCAATTAGCGCTCATCAAAAAAAAATACGGATTTGACCAACCCTTTTCCACCCAATATTTTTATTATTTGAATGATTTATCTCCGATTTCTATACACAGCAGCCATACCAACGATTACACCTATTACGATTCCTATAAATACAATGGTTTTACCCTTTTAGCCTCTGATGATTTTACTATAGCAATAAAAACACCTTACTTAAGAGAATCTTTTCAAAAAAATGGTAAAAAAGTATCCGAAGTTATAGGAAATGTATTACCTAATACTTTAATTCTATCGGTAGCCGCCATTATTTTATCCATTATCGTGGGTATTGTATTGGGCGTATTTTCTGCCCTATATAAAGATTCTTTTTGGGATCGATTCATTGCTGTTTTAAGCACCTTAGGCATGAGTATTCCTTCCTTTTTTGCGGCTATATTATTTGCTTGGATTTTTGGTTTTATACTTCATGAATATACAGGCTTAAACATGAATGGCAGTTTATACGAAGTAGATGATTTTGGAGAAGGCCATTACATCGCTTGGAAAAACTTAATCTTACCCACCATTGTACTAGGCATACGCCCCTTAGGAGTAGTTACCCAATTAATGAGAAATTCTTTATTAGAAGTATTGCAACAAGATTACATCAGAACCGCCAGAGCCAAAGGCTTAAGCAACTTTAAAATCATATACAAACACGCTTTAAAAAATGCACTTAACCCTGTGGTTACCGCTATTTCGGGTTGGTTTGCCTCTATGCTCGCAGGTGCTGTTTTTATTGAATATATTTTTGGATGGAACGGTTTAGGAAAAGAAATCGTGGAAGCCTTAAATAATTTAGACTTACCCGTAGTCATGGGTGCTGTTTTAGTCATCTCGTTTGTGTTTGTAATCATTACCATATTAGTTGATTTCATCTATGCCTATTTAGACCCTAAAATAAAACTCTAAAAAATCCCCTTTTACTAAAGCCTTTTTAATTAAATCCTTTATTTTTGGGCAACAAAAAAACAGATAATAATAACTTGTAAATATTTACTAAAATGAGAAAACAAATTGTAGCTGGAAATTGGAAAATGAATAAAAATGCCAGCGAAACTAAAGCTTTATTACAAGATTTAATTGCACAAGCAGATAAAAACACCAAAGCTGAAATCATTGTAGCGCCTACTTTTGTAAACTTAGCCTTAGCTCTAGATGCTTTAAAAGGAACCAACATACACGTAGCTGCCCAAAATTTACATCAAAAAGAAAGCGGAGCCTACACCGGAGAAATTTCTGCTAGTATGTTAACCGATATTGGAATTGACACTGTAATCTTAGGACACTCTGAAAGAAGAGCGTACTTTTTTGAAAACGATGCTATTTTAGCCGAAAAAGTAAACACTGCCTTAAAAAACAAACTAAGAATCATTTTTTGTTTTGGTGAAGAATTAAAAGAAAGAAAAGAAAACACCCATTTTGCTTTGGTAGAAAGTCAATTAAAAAATGGATTATTCCATTTAACTGCCCAAGACTGGAAAAATATTGTATTGGCTTATGAGCCTGTTTGGGCGATTGGCACAGGAGAAACTGCTTCGCCAGAACAAGCACAAGAAATGCACGCTTTTATCAGACAAATCATCGCTGCTCAATATGGTAATGATTTAGCTGAAGAAGTTACTATTTTATACGGAGGAAGTGTAAAACCAGATAACGCCAAAGAAATTTTTGGTAAAAAAGACGTAGATGGTGGTTTAATCGGAGGAGCATCATTAAATGCAGCTGATTTCTTAGCTATTGCAAACGGATTTTAATCCATTTCACTTATCAAAAAAAGGTCGTTTTTTAACAAGACGACCTTTTTTTTGTTACAAACCTAACATTAGTCATGTAATTAAGTGATTTTAGTCACTAAATTCGCCTAAAAATTTATTCATTATGTTCGACTGGTTTTATAATTTATTCTCGCCCACAGAAAATCCCGACATCACCCAATCCTTAGTGGTTTTGTCTATTGCTATTAGTGTAGGATTTTTTGCAGGCAGACTTCGATTAGGAAAAATTTCCTTAGGAGTTGCTGCCGTTTTGTTTGTTGGTATAATATTAGGTCATTACGGTTACCGCGTAGACAAAAGTATTTTACACTTTGTAAGAGACTTTGGTTTAATTCTATTTGTATACGCCATTGGTATTCAAGTAGGCCCTTCATTTTTCTCCTCCTTTAAAAAAGAAGGATTACTATTTAATATTCTAGGTGTTTCCACGGTTTTACTAGGGGGATTTATTGCTTTTTTAATTCACTATTTAGCTAATATTGAAATTGAAAACGCCGTAGGACTTATGTCGGGTTCCGTAACCAACACCCCTGGTTTGGGAGCCGCTAAATCTACCTTGTTAGAAATTCAAGCACAATTCCCTAATGAAATCTTTAACGACCCTACCATCGCTTATGCAATTACCTACCCGCTAGGCGTTTTTGGAATCATTTTTATCATTATAGCTTCTAAAAGCTTATTAAAAATTGATTTAGTTAAAGAAAATAAAGATTTGGAATCTAAAAATAATTTAGGAAAACAAACCATCATAAGTCAAAAGTGTAGAATCTTAAATGAAAATTTATCCAATAAAAGCATCTATCAAATTTTAAAAGAGCTAAACAGTACAGACATTATTATTTCTAGAATTAAAAATAGTGGTTCTAAAATTGTTTACTCCCCTGCTTTAGATTCTAAAATTCAACTTCGCGATGTATTAATGGTAGTAGGCACACAAGAAAATGTAAATCAGTTCATTAATCATGCAGGAAAAGTTTCTACCGACATTTTTGTAGAATCCGAAGAAAACATTATGGCTAAAACATATTTTGTTACTAAAAAATCTGCCACCCATAAAACACTTTCTGAATTAGATTTACTGAACAAATTTGATTTAAAAGTAACTCGTGTATTTCGTTCTGGAATAGAATTATTAGCCAGACCAAGTTTGGAATTATTTTACGGTGACCGATTATTGATTGTAGGAAACAAAGAAGCCTTGCTAGAAGCCGAAAAAATTATAGGTAACTCCGAAAAAAAATTATTAGAACCCGACTTTTTATCCTTATTCGGAGGTTTAATTATTGGGGTAATCATTGGTTCCATTCCTTTCTTTATACCTTCGTTACCCGTTCCTATCAAATTAGGATTTGCAGCAGGTCCACTTTTAACCGCTTTATTTATTAGTAGATACGGAGGAATTGGCGCCATTCATTCCTACATCAATACAGGAGCGGTTCATTTTATGAAAGACTTAGGAATCTGTTTATTCTTTGCCGCAGTAGGTATCCATGCCGGAGAAGCCTTTTACGAAAACTTCATTAAATTCAACGGATGGATGTGGATTTATTACGGATGTTACATCACATTCATCCCTTTAATCTTATTGGTTTTAGTAGGACGTTTTATATTTAAACTGAACTTTTATCAACTAGTAGGTATTATGAGTGGTTCTTATACAGACCCTGCCGCTTTAGCCTTTAGTACCAAATATTTAGATTCTGATGCACCTATGCAATCTTATGCTACGGTATATCCGCTAGTCACTTTCTTTAGAATCTTTGTAGCTCAAATTTTAATCTTACTTTTTGTGAAGTAGTGATTAATTGCATAAAAAAAGCGGTTAAACCTTATGGGTATAACCGCTTTTTTACTTTCAAAGATTTCCTATAACAAATCTTTCCCCCAATCCATTGGCACTACTAAAGTTGGGATATTTAATTCTTCTAATAATTTTAAGTCTGTTCCTCCGTAAAAAGCATTGTATAAAAATCCGTGATTATGATGACCGATAACCACCAAATCAATTTTTAATTTTTTAGCCTCTAGGTGAATCATTTCTACCGTAGAACCAAAAATTAATAATCCTTCGGCCTGAATTCCTTTTTCGTGTAATTCGTCGGTATATTTTTTAAGCATTTTGTGCTCTTTGCGCAATTCTTCGGCTCTTTTATCTCGGATGTATTGTGGACCTTCTTCGTAACCTACAAAATCTGGATCTGGTGATGCTACGTGTATCAACCAAATTTTTGAATCAAATCTTTTCGCAATCTCATAGGCCTGCCCTAACAATAAATAAGTAGAATATCCTTCAAAATCAACAGGCACCAATATGTTTTTCATAACACAAGTTTTAAATTAGTAAATCTTCAATAGCCATTAGATAAATTAATATCGGAACTAAATATAAGAAAATTACTATTCAACACATACCTACTCCTATTTTTTTTAGACAATATTTATTTACTGCAAACAAAAATCTCACACAACTTATTTTGAATAAGATTTGGAATATAAATTAGGGCGTTTCCTTACAGGTCAGGCCATTCGTTACAATCTTTTAACCCAGCCAAAATTCGGGCTGG
>DLGW01000005.1:4532-348143 GCA_002482885.1 Flavobacteriaceae bacterium UBA7684 | reverse complement strand
AAAAGGATTTCCACTGCTGTCCTTAACGCAAAAAACTTTTCTTTTTTTCATTGCCAAAAAAAGAAACAAAAAAGTCTAGCCTTGCATTTTAAAAACTATAATTTCTAAAATGAAAGGCGGTTGGTGTTGATAAATATTTCTTTAATACGTAGTGTGTTTTATGGTTTGGTGTATTTTTGAATTGGCAGAAATTATTTACAACTTATGAAGAAAAAAGACATTCCATTGATAATTCTAAACCAAATGAATGAATTCAAAAAAAGTTTTCCTCATTTAAGTAAAATTGTCAAAGCAGATAATTGTTTGATTCGCTATGAAGATAAAGATCCCGAATCAGATTTCTTTTTTCAAATAAATTCTTTTGATAAACCCTCTAGTGGAGAATTTGTATATTCTATATCGTATAAACCTACTAGTGAAAATGTAACAGAAGGACGAAGTAGAACCTTAAATTTCTCAGGTGTTAGTAATTCTCTAAATGCATGGGGCGAAATATTAAAAAAATACGAGGAAACTAATTTTTTCCTTGAGGACGACCCAATTGTTGCATCATATACAGAAGAGTTTTTTAATGAATATAAGTTAGTTGAAGAAGATGCAGATTTCAAACCATTTGAATTAGAAAAACAAATCCTTATAAGTGCATATCTCGTTAAATCTATACAACGAATTGAAAATATTGAAGATGACAATGAAAGGCTTGAACTTACGAAAGCAAAAGAAATAGCAGAAAATCTTAATAAAACCATTACTGAGCTGACTAAAAATGAGGTGATGTATAGATTGTCCAGATTTTGGGCAGAAACTCGAAAAAAAGGATTACCAATTTTTAAAGAGATTTTTATGGAATTTGCCAAAGAAGTTGTGAAAGAAATTGGAAAAAAAATGATAGGATTATAACCCAATCAGTCGGATTTGTAATCCGACTTCACCACAATTTCCCGATTAAACGATTAAACAACACAATAATGACCCAAGAAATTGAAAAAGTGCTTTTTACAGACCTTTCAAACCTCATTGAACAGGGTAAAAAGCAAGTAGTTTCACAAGTAAACAGCATTCTTACCATAACCTATTGGCATATAGGCAAGAGAATAAATGACCATATTCTAAAAAATGAAAGAGCTGAATACGGTGAAAAAGTAGTCGCTAATATTTCAAAACTGTTAGAAAAGCAATACGGCAGAAGTTACACCTTACGTAACGTGAGAAGAATGATGCAATTTGCAGATTTATTTTCTGATTTTGGAATTGTGTCACCACTGGTGACACAATTGAGTTGGACAAATTTCATCATATTACTAAGCATAAAAACAAATGAAGCAAGAATGTTTTACGCGCAAAAAGCAGTTGAAGAAAAATGGAGTAAAAGATAATTACAACACCAAATCGAACGCAAAGCTTTTGAACGGAACGAAATAGCTATTTTACAAGTTTCAGATGAATTTACAGAAATAAAAAACACCTTTAAAGATCCTTATTTTCTTGATTTTTTAGAACTAAAAGACGGTTACTTAGAAAACGATTTAGAAACCGCTATCATCAAAGAGCTTGAAAATTTTATTTTGGAATTGGGTACTGGTTTTTCATTTGTGGAGCGACAAAAACGAATTATTTTAGATGGCAAAGATTTTTATTTGGATTTACTGTTTTATCACCGAAAACTAAAACGATTGATAGCTATTGAGTTGAAGTTAGGGGAATTCAAACCTAGCCATAAAGGACAAATGGAATTGTACCTAAAATGGTTAGACAAATACGACAAACAAGAAGGCGAAAATAGTCCAATAGGTTTAATCTTGTGCGCTGGTAAAAGTAATGAGCAGATAGAATTATTAGAAATGCACAAAGATGGAATAATGGTAGCCGAATATTGGACGGAACTTCCTTCCAAAAAAGAATTAGAGCAAAAACTTCATTCTTTACTTATAGAAGCTAAAGCAAGACTAGAAATCAGAAAGGAATTAGAAGCGTAAGTTTATCTGAGAACAGAATATTCGACTTCACCACAATTTTTCGATAAATCGCGTTAAGGATGGTAGCATTGTTGGAGCTCCTTTAAAACCTAAAAACCTGCTTTTTCAAGCAGGTTTTTAGGTTTTAAAGAGCGACTGCGAACAGCCTGACCTGAGCCGATAGGCGAAGGGAACGCCCTACTAACTATATTGTTTTTTCGACCAATGTTCTACCGCTTTTCTAACGTTTCCAAATGTTTCCAACAACTCGGCGGCCTCTTTTTCAGAAACTGGAATTTCAGACATAATCATACGCACTCCTCTATTGACTAACTTATGGTTACTTAGTTGCATATCTACCATTTTGTTTCCTTTGACCTTGCCCAATTGTATCATGGCGGTAGTAGAAATCATATTCAAAACCAACTTTTGAGCGGTACCTGCTTTCATTCTAGAACTACCCGTTACAAACTCTGGCCCTACCACTACCACTACAGGATAATCAGGAACTAAAGCTAACGGACTCCCTTCGTTACAAGTAATTCCGCCAGTGGCAATGCCATGCGCTTTACATTGATTTAATCCTCCGATTACATATGGCGTTGTACCCGATGCAGCAATTCCGATTACGGTATCGTTGGTGTTTAGATTAAATGGAGCTAAATCTTTCCATGCTTGCTCGGTATCGTCTTCGGCAAATTCAACGGCTTTTCTGATAGCGGTGTCCCCTCCTGCGATAATTCCATTGACTAATTCGTGCGGTACGCCAAAAGTGGGCGGACATTCCGAAGCATCTACAATTCCTAATCGGCCACTGGTTCCTGCGCCAATGTAAAACAACCTTCCGCCTTGTTTCATTTTATCAACCAATGCCAAAACTAATTTTTCGATTTGTGGCAAAGCTTTTTCTACTGCCAAAGGCACCGTTTTGTCTTCGTTATTAATACTCGTTAACAATTCCAACACGGGCATTTTTTCTAAATGCTGGTATTTGGAGTCTTGTTCGGTAGTTCTGATAAAGTCCATAATTAATTTTTAAATGTAATAAGCCAACAAGGTTCCTAAAATAATCACGGTTAATTTAAACACATTAAACTTGTGTCCTTCGTTGCTTTCAAAAATAATGGTTGATGAAATATGAAATAAAATACCCACAACAATAGCGGTCATTTCGGTACGATAATTCATTAAAACGGGTAATTGTTCCGCCAGAATTGTTCCTAAAGGAGTCATAATGGCAAAGCCCATCATAAATAAAAATATGGGCAACTTACCCAATCCACCGTTTACAAAAAAAGTAGTTAAAATAATCGCAATGGGTAAATGATGTACCGCAATACCCCAAGACAAACCGTGATGGTGGCTTACTGGAAAACCTTCTAATAAAGCATGAATACATAAACTGATAAACAACAACCAAGGAATTTGATGCAATTGATGATGGGCATGACCATGTACATGACCGTGTTCTGCGCCTTTAGAAAAAAATTCCAACACAATTTGAAACAAAATTCCCAACATAATAAAAATCCCAATGTGCTGCGTAGCATGTTCGTGTTCACTGTGCTGATGGGCATCATACAATTCGGGTAATAAATGCAATACGGTTAAAGACAACAAAAAAGCACCGCTAAATGCCAATACTAATTTGATGTTTTTTTTGTCTTTAGGTTTTAAAAATAAAGCCACTAAATAGCCTAATAAAACCGAAATAAAGGGTGCAATTAAATGCATAAGTATTATTTAAAAATAAGTATTAAACGTTCAGAGGTTGGGCTGTATTTTCCGAGTTGATAATTACCAAAAACTTCTATTAAATGAATGTCTAAGGCTTCCATCATGTTTTGAAAATCGGCTAAAGTATAAGCTCTTACTTTTTCTGAAAAAGAATAATTTTTTCCGTTGTCGGTAAAATCAATTTGTTTACAAATGAATCCTTCTTTTACATACCGTTGGATGTTAAAAGTAATGCCTTCTACTGTTTTGGTTTCTGTAGGAATCATGTTTTCCAGCACCTGTGGCACATTTAAAAAATCAATCACGCCTAACCCAAATTCATTGATGGCATTTTTCATGTTCAACAACACTTTGGCGTCATCGGCACCCTCTTCAAAATAACCAAAACTGGTAAACAAATTCAGCACGGCATCGTATTGATAATTCAAAGGATTGCGCATATCCTGAACTTCAAAACGCAAAGTAGGATTGGCAAATTGATTAGCAAACTGAATGCTTTGTTCAGACAAATCTACCCCCGTGACATCGTACCCTAAGCTATTCAAATAAATAGAATGACGTCCTTTTCCGCAAGCCAAATCCAACAATTTAGACTCTGGTGACAAATTTAAATGATAGGTTAAAACATCTATAAAACGTTGGGCTTCGGTATCGTTTCGGTCTTTGTAAAGCAAATGATAATATTGGGTATCAAACCAAGACTCGAACCAAGCTGGCGAATTTTTATTTGAATCTGAATGTGTTTGCTCCATTTACTACAAAAATCAACTATTAAAGCCGACAAAATTAGACTATTTTTGCGAGAATTTATTTTACGTTTCGTAAAATTACCCTTTAATACCACCACATGGAAAATTTTAAAATGGTTGCCAAAACTTTTTTTGGCTTTGAAGATATTTTAGCAGAAGAATTAATCGACTTAGGCGCTCAAGATGTTGAAAAAGGCGTGCGAGTAGTCAGCTTTAAAGGCGACAAAGGTTTTATGTACAAAGCCAATATTGGATTACGAACTGCCATAAAAATCTTAAAACCTATTTATCAGTTTCGTTCGTATAACGAAGACAGTTTGTATAAAGGAATTCAAGGCATTCAATGGTCTAAATACCTAAATGCCCATCAAACCTTTGTGATTGATACTACGGTACATTCAGATATTTTTAAACATTCTCATTTTGTGTCTTTAAAATGTAAAGATGCCATTGTAGACCAATTTAGAGACAAAAACGGAATTCGCCCCAGTATTGATAAAGACCACCCCGATGTGCGTATTAATATTCATATTCAGAATGACCAATGCACCGTGTCTTTAGACTCTTCTGGGCAATCCTTACACCACCGTGGCTACCGAACAGCCACCAATATTGCACCCATTAACGAAGTTTTAGCCGCAGGCATGTTGTTGCTTTCGGGCTGGAAAGGCGAAACCGACTTTTTAGATCCTATGTGTGGCAGTGGAACTTTACTGATTGAAGCGGCTATGATAGCTTGTAATGTGCCTGCCAATATTAACCGTAAAGAATTTGGTTTTGAAAAATGGAACGATTGGGACAACGATTTGTTTGAAATGGTTACCGCTTCTTTGCTTAAAAAAACCAAAGATTTCAAACACCAAATTGTAGGTTACGACAAAGCGCCTTCGGCAGTAAAAAAAGCCATAGACAACGTACGCAACGCCAATTTAGAAGAATATATTTCTGTAAAAGATCAAAACTTTTTTGACACAGAAAAACAGTCGGAAGCCTTATTGCACATGGTATTTAATCCGCCCTACGGCGAGCGTTTAGATATTGACATGGAACGTTTTTACCAAAATATTGGCGACACCTTAAAACAGAGCTACCCCAATACCCATGCTTGGTTTATCACTGCCAATTTAGAAGCCTTAAAACATGTAGGGTTAAAACCTTCTAGAAAAATAAAATTATTTAATGGTAGCTTAGAAGCTCGTTTAGTGAAGTACGAAATGTACGCAGGTAGTAAACGAACTAAATTTCAAAAAACAGAGGAATAATTCAATTCATTTTTATGTTACTAAATGTTGCTTTACTGATTTTCGGATTTGCCATTTTAATTAAAGGTGCCGATTTTTTTATTGATGGCGCTTCTGCTTTAGGGGTAAGATTAGGAATTCCTCAGATTATAATTGGATTAACAGTAATTGCTTTTGGTACTTCGTTGCCCGAATTATTTGTAAATATCAACAGTAGTATTCAGCAAAATAATGATTTAGTTATAGGCAATATTTTAGGTAGTAATATTTTTAATATTTTGATTATTGTAGGATTGTCGGCTTTAATCTCACCTATTACTGCACAAAAAAGCACCTCTAATACCGAAATCCCTTATGTAATTGTTTCCGCATTTATTCTTTATGTATTAGCATCCGACGAACTGTTCGGAGAATCATATAATAGTGTATCCCGAGGAGATGGTATCGTACTGATAGTATTCATGTTATATTTTTTAAATTATATATACAGGCTATCTAAAAACGATAAATCTATTAATGATAGGGTAGACCAAATGCCTATAAAAAAGATTATTCTATTTATAGTTTTAGGTTTTATAGGATTGATTTTAGGAAGCCAATGGATTGTAGATTCCGCCGTTTATATTGCTACAGATTTAGGAATTAGTCAAAAAATAATCGCCATAACCATTATTTCTGTGGGAACTAGTTTACCCGAATTAGTAACATCGGTAGTCGCTGCTGCCAAAAACAAAAGTGATATTGCTTTAGGAAACATTGTGGGTAGCAACATTTTTAATATCTTTTTTGTTCTAGGAATCAGCGCCATCATACATCCTATTCAGACTAGCGGAAATAGCTATCAAATCGATTATGTATTTTTATTAGTGAGTTCCGTTTTATTACTAATCACTATGTTTACTCATAAAAAAAATATCATTACTAAATTCGAGGGAGCTTTTATGATTTTAACCTATGTTTTTTATATGTATTTAACTTTAAATGGATAACAAATAAGTTGATGAAAAACACCTTTTTAACCTTTACTATATTTTTAATTGCAAGCTTTAGTTTTGCGCAAAACAATCATCTAGAACAATTTAGAGTTTGTTTAGAACAGAATGACACCTTGCAACAATTTTATATTTTAAGGGATTGGGAAAAATTCAACAATAACGATCCTGAGCTTTACACCGCCTACATCAACCATTATTATACTAAAGCCAAAACCATTTATTTGTCTTTAGAATCTACTCCTACCACCGAAGAAAGTTTAGCCGTAACCGATTCCTTAGGAAACACCAAGCATTTAAACGAACGCATTGCCTTTAACCACAAACTGGTAGATCAAGGTTTGGCTTATATTGACGAAGGCATCCGCAGATTTCCGAACCGATTAGACATGAGGTTTGGAAAGATTTACGTGCTTAAAAAAGTAGGACGATATAACGAATTTACTCAGGAAATTATTAAAGTCATTAATCATTCCGATGTAATTAAAAATCAATGGACATGGGCAGAAAATAAAACGGTGCCCGATGCTAAAAAGTTTTTGTTAAGTTCCGTTCAGAATTATGTATTGGATTTATATGATACCGAAAACGATGATTTATTAGACAACATGAAATTGATTTCGGAAAGCGTATTAAGATATTATCCTGCCCACGTAGAAAGTTACTCGAATATTGCTGTGGTATTTTTAAACAAAAAAGATCCAGAAAAAGCACTTAAATATCTTTTAATTGCGGAACAAATGAATTCTAAAGACACCATCATTTTAAGCAATATTGCTAAAGCTTATGTAATGAAAGGGGATAAAACCAATGCCATTAAATATTACGAATTGGTAAAAAAATACGGCGATTCCGAAACGCAGGAATTTGCTAACAAACAAATGAATGAATTAAATCAAAAGTAATTTTCCGTGAGTGACCGCGGCATTGTTGGAGCTCCACCATAAAAAAAGTCCGTTTTGCAACGGACTTTTTTTATGGTGAGCGACTGCCAAGGGCACGACAGCATTCGCCTGAGCGAATGGTGGCACGGCCAAATACTAACTTAAAGCAGCTTTTACTTGATCAGCAGCTTCTTGAAATTGTACAGCTGATAAAATCGGCATACCTGAATTGTCGATTAATTCTTTTGCGATTTCGGCATTGGTTCCTTGTAAACGCACAATGATTGGCACTTTAATAGCGTCTCCCATGTTTTTGTAGGCATCTACTACTCCTTGCGCCACACGGTCGCAACGTACGATTCCTCCAAAAATATTGATTAAAATCGCTTTTACATTAGGGTCTTTTAAGATGATTCTGAAAGCGGTTTCTACACGTTTTGCATCTGCTGTTCCACCGACATCCAAAAAGTTAGCGGGTTCAAAACCTGCATATTTAATTAAATCCATGGTTGCCATCGCCAAACCAGCTCCGTTTACCATACATCCTACTGTACCATCTAAATCCACGTAGTTTAATCCTACTTCTTTAGCTTCAACTTCGATTGGATTTTCTTCGCGTACGTCACGCATGTCTGCGTATTTCTTTTGACGGAACAATGCATTATCATCTAAAACTACTTTAGCGTCTACGGCTAAAATTTTATTGTCTGATGTTTTTAATACCGGATTGATTTCAAACATCGAAGCATCACTTTGTACATAAGCAGTATACAACGACATTACAAACTGCACCATTTCTTTGAAAGCGTTGCCTGATAATCCTAAATTAAAAGCAATTCTACGAGCTTGATATCCTTGTAATCCTAATAAAGGATCTATTTCTTCGGTGAAAATTAAATGAGGGGTGTGTTCTGCTACTTCTTCAATGTCCATTCCTCCTTCGGTTGAGTACATAATCATGTTACGGGCTCTTCCACGGTTTAATAGTACTGACATGTAAAATTCCGAAGTCTCACTTTCTCCTGGATAATAAACATCTTCGGCCACTAGCACACGGTGAACTTTTTTCCCTTCAGGTGGTGTTTGTGGAGTGATTAATTGCATCCCAATAATTTGTTCTGCAATTTCTTCAACTTGTTTTAGGTTTTTAGCCAATTTTACTCCGCCTCCTTTTCCACGGCCTCCTGCATGTATTTGTGCTTTAATTACGTGCCATCCTGTTCCTGTTTCGGCAGTTAATTGTTTAGCTACATCTACCGCTTCTTGTGGGTTGTTAGCCACATAGCCACGTTGCACGCGAACGCCATGTTTAGCTAGAATTTCTTTACCTTGATATTCGTGTATATTCATGATAGTGAATGATTTTTATTTTTAAGAGCCACAAAAATAGATAAATACCCTTAAAATGCCTACAAAGTAGATTAATTAAACTTGTTATAATTATAACATTATGTTGTATTTTGTTAATAACAAACTATAATTTGGGAATCACTGCATATACTTATATGTTTGCCCCCTAAATTTTAAGAATTATGCAAGCAAATGAATTATTAGCACTAGCGGAACAATTTGGGAGTCCGTTGTATGTGTATGATGCGGGAAAAATTCAATCGCAGTACAATCGATTGAGCAATGCTTTTTCGAATGTAAAAAACTTACGAATCAATTTTGCGGCTAAGTCGCTTACCAACATATCTATTTTAAAGTTAATTAAAAAATTAGGCGGAAATTTAGATACGGTTTCTTTGCAAGAAGTACAATTAGGCTTGCATGCAGGTTTTGCACCACAAGATATTATTTATACGCCTAACGGAGTTTCGTTAGAAGAGATTGAAGAGGTGGCTAAATTAGGCGCTCAAATCAATATTGACAACTTATCTATTTTAGAACAATTTGGGGCAAAACACCCAAACACCCCAGTGTGTATTCGTTTGAATCCGCACATTATGGCAGGTGGAAATTCTAAAATATCGGTAGGTCATATTGATTCTAAATTTGGTATTTCTATTCATCAATTGCCACATATTTTGCGAATAGTACAAAACACCAAAATGCATATTAATGGTTTACATATGCATACGGGTTCTGATATTTTAGATATTGGAGTATTTTTACAAGCGGCAGAAATTTTATTTGATTGTGCTAAAAACTTTAAAGAATTAAGCTTTTTAGATTTTGGAAGCGGTTTTAAAGTACCTTACAAAGCTGATGATATTGAAACCAATATCGAAGAATTAGGAGTAGAATTAGGCGAGCGTTTCAATCAATTTTGCAAAGAATACGGTAAAGATTTAACCTTGGCTTTTGAACCTGGAAAATTTTTAGTGAGTGAATCAGGTTCTTTTTTAGCGAAAGTAAACGTGGTAAAACAAACTACCTCAACCGTTTTTGCCAGTATTGATTCTGGTTTTAATCACTTGATTCGTCCGATGTTTTACGGAGCTACACATCATATTGAAAACATTTCTAATCCCGATGGAAAAGAGCGTTTTTATTCGGTAGTGGGTTACATTTGCGAAACAGATACTTTTGCCAGCAACAAAAAAATTGCTGAGATTAAAGAAGGTGATATTTTATGTTTCCGCAATGCAGGAGCTTATTGCTTTTCGATGTCGAGCAATTACAACTCGCGCTTTAAACCAGCCGAAGTTTTATGGCACAACGGAGAGGCTAAATTGATTCGTCAAAGAGAAACTTTTGACGACATATTAAGAAATCAAATTGCCGTTGATATTGAATTATAATTTAGTTAGTATTCAGAAATATCTTTAGTTTTAAAAAGCTGTCAGGCCATGACAGCTTTTTTTTTTAGGAATTTTTCAATTTTAGTGAAAAGTTGGAAAGCTAAAGGTGAAAAGTTTTATTTTGATTAAACGAATTAACAAATAACAATTTTATATTTACGGCTCTAATTAAAAATCTTTACAAATGGATCAAGAAGATATTTTCGCGTTAATCAGTTTTACAATTCCTACCATTATTACAGGGGTTATTGCTTATTATTTTTTCAATTCGCATATTAAAAACGAAGAAGGTAGAAGACGTTTTTTATTGCACAAAGAGAATCAAAAAGCAGCTTTACCTTTAAGATTACAAGCTTACGAGCGTATGGTTTTATTTTTGGAGCGCATTAATCCTAGTAAGATTTTGATTAGAATTACCCCGATGTCTTCGGATAAAAATGATTACGAAAACTTGGTGATTAATCAAATTGAACAAGAATTTGAGCACAATTTAACGCAACAAATTTACATGACCGAAGAAACTTGGAATGTAATTGTGACTACTAAAAATACCATCATTCAAACCATTAGAAAAACAGGGATGAGCGATAAAGTAGATAGCGCTAACCGATTACGCGAAGTGATTTTAAGTGATTTATTAGATAAACAATCCCCTACTACTTTAGCAATTGAAGTGATTAAAAAAGAAGTTAGCGAGATTTGGTAGCCGCATTCAATTGCTGATACAATTTTTCTATTTGAACGAGTTCTTCGGGAGTTAAATAAACCGACATATTGGCTATGGCTTCTCGAATTTGTAAATCTTTCATTAAATCGTACAAAGTACTTTTAGCAAACTTAGCAAACTGCCACTTGTGATGGGTGGTGGCTTGAATTAAGTTTCTTAAAATATCTCCGTTCATTAACGGCATGTCTAAACAATACTGAAAAGCAATTTCTCGGATATTGGCATCGTATTCGGGTTGGGTATACTGTATTAATCGAGTAACTTCTTCGCCCAAATTAACTAAATGATAACCTCGGGTTACTATAGCCATGTACAACCATTGGAGTTCTAAATTGTGATTATACAGCCCTTTTCTATTTTTGGTATGTTCTAAATATCGAACGCTGTGTTCAGGATATTGTCTCCACAATTTAAAGGCAACTAGTTCTTGTGCTCTGTAGGATTCACTATCCATCAGTTGTTCGTAATCTGATCGTATAGACTCGTGAATTTCTTCGGTTGTGTAAGCAATCGCTAAATCTATTTTGGGATCTTTTTGCTGAATAGCCAACAACAACAATTCCTTTTTATCAAAAATGCTTTCCTTTTGTAATTGATAAATCACCTCTTCTTTTAAAGGATAAAAAGCATCGGACAGTATTATTTTTTTAAAGTCTTCTTTTTTAAAAGCCAATGATTTAGAACGTTCTTTTTGTAAGTCTAAGTATTGTTTTATGAATTTATTTTTTAATAACAATTCATAAGCTTCACCCATAGGAAACTGTGGGTTTTTCAACCATTGTTTTTCGAAATCCTCAATATCAAATTTGACTACTTTTTTAACTTCTCTTAAAAAATCCTGAGTAGTTACAGTTTTATAGGCATATTTTTCCAAGTAGGATTTTACCGCTTTTTGAAATTTAACCTCGCCTATTTGACTCTTAATGACATGTAATGCCCAAGCTCCTTTTTGATAGTAGGTTAAACTCGTGCCTTTTTCTCCTAATAATATAGAAGTCTCTCCTACGGGTGCTTCTTGTAACTCTAAAGCACTTTTAAATAAACTCCAATAAAAAAAATCTTCCCCTAAAATTTCTTTTTCTGCCAATAAAGCATAGTAGGTTGCAAACCCTTCTTGCAACCAATGGTGGGTACTACTTTGAGCGGTAACTAAATTTCCAAACCATTGGTGTGCCAATTCATGTGCATTGATGTTTAAATAATTTTGATCATGATAGCCTTTTTCGTCTACCATAAATTCTTTAGAAAATATGGTGGTGGTGGTATTTTCCATCCCTGCATAAATAAAATCACGAACAGGAATGTGTCGATAAATTTCCCAAGGGTATTTAATTCCAATTTCTTTTTCTAAAAAATTAAAAACAGTTTTGGAATGTTTGTAAGTGGCTTCAAATTTTGCTTTGTCGGCTGATTCATAATAATATTCCAAAGGAGTATGCGCATGGGAATGTTCGGATTTATTTTCGAATTTACCTATCGCTAAGGCTAACAAATAGCTGCTCATGGGTTGTTGCATTTGGTATTTCCAAATGGTTTTATCTGCTTTTACTTCTTTGTCTTCTAGAATTCCATTGGCAATTACCCTATACTTAGAAGGGAATTTTATCGTTAGATTAAAAATTAATTTATCGTTAACATCGTCTAAACTAGGAAACCAATGACTAGTACATTTTCCTTGTCCTTGTGACCATATCTGAGAATCAAATCCTTTAGCAGATTTAGATTTCCATCCTATAAAATACAACGCCTGTTTAGGAATTACATGATAATTAAAAGTTAAGGTGTATTTACCTTTTGTTAAGGCTTCGGTAATTTGAAGTTGTTTGTTATTATTGGAATGATTAACGGATTTTCCGTTCAATTGTACTTCGTAAAAAGTCATGTTTTTAGCATCCAATTGCACCTGAGAAGTATCTTCTAACACCTCCAAATGATACGTTACTTTTCCCGAAATAGATTTTTGTATGGTGTCTAGCTCTATAAAAGCCTCTACCGACTTAAAATCAACCGCAGATTGTTGAGCAAAAGTAACCGAGGTTACGCCTAAAAATAAAATTGAAAAAAATTGAAAAATCTTCATAAAATAAAAAACCGCTTTTCTCAAAAATAGAGAGAAAAACGGGATTTCATAATTATTATAAGAATTTATTTTTAAAATTTTCTAACAGCTCTTAACTTACTTTTACTGTATTTGTGGTAATAATATTTTTGGTTACCATCGGCAAAATTTTGTCTCCAAGCACTTCCTGTGCTTCCTTCGGTAGAACTCCAATAATATTCTTTAGCAATGGGTTGAGTTAAATCCTCTTTATCTTGTAACAATACTTGATTAATTACATTCATATTTTTATACAATTCATATAATTCCCACGAAGCGGGTAAATACCAATCTTTATATCCTTCATAATTGTATAAATAACACAAACCCGCAGCACACATGTCGCAATTATCCAATACCGAAACAATCATTTTGGTATTCATAAAACCATCGTCTAAACTAGTGGCTCCTGTTACTTTTTCGTAAGTATTCCAAACCATACCTTCGCTCACGTCGGCTAAAGAAGCGATTAATCCGTGTTCTTCTCCTTTAGCATCCTTCCATAAGCTAAAAATAATTCCTCCCCCAAATTTCTCCCCCACAAAATGCTTAAATCGAGCGGGTTCTGGAACCTTATTTTCGATTAAATCGCAAGGATTTTCTTTAGCTTTATCTTGTGCATTGGTTGGGAACCAACAAAAAAGAATAACTACAATTAATGTAATAATTTTTGTCATCATATTGATTTACAACTCATTAATTAATCCTATTTTGAAAACAAAACGAGTGCTAATTATTCTGCAAAAGTAATTATTTTTTTAACACACCCTACCAATTTAATTCGTAATTATCGAATATTCAACATTTTACCACCCTACACCCCATTCAAAACACCACCAAACGTCATCTAAATTATATTTTCAAAAAAATGAATTCAAATAACCTAGAATCTATACATTCCCTTATTTTTGCACCATGACACGAACGAAATCAGATAAAATCAGTTTTGAAAACATCAGTGTTTTAGATGCCGGAGCCAAAGGCGTTTGCGTAGCTAAAGCACCCGACGGTAAAATCATTCTTATACCCAACGTGGTTCCAGGCGATGTGGTAGATGTGCAAACCTTTAAAAAGCGTAAAGCTTATTACGAAGCAAAAGCAACTCATTTTCATGAATATTCTAAATATAGAACCGAGCCCGTTTGCGAGCATTTTGGCGTGTGCGGAGGATGTAAATGGCAAAATATGCAATACAGTCAGCAATTGTTTTATAAAAACAATGAAGTACTGAACAACCTAAAGCGCATTGGAAAAATAGAGCTTCCTGAGTTTGAATCTATTTTAGGTTCAGAAAAACAGTTTTTCTATCGCAATAAAATGGAATTCTCTTTTTCTAACAGCCGTTGGTTAACTGAGGATGAAATCCAAAGCGAACAAGATCTTGACGATAAAAATGCCTTAGGATTTCATATTCCTAAAATGTGGGATAAGATTTTAGACATTAAAAAATGTCATTTACAACAAGATCCATCTAATGCAATTCGCAACGAGATTAAAGCCTTTGCGATTCAAAATAATTTAAGCTTTTTTGATGCCCGAAATCATGGCGGTTTATTAAGAACTTTAATGATAAGAACTGCTTCTACTGGCGAAATCATGGTGTTGATTCAGTTTTTTGACAAAAACAAAAAACAACAAGAATTACTATTGAATCACATCGCGGACACTTTTCCAGCCATCACCTCGTTGTTGTATGTAAACAATCAAAAAGCCAACGATACCCTTTACGACCAAAACATTCAATTATTTAAAGGTCGTGAGTATATTTTGGAAGAAATGGAAGGATTACAATTCAGTATTAATGCCAAATCGTTTTACCAAACCAATTCTGAACAAGCATACGAATTGTATAAAGTAACTCGTGAATTTGCAGGATTAACCGGAAATGAAGTCGTGTATGATTTGTACACTGGAACGGGAACCATTGCGCAATTCGTGGCTAAAAAAGCTAAAAAAGTGATTGGAGTTGAAGCGGTTCCCGAAGCCATAGCCGACGCCAAAGAAAATGCCAAAAGAAATCAAATTCAAAATACCGAGTTTTTTGTAGGTGATATGAAAGTCGTTTTTAATGACGCATTTATTCAACAACACGGACAACCCGATGTGATTATTACCGACCCACCGCGCGATGGTATGCATGCCGATGTGATACAACAAATTCTAAAAATTGCGCCTAAAAAAGTGGTGTATGTGAGTTGTAATTCAGCTACACAAGCCCGAGATTTAGCCTTAATGGACCACGATTACAAGGTAACCCGTGTGCGCCCAGTAGATATGTTTCCGCAAACCCACCACGTAGAAAATGTAGTATTGCTAGAAAAAAGATGAAAAGAATCCTATTAAGTCTTACCTTATTATGCAGTGTAGTATACTTTTTCAGTTGCGAAAAAGACGACATTTGTGCCGCTACTACCGCCACTACTCCTGCTTTAGTGATTGAATTTTATGACGCCGAAAATCCAGAAACCTTAAAAAACATAACCAATCTAGCTATAAAAGAAAATGGAGTTAGTGATGGCAGAGGGTACAATGGAGTCAGTAAAATCAAATTACCTTTGAATTCAGGTAGCAATCAAGTACAGTATCAGTTTTTTCAAAACTACAACTCAACCGATAATACCTACGAAAACGTAGACACATTAGAAATTAATTATACCCGAAAAAACGAATTCATATCCAGAGCCTGTGGATTTAAAACCCTATTTTATCTTAATGAAACTAACGGAGTTAATTTAATTAACGACGGCAATAACTGGCTAAAAAGCCCCCTATTAATTACACCAAACATCCTTAACGAAAATGAAACACACCTTAAAATATATCATTAACAGTTTAATGGTATTGTGTGTATGTTTAGGATACGCGCAAGAAACTAAAAAAGACACCGTAAGTATTCCACAACGATACGGACTTAGGGTAGGTTTAGATTTAAATAAAGTAGCCCGTGCCTTTTACGAAAATAAATACACAGGATTAGAAATCACCGCAGATTACCGAGTAGCTCCCTCTTATTATGTAGCCGGAGAATTCGGACACGAAAACAAATACACCGCCGATGAACAATTAAATTTTAATACTCAAGGCAGTTTTTTTAAAGTCGGATTCGATTACAATGCCTACGAAAACTGGCTAGACATGGAAAACATGATTTATTTAGGCATGCGTTACGGCGTGGCAACCTTTAGCCAAACCTTAGAAAAATACCGCATTTACGACCGAAATATTTATTTTCCAGAACAATGGGTAACCACTAACCAAAAACAAAGCGGACTCAGTGCCCAATGGTTAGAAATTGTAGTGGGCGTAAAAGCCAAGTTATTTAATAATTTCTTTTTAGGGTTTAGTGCACGCGTAAATCGCATGATAAATCAAAAACAACCCGAAAACTTTAGTAATCTGTACATTCCAGGCTTTAACCGCACCTACGATGGAGATTTTGGAGTAGGATTCAACTACACCCTAAGTTATTTAATACCTATTTATAAAAAATAAGGGCGTTCCCCGCCTAGGCGGGTCATGCCATTCGTTGCAATCTTTTAAGCCCGCCAAAATTCGGGCTGGCTTAAAAGGATTTTCACTGCTGTCATTAACGCGGGCAAACTCTTATTCTATTCTTTTGTCATTGCTACAAAAGAATCAAAAAATCTAGCCTGCATTTTAAAAACTAGAATTTCTAAAAAGCTTTTTGCCCAACGCAACCACTACCGATCAGCTAACGGATTGCTCCTCACCCCACGCTCAAAAACCTTTTTGAAATTCCAACGTTTTTAAAATGAAAGGCGGTTGGTGTTGATAAGTTATAATATGTTTAAAAATATTTAAAAGTGATTTAATCTATTTTTGAGTTTGCGGTTATTCTTAAAAAAAAAGACGTGATTTACGAAAAAATAGATTTTGAAAAATCCATAAATAAAGGCAAAGTAATCTTTAAAGAACACATATTCTACAAGGTTTTTGATTTTTTCATAACCTTATTTTTCATTGCTATCGTAGTTTTTTCATCGATTATGAATATAATCAAAAACGGTTATTCAATATTCTCAATTAGTCTCTTTATATTGAGTATAATTTTATTTTTTCTAACACTTTACTCCCTCTTAAATAATTCTAAATTAAAAGCGTTTAATGGTATTTATGAAAATAACAGGAAATTAGTTTTTGATATTTTTTCTGACGGAGAATGGACAGTTATAAAAAACAACTCTAAATATGTCATACTGTCTAAAGGATATAACTGGTATTCATGGGACTTCGGAAAACAAATTACAATATTCTTTTTAGATGATAAGATTCTAATTAATTGTACATCATTTGGAAGAGGAAATACCAAATCACCTTTCCATTGGTTTGCTAATAGAAGAATAGAAAATAAATTAATAACGAAATTAGAATTTAAACTCAATAAATAAAAGAACAAACCAACAAGTCGGATTTGTAATCCGACTCCACCTAAACACAAACTAATCTTTAAATTCACCCCAAACAATTGTAAGAAAACAAACAATGAGTGACATAAAATTATTTGAAACCAAAAAAGTTCGTAGTCATTGGGACGAGGAAAAGGAAACGTGGTATTTTTCAATTATTGATGTAATTGAGATATTAACCGATAGCCCAAGACCAAGAAAATATTGGAGTGCATTAAAAACTAAACTACAAAGTGAAGGAAGTGAACTGTCCCAATTTTTGGGACAGTTGAAAATGCAAGCCGAAGACGGAAAAATGAGAGAAACGGATGTTGCAGATACCCAAACCTTGTTACGTATTATCCAATCCATACCCTCACCAAAAGCTGAACCTTTCAAACAATGGTTAGCCAAAGTTGGTTATGAACGTATGCAAGAAATAGCCGACCCGAGTCAAAGTATAGATAGAGCCCGAGAAAATTGGCAAAAATTAGGACGTTCAGAAAAGTGGATTCAGCAACGCATGACAGGGCAAGAAACCCGAAATAAATTAACCGATTACTGGAAAGAAAGCGGTGTTGAAAAAGCAGATGAATTTGCCTTACTCACTAATATTATTCATCAAGAGTGGACGGGTTTAACGGTAAAAAAACACAAAGAAGTCAAAGGATTAAAATCTCAGAACTTACGTGACCACATGAGCGAAGCGGAATTAATTTTCACGGCTTTGGCGGAATTATCGACGCGCCAAATAGCTGAAACCGAAGAAGCTAAAGGATTGCAAGAAAATGCAAAAGCCAGCAAAAAAGGTGGTAAAATCGCCAAAGATGCCCGACTGCAATTAGAAGCACAAACTGGCAAAAAAGTAGTGACTGGGGAAAATTTTTTACCACCCAAAAAAGAAAATAAAAAATTGAAATAGGTGTTCAACATACCTGATAATTTAACTTACGATACGTTATAATTTTTCCGATTAAACCAACTAAAAATATGCTTACAGACATTCACCCCAAATTACCGATGTTGGACAAAGTGGCAACTCGAGATTTTTATGTAAACCAGTTAAACTTTCAAGAATTGGGTAGTGCTGATTTTGAGGGTTATTTAATGGTGCAAAAAGAGGGTATTCAAATTCATTTTTTTGAGTTTAAAGAACTGAATCCCAAAGAAAATTATGGACAGGTTTATATCCGAACCAATGATATTGACTCTTGGTATCAATTACTATTAATCCAAAAAGTAAGCATTCATCCCAATGGGCATTTAGCCTTAAAACCATGGGGACAAAAAGAATTTTCTTTACTTGACCCAAACCACAACTTGTTAACTTTCGGACAAAGTATTTAGCCCGTGTGAAGGATGGCAGCAATCCGCCATGCGGAGCGAACAGCCTGACAGCAAAAATCAAAAAGCCCTGTGTTTATAATGAACTTGGGGCTTTTTGATTTTTGGTGGCACACCCAACTAAAACTGTTCATTCTTTTTTATTGTTAGTAATCTACCAGTACGTTACTTTTGCATGATTCCCTAAAGTTTATGCAAAAGTATATAGATCAATTAAACGATGCGCAACGCGAGCCCGCTTTACACAAAGACGGCCCCTTAATTGTAATTGCTGGTGCGGGTTCTGGAAAAACCCGTGTACTTACCGTACGTATTGCCTATTTAATTAGTCAAGGAGTGGATGCGTTTAATATTTTGGCGCTCACTTTTACCAATAAGGCGGCTAAGGAAATGAAAAAACGGATTTCCGAGATTGTAGGCCCCGAAGCTAAAAATTTGTGGATGGGAACTTTCCATTCCGTGTTTGCCAAAATTTTACGTAGCGAAGCGGACAAACTGGGTTATCCTTCCAACTTTACGATATACGATACGCAGGATTCTTTGCGTTTGATTGGAGCCATTATTAAAGAAATGCAGTTAGACAAAGACGTGTATAAACCTAAAGAGGTTTACAACCGTATTTCGTCTTACAAGAACAGTTTAATTACGGTTCGCGCTTATTTTAATAATCCCGAATTGCAAGAAGCCGATGCTATGGCTAAAAAACCTAGAATTGGCGAAATTTATGAGAATTATGTGCAACGCTGTTTTAAAGCGGGTGCGATGGATTTTGATGATTTGTTACTTAAAACTAATGAATTGCTTACGCGTTTTCCGGATGTTTTAATGAAATATCAGAATCGTTTTAGATACATTTTAGTGGATGAGTACCAAGATACCAATCATTCTCAATATTTAATTGTTCGAGCTTTATCGGATAGATTTCAAAACATTTGTGTGGTGGGTGATGATGCGCAAAGTATTTATGCTTTTAGAGGCGCCAACATCAATAATATTTTAAATTTTCAGAAGGATTACGAAGGCGTTGTGATGTATCGATTAGAGCAAAATTACCGCTCTACTAAAAACATTGTAGAGGCTGCCAACTGCATTATTGATAAAAACAAAACCAAGTTAGATAAAGTGGTTTGGACGGCGAATGACGATGGCGCTAAAATTAAAGTACACCGCAGTTTAACCGATGCCGAAGAAGGTAGATTTGTAGCGTCTACCATTTTCGAAGAAAAGATGCGTCAACAAATGCGCAACGGAGAATTTGCGGTTTTGTATAGAACCAACGCACAATCCAGAGCCATTGAAGATGCTTTCCGAAAACGGGATATTCCTTATAGAATTTACGGCGGATTATCTTTTTACCAACGTAAAGAAATCAAAGATTTACTCAGTTACTTACGACTGGTTATTAATCCAAAGGATGAAGAAGCCTTGGTTAGAATCATCAACTACCCTGCCCGAGGGATTGGCGATTCAACCTTAGAAAAATTAACCATTGCCGCCAATCATTACAAACGTTCGGTTTTTGAAGTGATGCAACACGTCGACAAAATTGACTTAAAATTAAATGCTGGAACTAAAACCAAATTGAATGATTTTGTGCAAATGGTGCAAAGTTTCCAGGCGTTGAACGAAACCCAAGATGCTTTTTACTTAACCGATCATGTAGCCCGAAAAACAGGTTTTTTACAAGAATTAAAAAAAGACGGAACCCCAGAAGGAATTACTCGAATTCAAAACGTAGAGGAATTACTGAACGGGATTAAAGATTTTATTGAAGGACAAAAAGAAATTGATGGCGCAAGAGGTTCTTTATCTGAATTTTTAGAAGATGTTGCCTTGGCTTCCGACCTAGATAAAGACACCGGAGATGACGATCGAGTAGCCATGATGACCATTCACTTGGCTAAAGGATTAGAATTCCCGAATGTATTTATTGTAGGTTTAGAAGAAGATTTGTTTCCGAGTGCCATGAGCATGAGCACCCGAAGTGAATTAGAAGAAGAACGAAGATTGTTTTATGTTGCGCTAACCCGTGCCGAAAAACAAGCCTATTTAACTTTTGCGCAATCCAGATACCGTTGGGGAAAATTAACCGATGCGGAACCTTCTAGATTTATTGAAGAAATTGATCAACGTTATTTAGATTTTATTACTCCTTTTGAGAATTACCGATACAAACCCATGATTGATTCGGACATTTTTAAAGATGCCGATAAATCTAAACTGCGTTTAGCCAAACCTGTAAATGCTACACTCCCTAAATACCTTACGGATTCCGATGAATCCAAGCCCAATATTCGTCGCTTAAAACCCATGAGTGCTCCTACCCCTGCTTCGGCAGCGAACGACACCAAATTAAATATCGGAAACATCATCATGCACGAACGTTTTGGACGTGGCGAAGTGGTTAATATTGAAGGAGTTGGCGCTGATAAAAAAGCAGAAATTAAATTTGAAGTCGGAGGCTTAAAAAAACTGTTGTTACGCTTTGCTAAACTGGAAATTTTGGGCTAAATTATAATAGAATTTAAAGAAGTGAATCATGTCGAAACTTATTAAAATATACCCCGAAAATCCTAACGAAAAAGAAATCGCCAGAGTAGTAAAAATACTTCGCGACGGAGGCGTAATTATTTACCCTACCGATACGGTTTATGGTTTAGGATGCGATATAACCAACACCAAGGCTTTGGAAAGAATCGCTAAATTAAAAGGCATTAAACTAGATAAAGCTAATTTTTCTTTCGTTTGTAAAGATTTAAGCAACTTATCTGACTATGTAAAACAAATTGACACGCCTACTTTTAAAATATTAAAAAGAGCTTTACCTGGCCCTTTTACTTTTATTTTACCGGGTAACAACAATTTGCCTAAAGAATTTAAAAAGAAAAACACCGTTGGTATTCGTGTTCCTAACAACCCTATCGCTTTAGAAATTGTAAAACAATTAGGAAATCCTATCATTTCAACCTCCATACGCGACGAAGATGATGTTATTGAATACACCACCGACCCTGAATTGATTTTTGAAAAATGGCAAGATAAAGTAGACGTAGTCATTGATGGTGGCTATGGCGACAACTTAGCTTCCACCATTATTGATTTAACAGGATTTGAACCTGTTGTGGTAAGAGAAGGTAAAGGAAATCCAGAGGATATTCTTTAAATAATGATAAATTATGAATGGTGAATTATGAATTGGTAATGTTGTTAAAAATAGTCTACTAAAACAATCATTCACAATTCACAATTCATAATTCATAATTCACCATTCATAATTCACAATTCATAATTAAAAACCTAATCTACATTTTCAATCTTTTTATACGCTTCAATAACCAATCTTACTAGTTTATGACGAACCACATCTTTATCGTCTAAATAAATAATTCCGATTCCTTCTAAATCTTTTAAAACTAGCAAAGCTTCTTTTAATCCAGAAATGGTTCTGCGTGGTAAATCTACTTGCCCAGGGTCTCCTGTAATCATAAACTTAGCGTTTTTTCCCATACGGGTTAAAAACATTTTCATTTGAGAATGAGTGGTGTTTTGTGCTTCATCTAAAATCACAAATGCGTTATCCAAGGTACGTCCTCTCATGAATGCCAATGGTGCAATTTGAATAATTCCTTTGGTCATGTAATCTTCTAATCTTTCTGAAGGAATCATATCACGCAAAGCATCGTATAAAGGCTGCATGTATGGATCTAATTTTTCCTTCATGTCCCCTGGTAAAAAACCTAAGTTTTCTCCGGCCTCTACTGCAGGACGAGTTAAGATGATTCTTTTTACTTTTTTCTCTTTTAAAGCTTTTACCGCCATGGCTACTCCGGTATACGTTTTACCTGTTCCCGCAGGCCCTACGGCAAAAACCATATCGTTTTTTTCCATGTAATCCACCAACTTTTGTTGATTAGGTGTAAGGGCTTTAATGATTTTACCTCCTACTCCATGCACTAAAACGCCATCCATTTCGGTATGATTTTTTTGGTCGGAATCGCCTAATACAATTCTTTCAATCACATTTTCGTCTATCGCGTTGTATCTGGAAAAATGAGTAATCAAGCGCTGGAATTTTTCTTCAAAAACATTTAAAGCTTCTTTATCACCGTATACTTTTAAAAGTGTTCCTCGGGACACTACTTTTAGGTTAGGGTATAATTTTTTAAGCACTTCTAAATTAGCGCTTTGTGTGCCCCAAAAATCTTTGGGCATAATGTCCGTGAGTTCTATGTTGATTTCGTTCAAGGGTAGTATGTTTTGTTAAATATTTATACTTATTATTTGTTAGATTTGCAGGAATAATTTTAGCTAAATATAATTAAGCTTATCCTTTTTTACAACAATTTTTATGTCTGTTATTACGCTTACTACCGATTTTGGCACAAAAGACCATTATGTTGGGGTTTTAAAGGGGAAAATTATTTCTGAATTACCTAACGCTACCATTATTGATATTAGCCACCACGTAGATGTATTTAACGTAGTTGAAGCTAGTTATATAATTGCGTCATCTTATCATGCATTCCCTAAAGGAACCGTTCACATTATAGGAGTTGATGCCGCTTTATCTTTGCAAGATCATATTGCCGTTTTGTGGGAAGACCAATATTTTATTTGTGCTGACAATGGTATTTTAAGTTTATTAACCCAACGCATTGTTCCTGAAAAAATTGTAAAAATCAATATTCACGACCGATTGCACGAAAATGCCACAGCTATGGACGTTTTTATTACCGTAGCTTGCCACCTGTCTAAAGGAGGTTCTATGAATGTAATCGGTAAAGAAATTCCACAGGTTAAAGAAATCAGGACTTTAAAACCTGTTTTAAGTGACGATGGAAAAACCCTAAAGGGCAATGTGATTTATATTGATCATTTTGGGAATGTGATTAGCGATATTTCTAAAAAAGTATTTCAAGAAGTGGGTAAAAACAGAGGCTTTACCTTGCATGCTAAAAATTATAAATTCCAAAAAATATATAACAATTACGGTAGTTTTGTTCCCGAAGATTCCGAAGACACTTCTAGATTCGAAGGAGAACGTTTGGCTATTTTTAACGAAAACGACCTAATTGAAATTGGTATTTACCGAAGCAATCATTACACCTCGGGAAGTGCCTCTACCCTATTGGGACTTCAATACCGAGACAGCATTATCATAACTTTTGAATAATTCATAAAAAATGAAAGCCATTATATTTAAAGAAATCAATTCTTTTTTTGGTTCCCCCGTGGGCTATTTAGTCATTGCGGTTTTTTTAATTCTAAACGGATTATTCCTTTGGGTTTTTGAAGGAGAATTCAACATTCTAAACAGTGGATTTGCCGACCTGAATCCTTTGTTTACGTTATCGCCTTGGATTTTTATTTTTTTGATTCCAGCCGTTACCATGCGTAGCTTTTCAGAAGAAATTAAACAAGGTACTATTGAATTGTTGTTAACCAAACCCATTAGCGTACCCTATTTAGTATTCAGTAAATTCATCGCTTCTTTTGCTTTGGTGGTGATTTCGCTAATACCTACCCTAATTTATGTTTGGGTAATTTATGATTTAGGCATTCCCACAGGCAATTTAGATTGGGGAACCACCTTAGGTTCTTATTTTGGATTGTTATTTTTAACCGCAGCATATACAGCTATTGGCATTTTTGCCTCTTCCATCACCGACAATCAAATCGTATCTTTTATCAGTGCGGTATTTATTTCTTTCCTTTTTTATTTTGGTTTTGAAGGTTTAGCCCAATACAATTGGTTCGGAAATTACACCCCTTGGGTACAAGCAATGGGTATGGACACCCATTTTAAAAGCATGAGCAGAGGGGTTTTAGACACCCGTGATATTTTATATTTTGTAAGTATTGCTGTTCTATTTTTGAATCTTACCTCATTTAAAATCAAATCATTACAATGGTAAACGCTAAAAAAAATAGTCTTAAAAAATTAGGTCTAAGCATCATTATACTGATTGTAATTAATGGGCTAAGTATTTTATATTTTAAACGTTTTGATCTAACCCAAGACGGACGATACACTTTATCAGAAACCGCTTTGAGTATTGGCAGAAAAATCAAAAGCCCTTTGGTTATTGACATTTATTTAGAAGGAGAATTCCCTGCAGAACTCAGACGTTTACAAACCGAAACCCGTCAATTGTTAGACGAGTTCAATGCCCAAAATGCGAATATCACTTATCGTTTTATCAATCCTTTAGAAAACGAAAAAGAAAGTGGACGGATTATGCAATCTTTAGCCGAAGAAGGCATTACACCTATGAACATTACTTTGTTGGATAAAGGCAAACAATCCCAGGCAGTTATTTTTCCGTGGGCGATTGTAACCTACAACAATCTTTCGGTTAAAGTCCCTTTACTTAAAACCAAATTAGGCGCTACTACCGAACAAAATGTGATTAATTCTGTACAAAATCTAGAATATGTTTTTGCAGAAGCTTTTCATAAAGTATCAGAACCTAAACAAAAAAAGATAGCCGTACTTAGAGGTAACGGACAATTGCACGACATCTTTTTAGCCGACTTATTGCGCAGCATTCGCGACAGTTATTATTTAGCCCCGTTTACTTTAGATTCTATAGAAAAAAATCCTAAAAAGACATTAGAACAGTTAAAACAATTTGATTTAGCCATCATTGCTAAACCAACTCAAAAATTTAACGATGCCGAAAAACAGGTGTTGGATCAATTTGTCATGAAGGGCGGAAAAACCCTTTGGTTTTTAGATGCCGTTTCTATTGACATTGATAGTTTATATAATGAAAATGGTTCCACCTTGGCTTACCCAACAGATTTAGGATTAAACGATTTGTTTTTTAAATATGGGATTAGAATCAATCCTACTTTGGTTAAAGACATCATGTGTGCTCCAATTTCTTTAGCTACAGGCAAACAAGGAAATTCTACTCAATACTCACAATTTCCTTGGTTTTATTACCCTATGGTATATCAATCCATGGAACATCCTATTGTAAACAACATCGAAAGCATCAAATTTAATTTCGCCAATGGCATTGATATTTTAAAAAATGATGTTCAAAAAACGGTGTTATTACAATCTTCTCCTTATTCCCGAAGAGTAGGTGCTCCTGTGGAAGTGTCTTTATCTATGGTAAACGAAAGACCCGAACAAGAAGAATTTACGGGTGGTGGTAATATTCCGTTAGGTGTACTTTTAGAAGGGAAATTCACTTCTGGGTTTAAAAACAGAATTTTAGCTTTTAAAGATGTGGATTTTAAGGAAGAAAGTATTCATAACAAAATGATTGTGATTTCCGACGGGGATTTAATTAAGAATCAATTAGATAAAGAATTTCGACCTTTAGAATTAGGTTACGACAAATGGACGAACATGACTTTTGGAAACAAAGATTTCATCATTAATTCCATCAATTATTTGCTAGACGACAACGGACTTATCAACATCCGAAACAAAAAGGTAAATCTTCCTTTATTAGATAAAGAAAAAGTATATCAGCAATACACTTATACTCAAATAATTACCGTAGGATTACCTATTGTTATTTTAATCTTATTTGGAATCATCATCACTTGGGTAAGACTTAAAAAATACAGCTATTAGTTGTTGATAAAAATATCTTAGATATTCAACACAGAACAGATATATTTGCCTTCTTTCAATATTAAACACATTAAAACGACATACTATGAATTTTATTATTTCGAGCACCTATTTATTAAAACAATTACAAGTTTTAGGTAGCGTAATTAATAGCAACAACACCCTTCCTATTTTAGATAACTTTTTATTTGAATTGGATTATAAAACCTTAAAAGTTTCCGCTTCTGATTTAGAATCTACTATGGTAGCTACTTTAGAAATCGATTCTAACAGCCAAGGAAGTATTGCGGTTCCTGCTAAATTGTTATTAGAAACTCTAAAATCATTTCCTGAACAACCCTTAACCTTTACTGTTCAAGATAACAACACGATTGAAATCAGTTCTAATTCTGGTAAATATGCTTTAGCTTATGCCAACGGAGACGAGTTTCCAAAGGCAGTAGGTTTAGAAGAACCTTCTAAAACGGTAGTTCCTGCCGAAATTTTAGGAACAGCCATAAGCAAAACCATTTTTGCCACAGGAAATGATGATTTAAGACCCGTAATGTCTGGAGTATTTTTTCAATTGTCTACCGAAAGTTTAAAATTTGTAGCTACCGATGCGCACAAATTAGTAAAATACGAACGCACGGATGTACAAGCAGCTCAAATCACCGAATTCATTATGCCTAAAAAACCTTTAACTATTTTAAAAGGAATTTTAGGAACTGCACAAACCGATGTAGTGATTGAATACAACGACCACAACGCCTCTTTTACTTTTGACAACTACGTTTTAAAATGTCAATTAATTGATGGAAAATATCCAAATTACGAAGCGGTAATTCCTAAAGAAAATCCAAACAGATTAATCATTGACAGAATCTTATTTTTAAATTCAGTAAAAAGGGTAGCTATTTTTGCTAATAAAACCACCCACCAAATTCGATTAAAAATTGCGGGAACCGAATTAAATATTTCTGCAGAAGATATTGACTACTCTAACAAAGCCGAAGAACGTTTAACTTGTGAATATCAAGGAGACGACATGCAAATCGGTTTCAACTCTAGATTTTTAACCGAAATGTTAAACAATTTACAGTCCGACCAAGTCATGTTAGAAATGTCATTACCCAACCGTGCAGGTATTTTAACTTCGGTTGACGGACTAGAAGAAGGTGAATTCGTAACCATGTTGGTTATGCCTGTTATGCTTAACGCTTAAAAATCAATATTTTATAGCGTTTATAAGTTTAAGGAATAATTTAAATTAAGCTTTGCATGTTTAGATTATTCCATTATATTTGCGCTCAATTTTTGGTTAACCTCTGGCGAGAATCGTGAATGTTAGCTTTAATCAATATTTTAAATTTAATTAAATCATGGCAGATTTATTACAATTCGTACAAAACGAATTCACTCCAAAAAATGATTTCCCTGAGTTTAGTGCAGGAGATACAATTACTGTATACTACGAAATTAAAGAGGGTGAAAAAACTAGAACTCAGTTTTTTAAAGGTGTAGTAATTCAAAGAAGAGGTACTGGAAGTACTGAAACTTTTACTATTCGTAAAATGTCTGGTACTGTAGGTGTAGAGCGTATCTTCCCTGTTAACTTACCGGCACTTCAAAAAGTTGAAATCAACAAAAAAGGTAAAGTTCGTAGAGCTCGTATTTTCTACTTTAGAGAACTTACTGGTAAGAAAGCAAAAATTAAAGAAGTTAGAGGTTAATCTTTTTCTTCTTCAAATCATAAAGTCCCGTTATCGGGACTTTTTTTTGACAAAATTTATAGGTTTAAATTGAATATATTTTGATGCAAAACCTTTTTTAATAGCAATTTGATAAAAATGAATTTTAGCAACGATACAATGCAGAATCAATCTAAAAAGTATCATTTTTAATTATATTTGCAACCATTATTTTTTTAAAACCTTATTAATTAATTCATTATCATGGCAAAAATACAAGTAGCAAACCCAGTGGTTGAGTTAGATGGAGATGAAATGACTAGAATCATTTGGAAATTTATCAAAGATAAATTGATACTTCCTTATTTAGAATTAGATATCAAATATTACGATTTAGGTATTGAACACAGAGACGCAACCAACGACCAAGTTACTATTGATGCTGCCGAGGCTATAAAAAAATACAACGTGGGTATTAAATGTGCTACCATTACACCTGACGAGGATCGCGTTAAAGAATTCGGATTGAAAAAAATGTGGAAATCACCTAACGGAACCATTCGTAATATTGTGGATGGAACTGTTTTTCGTGAGCCTATTATTATGAGTAACGTTCCTAGATACGTACAAGGCTGGACATCTCCAATTGTAATTGGACGTCACGCTTTTGGTGATCAATACAAAGCAACTGATACAGTTATCAAAGGAAAAGGGAAATTAACCATGAGTTTTACCAATGAAGCTGGCGAAACCAAAACTTGGGAAGTTTACGATTTTAAAGGAGACGGTGTAGCGATGAGTATGTACAATACGGATGCTTCTATTTTTGGATTTGCTCGTTCTTCTTTCCAAATGGCATTAACTAAAAAATGGCCTTTATATTTATCTACTAAAAACACCATTTTAAAAGCTTACGACGGAAGATTTAAAGATATTTTTGAAGAAGTTTACCAAAATGAATTCAAAGCAGATTTTGAAAAAGCAGGTATCATTTACGAACACCGTTTAATTGACGACATGGTAGCTTCTGCTATGAAATGGAGTGGTGGATTTGTTTGGGCTTGTAAAAACTACGATGGAGACGTTCAATCAGATACCGTAGCTCAAGGATTTGGTTCATTAGGATTAATGACTTCTGTATTGGTTACTCCTGATGGAAAAACCGTTGAAGCAGAGGCTGCTCACGGAACTGTAACGCGTCACTACCGTCAACACCAACAAGGTAAAGAAACTTCAACCAATCCCATTGCTTCTATTTTTGCTTGGACCCGAGGTTTAATGCACCGTGGTAAATTAGATAATAATCAAGCATTAATTACTTTCTGCGAAACTTTAGAAAAAGTTTGTATCGAAACTGTTGAAAGTGGAAAAATGACTAAAGATTTAGCTATTTTGATTGATGCTAAAGCGCCTTATCTTTCTACTCAAGGTTTCCTAGATGCGATTAAAGAAAACTTAGATCAAAAATTTGCTTAAACTTTTTTAAAATACATTTCATAAAAGCTCGATTGTTAAACAATTGAGCTTTTTTGTTTAATGTTCGGTTAAAAATCATAAACAAACATATAATTCATTATTTTTGTGGCTCAAATTCCATTTTCAATGAAGTACATATCATTTCTATTCATACTATTGGTCGTAAACACAGGGTTTTCGCAAGAAAAATTCACCTTAAGCGGCACCGTAAACGACAACAGCAGTAACGAAACCATTATTGGGGCTAACATTATTGTTAAAGATTTAAAGCAAGGAGCTACGACTAATGAGTACGGTTTTTATTCCTTAACCTTACCAAAAGGAAAACACACCATCATAATTAGTTATTTAGGATTCAAAGAGCTTCAAAAAGAAATCAATTTGACTGCCAATACCAAGTTGAATTTTTCTTTGGAAGAAGAAGCTCAAATGTTAGACGAAATCATTCTGTCTGACAACCGAACCGTTACCAATGTAAAAAATACCGAAATGAGTGTGAGTAAACTTTCGGTAAAAACAGCCCGAAAATTACCCGCCATATTAGGGGAAGTAGATATTTTAAAAACCTTACTACAATTACCAGGAGTAACCAACGCTGGCGAAGGTGCCTCTGGATTTAACGTACGTGGTGGTGGCGCTGACCAAAACTTAATCTTGTTAGACGAAGCGGTGGTTTACAATTCTTCGCACCTATTTGGATTCTTTTCTGTTTTTAATTCGGACGCGATTAAAGATTTAAAATTATACAAAGGTGGGATTCCTGCCAGATACGGAGGTAGAGCTTCTTCGGTTTTAGAAATCTATCAAAAAGACGGAAACAATAAAGAATTTCATGGAACAGGTGGTATTGGATTAATTTCTAGTCGATTAATGTTAGAAGGTCCTATCAAAAAAGAAAAAGGTTCCTTTTTAGTAGCGGGTAGAAGTTCTTATGCGCACCTCTTTTTAAAACTAGCCGACAATCCTAACTCAGCGTATTTTTACGACTTAAATACCAAATTAACTTATAACATTAACCCCAATAACAATTTATACTTATCGGGTTATTTTGGTAGAGATGTTTTTTCGATTAACGACAGTTTTAATAACGTTTACGGAAATTCAGTTTTTAATTTAAGATGGAATCATTTGTATTCAGACAAGTTATTCTCTAATCTTTCCATGATTTATAGTGATTATTATTATGGATTAAAACTAGATTTTATTGGATTTCAATGGGATTCTGGCATTAAAAATTACAACATCAAATACGATTTTAAACATTACTTGTCCGAAAAAATCAAGTTATCCTACGGAACCAACTCTATCTATTATGATTTCAATCCTGGATTGTTAAAACCCATTAACGCAAATTCCCCAATCAACTATAATCAACTAGATAAAAAATTTGCTTTTGAACAAGCTTTTTACATAGAGTCCGATCACAAATTGTCAGAAAAGTTCAGCATTAATTATGGCTTACGATACAGTTTGTTTTACAAATTAGGTAAAGAAAAAGTATACTTATACAACAATGACTCCCCAGTAGACTATGATTCAGAAACTCAAGTATATTCGGAAGGAACTCCAATAGGAATCACCGAATACGGTAGTGGAAAAGTAATTGACCAATTCAACAATTTTGAACCGCGTTTAGCAACCACTTATACGATTAACGAAAAAAGCTCAGTAAAACTAAGTTATAACCGCATGACTCAGTATTTACATTTAATTTCCAACACCTCTTCTCCTACTCCATTAGATATTTGGACACCCAGTAGCCGATATTTAAAACCTCAATTGGTAGACCAAATTGCAGGAGGATATTTTAGAAACTTATTTAACGATAAATATTCTTTAGAAGCCGAAACTTATTATAAAATTCAAAAAAACAGAATTGATTATATAGATGGTGCGGAACTGATTGCCAACAACAACATTGAACAAGTAATTTTAAATGGTCAAGGCCGAGCTTATGGATTGGAATTATTGTTCAGAAAAAATACAGGCAAATTCACCGGTTGGGTAGCCTACACGATTTCTAGAACCGAACAAAGAACACCTGGTAGAACACCCAACGAAGTAGGCATCAACAATGGTGATTGGTATAAAAATGTGTACGATAAATTACACAACTTAGCCATTTCTAGTACTTATGAACTGAATAAAAGATGGACTTTCGGATTGAACTTCATTTTCCAAACCGGAAGACCTGTTACCTTTCCAAACGGACAATACAACTTTAGTCCAATAGGAAACATCGGTACACCTTTAAGCGTACCTAGTTATAGTTCCCGAAACAAAAATGAATTACCCGCCTTTCACCATTTAGATATTGCAGCTACCTATACCCCTACTGCTAAAAAAGAAAAAAGGTGGAGCGGAGAATGGGTATTTAGCATATACAATTTATACAACCGAAAAAATGCAGCATCCATTACCTTCCGTCAGAATAATGATACTGGGAATAACGAAGCCGTTAGACTTTCCATTTTTGGAATTGTGCCTTCGGTAACCTATAATTTTAAATTTTAAGAATCGTATTAAACCTTAATAAACGATGAAAAATATATTTCAAATCCTACTATTGGTATTTCTACTAACTTCTTGTGAAGAAGTTATAGATGTAGATTTAAATACTGCCCCACCACAATTAATTGTTGACGCCCCTATTTATTGGGACAAAACAACCGATGGAAAATTGCAAACCATAACCATTAGTAAAACTTCGGATTATTTTAAAAATGAAATGCCTATGGTAAGCGGTGCCAAGGTTTACATTACCAATAGCAAAGCAGAAGTATTTAATTTTATAGATAATAACGATGGAAAATACGTTTGTAGTGATTTTGTTTCGGAAATAAATGAAACCTATACCTTAACCGTAGAATACAACGGAACTATTTTTAAAGCAACCGAAAAAATGATTCCTGCACCAAATATTAATAGTATAGAAGACATTCAAACCAATGGATTTGCAGGAGGAAAAACCACCGAAATAAAAATTAAATATAACGACCCCAAAGGCGAAAAGAATTTTTACCTTACAGGAGCCAAGCCATCTAGCAAACCCTTATTTGAATACGGTGTACAAAACGATCAATTTACCGACGGTAATGAAATGTTTGAATTATACAGAGACGACGAATTAAAGAAAAATGAATCCGTAAATATTGTACAATTAGGCATTAGTGAAGGCTATTACAACTACTTAAAAGTACTTTTGTCTATTGCAGGAAGTTCTGGCGGAGGGCCATTTTCTACTCCATCGGCAACTGTAAAAGGAAACATCATTAATCAAACCGATAAAAACAAAAATCCATTAGGTTATTTTAGAGCTTCGCAAGTAAATAATATTACCTATACCATTACTTCTAAAGAATAAAAATATGTTTACACAAGGTCAAATCATATTCGCTTTAATTTTTATTTTCTTTTTTGTTTCAGCCATGATATATACCTACAAAAAAGACAAAAACACCCACCAAAACTACTACAAAGGAAGCTATAAAGTAATCATTGGTTTTGTTGTTTTCATCTTACTTTTATTTGTGATTAAAATTTACCTAAAGAATAAATAAGTCTATAAATCCAGAATAATAAATTTATTTTCAAAAATTGATTGCTTTTATTCACTTGGAATTTTAACTTTGTAAAGTTGTGTAATGTAAAAGCACAATTTTAGTATGACCGAAATCATTCAATCGCTAGAGAGTAATTTGGTAAAATTGTTTTCAAAACTGCAAAGGTTAGAAAACGAAAACCAAATGCTTAAACAAGAATTGGAGATTTCCAAAGAGAAATCAAATAAACAAGAGCTTGAAATTCAAACTCTTACAAAAGATTTAGAAACACTAAAATTAGCCAATGCATTACTAGGCAGTGATGAAAATAAGCGTGAAACTAAACTAAAAATAAATTCACTAATCAGAGAAATTGACTACTGTATAGCACAGCTTTCCGAATAATCAATGAGTGAGAAACTGAAAATTAAAATATCAATCGCCGACCGTGTTTACCCATTAACGGTAGAACAAAGTCAAGAAGAAGCACTACGAACTGCTTCTAAAAAGATTGATATGACCATTAAACAGTTCGAAGAAAGTTATGCAGTAAGAGATAAACAAGATGTTTTAGCCATGTGTGCCTTGCAATTTGCATCGCAAACAGAACAAAAACAATTGGAAAAAACAGCAGTAAGCGAAGCTGAATTAGCTAAACTTAAAGCTTTAAATGAACTGATAGTAAAGCATTTAGATTAATTACGTTCTTTTTCGTCCCAAACGGAGTTACGATACTGCCTACAATAATTTTTATTTGATAAACTCAACACTATTACATTAAAATGAGTGAATCGTTGTCGTTAAAGCAAGTTCTGATTTTACAGAAATCCTTGATCGATAAGTTAGCTCAAAACCTGTTTTTCAGAGTTTATTAACCAGATTGTTGTAGGTTTTTTATTAACCTAAATTAACTTATATCCAAAACAATGGAAGATAGTTTACTAATTGTAATTACTACAGTTGCAGGGATTATTATTGGGTTTATTATTGCAAAAATTATAGAAAAAAGCAATGTATCCAATTTGATTAAAAATGCTAAAAAAGAAGCGTCATCTATATTAAAAGATGCAGCACACGAAGCAGAATCTATCAAGAAAGAAAAAATTCTACAAGCAAAAGAAAGATTCATTGAAATGAAAGCGGAACATGAAAATGTGATTCTTTCAAAAGACAAAAAAATTGCCGAGGCTGAAAAAAGAACTAAAGACAAAGAAAGTCAAGTATCTAATGAATTAGCCAAATCCAAAAAATTAAACCAAGACTTAGAAGCTAAGTTAGAAGAGTACAATCAAAGAGTTGAAGCTTTCGAGAAAAAACAACAAGAAGTAGACAAATTAAACCGTTTACAAATTGAAAAATTAGAAAATATTTCTGGTTTATCTGCCGAAGAAGCTAAAGCAGAATTAGTAGAAAATTTAAAGGCCGAAGCGAAAAGTGATGCTATGTCATTCATACAAATGACTATTGAAGAAGCTAAAATGACGGCACAGCAAGATGCCCGAAAAATCATCATTAATACCATTCAAAGGGTAGGAACTGAAGAAGCCGTAGAAAACTGCGTATCGGTATTTAATATTGAATCCGACGATGTAAAAGGTAGAATTATTGGACGTGAAGGTAGAAATATCCGTGCCTTTGAAGCTGCAACTGGTGTTGAAGTAATTATTGACGATACTCCGGATGCGATTATACTTTCTTGTTTTGATCCTGTTAGAAGAGAAATTGCTCGTTTATCTTTACATAAATTAGTAACCGACGGTAGAATTCACCCGGCTAGAATTGAAGAAGTAGTTGAAAAAACACGTACCCAAATTGAAACAGAAATTGTAGAAGTAGGTAAACGCACCGTAATTGATTTAGGAATCCACGGATTACACCCTGAATTAATCAAAATTGTAGGTAGAATGAAATACCGTTCTTCTTACGGACAAAACCTATTACAACACTCACGTGAAGTAGCCAACCTTTGTGGTATTATGGCTGCCGAATTAGGCTTAAATTCTAAACTAGCCAAACGAGCTGGTTTATTACACGATATTGGTAAAGTTCCAGATACTGAAAGTGAATTACCTCACGCTATTTTAGGTATGGAATGGGCTAAAAAATATGGTGAAAAAGAAGAGGTTTGTAATGCTATTGGAGCGCACCACGACGAAATTGAAATGACTACTTTAATGTCTCCAATTATTCAAGTTTGTGATGCTATTTCGGGTGCCAGACCAGGTGCCAGAAGACAAGTATTAGATTCTTACATTCAAAGATTGAACGATTTAGAAAAAATCGCACAAGGATTTGGTGGAGTTAAAAATGCTTATGCTATTCAAGCCGGTAGAGAATTAAGAGTAATTGTAGATTGCGAAAAAGTTTCTGACGATAAAGCCTCTACCCTTTCTTTTGAAATATCTCAGAAAATTCAAACAGAAATGACTTATCCAGGACAAGTTAAAGTAACGGTAATACGTGAAACCAGAGCGGTTAATATTGCTAAGTAATAATTTCTGCACAAATACTACAATAGCCCCCGCTAATGGCGGGGGCTATTTTGTTTTATAATAACACTATTGTTTAAATAGATAGTTGCTTTTGTTTAAGTTAAACAATTATTAATTATTTTTGTTTAACTTTTAAATAAAAAAGATGAACAATATTAAAAACACTTTTAGTATTAAAGACCTTGAAAACCTATCTGGAATTAAAGCACATACTATTCGTATATGGGAAAAAAGATACAATGTATTGGAACCCATGCGAACAGATACTAACATTAGGGTGTATGATGTTCAGAATCTTCAAAAATTATTAAATATTACCTTATTGCATAATTACGGATATAAAATATCTAAAATATCTAAGCATCCCGCAGAAAAAATACCTGAATTAGTAAATGGAATTATTTCTGAAAAAAACGCAAAAAATCATGCCATTACCGCATTTAAATTGGCCATGATGAATTTTGATCAAAGTTTATTTTTTAACACTTACAACCAATTATTGTCCGAAAAATCTTTTAAATCGGTTTTTCAAGAAGTGTTCATTCCTTTATTAGAAGAAATAGGATTTTTATGGCAAACAGAAACCATCAGCACTACCCACGAGCATTTCATTACTTATTTAATCAAACAAAAAATATTAACCAACACCGAAAAAATACAAGGTAATGAGCCTTTCAAACACGATAGGGTTTTTGTATTGTATCTACCCGATAATGAATTACACGAACTGGGTTTAATGTATTTGAATTACGAAATCATTAGCAGTGGTTACAAAACTATTTTTTTAGGAGAAAGTGTGCCTATAGCAGATTTAAATGATATCAAACGATATTTTTCCAACATCACTTTTGTTTCTTATATGACTATTGAACCTACCAAAGAAGAAGTCAATAATTATATTACAAAATTCAAAAGTGAAATCTTAAATGATGACACCACTGAATTTTGGATTTTGGGACGAATGGCTAAACACATCGAAAAACAATCTTTAAATACTTCAAAAATTAAAATTTACCATTCTATAACCGAAGCTTGTCAAGAACTATAATATTTTATGAAAAAAAACATTTGCATTATTGGTTCGGGATTTTCAGCATTGGCAGCCTCTTGCTATTTAGCAAAACTAGGTTACGAAGTTACTGTTTTTGAAAAAAATGAAACCGTTGGAGGTAGAGCTAGACAATGGAAAAACCAAGGCTTTACTTTTGACATAGGCCCCAGTTGGTATTGGATGCCCGATGTTTTTGAACGTTTTTTTGCCGATTTTGGTAAAAAACCTTCAGACTACTACGAGTTAATTAAGTTAAATCCCGCTTATCGAGTACATTTTGGAAAAGAGGATAACATTACTATTAAAGATAATCTTGACGAAATTATCAGCGAATTTGAATCCATAGAAAAAGGAAGTGGTGCTACTTTACAAGAATTTATACAAGACGCTAAAGAAAACTACGATATTGCAATTAAAGATTTGGTGTACAAACCTGGGGTGAGTGCCTTGGAATTAGTGACTCCAAAAACCATTCAAAAACTAGGACAATTTGCTACGACCATAAAATCAACAGTTAAACAAAAAATTAAAAACCGTAAACTGCAACAAGTACTTGAATTTCCTGTATTATTTTTAGGAGCCAAACCTGCGGACACTCCTGCTTTTTACAATTTTATGAATTATGCAGATTTTGGATTAGGTACTTGGTATCCTAAAGGCGGAATGTATAAAGTGGTGGAAGCTATGGAAGCTTTAGCGAAGGAATTAGGCGTGAAAATTAAAACTAGCGCTAACGTAGAAAAAATCATTGTAAAAAATAAAAAAGCCATAGGCATTCAAGTAAATGGCCAAGAGTTAAACTATGATGTGGTTTTAAGTGGAGCAGATTATCATCATTCGGAACAATTATTAAATCCATCGGACAGGGCTTATAGCGAAACCTATTGGAGTAAAAAAACTTTTGCCCCTTCTTCCCTGCTCTTTTTTGTAGGATTTGATAAAAAACTAACTGATTTACATCACCATGAATTATTTTTTGATGTGGATTTTGACACCCATGCTAAAGACATTTACGACGATCCCAAATGGCCTAAAGAGCCTTTATTTTACGCCAGTTTTCCATCGGTTACCGATGAAACCGTAGCTCCTGAAGGCAAAGAAATTGGGTTCTTTTTAATTCCCTTAGCCCCAGGAATTGAAGATACAAATGAACTCAGAGAACAGTATTTTGAAAAAATCATGCAACGATTTGAAAAAATAACGAATCAAGAAATAAAAAGTCATATTTTGTTTAAAAAATCGTATTGTAAAAATGATTTTGTTACCGATTACAATTCTTATAAAGGCAATGCTTATGGAATGGCCAACACCTTATTACAAACGGCATTTTTAAGACCTAAAATTAAAAGTAAAAAAGTAGAAAACTTATATTTTACAGGGCAATTAACCGTTCCTGGACCAGGAGTACCTCCTGCTTTAATTTCAGGTAAGTTGGCTTCTGAATTGATTGATAAACACATCCAATAATTGTACTTCACTAAATAAACAAAACACCTATGAAAAGCATATTCGATACCATTTCGGCAAAGTGTAGTGAAAGTATTACTAAAAACTACAGTACTTCTTTTTCTACCGCAGTTAAATTATTAGCCCCATCGATTAGACAAGATATTTACAACATTTACGGTTTTGTAAGATTAGCTGATGAGATTGTAGATAGTTTTCATGATTATGATAAAAATGCCTTATTTGGTATATTAGAAGATCATTTGGCTTTTGCTATAAAAAACAGAATCAGCATTAATCCTGTTTTAAACTCGTTTCAGGAAACCGTACATAAACATCAAATTCCTTTAGAATTGGTTAATGCTTTTATGCACAGCATGAAGTTGGATTTAACTAAAAAAGTATACACGAGCACCGAAGAGTACCAAAATTATATTTATGGTTCTGCCGATGTAGTGGGCTTAATGTGTTTAAAAGTTTTTGTAAAAGGCGATGCAAAAAAATATGAAGAATTAAAGTATTCCGCCATGAAACTGGGTTCTGCTTTTCAGAAAGTAAATTTTTTAAGAGATTTAAAAGCAGATTTTGAAGAGTTAAATCGCACATATTTTCCGGAAACTAATTTAAATCACTTAGACGAAACCTCTAAAAACAAAATTATTGTCGAAATTGAGCAAGATTTTAAAGAAGGTTTTAAAGGAATTATGCAATTACCTAACGAAGCTAGATTTGGTGTTTATGTAGCCTATATTTACTATAAAGAATTATTAAACAAATTAAAAAAGACACCTTCCTTTGAAATCAAAAATGCACGAATTCGTATACCTGATTATCAAAAATACAGTCTTTTTGCCAAATGTTACTTTAACTATCAATTAAATATTATTTAAACTTTAGCCTTATGTGGATTCAAATTATAGCTTTTTTAGGCACCTTTTTTATGATGGAATTTATGGCGTGGTTTACACATAAATATGTGATGCATGGTTTTTTATGGACTTTGCATAGTGATCATCACAAAAAAGATCACGATTCTTGGTTTGAACGTAACGATGCTTTTTTTATTTTTTATGCGGTAGTAAGTATTTTATTCTTTTTATCGAATAAACTGGGTTATTTTAATTTAGGTTATGCTGTTGGCTTAGGAATTTTTGCTTACGGATTCACCTATTTTATGGTACATGACATTTTTATCCACCAACGATTTAAACTGTTCAGAAACGCCAATAATCGATACGCCAGAGCTTTAAGAAGAGCCCATAAAATGCATCACAAACACATTAACAAAGAAGACGGGGAATGCTTTGGAATGTTGTTTTTTCCTTTGAAGTATTGGAGGGAAGTTTAGTGCCCCCTGTAAAACAAAACTGTACTTATTGTTTTTATGATAATATTTATATCTAACAACAAGCTACGATGTTTGATATAAAACAAGTCGTATTGTAATTTTATTAAACTTTCGTCTATAGATTCTCCGTAAGAATAATTGACCTGCGCCCACCCCGTTAGTCCTGGTTTAATCACATGACGAGTTTCGTAAAAAGGCATGATTTCAGAAATTTCTTGAACAAAGAAAGGTCTTTCGGGTCTGGGACCAATTACAGCCATTTCTCCTTTTAAAATATTGATAAACTGAGGAAATTCATCTATTCTGGTTTTTCTTAAAAATCTACCAAAAGGAGTAACTCTTGTATCATTTTTCACCGCAAAAACAGCTCCGTTAGCTTCTGCGTCAGTTACCATGGAACGAAATTTATATATTTCAAAAACCTGGCCGTTCAAACCAACTCTTTCTTGTTTATAAAACAAAGGGCCCTTATTACTCATAAGATTCCCTATCAAAACTATTGGTAATAATAAAATTCCTACTAGTAAACCTATAATAGAAATTACAATATCTATGATACGCGCGGTGGTTTTATACAGTTTATTTTGATTGCTTCGGCTAAAAGGAAAATAACGATAGAAATCTCTTTCTACATAATGAACAGGAATTCTATAAGTCATTTCTTCGTAAACTTGAGTAAACTCTCGAATAGGCACCCCATTTTCCAATAGATGAATCAACTGATTATATAGCTCTATGGTTATCGCTTCTTTGTTTTGCGAAGCAACAACTACTTCTGAAATTTTTTCCGCTCTAATAAAATCCATTAAAGCATCCGAAGAAATTCTTGGAATTTTATGTATCGTTTTCAACGAAGCGTTTAAATCTGTGTTTACGTAAGCACTAATATAATAATGAGGATCGACTTCTTCCATAGAAGAAATCAACTCATCTAATTGTTCTTTATCACAAATTAAAATTACTTTTTTTGAAAATCGATGACTGGCTAAAAACTTAATATAAACTAGTCTCCAAAAAGAAAGTGCAAATAATATGGATAGTGTAAAGAATAAAATCTGAATTCTATTGCTAGGTAAGGGCGGGGTATAATATGGCGTTAATAGATAAAAAACAACGATAAACCCTGTGGTTAAAAAAATACTCCGAACCGTTTCAATTTGATTACTGGCTGTTTGCAAATCATACATTTCAAAAACAGTCCCAAAAAAAGTGATATAGAATGTTAAAGCAAATGTCCAATAGTAATTAGACTCTGTAATCTGAAAATATGAAAAATGAGCAATTTTAGAAACTAATACTAAACAAACGAAAACAAAAAACAAATCAAAAAATCGCAATAATAACTTGCGTTCGGAAATTTCAAAATGTAAGTTTTTATTGGAATTCATGTTTAGTTTTAGTTAGCACAAATATACTTATAAATTTATGTTAATATCGATTTCCATTGTTCCTTTACCACATTCCAATCAAATTTTTCAACTTTTTTTCTGGCATTTAAGGCTATTTTTTGTGCTTTTATTGAATTTTCAACACAATACTCAATTGCTTGAACCATTTGTTCAACATTTCCATCAGATACTAACAAAGCATCCAATTGATCTTCTAATAAATAAGGTATTCCTCCTACTTTGGTTGAAACAACAGGCAAGCCCAACGCCATCGCTTCCATTACGCTTACTGGAGTATTATCAAAATGTGTGGTATTAATAAAAATATCATATTCTTTTGCTTTCGAAATCCAATCTTTTTTGGACATCCCACCTGTGAATTCGACCTCTAAGTTTAAACTTTCAGCATATTTTCTTGTTTGCAATAAACTTCCATCCTTGTCGGGCCCAATCATACATAGTACGGCATCTGGATATTTTTTCTTTAATTGAAATAAAACATCAACTGCCATTTTTGGATTATAAATGGACGCAAAAGAACGCACCCACAATAATTTAGGACGGAATGATTTTCTCTCTTTAAACAAGTAATTTTTGATTTCTAAAACGTTTGGAATATAAGCAACATTAAAATATCCTTTGTCTTTAAATTTTTCCAACAAATAATTAGATGGAGCTATATTAACAACTGAATTAATAAAAATCAATTTGCATAATTTTGGATTCTTTTTTAATCTAGCAGGTAAATCTCCCCCTCTTAAAATGGGAATATATTTAAATTGCAAAACCCTTGCTAATTGACTGCATAAAAATGCATAGTAAAAACTCAAAGTACTGTATGTATCTATAATCAAATAGTCTGATTTTTTTTTGTATAAAATTACTTTATATCCCATTTCTATAAATCGAAAAAAAAGATTTTTCTTATCAGAAAAAGAATAAACAGTATAACCTTCTTTAGAAAATAATTTTCCTAAAGTTTCTACAGATGTTTCTGAATATCCGTGTTTGTTTAACTTATTCCCTATGTAAAGTATTTTCTTCAAATCTGACTTTTAATAGTGATAATCCATAAATGAACCCAGGTGCTGCAATTCTCATCGCGGCATGATTGATGGTAAGAAACCAAAAAATAAAAAACGAGAGTAGATAAATATTTTGCTTGCTAACAAAATAAAAAAATAATGGCGTAAATATTAATATGATTAAACCTATAACTCCTAATATACCGTGCTCTGACAACATACGGGTAATTTCGCTATGACTAGCCACCGTTTTTCCAAGCATTTCTTCCTTTACTTCTTTATTTTTACCAACACCTATACCTATTATAGGATTTTCAAAAAACATTTGTAGTTCTGCGTTTGAAACTTCTTCTCTTCCTCCCAATCTATCCTTTTTAACTCTACCTGCCGCATCCTGATTCGCATATCTTTTATCTATCAATCCTCCTGTTTGTAATGAACTATATAACCAAACACTAAAAATCAACACTAAAACCATACTAAAGATCAATCCTAATTTAACCTTCCCTTTTCCAGATGTTTTTAAGTATAAAATAAACATTAAACCTATAATCATAGCAAAAGCGGTCATCATTCCTCCTCTGGAAAAAGTCATAATTCCTCTGTAAGCTAAAATAAATGTCAATAACAAATTTATTATTACATACCTCTTATTTGAAGATTCTAAAACGACCCTAGATAAAAAAACAAAGGTTGCCAGACCCAATACAGTTGACATCTGATTGGGACCAAACCCACCTGACGTTGCAAAATTCGAACCAGTACTCGTCACAACCTCTTTTATAGAGGGGGTATAAAGTAACAAATAAACTAACACCGAAAGTATGGGTAATCCTATCGCCAACATCACATTATTCAAATCTTTTAAAACTATTTTTCTATTAAAACAGTAAATAGCACTTACAGCTAATGTTAATGGCCCAGAAATATTAAACAAAATAGCCTTCCTAACATTTGTATCAAAGGACAAGGTAAAAAAAGAAAAAAAGACCCCTGGTAAAAGAATTACGATGAAAAACCAATAAATAAAAGCACCTTTAGAAAAACCTTGGTAAATCATACCAATCAACAAAAACAACATAACTCCGTATTTACCGAACTCGTATAGCGGCACTCCGTCTTTCATTCTTAATAAAACTTCAGCACCTACTAAATAGGCGGCTAAAAATAAAGCTTCGTTATTAGCGTTTCTTGATTTGAGTAATATAATTATTCCAACAACAATAATTAAAAAAGCATATAACTTCGCTAAAAATGGCACTATAAATACCGAAAATCCTAAAATTAAATGGATACTAATCAATGCAACGTAACTTAAAGTACTCTTATTTTGCATCAGAAATAAATTTTAAATACTTAGAAATCACAACACTCTGTGCAAAATTATCTGTAACAAATTTGTTATACTCAGATTTAACGCTTTCAAATCGATTAACATCACATATTAAAGAATTCAATATTTCTATTAATGCTTGCTTGTCTTTGGGACTAAACAAAAAACCTGTTTTATTATCATTTATAAGCTTGCTACAATACCCAACATTAGTTGATAAAACTAAAAGTTTTGCTAAACCATACTCTATGAGTGTTACTGGAAATCCCTCATGTGTAGATGCCAAAACCCCTACACTTGCTTGAGACATAATATGAAATACATCTTGACAATTATCATAAATTATTACGCTTTCCTGAATTCCATTTTCACTAATAAATGCCTTAATAGATAATGAATAATCATTGTAATAATCTTTCCCTATTAGATGGAGTGTCCATCCGTTTGCTATGAGTTCTGATTCATAAAAACAATTTAAAAAAAATAAATGATTCTTAGGGTCCCTAAGATTAGCAATAAACACCATTCTTTTTTCTTTAATTCCAGACAAAAAAGTCACTTCATTTTCCTTAGATTTCAAGGTAAAATTTGGTAAAAAAATAACGTTTTTACAATGTAAATTAGACTCTGTCCAAGACTTTAAATCTGAATTAACAGTAATTATTTTCCAAAAAAAGTATGACAGCCATTTTATAAGCATATTGTCATTCTTTTCCTTTAATCTATTTCCGTTATGATCATGCCAAATAACTTTAATTTTTGGATGAATAAATTTCAATAAAATAGCTAAAAAAAAAGAAGTACTGTGAGCATGAATAATGGATATATCATTACTTATGACGTATCGTTTTAATTTTAAAATTGCATTAAAATCAATTATTCTTTTTTTATCTAAATATAAATATCCAACTTCTTTTTTAATTTGATGTTTTAAAACCCCTTCTTTTCTAGAAACTACTATTGCTGAAAAATCAATTTCACCAACTAATACATTAGCATAATTCACAGCCATTCTTTCGGCTCCACCTCCGTCTAGGCTATCTATTAATTGAAGAATTCTTAATTTATTCATCGACTAATAACATTTTAATCTCAGATTCAAAATAATCAATAGTATATTTTCTAGACCAATGAATTGCTTCTTGGACTTTGTTCTGATATTCGTTTTTACTTTCAATAATGTTAAGCAGTTTTTTACCATCATTCTGGACATCCATTTCTAGTAATACTCCTCTATTTCCGAAATCTACCATGTAAGGTACACAAGAAACAGGGGTTGAAATTGGTAAACAGCCCCAAAACATAGCTTCGGCTACCGCTTTAGGCCACCCTTCACTTTGTGAGGGCAATACCATGAAGTGGGCTTCTTGATATGCTTTTTTTAGTTCGTCTTTAGACTGATTACCTTTTAAGTTAATAATTGATTCTAAATGATTGGTTTTTATGTGTTTTTCTAATTTAAGTCGCTCAATTCCTTCCCCATAAAAATCTAAGGTAACTGCTATATTTTGTTTACAAAGTTCTTGTACCAATTGAATGGCATATAGCGGTCTTTTCCCTGGTGAAAGAGTGCCTACATAAATCATTTTAATCGAATCCGAAATATTCCTGATAGCAACTTCTAACTTATCCTTTTCTAAATAAGTAGCCGTAAAAAATGGTTTAATATTTTTGGTTTGATTTTCCCAATCTCCATAAACCAAAACCTGCATGTTTTTAGTTAACAAAGTATTGCTTAAAATCCACCGTTGTAATTTATAACTTAAAGGCTGTTTTGCTTTTGGATCCCAATTGCCTGCATATTTTGCTGTTTTTTTCTTTTCTGGAAAAAATATTTGAACTATTGATCCTACCAATCCCATATTACCTGGACATCTTAGGTGAATATGATCAGATTGCTTCATTGCAAAAAAAACAGTGTACAATAGTTTAGGAAAAATTATCAGTGTATTTATAAATTGTTTAAAAGAGGTAATATTAAACTCCTCTACTCTTTTAAAATCAAGACTCTCATGCTTATATGGCTCATGTATATGACTTATATTTTCATGTATTAATGGTGCTACAATAATTGTTTTATTACAATACTTTAACCATATATTCATTTCTCTTATATAAGGAGCATATCCATAAAATAAGTTGTTTTTTTGTATATGTGGTACATGCGTAATAACACAAAATCTCATACCTAATTCTTTTTCATCAACATAGTTAAATGCATACAAGCAAGTAAATCCTTATCAGATGTTGAAGACAAATTCCAATCTGACTGGTGCCATTTTTTACCTATTTCTACCTTTTTATCTTTTGAAATTGGTAATAAATTTAAAATCATAAACCATTTAGTTTTTCCTAACAAACCTCTTCTTTCGATAATTTTATAAGAATTAGATAGTTTTTTAATTGTTGCTTTTGTAAAAGGCCACTCCCAATCTGCATCTGATTGAAAAGGCCTGTACAGACTCCTAACTAATTTTACTGGAAAACTAGTTTCTAAAGGATCATAAGTAATTATAACGCCATTTTCATTTAATTTTTGATTTAATCTATTTATAAGCACATCCATATTTGGAAAATGATGAATAACACCATAAGCATATATAATGTCAAAATCCTTATCTGGAAATTCCGTTTCGGATAAAAAATCAGCGGCAATACCTTTTGCCGAAGAAATATCTTTTAAACGATTATTTAAACGGTCAATACCAACATCGCTCAAATCAAGACCTATGTATTCCTTAGCTCTTTCGGCGATATAAATGGACAGACTATTACCTGCAAAACACCCCAAATCAAGAACTTTTTTATCTGACAAATCACCTAGCCACTTCTTATGCAATTCATAGACTTGGTCTGACATACCAATCTCCTTTCGTATATCAGCTAGTAAACCATGTCTAATTTTTGACCATAAACTGGTTACAAAATTTCGTTTTTTTGTATTGTAAAATTCCTTTTGCCTTTTATTAATTTCTAATGTTTCCTCTTTACTTATCATAAGATTATTTTAGGTTTATTAGTTAGAAGTTGAAACCAAGCAAACATTCTACCGCAACTTTCCGTTAATGCTTCTTTTTTGTTATTGACAGTAAATATATTACTAAATCTTATTAGTATTAACAACAACGTGATTATATGCCATTTAAACTTTGATTTAAAACTAGGATTTGGATACTTTACACGCCATACATACCAACCGTTTCGAACAACCATCTTTCCATATTCATATTTATTAGGCCTACCTGCCACATCATGAAAGTGCCCGAGCTGAGCGGCTGTATTTACATATAAATCCCCTATTTTAGACATTCTTAACGTAAAGTCAGCATCTTCGTATAATCCATACCCTTCGAAATAAGTTGAGAATTTATGTTTTTGCAACACTTCTACTTTAAAAGAAGACACCCCTCCCATAAATTGTTCAACCTGATAAGTCTTACCAGACGGAGGAAGAAATCCGACACTCCTTCCGTGTGAAAAATCAGGTAGACATGCTGGCTGTCTATCCGAATCTAATCCTAATCTTTTTCTTAATACAAATCTACTTCCATCTTTCCTTTTCCATCCATCAAAATAAAACTCATTTATTTTTGGGTGGTAATCATCTCCTACAAATTCCCATTTTACTTCATTATTAATATATCCTCCAACACCTAATGCTGTAGGATATTTTTCGTACGTTTTTAAAATTTCTTCGAAATAAGTAGGTGACAAAACGGTGTCATCGTCTAAAAAACAAATGACCTCGATGTCCTTAGCTACTTGGGCAATTCCATAATTGCGCTGTCTGGTAAGTCCTCTAAATTCAGGCTCCACTTGATAATACTTTAATTTCTCAAAATTATTTTCACAAAGCATTCGCATTGTGTCGTTGTCTGAAGATCCATCAATAACTAAAACTTCATTGGGATAAAAAGTTTGTTCCTTTAACGAACGTAAAAGTTTTAGTAATGGCAATGGCCTTTTATAGGTACAAATAATAAGTGAAAAAATCATGAAATATTTTTGTTTTTAGAAACTTCTACAAAATAAACAATTCTTCCTAATACCTGCTTAGCAAGAATTCGATTACTCTTTTGAATTTCTATTAACTCTTCATTCGTATGATTGCTATGAAATTCCAATAATTTTTCTATAAAATTATTTTCAGACGCTTTGATACAATGATTTTCCCAAGCAATCACATTCTCTAGAGGTAAACGAACATCGGTATCAATAAGCAAAGGAATTCTTCCCATCATAAGAGTTTCATAAAATCGAACAGAAAAATTTCCAGATCCTCTTAAACAAAATGTATAAATATTATTATACATATTCTGATAAAATTCCAAAGTAGTTTGTTTTTTTGTTTCTTCCGTATTTGCTCCTGCTCTATATTTTTTCCTGTAAATAAAATTTGAATTTATATTTTGATTACTTTCTATTTGTTTAAGCAACTTATAACGAACCCGACTAGAGGGAAAAAAGAATTGAATGTCTGTTTTATCTAAACCAAATAATTTCTTTGTTGTTAGATTACTAAAAATTAGAAATTCTTTAAGGAGTTTAATTAAAGAACCATTAGCATTTCCCACAAAACCAATTGATGGTTTCTCAATTTTATTAATAGGTTGCCATGTTGTTGAGAAATTTATTTTATAAACATCACCGATAAATGATGGCATAATTTGAGTATGGTTGTTTAATTTGGTATGAAAACCACCCAAGCGAAAGGTAATTACATTTTTCATATTTATGTTTTTACCAAAATCGCCGCCAGAATACAACCATACTTTTTTATTAGCTATTTTTGCGTTTGAAAGGAAATTATTTAATTGATTCATTTCCTTATTATTTTTTAAGTACGAAATATCAATTGAAAAAATACAAACTTGTGCTCTTTCTATAGTATCAACATATTTAAAGTGTTCTAAAGCATGATTCTTTAAATAAAAAACATCTAAAAGCAAGGGGAAAATTCGTTTTCTATTTTCCTCAGTGATTAAAGATATTTCTGTATAAAAATTAAGCATTGGAACGAATATATAAAGTGTTAAATTTATCCTTTCTATATGTTTCAAGGCCAATTAAGCCTTTGTTTTTGACATGATATTGATGAGGATAAAAACCATTATTAATTAAACATTGATGCATATCTTGATCATCAATAGAAAACTTTTTTCCAAAATTATTTAAGTTTATATTTTTGACCAACTTATCAAATAGTTTAAAATAAATATTGGGTACGATACCAGCATCTCCTTTTTGTCCATAAAATTTCACACCCTCTATCAAATTATATACTTTTGGTTTATCATACAAAGAATGCCTAAAATTAAAAATAAAACATCTAATTAGAGTAAAATAAAGATTAGCTGAAGTTAAGGGATGTTCTTTAAATCTTTTTTTAATATGCTAATCACAACTTTTTGTTTTATAATTTATTTGACCAATATACACTTTGATCCCATTTTTTTAAAAATTCATTTACTTTCCAAATTTTAAAACTATACAATTTCAAAAATAATCGAGTTTTATATCCTTTAGTTTGTTCTATTGTATTATACTTTCGCTTCAAACACATAATAGTAGGCGATGGCTTTGGTTTGATATTTTCACTCTCCCAAGGTTGTGTGAATTTAGTTCTAAAACCCCCTATTGGTGCTTTTAAATGTTTTATTTCGACATCTGAAAAATATATTATATCAATACCCGCATTTCTTAATTGCATACCAAATTCTGTATCTTCTCCAAATCCAAATTCATAAGATAGATTAAACCTTATATTTTTTGCTTTTTCAAAATTATAAATACTGCATCCTGAACCAAAAATAGTTGTTTGTGAGTTATCAAAATATGTTTTCTTTTCATGAGGCATAAGACAATTAAATATTAAAGCGAAAACCTTATGTGTAATCAAAAAAAGAACTCCTTTCTCAATAAGGTCACTATCAAACTTGATGTCATCATCCGCCAAAAAAACCCATTTACTTTCCACCATAGACAATGCTATATTTCGCGCATTACACGCGCCTGTTTGATGTGTAAAAACATGTTTTATTTTAAAAGGATAATCCTCGGTTAAAATATAATCCAATTCTGAGACACTATCTTGTAAAGGATTTTGCTCTACAATAATAACATTAACAGGCATATGAGTTTGATTACGCAAATCACACAACACATCATACAAATATTTTTTTCGACCAATAGTTGGTATTACAACATCTATTGATTCTTGTCTTTTATCAATAACTGTTAATTCCGATTTATGAAAATCAATTCTTTTCTTGTATTTTATCTTACGAATAATTTGAACTTTTAAAAATGAAAATAACGGAAGCCTTCTTTCATATAAAAAAATATTCAGTAGTAATAGATAACTCCAAACATTTTTATAATGTAGTTTAACAAATTTAAACAATTCATAATTTGACGCTGTTTTTACTTTATAAGATACTTCAGATTTCAACAATCTAGGTTCTGAATAACAAAACAATCCTAGCGGTTGATAATGTTTGGCTATTTCATTTAAAAAAAAATCAAAATTATTTTGCTTATAAAAAACTTCGTCTATTTGTAAAAGTATGTTCAAATAAATTGCTCCTACACAACTGCTCATTTGCCATGTTGGAAAAGTCACATCTTTATTAACATTAATAAATGGACTTTGATCTACATAACCAATCCTATCGGAAAAATAGAATCCTTTTGGTTGGTAACTAATCAATTTTCTGTCTAAATTCAATAGGGTTGAAATTTGTTCGAAATTCACAGCCGAGGTTACTTCTTGGCTATACCATATAACAATTTCATCAGAAAATTTTTTAGAAAGTTGTTGCAATGTAAAAACGACTGAAGTGCCAATATATACTTCAGACACCTCTGAATTCCCATCAACTGAAATAACTTTTCCTTTTAGGTGACTTATTTTAATCATCTTGTACTTTGAGTTTAAACGGATAACTCATTTATTTAAAACATCTTTATAAAAGGCAATACTTCGTTCTGCAATTAAAGTATTTGCAAAAACGGTTTGCACTTTTTGAGCCGCATTTTGTCCAAAAGTAGTATTTCGTGTTTTATTCCCCAATATATCCAAAATAGCACTTGCATAAGTTTCGTGAGCTGTGGGGTGAACTAATATTCCTTCTTTACCTGATGTAATAACTTCAGGCCCCCAACCAATATTTGAGGCTACTATCGCCTTTCCCATAGCCATGGCTTCTAACCACGAAACAGGAAAAGCTTCTGCAAAGGAAGGAAATACACACACAGTAGATTTAGCTATATGATCTCTTATTTCTTCATAAGGCACACTACCTAAATACTCTACATTTTTTAATGTATCTGGAGTAAATAATTTTTGCATCATTTGCCAAGTAGAGGCATTACCCGTAATTATATCGCTAGAGTCTCTACCTACAAGAATTAATTTAGCATCAGGATTCATAGTAATTACTTGGTTAAAAATATGTGGCAATTCAAGTAATCCCTTTTTTCTAATTAGCGTACCAAAATATAAAATAGTATTCGATGATATTTTTATTTTCGTTGTATCAGGTTGAAATTTTTCAGAGTTAACCCCATTAGGAATTATGGTAAATGGAATTTGTAAACCGAACAGCTCGTTGGTTTTGTTAGCGGTAAATTGACTTACCGAAATATGAGCATTGGCTTTTTGAAGAGCTCTTTTTTCATGAAATTGATTCCACCATTTAACAGACCTATTATCTAAATGACAAAAATAAGTATCAGAACCATGTAACTTTATAATTATCGGGCATTTTTTAGGTTGAATAAAAGAAGATATTCCTGTCCAGTCGGGAGCTTCTACAATATCAAGTTCTTGATTTTCATATAACGTATCTATAAGATATTGTAGCTTTTTACGTGTAAAATACCAAGACAACCCTTTTATTTTTACATTTTTTATTTGTTGAATGACTATTCCATCTGCATCAAAAACCAAATCATTTTTTTGACCATACACTAAAATGCGAATATTATGTCCCAAAGCAGTTAAACTTTCGGCTAAATTTTTAATGCTAGTACCAATACCTCCAGAGTTGCCGATACAGGCATGAGGATATTCGGGAGTAAGGAAAGCTATTTTCATTTTCTATTAATAATAGAATCTATTAATTTTTTATGTAAAATTATCTGCGCCGTTTTTTTTTTACAAACTAATACAATATAAACACTATAACTAAAAAATCAAATGAATTAAACAGCATATGCTCTGAATTTTATATTTTTTAAAAATAAATCTAGCCTAAGTGAAACAGGACTTAAAACAGGGTTTAAAAAAAGCCCCAAATTAAGAAGACAAAATATCAGATTATTGTTTTTAGAATATTTTTTTAATCCATTTTTCAGTAACAATACATTTTCATAATCCTTGTATTCTAACGCCTTAAATATAAGGTTTATATGAGATTTATAGAATATTTGAACGAGTTCAAAGTCATTTCTTTTAATTGAAAATCCTAATAATTGATTTACAACATAAAACTCTGACCTTTTAAAATCTTTTTTATATGTCTGATTTTCAGAAGACTTCCTTTCTACATGCGTTCTGTGTAGAAACAATCCTTTATTTAACAAAATATATTGTCCTACTTTTAAATCAAAAAATAATCTAGAAAAAAATTCCGTTTCTTGACCTCTTAAAATAATTGAATTAAAAAGCTTTTTATTAGTTAAGAAATTCCTTTTAAACATGGCCGAATCTGTAACCATGGGCTGTTTACCTAAAACGTATTCCTTAAAAAGATCTGTAGAATCAGTAAAATTAGATTGATTTTTAACCTCTAAGTTTTCATCTGTTCGATAAAATCCACAAAATACTATTTCAACCGCATCTGTAAATTTTTCAATCTTTTCTTCGATAAATTCTTCCAACATCACATCATCACTATCAAACCAATTGATATAATCACCCTTACTATTTTCAAAGCCAAAATTTCTTGCATCATTTCCTCCTGGCAATAAATTAGAAGGTCTTTGCAAATAAATAAATCGAGAATCTCTTTTAATAAAATTCTGAACAACATCCTGAGAATTATCCTCTGAACCGTCATCAACCACAATACATTCCCAATTTTTATAGGTTTGTTTTTCTACACTAACCAAAGTTTCATAAAGCAATTTTGCTCTATTAAATGTGGGTATAATTATAGATACTAGTGGTTCTTTTTTCATTTTTAAGAATCTACTGTTTACATTTTCCAAATGGAAATTGATTGCAATCAAATCTAGGTAATGCCTGAGATTGAAATTTTAAATCCTTGGTTTCAATATCTCTCTGTTCTACATTAAATGAAAATTTACATCCATTTTTTGCAAGCAATTCTTCTGTTTCAGGCTGAAAAGAATGAAATCCTCCGTAAGGATAACAAAATGTTTTTGTTTTCAACTTTTCTCCTAAGATTCTTTCTATGTAATCAAATGAAGAAATTATTTCTTTTTCTTGATCTTCGATAGAAAGTTTTGACATTAACTTATGACTTGAAGAATGACTACCAATTATCATTCTGTTTTTATGCATCTCTATTATTTCTGAATGTTTCAAATAGAAATTTTCAACTTTTAACTCAGATTCTGGAATTTGAAAATATTCAATTAATGAATCAATGACTTTTTCTCTTTTAGAGTAATCTATATAATAGTTTAAAATTCTTTTAAAATCCCTAGTATAATCATCGTTATTTTGTCTTGTGTAAGTAAACAAATTGAATTCTTTTTTATGACTATCCACTAAAAAATTATCATCAACTATTTTTTTTAACACATTAAATAACTCCTCTCCTTTAATTTTCCCCAAAAGAATATGTGTCCTATGAACATCTAAAATTTTATTAATTTCATACATACCTGTTGAAACATAAAAGATTCCCCACAATTTTCTCTTTGAAAGCTCCTCATAAACATAACGATGATGACAACTTAACCCGTCATCAAAAGTTAAAACAACTCCTTTTGGAGCATGTCCTGTTTCAAATGAATCCAGAAACTCTTCTTGATTTACAAAACCAAATTCCTTTTCAAAATAATCTAATTGTTTTTGAAAATCAGTAAAATCTAAATTCTTAAAATATGGCAATTCTTTATCATAAGGACGCACATAATGGTACATTATAGCTTTCATCCTATTAGTTTAATTTATTCTGAATTATAGGAACTTTCCTATCTATATTTTCTTTATTGTCTAAATATTTCTTTATCATGTTGTTTGAAAAATTTTGCAACATTTCTTTAACAGATTCCTCTGTAAAATCTTTCTTTTTATAGTACTTATCTGTTTCTACAGTTATTTGTTTCTGTTTTTTTAGCTCTGAAAACTTATTAATTATCAAAACCGTTTCCTCGGTCATATTTTTTATTAACCGATTGCCGATTTGATGTATATTATCATTTGGAAATATTTCAGGTCTTATTTGATGTATGATCTCTCCAGTATCAACCCCTGTGTCAATATGCATAAATGTAACTCCTGCATATTGAGGTTCATTATTAACAAATGGAAAATAATTAGTACCAGATCCTCTGTAATATGGCGAAAGTCCTAAATGTATATTTATAAATCGACCTTCATAATTAGATATTAACTCTTCTTTAATTATGGAACAGCCGTAAGAAATAATAACATCTGGATCTAAATTATTTATTTCGCTTATATTTTCTTGAGTATTAATTAGTCCTTTTACAATCCTCTTAGGATTTGAATTATCAATAACTGAATCAATATATAATTTAAAAAAATCTATTTCTGTTTGATCTCGGGCTATCAGATGTTCTCTTCGATAATGGTTATTTGAATCCTTATCAATTTTTTGATTTAGTGACAATTCGGGGACTTCTATATAAGTCTTTAATACCTGTATACCCTTGCTGTTTGCAATATATTTTCTGAAAAAATCATGTCGAATTTCTCCCCCTGTAATCAACACAATTTTTTTCATTTGGCCTCTAATATTGTGTTTATAGAATTCACAATTCTAACCGATGAATTTTCTATTGGATGAACATTTATCTTTTCGAACCATGATTGGGCATTATTAATAATGTTTGAATCACAATTTAGTCCTTTAATAATATATTGTTCAATATCTTCAAGATTATTCATCCATATTACGGAACCTTCTTTCATGGATCTAAAATGAACATACTTATATATTTTAAGTATGGAATGTTCTTTAATGTCTTTGTTTTGAACTTCATAATTTAAATACAAGCAAGGTTTTTTATGAATGACAAAATCAAAAACCATCGATGAAGCAACATTTATAACTAGCTCTGTGTGTGCTGTTGTATTTACTAATAACCTTAAATCCTCCTTTAAAGGCAAAATAGTATTCCAAGAATCTTTTATTTTTTTCCAACTCGGATTTATAGGAAACAATATATCTTTATTCTCTTGTATTACTTTATCGTACCTATCTCGAAAATCAACTGGACATCTTCTAAAAATAATTCCTAAGTTATATCCTTTTTCATTTAAATTCCTTACAGCTTTAATTATGTCTTTTATATAAAGCTGATCATTTGGCGATGTAGTTATATCGTCTCCCGAATAACACAGATACCTTTTACTAGAATCTAAATTAAACTCACTCATGAATTGCTCTCGAGAAGTCAAGTATCGACTGTCCAAATGATTTTCAAACTGAGGGGTTCCTGTAATATAAACTTTAGAGGGATCCACGTAATTATAATATTTTAATAATTCCCCCTTCATGTGTTCACTCCATACAAAATAATAATCTGGTTCAATAACCATGGTAGCTTTAGGCAAATTATCCCACGAAAAAATAAATGTTCCCGTTGGTATTCCTAAATGTTGGGCGGCTATAATTGGAGCTATTGCGGTAGAAGGCCTTTGGTTTGTACAAAAGACGAAATCTGGTTTTTCCTGTGAAAGTAACTCTATACATTCTTTGTAAAAATTAGTTTTACTTTCAATTTTTTTTATACGCTCTCTTATTATTTTTAGCCCATTTTCATTGTGGTAAATTTTTATCAATAATCGAGTAAACGAAACCTTAAATAAGGTTTTTAAGTTTTTAATTTTAAATATCGACTGATATCCTTTGTATATATCATCATTATAACGCTCCTTAAATAAATTAAGTTCTATTTGTCTTCTGGCATTTTTATAAATTTCTGTAAGGAAGTGATTTTTTATTTTTTTAGGTTTAATTTGATTAATCCCTAATTCCGTTAATTCAAACGGAGTTAAATTCAAAAATTTTACTTCAAATTTTTTTGAGCCTTCAATATAAAAATCCGTGTGTACAAAATTTCTTAACCCGACACCATCTGGTAGTAGAACAATTATTTTTTTCATTTTTAAACGTCTTGTTATCGTTTACTTAAGAAACTTTTTATAAATTAATTCAGCTTTTTCCCAATCTTCTAAGGTATCAATATTTACATAATACATAGGGTTATTTTCAATGAAAGCAAGCTTATTACCATATAAACTATTCGACTTTATTACACTTACCTGTGTAATATAAATAGCTCCATCTCTAAAAAAAGCATTCGGTAAATCTTGTCTTCTTTTTATAATCTCATCTTCTCCTGTAGAAATTTTCAACAATCCATTACCGTCTGTTTCAAAAGTCCAATGAGGATTATATTCATGAGGTACTTTTAGTACGCTAACTAAAGCATCTGAATTTTTATTGGAAAATTCCGTGATTGCTCTATCTATAAGACTTTCTTCTCTAAAGGGACATGTTGGCTGAAGCAAACAAACTGCGTCATAATTTTCTCCTATATTTTCAAGAAATTCAATAGCATGCAATACTACTGATAAACTGGAAGCAGTATCATTGGCTAATTCTTTTGGACGCATAAATGGTACTTCAGCTCCAAATGATTTTGCTACCTCTGAAATTTCCTCGTCATCCGTTGAAACAATAACCTTGGAAAGGTATTTACTATTTAATGCTTGATTTATGGTATAAGAAATCAATGGCTGATTACCCAATAATTTTATGTTCTTTCTGGGAACCCCTTTTGACCCCCCCCTTGCAGGAATTATCCCTAATACTTTCATTAATACATTATTGTTTTGTGAAACCTCAACGGCAATTTTTCTAATAATTCCGCAATTTGAATTCCCGCATCACCGCCACCATAAACCACTGAGGGTTGAGGCTTTCCGTCCAAAACTATCTGCCTAACCGCATTTTTAATTTGCTCTTTATCGTAATCTACATCTACTACATTATTCCCTCTATCCCTTCTGTTTTGTCTAGAACCTATATTGACTACCGGAACTCCTAAATAGGCACATTCACGAATTCCAACACTCGAATTTCCAATCAAGCATTTAGAATGATTCAATAAATGGAGAAAATCAACGCCTTCCATATTTTTAAAAAAATGAACGTTGGGTAAAGAATTTGATTCTCTAAAAGCTCTGATTCCGGAAGAAGTACCATCGGCGCCTGCATCAACATTAGGCCAAAACCACAAAGCAGGAATATCTATTTGATTTATGGCTTGTAGAGTGGCTTCGATATGTTTTCTGGAATCTTGGTATTCGGTAGTTACCGGATGTTGCATTACCACAATATATCCTTTAGACAAATCGGGTTTTGCCCCTACTCCACCATATTTTTCATAAGGGTTAAAAGGTAAAGTATTGCTATGATCTTTAACTTGTTTAGCCAAATCTATAGACGGACAGCCCGTATTAAACACAAAATCGGGATTTTCACCCAACTTAATGACTCTTTCTTTAGCTCCTTCAGAAGCTACAAAGTGATAATCAGCTAATTTGGTAATGGAATGGCGTACTTTTTCATCTATGTTTCCAGTCACTTCTCCGCCTTGTATATGAGCCAAAGGAATATTCATATAAGAAGCAGATATGGCGGTTGCCATGGTCTCAAATCGATCAGCTACTGTAACTACGACATCTGGTTTTAGATTATCAAAAACTGTAGATAACTCTAAAATTCCAATCCCAGTAGTTTTCGCTGCAGCAGTAAGATTTTCCCCCTCTAAAACGTTAAAAACTTTGGCGTCTATTTTAAAACCATCTTTTTCGATATAATTTACAGCAGAACCATATCTGTCTAACAAAGCAGAAGCCGCAATAATCAATTGCAGCTCTAATTTCGGATGGTTTTTTATTGCTGTTAAAACTGTTTTTACCCGACTATACGAAGGCCTTGCTGTTATTACTACAGCTATTTTTCTTTTATTCATTCTAAATCAGAGTCATTTAAAAAATCCCATTGTTTTTTATTGAACTTTAGCTTTTTACCTATTACTTTTTTAAAATAAACGGCATCTAATCCATAACCTTTCGGCTTTTTGGCTTCTAAATCATCAAAAACAAGGATATGCCCTTTCGGTAAATTTTTATTTATTGCAAGAGACTTTTCAAATATAGTTTTTAATTCTTTATACTGATTATTGACAGACTTATTTATAGGATTACCTATGGCTCTTTTAATATTCCTAACACTTTGAACCAAAGCTTTAGTTTCATCTATGGTTAAAGATGATTTGGAATCGGGGCCGAACTGTCTTCTGTCGAATACCACATGAAATTCCAAAATTTCTGCCCCTAATGCTGTAGCCGCAATACAAGTTTCTATTTGTGCGGAATGATCAGAATACCCAACCGTAACTTGATATCTGTTTTTTAATTCTTGAATGACATTCAATCCGTATTGTTCGGGCTGTGTAGGATACGATGTAGTACATTGTAATATGGAAAATGAAACTTTTCGGTCTTTTAAAAACGAAACCGTTTGATCTAATTCTTCAAAATTACTCATACCAGAAGATAAAATAATTGGTTTTCCGGTTTGGGAAATTTTCTCTAAAATTAAAAGATTATTAACTTCCCCAGAACCTATCTTGTATCTTTTAACACCTATTTGTTCTAACTGCTCTACAGCCATATTACTAAATGGTGAGCACATAAATTCTAATCCAACCTCATCACAATGTGTTTTAATCCCTTTCCATTGCTCTAAAGTAAAACTCATCCTTTTCCAATAATCAAATCTAGTATCGTCCTCATAAGAAAACTTCACTCTAAATGGTTCGTATTCGCTGCTTTCCGCTTCAGGGATGTGCATTTGAAACTTAATAGCATCCACACCTGTTGTTGCCAAAGCGTCTATGTAGGAATGTACCATTCCTAAACTTCCTTCGTGAGCTTGTGCGATTTCGGCTATTATAAACATGGCAATTAAATGTAATTCATTTTTATTTTTTTCACTAAACAATGCCATGGTAAGTGGCTTAAAAAATGTATTTATCTAATAAAATTAAAATTGTGATTTTAAAACCTTAATCTGATTGTGTTTAAAAAAAGATTGTTGAATTGTATTTAAAATTTCTTTACTATTTCTGTATACTTATTTACAATGGTTTTCTTAAGTAAATTCATATATACTGTCTATACGATGTCATCTACAATTATACACTCCCAACTTGTGTAAATCTATTTTATTATACTTTCAATGGTTTCAGATACAAATTTTGAACAGTTAAAAGTTAGACTAATAATAGTTATAAGCTATTCATTTAATAATGATTTTACTTTAAAGTTATCGATTTCTAAAAATTGTTTGTTTTGTTTTGTTGATTTTAATCGTTTAATATTAAGAAAAACGGATAATTCTGCTTCGAATTCTAATGAAAATGGATTGATATAAGTAGCTAACCCTTGTTGTATAATTTTCGAATAATAATCAATAGATAAACTATCTAGTAATATGGTATGTACATTAAACAATGAAGCCTCTATTGTAGTTCCAGAAACAGGAGTAATATGTAAAAAAGATTTATTTAATAAAATAGGCAATGGTATATTCGTAGCGTTTTCTACGTCAACAAAATCATACAATCCAATATCTTTTAAATATTTAATTATTGTTTCTTTTTCATGAATCTGGCGAGGATGAAGTCTGAAATACCATTTAAATTCAGATTTTTTTATTAACTCTACAAAAGTTGTCGATAAATATCTCTCTAGATTGTTAGGCTCAGGTTGGCAAGAAAACAATATTATGTTATCCTTAATATTATATTGTGCATTCTTAGAATTCCAATATTTAATCCACGGATGACCCCCAACAAATGATTTAATTTTATTATTCTTACCTAGTGAAGAATCTATTACTTCTTTAGAATAAATATCCCAACACCAATATTTATTTGGTAAAACTGAATATCCTTCTTCAGGAATTTTTAACCAATTACCATAGGCCAGGTGTTTGTTTGCAATCGGTCCGTGTTGAATTTCAATTACATCAATTTTTAATTGATTTGCAGCATGAATTAGCAACATTACTTGATCATTGTAATATGACAATGTAAAAACTTTATTCGGTTTTATTTTTTTTATTATACGCAATTGATTCTTATACAAGAAAAGCCACCTTTTAATATTGTACTTAAATAATTTATCTATAGAATATTTTGATGAAATTGTTGCTGTTAATTGATTATTTTCTATCGTTTTAAAAAAAACATCATATTTTTCAAAATTGTTTTTTTTCATAAACATGTATCGAAAATAAAATATTAGTTTATAAAATGAGTTATCATAATAATTTAATCCTTGAAGATAATTTATTGTATTGTTATAATAATTATTTTTTTTATCTACATGATATTCTAGATGAGCTGAACAATTTTCTAAATTGTATTCTTCAATTAATGGATCAAAAAACCTGTTAAATCTTTTACCATCCATATCCACCCTAAAAGAATCAGCCCCCAAAAACAATATTCTTTTACTCTTTAATTTTTTTAACCAAATTCTATATTTAAATGTGTTTAATATCATTGATAAAAATTTTTCAATAATATTTAGATTTTTAACCTCTTTTTGTTCTTTTATTTTTGTTTTATTTTTTAAAATTAATTCATTATTAATGACTTCCATAAAAATCATAATTCTTATAAAAGGCCAAATACTTATTCCCTCTACTTTCCAAGAATTCACCGGTAAGTTTTGTTCGGCATCAATAATGATATTCTTTATGTCTTCGTATATGTCTGTCATTACAATTCTAATCTATCTCCTATTGTATAATTTTTCACGGCTATCTTTCCTAATATTTCTTTAAAATACTTTGGATGTAATCCGTATCCTGGTCTAACTGATCTTATATTTTGTTCTGTAAAAACATCCCCAATATTTATATCCTTACAAACATACAATGATCTTGCGAACTGCTTGCCCTCAATTTGTTTAGCGGTTAAATTATAATCTATTTTTCCAATTGCTTTTTCAGCTTCACGTACTGCTTTTACCATTTCTGAAAATTCATTTTCATTCAAAGAAAACGATGCGTCTGGTCCTCCTATACTTCGATCTAAAATAAAATGTTTTTCTATTACTTTTGCTCCAAGACAAGTGGCAACTACTGGTAAAGTAATACCTAATGTATGATCGCTTAATCCGACTTTCACATCAAAATCTTTAGCAAATTGTTGCATCATTACCATATTAGCTTCTTCTATAGGTGCTGGATAAGATGAGGTACATTTTAAAAGCGTGATATCGTTATTACCTACTGCTCTGCAAGTGTCAACTGCTAATTTTATATCATCATAATTTGCAATACCTGTTGATATGATTATTGGCTTATTTTTACTAGCAACATACTCAATCAATGGAATATCTGTTATTTCGAATGAAGCAATTTTGTATATCGGATTGTTTAGCTCTTCTAAAAAATCTACTGCTGTTTTATCAAAGGGAGAAGAAAAACATATTAAACCTTCCTCTTTTGCAACTTTAAAAAGCTCTTCATGCCATTCCCACGGAGTGTATGCTTCTTGATATAATTTGTAAAAATTCTTTCCTTTCCAAATAGTCCCTTTAATCAAAAAGTCTTCTTTTTCACAATTTAAAGTTAGTGTATCGGCTGTGTATGTTTGTAATTTAATTGCATCTGCCCCTGTTCTCTTTGCAGCTTTTATTGTTTCAATTGCGTTTGATAAACTGCCGTTATGATTTGCTGATAATTCCGCTATTATAAATACCTTTGAGCTATTATTTTGTTGATTTATCATCATTATTTAAAAATATTAAATTTTTCTTTAATATATTTTTATCTTCTCTTATTTGAGATATCCTTATTAATCCGTCTTTAACCTTAACAATAATATTTGGACTATCTTGAATTATTTGCCCATTTTTTGCCTCAATATCATTACCATCTTCTAGTATTTCTACTTTATCAATGGTTATTTTTTTTTCTTCTATGTACGTAAATGCACCTGGGTATGGATAAGCTTGAGCTCTTATCCAATTATAAATATCTTTTTTACTTGAATTCCAATCTATTAAACCATCATTAGGCGTCCTTTTTCCAAAATAGGTTGCTTCATTGTGATTTTGTTTTTTTGTCTTTAGAGAATTATTCTCTATGTCATTTAAAACTCTTTTTATTAAAGGATAATATTCCGCCTTGTACTTTTCTAAAATCGTCGCACCTGTATCATCTTTTCTTATTTCAACCTCTACTTGCTCAATAATATCTCCAGTATCACAACCTTTATCAATCAAATGAGCTGATATTCCTGTTTTTATTTCATTATTAATTATAGCCCAAACATGTGGAGTTCTTCCTCTGTATTTAGGTAGTAAAGAACCGTGAATATTGAATGCTGTTTTTTGGGGTAATTTTATTAAATCCTCTTCTATTATAAAAATGTAATTAACTGAAATTAAAACATCGATATCTTTTCCCAAAAGAAAATTATTTGCTTTATTATTTCTAGGGTTACCCACAAAAACATCTATTAAATTAATGTGGCAATAATTTATTATTTCAGTTGAATTTTTATCTGTAAATACAAAATCAACCTTATATTCTCCTGCTAATTTCTTGAGAATACTGCCCCCTAGATCTCCACTACATAGTATCCCTAAACGCATTATTATAAATCTTTGAATGAATAATTACATCTATATATTTATCATTAAATAAGCAATGTTCTTTTAATATAGCTTCCTTTTTATAGCCGACACTTTCAATTGCGTCGTATAAGTGAGGGCGTAAATCAAACGCATATACAAATAATTTATGAAGCCCCAATTCTTTAAATGCCACATCTTCTATAAGACTCAAATAAATTTGCCAGTGTGATTTAAAATATTTATCCTCTAACTCTGTATTAATTATAAAAGATATTTCTGCATTTTTATCAATCCAATTGATATGAACTAGGCCTCCATATCCTATACACTTGTTATTTTCCAAGTACGAAAACAATATTTGATTTGGGTATTTTTGTTCAAAAAGCGATGAGACTATATTTGTAAAGTAATTATCTTGATCCTCAATTGTTAATGGTTTTGATTGCCGAAGATGGTAAATTTGCTCATTTCTCCAATTCATTATTTCAAACCGATCTTCGAGTCTTATTGGGACAATACTATATTTATCTCTTTCAAAAATTTGTTTATTTAAACATATATACCTCATCGTTGCCTTCTTATGTTAACTCCAGCATTTAAAATGTGTGATCTCGTTTGCATAAAATTTTGATCTCTATGAGCAAAAAAAGTACCCGCAGATACTGCGCTAGCATTACCCTCTATAAAACCATCTGAAAAATGTTTTGACAATCCACAACCACCTGCTGTTATAACTGGAATATTAACTGATTTACATATTTGATTTGTTAAATTTAAATCTAATCCAACTTTCATCCCATCATTATCTATTGAGGTTATCAACAATTCTCCTGCTCCTAATTTTTCAGATTGAATAGCCCATTCTACTGGGTGAATTGATGTTTTCTGTTTTCCTCCATTTATATAAACAAAATATTCTCCATTTTGTTCTTTCTTATAATCAATACTAACAACTACGCATTGTGATCCGTATTTATCAGATGCTTTTGTAATAAATTCAGGACTAATTACTGCTTGTGAATTTATAGAGATTTTATCTGCTCCATTTGACAAAAGTGTTCTAAAATCTTCTAATTTCGTAACACCTCCGCCTGCGGTTAAAGGCATGAATATTTCTTGCGAAACTTTATTTATTACCTCTGCCAATACAGATACCTCTTGCTTATTATTTTTATCTATGTTGATAAAAATTAATTCATCTGATAATTGATCTTGAAATATTTTAGCTTGAGAAACAGGATCTCCAATTTCAATACATTCTTGAAATTGCCTAGTTATAACTAACACCAATTTTTTAGAATTATATGAAGCTGGCTTCAATTGAAGCTTAGGTATTAACCTTAATTTAGACATTAATTATGGTTTCCAATTAACAAAATTCTCTATAATCCTAAGTCCGTTATCTTGACTCTTCTCTGGATGAAACTGTGTAGCAAAAATATTATCTTTCATTACTGCTGCGGTAATTTTTGCCCCATAATCATACGTAGCCACAATATCTAAATCATTTCTGCACTTCATAAAATAAGAATGAACTAAATAGAAATCCGAATGATTATCAATACCTTGAAACAATGCATTTTCTTCTTTAAATTCTATCTCGTTCCAACCTATATTAGGAACTTTAAATTTTTGATTGAAATTATCTATTTTTATTACTTCTGCATCAAACCAACCTAATCCATTAAATTCTCCAAACTCATAGCTTTTTTTTGCCATAACTTGCATTCCTAAACAGATACCCAAAGTTGGTTTACCATTTTTTATAACCTGCTCATTTAGGGATTCTACAAAAAACTTTGTCTCTAGTAATTTAATACAATCCTTAAAAGCTCCTACTCCTGGTATAACTATCCTATCTACAGTTGAAAGTTCCTCAGGATAACTACAAATTTTAACATCTTCTCCTAAATAATCAAAAGCATTATAAACGGACAATAAGTTACCCATTCCATAATCAACAATTCCAATCATTAGTTACTGATGTTTTTTCCAATTGTTAATTTGTTTTTCGGCTTCTTCTCTACTCATTTTACCATCCCTTGACCACTTATCATAATCTGGCAATTTACCTCCAATCTCTTTTTCTATGGCGCTAAATTTCCAAGGTGAAACTGTATGACTTTCTGCTATTTTATAAAACTCATCTTTTGTAAGCCCTGTTAATTCTAGAAATATATCTAAACTAGGTGGCTCTTTGCCTTCAAATTGATTTATCATTTCTAGACCTTCTTCTTTGGTCATTCTGTCATTTCTAATATCAATTGCAGCAAGATGTGTTGGCCTTGTATATCCTCGTTTTATATATTTTATATAATCCCTTACCCCTTGCATATAGCATTCTATCTTCTCATAATTATATTGCCCTGGCACATTTTCTACCAAATCCCCCTGCCAACCTAATTCGTCTGCAATAATTTTTGATTGTGTTTTAACATCCCATGGAATATAGGAACCTAAACAAACAGACTTATATTGTAATTTTCTTAACTCTTTTAATGGAGGATATGTGTATGGTTTAAAATCTCTTTCATCTAATGTACCTCCTAATCTTACAGCCATATCCACAGCTGTTATTCCTAGGTTAACATATCTATTAAATCTTTTTTCGTCAACCTCTTCTGGTTGATCATAACTGTAATATGAAGTATATTCTGCAGAAGGTTCCCCCCAGAAAATTAATGGCACTTTATGCATTAATGCAACATGCATAGGATATGAAAAAATACCTGTATGACAATGCCAACAAAAGTCTCCTTTCTCTAAAAAACTTTGCAACATTAATTTTTGAACCACTTTCCAATTAGGTGTAAATGTATGAAAGTCAGCACCTAAATTGCGTAAAACTTTTATTGTGTTTTCATTTAAATTGGGGCGCAAAAAACCATGATCAAACCTTACAACTAATGGTTTTATTTTGTATTCTTTCATCAAATAATATAATGTCCAAGTACTGTCTTTACCTCCGCTAAAGGGTACAATACAATCATAATCATATTTACCTCTGTTAGACTCTATTAAGTCTGTCAGTTCTTTTTTTCGCTGTTCCCAATCTATTTTACCTTGTTTAAATTCTACTTGTCTACAGACACTACAAACACCTTTTTCATCAAATGTAATACTTTCATGTGTTTCAGGTAATAAACACTTTGTGCATCTTTGCATAGTATCTTTCATTATTACTTAATTTAAACGTTTAAATCCTCCGTGACAAACTGGCGATTTTAGCAACTTATTAATATCTAACTCTCCTTTTTCGCATCTGGATATATTAGCAAATATATCACTTAATTGATTAAAATAATTGTCAAGTATTTGATTAGTATGACAAATGCTTACATAAATACTTGTTGTTGCTAAATATCCGTTTTTTAACATTTCTTGTGTAATATATGTCTTATATGCCAAATGATTTTCGCTTTGAAATGTAAAACCTATTAATGCCGGCAAACCACTTATTTGGATATTCAAGTTATGTTCTTTTGCTAATTGGCTCCATTTTTTTGATATATTATTACCTGTTTCTGTAATTGTAACCCATGACCTTTCTCTTTCCATGACTTCCAATGTTTTTAAAGCAGCGGTAGGTCCAATTCTTTCTGTCCAAAAAGTACTACTTATAAATGTTTTTTGAGCAGCTTCCATGATTTCTTTTCTACCTATAACGGCAGTAATACCATAACCATTTCCTAATGCTTTTCCAAACATGGCAATATCTGGTTCTACACCATATAATTTATGAAGTCCTCCAAAAGTTTGTCTAAAACCAGAAGTGCATTCATCAAAAATTAAAACGATTGAGTTATCCGTAGCTAGTTTTCGAACTTTTTGTAAAAAATTATCCTCAGGTCCTTTATTACGAGATACCTCCATTTTTATTACACCAATATTTTTTGTTTTAATAATATTCTCTAATTCTTGAATATTATTGTAGTTAAAAGGATGTACTGTATTTTTTAAATTTTGAGGAACCCCATTTGGATCCAAACCTGGAAGCAAATGACCAGCTAATCCGTCTCCATCATTTAAATTTGTTGACAAATACCAATCATGCCATCCATGGTATCCGCAAATCGCAACATTATCTTTTCCAGTTGCGGATCTGGCAATTCTAATGGCAATGGCATTAGCTTCTCCTCCGCTTCTAGCAAATCTTACCATGGATGCCCATGGGTGCATCTCGATTAATTTTTCTGCTAAAAAAACTTCCTCTGGGCAATTTAAAGTTGACATATTACCATTTCTGACCGTTGCTACTACTGCATCGTCTATTTCTTGATTAGCATATCCAAGAATATTTGTGCCTATCCCCATTATGGATACATCTGTATATTTCTTCCCATCCAAATCCCAAACTTCACAACCTTTTGCTTTACTATAATACGAAGGCCACTCTTCAGGCAAGAACATTTCTGGTCTTTTTGACAAAAGCATCGTTCCTCCTGGTATTATCTGTTTTGCTTTTTTATATAATTCTTGCCCTTTTCCCATTTTAATCGTTTTTTAAGGATTTTAAATATCCCTCGTTTCTTATAATTTTAGAATTTATTTTAGTTAAATCATTTTCCATCATATACAAAACATACTCTTCCCATTTTTTTTCTAATCCTAAGCTATTAATCAAATTTTCAATAACTGTAAAATCTTCAGGCTCATCTACCGTCATTCTTACGTTTGAGTAATCTATACTTGAATAAAAATTTGATGATCTAAACTTGTTTTCATTAAAAAAAGTTGAATTTCTTCTGATATATGGTGTTACATGTTCTCTATCAGACAACAATTGTGATTCTTGCCATGCTTTTTCTAAGGCTTCAAAAGTAAAAACTTCAATATCTTGACCATCAGGAAAACGTTCTTCTAAAATGTTAGCTCCGTAGTCTACATTATTATTAAATGTAAAATCTATAACTTGGTCTATAAGAATTGGATCTATCAATGGACAATCAGATGTAATTCTAACAATCCACTTAGGCTTATAAAGTAAGGCTGTTTTATAAAACCTGTCTAAAACATCTTGTTCTGAACCTCTAAAATAATCAAATCCCAGTCTTTTAACTTCATCTACTATGGCTTCATCAATACTATTATCTGTAGTTGCTACGACTATCTTATCTATTATTTTTGACTTACTGATTCTATTTAAGCCAATTTCTAACAATGATTTAGTGTTTATCTTTTTTAAAACTTTCCCTGGTAACCTTGTGCTTCCAAATCTAGCTTGAATAATTGCCAAAGTTTTTATTTCCATAATGAAGGATTTAATAAGTCTGTGTTTTTTATATTTATTTCATCTATATGATGAATGATATTTGAGTTTATTTTCTTAATTGATTTTATATTTTCTATCAACTGTGTTTGTGAATCTACCCCAATCAATACACCATCTATGTCTTCTAAATTACAAGGGTAATTTAATGCTAATTCAGACACAGACATTCCGTTTTTGTTAGCAATACTCTGAATTAATTGAAGTTCTTCTCTTAGATTTTGAACAATTTTATTTTCATTATTAATATTAACAAAAAAAAGTCCTTGTAAAAACGCTGATCGGGTATGTATTACTTTCCCTTTTTTTTTAGCTTCTAATATAAGGTTCCCTCTTAAATTCCAGTTATCAAGTAAATTAAATGGTATTTGAACAACGTCTATATATTCATCGTTAATAATCTGTTCAAATTCATCATTTGTATAAATCGAGGCACCAATATAATTAACTATTTTATTTTTTTTAAAGACTAATAATTCTTCTAATTTATGTTTGTTTGCTATATAACTAGAAAAGCTGTGAAACATTATTGTTTCTATATTTTCAACTTTTAAATCCTCTAAGTACCTATGTAATGTTGATTCTATATTATCTATTTGAAAATTTGATGGGAATTTGGTATTGATTTTAAAGGTAAATCCATCTGATTTTTCGTGAAAAGCTCCTATAACTCTATGTGCTGTTCCATAAGATTCTGCTGTATCTAATGTTGTCACACCTAATTCTCTAGCTCTTGATAAAATTGCAAAACTTTCGTCGGAATTAATTTGACCTTTAAAATTATTAATTCCATAAGATAGCCCCATCTGAACTGTACCTAATATAATTTTAAGTTTCTTCATGATATTTTAGGTTAAAAATTGCCATTCTTATTATATCACAATATTCAGAATCATATACTCCATGCTTTTTATATAAACCTTCTTGTACAAAACCTAATTTTTTATACAATTTTATTGCATTTAAATTTTTATGAACTACACCTAAAACTATTTTTCTTAAAGATAACTCGTTGAAACAATAAGCTATAACCAATTTCGAAGCTTCTTCAGCATAACCTTTTCCCCATTCATCTTTATCACCCATTAAAATTCCATACTCACCTACTCCATGCCTATGATTTATTGGATCTATTTTTATGTTCCCTATATGTTTATTTTCATTCTTAACTAAAATAGCCCAAAACAAAATATTTTTTTGCTCAACATCTGTCAAAAAATCTTTTAAACTCTCTTTAGTATAATTTCCGACAGTTTCTAAATATTTATTAACGATTGAATCATTTAACCAATTAACATATTCTTGTGTACAAAAATCTAATCCTAATGGTAATAATATCAACCGTTCTGATTCAAGCCTTTTAATCATAAAATTCTTTAATTTTACTAATAACGTATTCCTGTTCCTCATCGGTTAAGGTAGGATACATCGGCAAACTAATACAATGTTGATAATATTTTTCAGATAAAGGTAAATCACCTTCTTGCCAACCTAAGCTTCTATAATAAGGCATTAAATGACAAGGAATGTAATGAATTTGCGCAAAAATCTGTTGCTCGCGCAAATAGTTATACAATCCTACACGGTCTTCCACTTCAATCACATATAAGTGATAGGCGTGCCCTTCTACGATACCCGATTGTCCTAAAATTCCTTTTTGACTATCGAAAGCTTCGGCATATCGTTGGGCTATTTGTCTGCGTTTAATGATTCCTTGAGCAGCTCTAGATAATTGACTAATGCCTAATGCGGCCTGAAAATCTGTAAATCTATAATTATAACCCAAGGTTTGCATTTCCATATACCATCCTGGATAATTTGCATTTTCAGAAACATTTTTTCCTGTAGCAAATTCAACGGTATTGGTAAATTTAGAAACTTCACGAGTGATTCCGTGGGTACGTAATTGTAATAATTTTTGATACAACTCTGGATTATTAGTGGTTATCATACCACCTTCGCCTGTAGCAATGTGTTTTACTGGGTGAAACGAAAAAATGGCTAAATCGGCATAATTGCCATTTCCACACAACTGCTTATGTCCTTTATTATCTATGAAAAAACCTTCGGGAGCATGGCAAGCATCTTCTATAATCCACAACCCATATTCGTCTGCTAATTTTTTAAAGGCCTCTAGATTTATGGCTTTTCCTGCAAAATCTACAGGAATAATCCCCTTATAAGTTCCTTTAGGCGAGGCTTTTAAAAGCGCTTCTACCTTTTCTACATCTAATAAATAAGTACTGGAATCAATATCCGAAAAAACAACTTCGCCTCCACAGTAACGAATACAATTAGCCGATGCTGCAAAAGTGATAGGAGTAGTAATAACCTTATCTCCTTCAGAAACGCCTAACGCTAAAGCCGACAAATGTAAAGCCGCAGTTCCGTTAGAAACTGCTACCGCATATTTACATCCAATGTATTGCGCAAATGCTTGTTCAAAAGCTAATATGGTTGGCCCTTGGGTTAAGTAGTCTCCTTTTAAAGCTTCGGTTACCGCTAAAATATCCTGCTCGGTAATATGCTGTTTTCCGTAAGGAATCATAAATTTGATGAATTAAATTAAACCGAAAATTCAGGATACAAATGTTCTTTTATTAAATCTCTGAGAGTCTCAACGGTTTCCCATTCTGTGTTTTCTCCTGAAGTATAGTTAAAACCTATAGGTACTTTTTTTGCATTAAACTTCGAAATATAATCTTCTAAATTCCAGTTTGTTACCTGAGGCAATATAACGTAATACTTTCCTAAATCATAAGTAGTAAATGAATCCGATGCAGTAATCATTTCTTCATGGATTTTTTCACCAGGGCGTATTCCTACTATACGATGTTCGCAATCTGGACCTATAGCCTGAGCTACATCTAAAATTCTGTAGGATGGAATTTTAGGCACAAATAATTCTCCTCCCCACGCAGTATCTAAAGCATGTAAAACCATATCTACTCCATCTTGCAAAGAGATGTTAAAGCGAGTCATATTTTGATCAGTTATGGGTAAAACACCTTCTTTACGTTTATTCATAAAAAATGGAATTACCGAACCGTTAGAGCCCATTACGTTTCCGTAACGAACTACCGAAAATTTAATATCTTGTTTTCCTTTGATGTTATTGGCTGCTATAAATAATTTGTCTGAGGTTAGTTTTGTAGCTCCGTATAAATTAATCGGTGCACAAGCTTTATCGGTAGAGAGCGCAACTACTTTAGTCACATCTGAGGACAAACATGCTTTTATAACGTTATCTGCCCCTCCGATATTGGTTTTAACGCATTCATCTGGATTGTATTCTGCAATATGAACATGTTTCATGGCTGCTGCATGAATCACATAATCAATTCCGTTAAAAGCTCTTTTTAAACGTTCTAAATCTCGAACATCTCCTATAAAATAACGTAAAGCAGGATATTCGACATCCGAAAATTCCTGAGCCATTTGAAATTGTTTTTGCTCATCTCTAGAATAAATAACCAAGCGTTTTACATTGGGCCATTTTTTTAAAATAGTTTTGGTTAATTCTTTACCCAGAGAACCTGTTCCTCCGGTAATTAAAATTGATTTATTGTTTAACATGTCAATGTATATGATACTTTTATCTGAAAAAGAGTTTTAGACTATTAACTTAAAATAGCTGTTTTAACACATTATTTAAATAATTACAAGATAAGTAATCCTCTAAATCTTTTCTGTTAAGGTAAAAACTTTCTGGATTATGTTTCCAATTAAAATATAAATCTTCAATTAAATCAGCTATTTTATCTACATCATCAATAACCGATTTGTATTTGTAGGATTCTCCTAAAAGCCTTCCTACTTCACTAATTTCTGGTCCTAATGCTAAAATAGGTTTATTTGATTCTACACAATGGGTAAACTTTCCTGGCAAAAATGGACTTACAAAAAATTTAGCCTCTAAAATTACATTTACCGAAACATTATTTTGCAAGTTGTTCACAATCTCAAAAGAAACGTAATCTTGAATAATAGTTATATTTATATTCTCTTTATTACTATTTAAAACATCTAACAAATAATGTGAAACTTTTCCTATTAATAACAGTTGTGAGTTCTCTTTAGCTTCATCATTCCTGTTTAAAAATTTTTTATACCCCTCTAATAATCCAACTGGAGATCTTTGTTTCATAAGACTCCCAGCGTGCAATATATTAAACTTTTTCGGGTTAAAATATTTAGGAAAATTATCGTTAATAGTGTTGTTTTTTGAACTTTGATGCGGTATCACAAGCCCTTTTTTACGAAACTCTTCAAAATAACTTCCCATCCATTCCTTTAATAATTCACTTGGGAATATAGGGTATCTTGCTTTTAATGACAATTCCGTGAAAAATTTCATTTTCTGAAAATACCCAGGCTCTACCCAATTATATGGTCTTGGGTAACAGTTCATTGGATAAGGATCGTGTATATAAGCCATCCATTTATTATGGAATTCTGGCAATTGCAACATAGCGTGATGCGGACGAAAACTGGCAGCTTTACTTAATGTTAAAACCAAATCAGGTTGAAAATCTTTTTGCTGCTTGATTGCCGCAACTATACTATTGGAATCATTAAAATAAATAAAGGAAAATCCAAAGATCTCCTCAAGGTATTTGTTTAAACTAATTTTTGTGATTTTTGTAAAGTATTTTTGCAGTTTACTTAAAAAATAAAATAAACTCCATTTTTTTTCTGGAATAGCAATGCATTCAATATTTTCAAATCCAATTGATTTTAAATCTACATTCTTTCTTGTATAATGGCAAACTCTTAATTGGAAACCGCATTTAGAAATATTTTTAATTAGTGAAATTCTTCCTTTACTTCCGCTACTATCATTAATATCTAGCGATTCAACTATTATCAATATTTTTTTCATAAATTTAAATTATTTTTTTCAAAACATTAATAATCCTTTGAGCTGCTAGACCATCCCATAATTCTGGAATTCCACCTTTTTTCCAATCGCCATTTAACAACTTTTCTAAAGCAGGTTTAATAGAATTTGGATTTGTTCCTATTAATTCATTTGTCCCCAAAATAACTGTTTCTGGTCTTTCCGTATTATCTCGCAAAGTAATACAAGGAATTCCCATAACTGTAGTTTCTTCTGTAATACCTCCTGAATCAGTTATAACTGCTAATGCATTTTCAGTAAGAAAGTTAAATTCTAAATACCCAAGTGGCTCTATTAAATGGAGTCTTTCATGATTAATCCCTAATTTATCGATCACCTTTTTGGTGCGTGGATGAACAGGGAAAACAATTTTTAAATCTTTGGAATTACTAATAATCTGCTCTAAATATTCTTTTATTTTAGTTTCATTATCAACATTTGCTGGTCTATGAATAGTCAATAACAAATACTCTTTGTTTTTTAATTTAAATTCTTCCCAAAATAATGGTTTTCTAAATTTGGGTCTAAATTTCACAAGTGTATCAATCATGGTGTTACCAACAAAAAAAATATTTTCATTTGCGACGCCTTGAGAAATTAAATTATGATTAGCTGTTTTTGAAGTAGTAAAGAAATAATTAGTAATACTATCTGTTACTATCCTGTTAATTTCCTCTGGCATTGACCAATCGTTTGAGCGTATCCCAGCTTCCACATGTGCTACTGAAACCCCGCATTTTCTTGCTACAATTGCACAAGCCATCGTTGAATTAACATCGCCAACAACCAAACAAAGATTAGGTAAAACCGTTTCAGAAATCAACTTTTCATAACGAATCATTATAGCTCCTGTTTGCTCTGATTGCTTACCTCCTCCACATTCTAAATTGTAATTTGGAAGTGGTATATTTAATTGTTCAAAAAAAGAAGCACTCATATTCTTATCATAATGCTGACCTGTATGTATGAGTCTATAACTCATATTTACATCTTTCAATTCTTCAATTGCGGCAATAATAGGTGCTATTTTTATAAAATTTGGTCGTGCTCCAGCAATAATATCAATCAACATAATTTTATTTTTTATATAATTTTATTAACCTCAAGTTATTTCAAATATATTCTTTTTATATAAATTTTTCTCTATTTCCGAAGAAAAAACACAACACCAACCAGCCCAATCATCAAAACAATTTTCTAATTCTAAATTTTTATTCAGTCCTTTTTCTATAATTTCTCTAAATGCATTTTTATAACTTCAAGAATAATTATTTTGATTTGAATCTTACACATATAAAGTCACTTTTATCTACGAAATATCTTTATGATTCAACGGTGTTTTTGTAAGTAGTTTCTTCTGCTCCTAATCTTACAACAACAAATGGAGTCTTTATTGTATTTGACCAATTTTTGAAATTAATTGAAACATATAATCGAGCATGCCATATACCCTCAATAAAAAACACATACAACGAACTAGTTAAGATGAGTTACTGTTTTTCCACTTAATAAACTTGAATAATGAGAATAGAACAAATTAACCATAACCTCTTTTTTTCATCACCTCCATCTTAAACAACCAACCTAAAACAGTAATATTAAGTTTTATTTTTTATTAGAGTTTTTACATTCTATATCTTTAAATACCTGATAACTAGTCCCCCTATTAATCTCTTTAAAAAGATTTCAAAAGAACTACAATCTTTAGATTTAATTTCGGCATAAAGTTTTTTATTGATTTTATATTTCTCTTCAAATTCGTATTCAGAGAATATTGTATCCACATTATTCCCCATATGATAGGCATATGTAAGCTTTGTTGACAACCTGAACAAACCTTTTTTATCTGCCAATAAATCGATGTAATTTGCTTCGTCTCCTTTTTTAAACCTAAATACCGGCAAATCATATGTTCCTTTAAAAATAGACGATTTGTAAGTTGCTACAAAATGTGTTGCACCTAATAAGTAATATTCTGCATTAGAGTTAAAATAAAACTGTTTTTCATCCCAATACAATTTATCCTTTCTTTTAAAAACTCCTTTACTTTCTATACTTAGTTTATATAATTCAGTATCTTCCTTTTTAAGCAGAGACTTATACTTAATTTTTCCTTTTAGAAATTCAAAAAATATTGTTTTGTTAAAAATAAATGCGCCATGAGGAACAGGCAATGGACTTACTACACCTGCTCCTGAAACATTTTTAAAAATCTCAAAAACAGACTTTTCCCAACCATTTAAAAAGAACACATCTGCATCTGCAATAGTTACAAAGTCTTCATAAACAGATCTTACCTCATTCATTACAGCATAAATTTTTCCTTTATTTTCTGAATAAATTACGTATTTATCTATTAGATGCTTATATTCCTCTATAACCTGATGAACCTTCTCACCTGAGTTATTATTTATTAAAGTTACGCTTGTAGACTCCGTATTTATTGTTTCAAAAAGAGATTGCAAACATCTTTTAAATACTATATGTAAATCCTTAAAATAGTCTTCTTCAGAATCCGGAATAAAAAAAACGATTATAACCCTATGAGGTTTAATATTAATTTTTTCTTGTTTGAATTTTTCTGGGTTTACTCCTTTTCGCATGGTTCCAACTTCTTAATTCAAATAAATGTTTATGATTTTTTTCTCATCTTTTCTAACTAAAAAATCTATCAACAACTTTTAAATATTTATTCTTAATCTCATTTGAAGAATAACAAGACCTGTATCTATCATTTAAATAATTCTGAATAATATTTATTTTATTTTTATCATATCCAGCTAATTCTAAAATTTTCAACTTTAAAGATTGTTGAGAGTCTGCACTAAATTGCCAATCATAGGTTGAATTTTCTAATCTTTCACTCATAGCCCCAACATTCGTAGATAGTATAAGCCTAGAATTTGCCATTGCTTCTAATGCAGTATATGGTCCTGATTCTGCATGGGATGAAATTATCAAACAATCATGATTAGAAATTCTCTTCATTAATTCTTGATTTTCAACATATCCATAAAAAAATATTTTTTCTGATTTTGAAATAGATTTAATAAAATTTAGTTCTTCACCACTCCCATAAACATGTAATTCTACATCAAAATCTTTTAATTCATTAAAAACATTTATGACTAATTCTAGATTTTTATTTTTATCTATTCTTGCAGCGAAATAAAACTCTCTTATTTTTTCAATACATTTTGTATGTTCTAAAATTTCTTCTAGAAAAACAGCTTGGTCAATGATTTCAAAATTATGATCAAAATTATTTTTCATCCTTAAAAAATTATTTTTAGAATGATGAATATAAACATCTACCTTTTTTAATATTTCTATTTTTGGTGAATTCAAAAATTTTACGTTAAAAATCGGATTTGTTCCTGTGGTTCTAAAAACTATTTTTTTCTGTTTACTAACTGAAAGGCTAATTACCTTCTGAATATTTGGAGAAAGTAATTGAGCTAAGATAAAAACTAAATCGGTATTTGAAATTAAATCCTCATAGGTTGTGAATTTAAAACCTCTATTTAATCTAAACCAAAGTTTATCACTAAAGAAAAAATGAAATATTTTAAATTTAATTCCAGTTCTCTTTATCTTAGAAAAAAAAGATTTGCATTGAGTTAATTTAAATATTAAGCTGTCATTGCTTAATACTTCTGTTGAAGCAATAGTAACTTCATATTTAGACTTTAGTGTATTATATATAAAAGAAGCTTCAACTTCCCTTCCCCCGTTTTCATTAAACGGGCCAATTATTAATATTTTTTTTTTTTTAGGCTTCAAATTATATAGAAAACAAAGAGATTAATTCATAAAAACTAGTACTATTATAGAAATCTTGATTTAAGCATTTTTGAGTGTTAAATAAATTATCTAAAACTGAAAAGATATTTTAAATATCAATATTTAAAATTTATTTTCTTTAATTTATTTTATAAAATATTTCACCCTTCATTTTGTACCCAATGGTGGTTCAAAACAACATATCCATGATGTTGTGATTTCAACTGTTTCTTTAAAAAATAGTTTGTTCCACTTATAACTTCAAAAGTCAAAATATTCTCAAAATACATTACTTTTTCTGTTAATTTAGATATGAACAAAACATCTACATAATAATAACCTAAAACCAGATTAATATTATTTACAAAACATTCTAAAATTATTTGATTTTTAGAATTAATTTTAAAACCATACAGATACGTTGAAAATACTGTAAGTATTACTCCCTTAGAATTTTTTAATTTAAATTCCACATAAAAATCCTCTTCATCAGATATTTTTTTCATATCCAATCTAAATTTAAAATCTCCCCCAAACTCAATCAAATCAACCTTTTTATCATTTAAATTTAACAAAGAAATATCATCAATCAAATACTTATCGAATATTAATACTTCCAAATTAGATTTAGAATTGTAATTTTTATAATCATATAAATACCTTTCTACAACTTTGTTTGTTGAATCATCTAAAACAATTTCTCCATTTTGTAAAAATAAACTCCTCTTAGTTAAAGTTGTTATAGCATTCATATCATGGCTAACAAACAAAATAGTACGTCCCTCCCCTTTACTGATATCCCCCATTTTTCCCAAACACTTCTTTTTAAATTCAGCATCTCCTACCGCTAATACCTCATCCACTATCAAAATTTCACTTTCTAAATGCGCTGCCACTGCAAAAGCTAAACGCACGTACATACCCGACGAATATCTTTTTACGGGGGTATCTATATAACGTTCTACCCCTGCGAAATCAACAATTTCATCAAATTTTCTTTTAATTTCAGCTTTTCGCATGCCTAAAATCGCACCATTCAAATAAATATTCTCCCTGCCAGATAATTCAGGATGAAAACCAGTACCCACTTCTAATAAAGAAGCTACTCTTCCTTTTATTTTAATATTTCCAGTCGTTGGGGAAGTCACTCGACTTAAAATCTTTAATAGAGTACTTTTTCCCGCTCCATTTTTACCTATAATACCAACAGCATCACCTTGATTTATAGTAAAATCAATATCCTTTAAAGACCAAACAATATCACTTGTTCCCTTTACCGTTCTATCATTAGTTTGACCTACTTTTAAGAAAGGATCTTCCTTACCTAAAATTTTAGTAACAAAAAAACGCTCTAAATCCCTCGAAATAGTTCCTGTTCCAATTTTCCCTAATTGGTATGCCTTCGATAAATTTTCAACTTGAATGGCTATATCACTCATTATACTATATTGTATCTATAAAATTCTTTTCTGTTTTATTAAAAATAACAATTCCAATAATAAAAACAACTAAACTAAAAACGGAAGAATATAACAATCCTGAGAGGCTAAAATCCCCAGCTCCCAAAAAACCATACCGAAAAATTTCTATCAAATTGGACATCGGATTCAATTCAATCCAATATTTATATTTTTCAGGTGCAGCACTTAAAGGATAAATAATTGGTGTTGCATACATAAATAACTGCACTCCAAAACCAATTAAAAAAGATAAATCTCTATATTTTGTAGTCATAGCCGAAACTATCAGCCCTAATCCCATTCCTAACAAAGCCATTAAAAAAACAATATAAGGAAACAAAAACACAACTGATGTCATTCCAAAATCAGCTCCTTTATAAGCAAAGTAAATCATGTAAAACACAAACAATAAGAACTGAACCCCAAAGCGAATCAAATTGCTCAAAACTATGCTCAAAGGCATAATTAATCTAGGGAAATACACTTTTCCGAAAATTCCAGCATTTTGTGTAAAAACAGTACTTGATTTAGTAATACAGTCCGAGAAATAATTCCAAGCTGTAATTCCTGCCAAATAAAACAAAGGCTTAGGTAATCCATCAGTACTAATTCCTGCTAAATTTCCAAATACAAAAGAGAAAATTAATGTCGTAAAAATCGGTTGTATAAAAAACCACAACGGCCCTAAAACGGTTTGTTTATAAAAGGTAACAAAATCGCGTTTAACAAATAGCACCAATAAATCCCTATATCGCCAAACATCTTGTAAATTTAAATCAAACAGTCCACGTTCAGCACCAATGGTTAAATCCCATTGTTCCACATTCTCTGATTTAGTCATAGTTGAGTTATTGTTTTAACATTTTTTTAACCAACCACAAATATATAAATATAACCTATTAGTCATATATAAAACAAAGGTTTTTTAGATGTTCTCTTATCACTAATAAATTGTAAATTTGAGCCCATATCAAACATAAAATGTACAAATTATTAACTATTATTGGTTTGTTTTTTACTGTAGCTTGCTATCAGGCTCAACGAAATTGCACCGATTATAAAACAGGTAAATTCGAAACAGAAATTACCATTAATGAAAAATCACAAAAAGTAATTTTTGAAAGAGTCAACGACTTAGAAATTACTTATCAAAAACCTAAAAATGACACCGCAAGCATTCGATGGATTAACGATTGTGAGTATGTAGTACAACAGTTACATCCTAAAAACAAAGCGGAAGAAAAAGCCGTACATATTAAAATACTAACCACTACAGCGGATAGTTACACCTATGAATTTTCCTTAGTGGGACAACCAAAAAAACAAAAATCAATCGCTTATAAAATCAAATAAATTATGGAATTTTTATTCACCGCCGATGCACTTATTGCTTTTTTAACCCTAACCTTTTTAGAGATTGTTTTAGGGATAGACAACATCATATTTATATCCATCGCCACAGGAAAACTAAAAGCCGAAGACCGTAAAAAAGCCACCCGAGTGGGATTATTTTTAGCCATGTTCATGCGAATCGGATTATTGTTAGGTATATCCTATTTAGTAGCCATGAAAGACCCTTGGTTTACCATTGACCTCAGTTGGATACACAGCCAAATTACTGGGCAAAGCATCATTTTATTTTTAGGAGGACTATTTTTAATTTATAAAAGCACCAAAGAAATTCATGAAAAAGTAGATGAAAAAGGACACGAAGAAGCCGAAATGAAACATTCTGCTGCCAAGTCGTTCAGTTCGGTTATTTTTCAAATTATTTTAATCGACTTAGTCTTTTCTTTTGACTCCATTTTAACCGCAGTTGGGATGACCAACGGAGTTCCTGGTGCACTTTATATTATGATTGCCGCTGTAATCATATCTGTGTTAATTATGATGTTGTTTGCCGTTCCAGTAGGAAATTTTGTAAACGCCAATCCATCCATCCAAATTTTAGGTTTATCCTTTTTAATCTTAATTGGGTTCATGCTAATCACCGAAGGCGCTCACTTGTCACACACTTTAATTTTAAATCAAGAAGTGGGGGCTGTGCCTAAAGGCTACTTATATTTTGCCATTTCCTTTTCGTTATTGGTAGAGTTTTTAAACATGAAAATGCGCAAAACCAAAAAATAATGATGGCGTTCCCCGCCTAGGCGGGTCATGACATTCGTTGCAATCTTTTAAGCCAGCCAAAATTCGGGCTGGCTTAAAAGGATTTTCACTGCTGTCATTAACGCGGTTGCTTTAGGTAATGGGTTTTAGGTCTTGGGTTTTACTTTGTTTATCTTAAAATGCCTAATTCAAATCAAAAGCTCCTTTAACAAGTATCTTCTTACTTTTTAAATCATATTTAGAACCTACCTCAACCCAAGTTTCATTGGCAGTTCCTTTTTGAACAGGAATTCTTTTAAAAAAGTAATGTGTAGCATCTTCTTTTTCTAATATAAAAATATAGTCCTTTTTATCTTCGTTTACCAAAGCATCCGTAGGTAATGCCAGTGCTTTTTTACTTCCTGTAATAATTTGGGCTTCTACAAACATACCAGCAATCAATTGTTTTTTATCCTTTTCAGAAAGTTGACCCGAAACCGAAATGGTACGATTCGCACTTTCTATAGATTTTCCAATCAATTGAACCGTAGATTGACGCAAATCAGCATTCGCTTCGGGAATTTTATAATTAATTTTTTGACCCGAACGGATTTTTAAAACATCTTTTTCAAATACATTCAGTTGTAAATACAAATGGTTCAAATCCACCAATTCAATAAACGTGTCCGATGGCGCAATAAACTTACCCACGTTAGCATTTAATACCGTTACTTCGCCTGTAATAGGTGCATAAATTTGAATGGTAGAAACGATGTTGCCTTTTTCAACTTGTTTTGGATTGATGTTTAACAACTGTAATTTTTGTTTTAAACTTTCGTAAGCCGCTTTGTTTCTTTTGTAATCACTTTCGGCTTTTAAATAGTTTTTCTGTGAAGTAATATTTTCGTCTAACATAGTTTTTTGACGTTGATATTCCGATTGTAAAAAAGTCATTTGCTCAAAAACTTCTAAATACGATTGTTGTAAATCAACATATTCAGTATTTTCGAGCGTAACCAACAATTGTCCTTTTTGTACTTTATCGCCCACCATTAAAGGCGTGTTTTTTACATATCCACCCAATAATGCGGTAATTTTAGCTTTGTGTTGCGCAGGTACATCAATAACTCCAGAAGTTTGTACCGCATCGTCAAACAATTGTTCGCTAACTGTTCCCAATTGCATACCCGACCCTTCAAATTGGGTTTTGGTAACGGTGATTAAATCGTTTGATTTTACTGCGGTTTCTTCTTCACTTTTTTTACAGGAAAAAGCAAGTAAAACAAGAATTAAAAGAGAGCTATATTTTTTCATTTTATGAATTTAATAATTAAGATAATATAATTCGTAGGCCGTTTGGTTGTATAACGAAACCGTTTGCAAATAATCCATTTCGATGGTGGTGGCGTTTTCCAAACTTTGGATGTATTGAAAAAAATCTATTTCACCATTTTTAAAACTTTTGCTGGCTACTTTAATAATTTCCGTAGCTAGTTTTTTCCCGGTTTGTTGGTAATAATCCAATGCCAATTGGTGTTTTTGCAATTCATTTCTTTTTTGAAGCACAAAATTTTCCAATTGATTTTCTTGATTTTTTTGTTGTTGTTCCCAACTTTGATATTCCAACCGCGCCACTTTGGTTTTGACTACATTTCCCGAAAAAAACAAGGGTATCGCCAATCCTACTTGAAAACCATATAAAGATTGACTTAACAAAGCATTATTACCCCTAAAATATTCCAAATTAATTTCTGGCAACCATTGTTGTTTTTGTAATTGCAATTGAGTTTGATACACTTTTCCGATGCTTTGAAAATACTCGGTGTATAACGCTTTATTTTCTTTGATTAAAGCCATTGGCAAAGGCTCTAACTGTTGACTTTGTATGTTTTGCGCCTGAAAATTAGGCAACAACCCTTTTAATTGGGCATGTAAACTTTCTTTTTCTTTGGCTAATTGGGTTAACAACGTACGGATGCGCTGAAACTTGGCTTGAGCATTGATTTTTTCCAAGTAATTGGTTTCGCCCAATTCAAATTTTCGGTTGCTGGCTTTTGAAAAATTCTCGTATAAGCTGTCTAAATATTGATAGGTTTTTTGTTGGTGTTGCACGTAAACTACTTGATTATACAATTGACTTACTTGTGCGTTTAGTTTGTTTTTTTGAAGAGCTAAAAAGGATTTCTCCCGTTCATATTCACTGGTGTACATTTTTTTTTGTGCTCCGTAAACTGTAGGAAAATCAAATCGTTGTTGGGCGCCAAATACTTTTAACGGCAAGTTATTTAAGGCTATGTTGTTTTGGTCGTAGCTGTAATACACATTGGTTTTATCAAAGGTGTAAGCAATTTTAATTTGTGCTTGGTATTTGTCTACTTGCAATTGGGCAGCTTGTAAACCCAAGTTGTTTTGTGCGGTTTGGTTAATCAACTGCACTAATTCCGTAGGTAAGTTTTGGGCTTTCCCTAGGGTAAGTATAAAACAAAAACTAATTATGTATAAAATTCTCATTTTTTTATTTTTAGCCCTGATGGTAGCGGCATCCTTTTGCTTTTTTTCAAGCAAAAGATACAGCGGACAGCAGGAATAGCTACTCATTAATATTTTTATTTTTTGACTCCATTAATTTAAACAACACCGGCAAAACTACCAAGGTGAGCAACGTAGCGGTAAACAATCCACCGATAACTACTGTGGCTAACGGTCGTTGTACTTCGGCTCCTGCCATGGTTGAAATGGCCATGGGTAAAAACCCTAATGCCGCCGCCAATGCCGTTAACAATACGGGGCGAAGTCGGTCGGTAGCGCCTTTGATGATTAACTGGTGTATAGATAATTTTTCGTGTTGTTTTAGTTCTTTAAAATGTTCGATTAATACAATGCCGTTAAGTACCGCAATACCAAATAGCGCGATGAATCCTACCCCCGCAGAGATGCTAAAGGGTAAATCACGTGCCCATAAAAACAAGATGCCCCCAACTGCCGAAAGTGGTATGGCGGAATATACCAACAGCGCTTCTTTTACAGAATTAAAAGCAAAATACAATAGAATAAAAATAAGCACCAACGATACCGGAACGGCTATGAGTAATCGGTCTTTAGCACTTTGTAAATTTTCGAACTGACCACCATAGGTTACATGATAGCCTGTGGGTAATTTGATTTGTGTATTGATGATTTTAGAAATGTCTTTCACTACACTTTCGATGTCTCGATTACGCACGTTAACTCCAATAACTACTCGACGGTGGGTGTTGTCTCGAGCAATTTTTGCAGGGCCTGTAGTATAACTGATGTCGGCTATTTCTTTAAGCGTGATGTATGTTCCGTTGGGTAAGGGAATGTATAAATTTTGTAAATCTTGCAGGTTTTTTCGATTATTTTTTTCTAAACGAACCACCATGTCAAATCGTTTTTCCCCTTCAAAAACACGCCCTGCGGTAGCGCCTGCAAATCCCATGGACACCATTTGGTTCACATCGGCTATGTTTAACCCAAAACGGGCTATTTTTTGTCGGTTGTAATTCACCACCATTTGGGGTAATCCTGTTATTTTTTCGATGATTACATCAGATGCACCGGGCACATTTTTAATGGCTTTTTTGATTTGATGGGCTTTTTCATTTAAAATATCTAAGTCATCACCCACCACTTTAATCGCTAAATCTGAACGTGTTCCAGAGATTAATTCATTAAAACGCATTTCGATAGGTTGGGTAAATTCCATATCCATGTTTGGAATTTGTTTACTGATAGCCGTTTTAATTTTATCCGCCAATTCATCTTTACTAGAAGCAGAAACCCATTCTGATTTGGGTTTTAATTTCACGATAATGTCACTCTCTTCCATACTCATCGGGTCGGTGGGTACTTCGGCAGCTCCTATCCTACTCACTACTTGATCCACTTCTGGAAAATTCTTTAAAATGATTTGCTCTATTTTGGTTGTGGTTTGTATGGTGTTAGATAAAGTGGTTCCTGTTTTTAAAAAGGGTTGAATTACAAAATCGCCTTCATCGAGTGTAGGAATAAACTCCCCGCCCATGCTAGAAAAAACAGCAATAGACATTAAAAACAATCCCACCGCACCATACAATACTTTTTTAGTGTTTTGTAATGACCAATCTAAAATGGGCAAATAAATATTTTTTAGTTTTTGTATGAATCTACTAGAAAGCGAATTGGCATTTTCCGCTACGGGTTTAATGATTAACGACGAAATAACCGGCACATACGTAAAACACAAAATCATGGCGCCCACCAAAGCAAAACTAAAGGTCATTGCCATGGGTTTAAACATTTTCCCTTCAATACCAGTGAGCGATAAAATCGGGATGAAAACAATTAAAATAATCAATTGTCCAAATATGGCAGACTTCATCATGCGAGAGGTGCTGTCGTGCGTAATTTGATCGATTTGATTTTGTCTGTCGGCAAGCGTTAAACCTTTTAATTGCGCCGATTGAGAAATGATTTTGAACGAAATAAATTCTACAATAATCACAGTTCCGTCTATGATGATGCCAAAGTCAATCGCGCCTAAACTCATTAAATTGGCATCAATACCAAATACATTCATAAAAGTAATGGCAAACAACAAACATAAAGGTATTACCGAAGCTACGATAAGCCCCGAACGCCAATTACCTAATAATAAAATCACTACAAAAACTACAATCAAACAACCTAAAATTAGATTTTCGGCTACCGTAAAAGTGGTTTTAGAAACCAATTCACTGCGCTCTAAAAACGGATTGATAACGATGCCTTCAGGTAAAGCCGTTTCAATTTCGGCTACCCTTTTTTTAACGTCTTCAATCACTTGTTTGGAATTGGCTCCTTTGAGCATCATTACCTGCCCCAGTACTTTTTCGCCTTCTCCGTTGGCGGTAATGGCTCCAAATCGGTTGGCATAACCTTCTTGAACCGTGGCTACATTTTTAATGTAAACAGGTACAGCCCCGTCATTTTTGACTACGATATTTTGAATGTCTTCTATTCCCTTAACCAATCCTTCGCCACGAATAAAATAACTTTGGTTGGTTTTTTCAATGTAAGCACCACCTGCTATACTGTTGTTTTGTTCTAAAGCATGAAAAACTTCCTTAGCCGTAACATTCATCGCGCGCAATTGCGAAGGATTAATGGCTACTTCAAATTGTTTTAGGTAACCGCCCCAAGTATTAATTTCCACCACACCTTTGATGCCTGATAATTTTCGACGCACAATCCAATCTTGTATGGTACGTAAATCACTTACAGAATAATGATTTTTATATTCGGGTTTTACTTCTAAAACATATTGATAAATTTCTCCTAAGCCCGTAGTGATAGGCCCCATTTCGGGCGTACCAAATTCTTGAGGTATTTTTTCGGAAGCGGTTTTAATTTTTTCGGCAATCAGTTGTCGGGGTAAATACGTGCCTATTTCGTCATCAAAAACGATAGTGACTACCGATAATCCGAATTTTGATATAGAACGAATTTCTTTTACCCCTGGTAAATTAGCCATTTCCAATTCTATCGGATAGGTTATAAATTGTTCTATATCTTGTGTAGAAAGGTTGCGCGAAGTGGTAATTACTTGCACCTGATTATTGGTTACATCGGGCACCGCACCAATCGACAATTGCGTAAGGGAATACAATCCGTAGCCGACCAATCCTGCTACAAAGAGCAATACAATCAATTTATTTTTTAAGCTAGAGGATATTATTTTTTGAATCATCGCATCATTATTTCACTAGCAAAAATAGGCATTAATGATGGTTTGGAGATTTAAGTTTGGATTAATTATTTTGTTTAATTGTTTAATCGTGAATTCGTTTAATTGAATTTGAAATTTGAGATTTGAAATTGCTTTTGACTTTAGGACTTTAGGACTTTCGACTAAAATAGTTTGGGCGTTCCCGCTCCCCGCCTAAGGCGGGTCGGGTCATGCCGTCGCCAGTCGTTTTTTTTATTCCATTCCACTGCGTTTCATTCCATAAAAAAGAACTCCAACAATGGCTTCGTCATTAACGCGGTTTATTGGGTGTTCGGTCTTGGTCTTAAGTCGAAAGTTGGAAAGTCGAAGATATGAAAGACTTTTTCGATTAAACAATAAAAAACAGATTGCCCCGATAAGTCGGATTTGCAATCCGACTTCCGTAAGATTAAACAATAAAAATGCAAGAAAAACGATAAAATTCAACTTTTCGAAAATAAAAAAATACGAACCGTTTGGGACTCCGAACAAGAAAAATGGTTTGTTTTAGAAATAAAAAGTACTGTTAAATATTTTAATCGATAAACAAAAAATCAGCGAAAAATCGTACTTCGATATTCACAAAAAATCTACATTAGCAAAATTAAATTTCCAGAAAAAAAATCAATCAAAAAAACTATATCATGAAAAAAACTGTTTTAAGTATTCTATTAGGATTAATTTCATTTTATGGATATTCTCAAAGTCCTGAAGATGTTCAAAAACAAATTGATTCTATAGAAAGTACATTTACATATCAAAAAGGAACTATTGAATTACGAAATGGTATCGGTAAAATAACTGTACCTAAAGGTTTTAAATATCTTGATGCGACTCAATCTGAAAGAGTTATTGTGGACATTTGGGGAAATCCTAAAGGCCCTGACTTATCTTTAGGAATGATTCTACCTGAAAATCAAGGTGTTTTAAGTGACAAAGGATATGTTTTTAATATTCAATATGATGAAATTGGTTATGTAGAAGATGATGATGCCGATGATGTTGACTACGATGAATTATTAGAGCAAATGCAAGAAGAAACCGAAGAAGCCAATAAAGAACGTACACAACAAGGTTATGAAGCCGTAAGTATGGTGGGATGGGCTACAAAACCATTTTATGATAAAGACCGAAAAATTCTTTTTTGGGCAAAAGAACTTAAATTTGGAAGTCAAGAAGTCAATACCTTAAATTACAATGTTCGTGTACTTGGTAGAAAAGGTGTAATTGTCTTAAATGCTATTGCTACTATAAATGATTTACCTGAGGTTAAAAAAGACATTCACAAAGTTTTAAATATTGTTCAATTTAACGACGGATACAAATACTCTGATTTTGATTCATCTGTGGATGAAGTTGCTACTTGGACAATTGGAAGCCTTGTAGCCGGTAAAATATTAGCTAAAGTTGGGTTCTTTGCGATATTGCTAAAATTCTGGAAAGTTTTAGCAATTGCAATTGTTGGAGGAGGTAGTTTTATTTGGAATAAATTCAAAAAGAAGAAAGAAGAAGAAATCCAACCTGAGGTAATATCAGAAGAGGTCGAAAAAAAATCAGATGAAGTTCAAAGCTAAAATATTGAATATATTAAATAACTAAATCAAGTCCTGTATCTTCTCAATACAGGACTTTTTATTCAAACTAAAATAAATACCACCATGAACATACTCGCCATAGGAGGAAGTAACAGCAGTACTTCCATCAACAGAAAATTAGCGTTATACGCTGCACAACAAGTGCCAAATGCAAACGTTACTTTGTATGATGTTAGTGAAATTGATTTGCCATTATTTAGTGTTCAATTAGAAGCTAAAATAGGTATTCATGCCCTAGCGTTGGATTTTGCAAAACAAATTGACGAGGCAGATTTGATTGTGCTTTCTTTAGCAGAAAATAACGGTTCATACAATGCGGGATTTAAAAATTTAGTTGACTGGACTTCACGCATCAGCAACAGAAAAACTTGGGGAAACAAACCAATGCTTTTGTTAGCAACTTCCCCTGGGGCTCGCGGAGGTAAAACCGTTTTGGAGTCGGCTAAAAATTACTTTCCGTTTATGGGAGCTGATATTAAAGGCACTTTTTCGTTGCCTAAATTTGGAGAGAATTTTTCTGAGGAAAACGGCATTACTAATGATGTTTTGAAAGAGGAATTATTACAGGTGATTCAATCAGTGATTGGAGCTTAATCATAATCATTCAACAAAAACCTCGTCATTTTTACTTCTACCTTAAATAATATACTTTTACGCCCTAATTTTTTTGATATGTCTCAATCTACATCAAGTGTTTTAATGATACGTCCTGCTCATTTTAGAAGTAATGAACAAACGGCGGTAAACAATTTTTTTCAGGCAGATTCCGAAGTTAAAGTCATCGGTTTAAATGCCAAAGCACAGGCAGAATTTGATGCGTTGGTCACTAAATTAACCCAAGCAGGAATTGAAGTAGTGGTAGTTAATGACACCACAGATACCGATACGCCTGATGCTGTTTTTCCGAACAATTGGGTTTCTTTTCACGAAAATGGCGACATCGTTTTATATCCTATGTTTGCCGAAAACAGACGATTAGAAAGAAGAGAAGATATTATTGAAATTTTAGAAGACAATGGTTTTGTAGTAGAAGAAATCATGGATTATAGTGCCGCCGAAGAAGATGGTTATTTTTTAGAAGGCACAGGCAGTATGGTTTTAGACCGCGTGAATAAAAAATGTTATGCGGCTTTGTCCGACAGAACGGACGAAGAATTAATGATTGAATTTTGCGAAGATTACGAATATAATCCTGTGATTTTTGAAGCTTTTCAAACGGTAGATGGTAAACGAGAACCAATTTATCACACTAATGTAATGATGTCTGTAGGAACTGATTTTGCCGTGATTTGCCACGAAGCTATTGACGATAAGAAAGAACGTAAAATGGTGTTGGAAAATTTAAAAAATGATGGTAAAGAGGTGATTTTAATTACCGAAAAACAAATGCATCATTTTGCGGGAAATATGTTAGAAGTTGCTAATCCTAAAGGCGAAAAGTTTGTAGTGATGAGTTTGCAAGCTTATGAATCATTAACCAAAAATCAAATTCAATCTTTAGAAAAATATGCCCAAATTATTCATAGCGATTTAACTACTATTGAAACCAATGGTGGCGGAAGCGCCCGTTGTATGATTGCGGAAGTATTTTTACTGAAAGAGTAATTAAAAGATGTTAATCATTCGTTTTTCTAACCGTTTTTAACTGTAAAGAATTCTGTGGATTAATGCCTAATCCTTGTACATTTTTACGAGTAAACCGAACGACTTTATCGTAGAACAAAGGCACAATAGGCGCTTCTTGAATAATAATGGCATCCATTTGTTGATATAGTTTAATGCGCTCGGTTTCGTTTACACTTTGTAAAGCTTTTTCGTACAAGGCATCAAATTGCTGATTTTTAAAATGGGTATAATTTGGTCCGTTTGGCGAGAAGTTTTTGCTGTAAAACAACGACAAGTAATTTTCGGCATCAGGGTAATCGGCAATCCAACTGGCTCTAAAAAAGTTGACTTTTCCGGTGGAAATAGATTGTCTCAAAGTAGATGGAGGATTTACATCTACCGAAACAGGCAACCCTGCTTTTTGCCATTCGCGCTGTAAGTATTCCGCAATATCTACGTAAGAGGCATTGGTACTTAACAAAATCGGCGGTAAGGTTTTAATATTTTTTTCTTGTAAATAACTTTTAATCAGCTGTTGCGATTTTTCTGGCTGGTAGTCGTATCCTTTTTGTTTGTTAAAACCAGGTAATCCACTCGGAATAAACCCATTTATAGCGGGGGTTCCAATACCGTTGCGCAAATATTTAATTAATTTTTCGCGGTCGAATCCGTAATTTAAGGCCTGACGAATGCGCTTGTCGTGAATCGGACTTTGGGCATCATCCATTTTAAATCCTAAATATTCCGTATTTAAATAATCGCCAGAAATCATAGCGACACTTGACTCATATTTTTTTTGAAGTTGTCCTTGTGGTGTTAAAATTTCATCTTTATAAGAAGGATCTAACCCCGAAACAAAATCAATTTTACCTTGTATAAATTCCAAAAAACCACTTTGTTTATCGGGCAAAAATTGAATAGAAACCGCTTCTAAATACGGTAAACTTTTGCCTTGCGCATCTTTTTCAAAATACAACGGATTTTTACGCAACACCAACTTTACATTTTCTTCCCAAATTTTAAACTGAAAAGGCCCTGTTCCAATCGGGTGAGCTCTAAAATCATAATTGGGTAATTTTCCGATTTCTTTAGGCACTACCGAGGCGTACTTCATGGTTAACAAGCCTAAAAATGCAGGAAATGATTGTTTTAATTGAATTTGAAATACGGTATCATTTACTGCTTTAAAAGAATCTACTTGTTGTAAAATCCATCCGCCCGGCGAAGCTATTTTTTCGTCGGTTAAACGTTTAAAACTAAATTCAAAATCGTGTGCATCCACTTTACGAGTCAGCGATTTTCCAAAAATTTGATTCTGATGAAAGAAAACATCATCTCTAAGAATAAAAGTATAAGTTTTTCCGTCAGCAGAAATAGTATGATTTTTAGCTAAATCCGGCTGAATTTTTAAACTATCATTCAACTGAACCAACCCACTAAATAACTGATTACACACCCAAATATTGGATTGGGTTTTAGCAAAAGCAGGATCTAACGAGGTAATATTCGCACTCTCGTTGTATTTGAACACCAATGCTTGTTTACTTTCATTGGTTTTTTCTTGACAAGAAACCAATAAAACAGCTACGGCAAACAGTATGGAAAAGTAAGATTTTATCATGTTTAACTGGCGGAAAATGAATACCCGAATTCAGATTTTAAAAATATAAAAAACGAAAGTAATGTTTACTTTTGCAGAATCAAAATTAAGCCATGACCGAAGATTTAATTAAAGCCGAAGAAATTCTAAAACAAGGAGGAATTATATTATATCCTACAGATACCATTTGGGGCATAGGTTGCGATGCCAGTAATCCCGAAGCGGTTGCTAAAGTTTATGCTTTAAAAAAACGCGAGGAAAGTAAAAGCATGATTGTATTGGTGAATGGCGATCGCATGTTGTATCAGATTTTTAATGAAATCCCTGAACCTGCTTGGCAAATCATGGATTTATCCGAAAGACCCACCACGTTAGTGTTGGATAAACCCAAAAATGTAGCGCCTAACCTAATTGCTCCCGACAATACTTTAGCAGTACGTTTGGTAAAAGAACCTTTCTGTTTTAAACTAATGGAACGCATGAAAAAATCCATTGTTTCTACCTCAGCGAATATTAGTGGCATGGCGTCCCCTACTTCGTTCAAAGATATTAGTCCCGAAATTATTAAAGGCGTAGATTATGTAGTAAAATACCGTCAGGAAGAAACCAATAACCCTAAACCTTCTACTATTATTCAAATCAGTTTAGATCATAAGGTAAAGATTATTAGAAAGTAGGTTTGAATTAAGAATCAGACTTTTATAACTAAAATTCACAAAACGATAAACAACATTATTATTCTTTTTTGTCAGTTAATAAATCCTTATTTTCGTGGCGCAAAAATTTTGAAATACTTTTTATTATGAAATATGACGTTATTGTTTTAGGTAGTGGTCCTGGTGGATATGTTACTGCTATTAGAGCTTCTCAATTGGGTTTAAAAACGGCCATTGTAGAAAAAGAAAATCTAGGTGGTGTTTGTTTAAACTGGGGATGTATTCCTACTAAAGCACTTTTAAAGAGTGCGCAAGTTTTTGATTATTTAAAACATGCGTCTGATTACGGATTAACTGTTAATGGATTTGATAAAGATTTTTCAGCGGTAATTAACCGCAGTCGTAGCGTTGCTGAAGGCATGAGCAAAGGCGTTCAATTTTTAATGAAAAAAAATAAAATTGACGTTATTGATGGTTATGGCAAAATTAAGCCTGGTAAAAAAGTAGCCGTTACCGATAAAGAGGGTAAAGTTTCTGAAATCAGTGCAGATCATATCATTATTGCTACAGGAGCTCGCTCTCGTGAGTTACCAAATTTACCACAAGATGGTAAAAAAGTAATTGGCTACAGACAAGCCATGACTTTACCAACTCAACCAAAATCAATGATTGTAGTAGGTTCAGGTGCTATTGGAGTTGAATTCGCTCATTTTTATAACTCTATGGGAACTCAAGTAACCATAGTTGAATATTTACCGAACATTGTGCCTTTAGAAGATGAAGATATTTCAAAACAATTTGAAAAATCTTTGAAAAAATCAGGCATTACGATTATGACTAATGCTTCTGTTGAAAAAGTAGACACTTCAGGTACTGGAGTAAAAGCCACTGTTAAAACGGCTAAAGGAGAAGAAATTTTAGAAGCAGATATTGTTCTTTCGGCAGTTGGAATTAAAACTAACATCGAAAATATTGGTTTAGAAGATGTAGGAATTGCTACCGACAGAGATAAAATTATTGTAAACGATTTTTATCAAACCAACATTCCTGGTTATTATGCGATTGGTGATGTGGTTCCTGGTCCTGCTTTGGCTCACGTAGCTTCTGCAGAAGGAATTACTTGTGTAGAAAAAATTGCGGGTTTACATGTTGAACCTATTGATTATGGAAATATTCCAGGTTGTACTTATGCTACACCAGAAATTGCTTCGGTTGGTTTAACTGAAAAACAAGCTCGAGAAAAAGGTTACGAATTAAAAATTGGTAAATTCCCTTTCACGGCTTCGGGTAAAGCCAAAGCCGCGGGTACTCCCGATGGTTTTGTAAAAGTAATTTTTGATGCTAAATACGGCGAATGGTTAGGTTGTCATATGATTGGTGCTGGTGTTACCGATATGATTGCCGAAGCTGTTGTAGCTCGTAAATTAGAAACCACTGGTCACGAAGTATTAAAAGCTATTCACCCGCACCCTACGATGAGTGAGGCGGTTATGGAAGCTGTGGCTGATGCTTACGGTGAAGTGATTCACTTATAAGATTTATAGGATATAAAAAAAGCCTCGCAATTGCGAGGCTTTTTTGTTTATCGTATTAAGGACTAAAACACAAACAACGGTCTGTGTCCCATTAAATCGTTTACTTTTTCGGCAACGGCTTCAATAACTTCTTCGTTTTCACGATTCATTAAAACTTCATCAATTAAAGCTACTACAGTTTCCATATCGTCTTCCATTAAACCTCTGGTTGTAACAGCGGCAGTTCCTACACGGATACCCGAAGTAACAAACGGTGATTTATCATCAAAAGGAACCATGTTTTTGTTTACCGTAATGTCGGCTTTAACCAATACGTTTTCAGCTTCTTTACCTGTAATTCCTTTGTTACGTAAGTCAATCAACATCATGTGATTGTCTGTTCCGCCCGAAGTAATATTGTATCCTCTTTTTACGAAAGATTCTGCCATAGCTTTGGCATTTTTTTGTAATTGTAAAGCATACATAAAAAACTTATCATCTAACGCCTCACCAAAAGCGATGGCTTTAGCTGCAATAATGTGCTCTAAAGGCCCTCCTTGATTTCCAGGAAAAACGGCTAAATCTAATAAAGCAGACATCATACGGATTTCTCCTTTTGGAGTGGTGATTCCGAATGGGTTTTCAAAATCTTTCCCCATTAAGATCAATCCGCCACGTGGACCTCTTAAAGTTTTATGAGTTGTAGTTGTCACAATATGACAATGTGGAATTGGATCGGTCAATAATCCTTTAGCAATTAATCCCGCAGGGTGCGAAATATCGGCCATTAAAATAGCTCCAACGCTGTCTGCGATTTGTCTGAAACGAGCAAAATCCATATCTCTTGGATAAGCCGATGCTCCAGCAATAATTAATTTAGGTTGTTCTTTGGTTGCAATTTCTTGAATGGTATCGTAGTTTAAACGTCCGGTTTCTTTATCTACACCATAAAATACAGGGGTGTAAATTTTACCTGAAAAGTTTACAGGAGAACCGTGGGTTAAGTGACCTCCGTGAGATAAGTCAAATCCTAGGATTTTATCACCTGGTTTTAAACAGGCATGAAAAACAGAAGCATTGGCTTGTGAACCAGAATGTGGTTGTACGTTAGCGTAATCTGCACCGAATAAAGTTTTAGCTCTATCAATCGCAATTTGTTCTATTTCATCCACCACTTCGCAACCTCCGTAGTACCTTTTTCCAGGATATCCTTCGGCATATTTGTTGGTTAAAACCGAACCTGCGGCTTTCATTACTTGTTCGCTTACAAAGTTTTCAGAAGCAATAAGCTCTAAACCATGTATTTGTCTTTCTTTTTCTTCTTGAATTAGGTCAAAAATTTGTTCGTCAAGTTGCATGATGATTTTTTTAAAAATAGGCTCCAAAAATACAAAAATCGTTTGTTAAATTCCTAGATAATGATATATTTGAATTAAATAAAAAGACTAAATCATGCCTAATAATGCAAATAACCCGGAATTAAAATCTTGGCTGGAAGTTTCGACTCAATCCGACTTTCCGATTCAGAATATTCCGTTTGGTGTATTTTTAACGAATAACAATATGGTTACCATCGGTACTCGTATTGGAGATTACGCTATTGATTTAGGAGCCTTACATCAATTAGGCTATTTTAAAGACATTGAACTTACGGAAGATGTTTTTTTACAAGACACTTTAAATGATTTTATTTCGGCAGGAAAAAAAACTTGGCGTTTGGTTCGCAACCGTATTTCTGAAATCTTTAGCGATTCCAACCCTAAACTTAGAGACAACGCCAAACACCGAAAACAGATCATTTTTGAAATAGACGAAGTAGAAATGCAATTACCTGTTGCTATTGGCGACTATACTGATTTTTATTCTAGTAAAGAACATGCTTTAAATTTATCTAGAATTTTTAGCGGCAAACAAGACGACTTATCCGCCAAATGGTATCATTATCCGTTAGCACATAATGGGCGTTCTTCTAGCATTATTCCTTCGGGCATTCCCATTCACCGTCCTAAAGGACAAGTTTTAAAAAAAGAGGAAGATTTACCTACTTATGGCCCTTCTCAATCTTTAGACTTTGAATTAGAATTGGGTTTTATTACCACCGATGTAAACTCTTTAGGCGAAAGCGTTCCTGTGAACCAAACGGAAGACTATATTTTTGGAGTTACCCTTTTTAACGATTGGAGTTGCAGAGACATGCAACGTTGGGAATGTATGCCACTAGGTCCCTTTTTATCTAAAAACTTTGCGTGTTCGTTATCGCCTTGGATTGTGACTTTGGATGCTTTAGAACCTTTTAAAGTAAAAGGAGTTAAGCAAGAGCCTAAACCACTACCCTATCTTCAAATGAAAGACAATTATTTATACGACATTCATTTAGAGGTTTCTATTACTCCTGAACACAAAGTACCTACTATTGTAAGTAGAACCAATTATAAAAATGCCTATTGGAACATGAACCAACAGTTGTGTCACCACACTGCTAATGGTTGTAAAATTAATTCTGGGGATTTGTTAAGTTCTGGAGCTATTTCTGGAAATGTTCCTGGAAGCTATGGTTCTATGATTGAAATTACTAACAATGGCGAAACACCTATTAAATTAAATGACGGTTCATTGCGTTCATTTATTCAAGATGGTGATACCATTACTTTTAAAGGTTATTGTAAAAACGAAAAAATCAGAATTGGATTTGGAGATTTAACAACAACTATTTTACCTGTTCATGAAAGGTAATTTCTCGCGTTACTGGGTGTAGCAACGTACCGTGTACGGCGGAACACAGGACGGTGAGCCGTAGGCGAACCGGAACGCCCAAATCCTATTGATTAATAATATGTGTGGGTTGATTAATACTCAAACTTACAGAAGTTGGATTTAATTTTCCGTTAGATTGGATTTCAAACAATTGGATTTGATGACTGTCTTGATTGGCTACTAATAGATACTTTCCGTCGGGGGTAATTTCAAAACTGCGGGGCGTTTGCCCTCCAGAGCTGATGTTTTGAATTTTTATCAATTGATGAGTGCTTTTGTCTATGGCAAAAACTACGATTTCATTTACTTTTCCTCGATTGCTTACGTACAAATATTTTTGATTTGGGCTCATTTTAATTTCCGAACCACTACCCTGCTGCATATTTTCAGGTGAGGAACTTAAAGACAAGGTTTGCACAAAATCTATTTGATTTTCTTGCAGATAGTACACACTAACTTCTGCCGTTAATTCTTGCACAACATACAAGTACTCTGCCGTAGCATTAAAAACTAAATGCCTAGGACCGCTTCCTTTTTTTACAGAAATAAACGAAGGTTGAGAAGGACTTAATGGAGTAGCACTTTCGGTGTCAAAATCGTAAATATAAATCCTATCGGTTCCTAAATCAGTTACAAATAATTGTTGCGTAGTAGGATGAAATACCAAATCGTGAATGTGTGGTTTTTCTTGTCGTTCTTTATGGATGCTGCTTCCAAAGTGTTGTAGGGTTTGCAAGGATTCCGACAGCATTCCATTTTCTTTTATTTTAAATACCGACACGTTTCCTCCGGAATAATTCCCCGCAACGAGCCATTTTTTATCGGGGCTTAAAGCTATTACACAAGGATGGTCGCCTTGGGTATTTACGGAGTTGATTTTTTGATGTTTTTGATTAACAGCATCAAACCCAAATGAATTGAGTTTTCCTCCGTTTTCCCCCCCTATTTCTTCGGAAACAAATAAGTTTTTTGTTAACGAATGATATTGTACAAAGGAAGGATTTTGCAAACCTGTAATCAGATCTTTAACTTGAAATTGTTGCGTATTCGGATTGTATTCAATCCGATTGACTCCTTGTTGTTCATTTTGAGTATAAGTACCAACTAAAAATTGGTAACTGGAATAAACTGTTTCACGAGGTATTTTTCTACAAGAAATTACCGTAAGCATCATCATCACTCCCAACAAAAATAATTTCATCTGATGTTAAATATACTTTGTTATTCTACTCCATTCTATGGATTCGTGTGAAGCATCAAAAACACATTTTCCGTTTTTAATTACTAATATTTGAGGTGACTGATGTTCTACCTGAAAACGATTGGCCAATTCATTGGAAATGTCTCGGTAATTTAGCAAATCTAAGTAATACCATTTTACGGGTTTAAAAATGAATTGATAATCAAATTCAAACTCTTTTAGTACGGTTCTACTAATGCTGCAACGGGTACTGTGTTTAAATATAACTACGGTTTCTTGTTCCGATTCTTGAACAATAGCCTCTATTTGTTCCCTTGCGGTTAATGGAATTCCTGTAGTCTTTGGTTGTTGCGAAGACTCACTGCTATTATTTCCGAATATAGTATCAAAAATGCTCATAATTGGTTGGATTTAATGTCTTTTTGTCTGAAAAATTGATAAAAATCAGCTTAAAAACAGTCAAAATGTCTTACTTTGAGTGTAGGAATAAATCTTGTTTTCCAATCCACAAATTAAACCTTTTTTGCCATGAATATTAAAAATTTTACCATTAAATCGCAAGAGGCCATTCAACAAGCCCAACAATTGGCGCAAGGTTATGGTCATCAGCAAATCGAAAACGAACACCTCTTTAAGGGCATCCTTGAAGTGGACGAAAATGTTACGCCTTTTATACTTAAAAAATTAAATATCAATATTCCGTTATTCAAGCAAGTTTTAGACAGCACTTTAAATAGTTTTTCTAAAGTTTCAGGTTCAGAAATCATGTTTTCTCGAGACGCGGGAACCAGCTTAAACGAAGCGGAAATCATTGCCAAAAAAATGAATGATGAGTTTGTGTCCATTGAACACCTCATCTTAGCTATTTTTAAATCAAAAAGTAAAGTAGCCCAAATTTTAAAAGACCAAGGCGTAACCGAAAAATCTTTACAAGCGGCCATTGCCGAAATTCGAAAAGGAGAAAGAGTAACTTCTGCCTCTGCCGAAGAAACCTACAATGCTTTAAATAAATACGCTAAAAACTTAAACGAATTAGCCAAAACAGGCAAATTAGACCCTGTGATTGGGCGTGACGAAGAAATTCGACGTGTGTTGCAAATATTAACCCGACGTACCAAAAACAACCCGATGTTAATTGGAGAACCTGGGGTTGGTAAAACGGCTATTGCTGAAGGATTAGCACACCGAATTATTGCTGGAGATGTACCTGAAAACCTTAAAGATAAAATAGTTTATTCTTTAGATATGGGAGCTTTAATTGCGGGAGCTAAATACAAAGGAGAATTTGAAGAACGTTTAAAATCGGTAGTGAAAGAAGTAACCAGTGCCGAAGGAGATATTGTATTATTCATTGATGAAATTCATACCTTGGTAGGGGCAGGAGGTGGTGAAGGTGCCATGGATGCAGCCAATATTTTAAAACCAGCTTTAGCTCGTGGAGAATTAAGAGCGATTGGAGCAACCACTTTAGACGAGTATCAAAAATACTTTGAAAAAGACAAAGCTTTAGAACGTCGTTTCCAAAAAGTAAATATTGACGAGCCCAATACCGAAGATGCCATTTCTATTTTACGAGGAATCAAAGAAAAGTACGAAACCCATCATCAAGTTCGTATTAAAGATGATGCTATTATTGGTGCGGTAGAATTGTCTCAACGTTATATTACCAATCGTTTTTTACCTGATAAGGCCATTGACCTGATGGACGAGGCGGCCTCTAAATTGCGTATGGAAATTAATTCCAAACCCGAAGAATTGGATGTGTTGGATAGAAAAATCATGCAGTTAGAAATTGAAATCGAGGCGATTAAAAGAGAGAATGATGAATTGAAATTAAAATCTTTAGGATTGGATTTAGCCAACTTAAAAGAAGAACGCAACGATATTTACACTAAGTGGAAATCAGAGAAAGATGTAGTAGATAATATACAAGCCGTAAAAGCCGATATTGAAAATTTGAAATTAGAAGCCGAAAGAGCCGAAAGAGAAGGTAATTACGGAAAAGTGGCTGAAATACGTTATGGACGTATCAAAGAAGCCCAAGATAAATTAGAAGGCTTACAAAAAACTTTACAAGAAAATCAAGCCGGAAGTTCTTTAATTAAAGAAGAAGTAACCCGCGAAGATATTGCCGAAGTAGTGGCTAAATGGACCGGTGTACCCGTTCAAAAAATGTTGCAAGGTGAACGTGAAAAATTATTGAAATTAGAAGACGAATTGCACAAACGTGTAGTTGGTCAAGAAGAAGCTATTGAAGTCATCAGTGATGCTGTGCGCCGAAGCCGTGCCGGATTACAAGATATGAAAAAACCTATCGGAACCTTCTTGTTTTTAGGAACCACAGGGGTTGGAAAAACCGAATTAGCGAAAGCTTTAGCCGAGTATTTATTTGATGATGAAAATGCCATGACGCGTATAGACATGAGCGAATATCAAGAACGACACAGCGTGAGCCGATTGGTAGGAGCGCCTCCGGGATACGTAGGTTATGATGAAGGCGGGCAACTCACCGAAGCCGTACGTAGAAAACCGTATTCTGTAATTTTGTTAGACGAAATTGAAAAAGCACATCCCGATACATTTAACATTTTGTTACAAGTGTTGGATGAAGGGCGATTAACCGATAACAAAGGACGTTTGGCTGATTTTAAAAACACCATCATCATCATGACCTCTAACATGGGAAGTCAAATCATCCAAGATAAATTTGACAACCTAAAGGGAAGTGTAGAAGCAGCTGCGGAACTCGCCAAAACCGAAGTGTTGGGATTGCTCAAACAAACCGTTCGCCCCGAGTTCATCAATCGTATTGACGAAATCGTGATGTTTACGCCACTAACCACCGCCAACATCAAACAAATTGTAAGCATACAATTAAAAAGTGTGGCCAAAATGTTAGAACAACAACACATCACCTTAGAGGCTACTCCCGAAGCTATTGATTATTTAGCCGTAAAAGGTTACGATGCGCATTTTGGTGCCCGCCCCGTAAAAAGAGTCATCCAACGCGAGGTTTTAAATAAATTGTCTAAAGAAATTTTAGGTGGAAACATTAAAACCGAAGCCATTATTATCTTGGATAGTTTTAACGGAGAATTGGTTTTTAGGAATCATTGATTGGGTGTTGGGTTTTAGGTCTTGGGTTTTAGGTAAAAGTATTCTTAAACCAATAAACTTTGACCAATAACCCAAAACCTATCAACCTAGAAAAAAGAGTAAATCGAAAGGTTTGCTCTTTTTTTGTTTGGGCGTTCCCCTTCGCAGAAAAAGCGAAGGGTCATGCCATTCGTTACAATCTTTTAACCCAGCCAAAATTCGGGCTGGCTTAAAAGGATTTCCACTGCTGTCATTAACGCGAGGTTAGTCGAAAGTTGAAAAGTTTATTTATAGTCCTATTTCCCGACTAAACAATCAACGATTAAACATCATTAAATACCCGAAACGTTAAATTAATTCGGTCTTCGGATATTTTTAAAGATTTGGGTAAACTGTGTTTCCAATAGGTTTGTGTTTTGCCTTGCATCAGCAATAAACTTCCATTTTCTAAAACTAAATCTATTTTTTTTGGTTGGGTGTTGTGCTTAAAAATAAATTTTCGGGTGACTCCTAAACTAACGGACGCTATGGGAGCATCATAAACCAAAGTAGATTCATTATCGGCATGCCATCCCATTCCACTTTTGCCGTTGGGATACCAATTCAACAAACAACAATTAAATTCGTTTTCACAAACTTGTTCAACTCTTTGTTTTACAACTAACAGTTCAGGTGTCCAGGGCAATGCCGTGCGTGGTGTTTTTGAATAGGTATAGGTAAAGGGTTGATTACCATACCAAGCGGTTTGCCTATCCATAACGTGTTTTTTACCAAAAACCACTACTTCATCGGGTTGCCATTGCACTTGATTTTGTAAGGCTCTTTTGCTTTGTAAAGCTTCTGATTCAGACAAAAATAAAGGGTGATAATAGATTTCTCCGTCAAAAGGCAATAGATTCATGAGGCTATTTTTTAATCTTTTAATTTTTTAATCTTATAATTTCAATAAATATAACATCTATTTACAGTAAAATTATTAGGTTCGCAACTTAATTTATACACCTTTATTAATATAAAAAATGGCCTCAGGTTTTTTTGCTTTATTAGATGATATAGCTACAATCATGGATGATGTAGCTGCAATGGCTAAGCTTTCTACTAAAAAAACAGCAGGTATTTTGGGGGATGATTTGGCGGTTAATGCCGAAAAAGCTTCAGGTTTTGTATCTTCAAGAGAATTGCCTGTACTTTGGGCTATCACCAAAGGTTCTTTTTTAAATAAAGTCATCATTTTACCCATAGCCTTTTTGCTAAGCGCTTTTTTACCTATAGCCATAAAAATAATATTGATTTTAGGCGGTTTGTATTTGGCTTATGAAGGGGCAGAAAAAATTTATGAATATTTTTTTCATAAAGAACATCATAAAACTATTGATGCTACTCAAACATTAACTGAAAGTGAAATTTTATCTCTTGAAAAAGATAAGGTAAAGGCTGCGATTGTAACAGATTTTATATTATCAGTTGAAATTGTAATTATTGCGTTGGGCGCAGTGATGGGTAAGCCTATTTTAACTCAAATTTTGGCAGTATCTGCAACGGCAATAATTGCAACAGTTGGTGTTTATGGTATTGTGGCTTTAATTGTTAGGATGGATGATTTGGGGTTAAAACTGATTAGTCTAAGCAAAAATGAAAAAAGTTTTACCAAAACCATAGGTAATTTATTGGTTCAAGCTTTGCCGAAAGTAATTAAGAGTTTAGCTGTGATTGGCACCATTGCTTTGCTTTTAGTAGCTGGTGGTATTTTTGTGCATAATATAGATTTCTTACATCATATACTTCCGCAAATACCCTCATTTATTACAGAATTTGTGGTTGGGCTTGGGGTAGGATTATTTACTTTATTGATGGTTAGTTTTGTAAAAAAAATAATGGGTAAACATTAATCTTATCGACCATTTTTTGGTTAAACTATTAAACAAATCTAGGATTACAAATCCGTGTGAAGGATGGCAGCAATCCGCCATGCGGAGCGAACAGCCTGACAGCCAAAATTAAAAAGCCCTATGAACGTAACTGTGCATAGGGCTTTTTAATTTTGGGTGGCACACCCTAATGATTTTTATTTAGTCATTCATAGAGATTAAAAACTCTTCGTTGTTGCGGGTGCCTTTAAATCTGTCGTTGATAAAATCCATGGCTTCTACTGGATTCATATCGGCTAAATATTTACGCATAATCCACATGCGTTGAATGGTTTTTTCGTCTTGTAATAAATCATCTCTACGAGTACTTGACGAGGTTAAATCAACGGCTGGGAATATACGTTTGTTGGCTATTTTGCGGTCTAATTGCAACTCCATATTACCTGTTCCTTTGAATTCTTCGAAAATTACTTCGTCCATTTTTGAACCTGTATCGGTTAAGGCTGTTGCGATTATTGATAACGAACCTCCATTTTCGATGTTACGAGCGGCTCCAAAAAAGCGTTTTGGTTTTTGCAAGGCATTGGCATCTACCCCTCCACTTAGTACTTTACCTGAGGCAGGTTGTACGGTATTGTAGGCACGAGCTAAACGGGTGATGGAATCTAATAGAATCACTACATCGTGTCCGCATTCTACCAATCTTTTGGCTTTTTCTAATACAATATTAGCCACTTTTACGTGTCTGTCGGCTGGTTCATCAAAGGTGGAAGCAATTACCTCTCCACGCACATTTCGTTGCATGTCGGTAACCTCTTCGGGTCTTTCGTCAATCAACAATACGATTAAATATACTTCGGGATGGTTAGCGGCGATGGTGTTGGCGATGTCTTTTAATAAAACTGTTTTACCTGTTTTAGGTTGCGACACAATCATACCGCGTTGACCTTTTCCAATTGGTGAAAACAAATCAATAATTCGAGTGGATATGGTACTTTGTTTTTCTGCTAATTTGAATTTTTCTTGTGGGAAAATCGGTGTTAAATGTTCAAACGCAACTCGGTCACGAACTACCTGAGGGTCTAAACCATTGATTTTTAACACTTTTACTAATGGGAAATATTTTTCTCCTTCTTTAGGTGGACGTACCACTCCTTTAACGGTGTCTCCTGTTTTTAATCCGAATAACCTTACTTGTGATTGCGATAAGTAAATATCATCGGGTGAGGCTAAATAATTGTAATCTGATGAACGTAAAAATCCATATCCATCGGGCATCATATCTAAAACACCTTCGCTTTCAATAATCCCTTCAAACTCATATTCTTTGTTGTTGGGGTTGTTATTGTTTTTATTGCGTTTGTCTTTAAAATTATTATTGTGGTTGTTTTGAGGTTTATTCTGATTAGGATTGTTATTTGGTCGTTGTTCTTTATTAACGTGTGTATTTTCTGGCTCTTGTACCGAAGTATTTTCAGCACCTTCAGTAGCTATTAGCTGTGGTTGTTGAACCACTTCTTGTTCTTGTGTTTGTGCAATGGTTTCTACCGCGACTTCTTCAAAGGGTAATTCTACGACTTCTATGGAAGTGTCTCCTACAAAATTTCTTTTCTCGGGTACGTGGTTGTTTTTGTGGATGCGTTTTCTGGGTGACTTATCTAATTTATCTGAATTAGATTGGGTTTCAGAAATTGGGGCAACGGTTTGGGGCTCTGCGGTATTTTGGATATCTAAGATAGATTGAATCAGTTCTTCTTTTTTTAAAGTTTTGAACTTAGAAATTTCTGCGACTTTAGCGATTTCTTGAAGTTCAGAAATCTTCATGGATTTTAGTTTTGAAATATCAAACATGTAGAATAAATACGTTTAGTGGATTTTTAATTGATGAATTCAATAAAAATAGGTTTGAAAAAAATAGGTTTGAAAAATTCTTCCAAAGGTCGGGGGAAGAATAACTATGCAATAATACAAAGATTTATTTTTAAAACAATACCAGCTATAAAAAAAATAATTCTAATTTTACATCGAAATTTTACCCTATGATTCAACGCATACAAACTCTTCACATGTCTCTTTCACTCATCATCTCTGTTCTTTTGATGTTGTTTTGGGATTATTGTGAGTCTAGTTTTTCGGCACTTTGCATTTTACTTGTAGTAAGTGTTGGTTTAGCTTTATTTAGTATTCTATCGTATAAAAAAAGACAAAATCAATTCGTTATTAATCGAATTAACATCATATTAAACTTAATTATTCTAGGGTTATTTGTTTATCAGTCGCTAAGTTTATCCGGAGAAGGTTCGCCTTCAAAGAAGGGTATTGAGACTTTGCTTCCTGCCATTTCTGTCATTTTTTTAGTTTTGGCCAACAAGGCCATTAAAAAGGACGAAGATCTCGTAAAATCTGTAGACCGATTAAGATAAACCTGAAAATAGTAGTGCGCTAAAAACCCGACCAAAAGTCGGGTTTTTTTATCTTTTTATTTCAATGACTTCTAGGTTCTGAATTTTTTTTCCGTCGATTTCAAAACGCAACATGGTACGAACTTGATGTAAACCGTGTTTACCTACTGCTCCGGGATTCATGTGTATTAAATTCAATTTTTTATCGGGCATTACTTTTAAAATGTGGGAATGTCCACAAATAAAAAGTTGTGGGGTATTTCTTTTTAGTGCCTCTCGAATGTCTGGGTGATATTTACCTGGGTAACCGCCAATGTGGGTAATCCAAACGGTAACCTCTTCGCAATAAAATTTTTGATGTAACGGAAAAACTGTTCGGGTTTTAGCATCGTCAATATTGCCATAAACTGCTCGTAAGGGCTTTAATTTTTGAATAGTGTCGGTTACTTCTAAACCACCAATATCTCCGGCGTGCCAAACTTCATCTGCTAAGGCTACATGTTTTAAGATGTGTTCGTCTAAATATCCGTGAGTATCGGAAAGCAATAGTATTTTTTTCAATTCAAGATTTTTTACTCAAACAACAGTTTGATATTTTCATAGGAGTTTTCTAAGGCTTCTTTTATTTGTATAGGATTCATCCAAGCCACTTTTTCGATGCCTTCTTCTAACTGCCCCACAGGAGTCCCTTTAAAATCAGTTCGCATTTCAAACCATTGGGTAATTTTTAAACGATACTTTCCTCTTCTGTAAAAAATATGATACGTTTTAATCAACTTTTCAGTAATCTGTAAACCATTCACCCCTGTTTCTTCTTCTACTTCTCGGATGGCGGTATCGGTAATTTCTTCTCCTTTGTTCATTCCGCCTTTAGGTAAATCCCATTTTCCGTTTCTAAAAATAAACAAAACTTCACCTTTTTTGTTTTTCACCACACCTCCACCGGCTTTTTCAACAGGGATTTTTTCTTTTAGTTTTTTTAAAATTTCTTTTTCATCTTCGTGATACAAAAAAACTTTACCTAATTTTTTTTCATACATACCAATAATAATCTTTTCAATATCAACGCTTTCTAGCAAAAAGAATTGAAAATCGGTTTCTTTTACTATTTGGTTCGTTAAAAAAAGTGGCGTATTGTTTACAAAAACTTTATACATTTGCAGTATGATTTTTAATAAAGACACAGCTGGAAAAACTTCCGAATTGCTTTTACAAATAAATGCAATTAAATTGAATCCGAAAAATCCATTTCAATGGGCTTCGGGTTGGAACTCTCCTATTTACTGCGATAATCGCGTGGCTCTTTCTTTTCCACAAATTAGAACGTACTTAAGAGACGAATTCGTTAAAAACATCGAAAAGAAATTTGGCAAACCAGACATTATTGCTGGCGTAGCTACTGGTGCTATTGGAATTGGTATTTTGATTGCAGAGCGCATGGGATTACCTTTTGTTTACGTTAGACCCGAACCTAAAAAACACGGTAGAAAAAATCAAATTGAAGGATTTTATTACAAAGGTCAGAACGCAGTAGTTATTGAAGACTTAGTAAGTACCGGCAACAGTAGTTTATTGGCGGTAGATGCTTTAAGAGAAGCGGGTATTAATGTAAAAGGGATGGCAGCCATATTTGAATATGGTTTTGATGTGGCTAAATCTAATTTTAAAGAAAGAAACGTAGACTTATATACTTTAGGAAACTACGAGATTTTATTAGATAAAGCGGTGGAGAAAAACTACATTTCGGATTCGGAATTAAAAACCCTACAAGAATGGAGAATAAATCCTTCTGAGTGGGCCGTAAATGCAGAATAAAACAACACCATGATTATCGAAAGCCCAATTACCCAAATAAACCAATCTACTCAGGCAGTTATTGACTTTGCATCTGTTCCAGAAAACTACAAACAATTAATGCCCGAAAACATTTCTAAATTTGAATTAACAGGCAATCAATCGTTTAAATTTGCTTTACAAGGCATGCCTGAATTTGAACTAAAATTAATAGACATACAACCTCAAAAAATATTACTATCATCGGCTAGCGAAAAAACGCCTTTTCAATTGAGTTTATTATTAAACAGTACTGCTGAAAATAAAACCAATGCTCAATTTGTTTTTGAAGGTAATTTTAATGCCATGATGTCTATGATGATTAAAAATCCTATCAGTAACTTTTTAGGTGTATTGAGTCAAAAACTAGGTTCCTTATAAATTATTTATGATACTACGAGCCGATAATTTGATTAAAACCTACAAAGGACGAAGCGTAGTAAAAGGCGTTTCTTTAGAAGTTAAACAAGGAGAAATTGTGGGGCTGTTAGGTCCTAACGGCGCGGGTAAAACCACTTCGTTTTACATGATTGTAGGATTAGTAAAACCTAATGGTGGAAGCATTTATTTAGACGATACCGACATTACTAATTTCCCTATGTATAAAAGAGCTCAAAATGGCATTGGCTATTTGGCTCAAGAGGCTTCTGTATTCAGAAAATTAAGTATCGAAGACAATATTTTAAGTGTGTTGCAATTAACCAATCTTTCCAAAACAGAGCAAGAAGCTAAAATGGAAGAATTAATTGCCGAATTCAGTTTAGAACACATACGCACCAACCGAGGCGATTTGTTGTCGGGAGGAGAACGCCGAAGAACGGAAATTGCCCGAGCTTTAGCTACCAATCCTAAATTTATTTTGTTAGATGAACCTTTTGCAGGTGTTGACCCTGTAGCGGTAGAAGATATACAACGTATTGTAGCACAACTAAAAGATAAAAACATAGGAATCTTAATCACAGATCACAACGTTCAAGAAACCTTAGCAATTACAGATAAAACTTATTTGATGTTTGAAGGGAAAATTCTAAAAGCTGGTGTTCCTGAAGAACTGGTAAAAGACGAAATGGTTAGAAAGGTTTATTTAGGTCAAAACTTTGAACTTAGACGCAAAAAATTAGCATTTCAGCAATAAAAAAATCCCACTGAAAAGTGGGATTTTTTTTATCTATTTTATATTTCTGTTATTGAATTACTTTAGAAACTAAAGTTTCGTAATCACCATTAAAAACATTTACGTCTACATTACCTTTAATCCCTGCAACTTTAGCTTTATCGGTAAATTGCCAAAATGTCCAGCCTTCTTTTACTTCAGAAACTTTGTGGCTGTAATTAGCAATCCAAAAAGTATAATCTTTAAAATCATTTTTTAAGAAATTTCTGTAATAAGCTTCTCCTGTGTATATAATAGGTTTTACACCATAATGGGCTTCTACTAATTTCAACCATTTTTTCAATCCTACTTTCATGTTCGCCATAGATTGTCTTCTTGGCATTTTCTCAATATCTAATACCGGCGGCAAATCACCTTTTTTTAATTGAGTCGTTTTAATGAAATTTTTAGCTTGAAAAACTGCATTTTCATCGGGTCTGTAATAATGATAAGCACCTCTTACTAGATTATGCTCTTTAGCTTTTGCCCAATTCACATCAAACTGTTTGTCTTCACGATTGGTTCCACAGGTTGCTCTAACAAAAACAAACTGTAAAGGGAAATTTTCTATGGTTTTTACTTTTGGCCAGTTGATACTCCCCTGATAATGAGAAACATCAATACCAAAAACTTTACCTTCATGCTTATTTAAAATATCGTAAACCCTAACGTCAGACATTGATCTTATCTCGTTTTCTAGGCTCACGCGATCCACTAACTCGTTTTCCGTTGACAAATTACCCACTTTCTTGGTAAAATGATTGGTGGTTAAATAAGCTCCAATTGATAAAGCGGTTAACCCACCAAATACAAAAGCATCCCTAACAGACTTTTTAAAGTTGTCTTTTTTAGAGGATAAATTAGCGTTAGAAAATAACTTTTTCATAACCTTAAAGAGTAGTTTAGTGTTTACTTTTTTATTTTATTCTGCGCAATGATTGACAATAATACATAAAAAATTATTAAAAAAGAAAAAATCAATAATTTAAAAATGATTATTAACACTACTGATGTTAATAAGTATCCAAAAACCAAGCCATTTTCTTTTAAGCTTAAACTCTTTATTTTTAAAGAGAAAAGATAAAAATTAGCATTCAAAAGGTAAGAACTTATCAAAGTAATTAACAATAAAAACCATGTGCTTTTTAACAATTCACTAATTAATCCTAAATCTTCTTGAACTAAAAAAACTAACCCTGTAATCATTAAACTATTAGCAGGAGTAGGCAATCCTATAAATAAACTCGTTTGTCTGTCGTCAATATTAAACTTCGCCAAGCGATAACCCGAAGCCAACGTAATCATAAACCCCACTAACGGAATCCATAATTGTGATATATTCGAACTGGAAATATTTGCATAATCACTTAACTGAATACCCATACTTTCCATCAACAAAAAAAACATCACCGAACCAGGAACAACTCCACTAGTTACCATGTCTGCCATGGAGTCTAATTCTACCCCTAGTTTACTTTGTACCTGCAACAAACGAGCCGCAAATCCATCAAAAAAATCAAATAATATCCCAATACAAACGGCTAAAAAAGCTAATGGATATTCTTTATTAAAAACTAAAACCAATGCGATTAATCCAAAAAACAGATTCAATAGGGTGAGTGCGTTGGGCACAAACGATTTTATATTCATTCCTTATTAATTGTTTAACTTCTTTTTGAAAAAGTTTATATTAAATTTACTACTTTATTTTTATATTTTTGCCAAAACCAAGACAAATTGTTTCAAAAAAATCTGCTTTTCATCCTTCTTATTTCTGTTTCAGCATTTGCTCAAACCGCTAGAAAATATTCCAATGAATTTTTAAACATTGGGGTTAATGCCGCGGCATTGGGCATGTCCAATGCAGTAGTTGCTCATACCGACGATGTTCATGCGGGATATTGGAATCCTGCTGGATTGGTGCACGTCAAAGATAAACAGATTGCTTTAATGCACGCTTCTTACTTTGCAAATATTGCTCAGTATGATTATGCCGCTTACGCCACTCCTATTGACAGCGTCAGTTCTTTTGGTGTTTCATTGATTAGATTTGGAGTAGACAATATTTTAAACACCACTCAATTAATTGACAATCAAGGAAATATTGATTACAACAGAATCAGCACCTTTTCGGCTGCCGATTATGCGGGGATTCTTTCTTATGCACGAAAAAGTAAAATCAAAAACCTAAATTACGGAGCCAATGCTAAAATGGTTCGCAGAATTATTGGAGATTTTGCTAATTCTTGGGGATTTGGATTTGATATTGGCGCACAATACCAATACCGCAATTGGAAATTAGGCGTAATGGTTAAAGACATTACCACCACGGTAAATGTTTGGTCTTTTGACGAAAAAGGAATTCAAGACATTCAAAATGCGGTACCAGGTCAAAACCAAGAATTACCCGAAAAAACAGAAATCACTCTTCCTAAATTACAATTAGGTGTAGCCAGAAATTTTATTATTAAAGAAAAATATTCTTTATTAACCGCTTTTAACTTAAACACACGTTTTGCCCGAACCAACGACATCATTTCGTCTGAAAAAATGAGTATTGACCCCGCTGTAGGATTTCAATTTGGTTATGCCAACGTAGTTTTTGTACGAGCAGGTTTAGGAAATTTTCAAAAAATAACCCAATTCGACAACAGTCAAAAAACACAATTTCAACCCAATGCGGGCATTGGTTTTCAGTATCGAAAAATCGCTATTGATTACGCTCTAACCAATATTGGCGACATTAACGGTAGTATGTATTCCAATATTTTTTCGTTAAAAGTTGATTTTTCTGCCTTCGCTAAAAAATAATGAAAGCACTTAACCACCCCTTATCTTTAGCTTTATTTTCAGGGATTTTATTTTATTTAGGATGGCCTACCTTGGGTTTTCCTATATTTTTATGGATTGCATTTGTCCCGTTATTGCTAGCTGAAAACACTTTACGAAATACAAAAAACAGTGGTTTAAAAATTTTCGGTTTAGCTTATATAAGTTTTTTAATCTGGAATTTCAGCACTACTGCCTGGCTGTATTATGCCTCCTTATTTGGCGTTTTGATTGCGGTTTTAGTGAATAGTTTATTAATGGCGCTGGTTTTTTTATTATATCATTGGGTAGCTAAAAAAAGTACTCCTAAAATTTATTGGCCTTTTTTTATTTCGATTTGGTTGGTATTCGAAAAAATGCACTTGCATTGGGAATTTTCTTGGCCTTGGTTGAATTTAGGGAATGGTTTTTCGGAATATCCTTCATGGATTCAATGGTATGAATATACCGGAACTTTCGGCGGTTCCTTATGGATATTACTAACCAATGTAATGCTGTTTAATCTGATTCAAACTTTTCAAATAAAGACTGTTTTTTCCGTTAAAAAGATAATTCCTATTGCTTTAGTTATTGGATTACCCTTATTATTTTCTTTTTATTTATTTGAAACATATTCTGTTAAAGGTGCGCAAAAAGAGGTAATTCTTTTACAACCCAATGTAGATCCTTACACCGAAAAATACAGTAAATCAAACACCGAAGTAATTATAGGCTTACTAGAACAAACACAAGAAAAAATCACCCCAAACACCAATTATATTATTGCTCCAGAAACGGTTTTAGCAGAAAATATTCCTTACGAGAATTTTCAATTTTCTGCGGGAAAAAACTTACTGCATCGGTTTATGAATCAATACCCTAAATCTTCCTTTTTATTAGGTATTGATACTTATGATATTCTGTACCATAAAGCCCTAACTAATCCAGCATCTAATCAAGTGGAAGAAAATATCTGGGTTAATTTTTACAATTCTGGATTATACATCAGCAACAATACTCCTGTTCAGAAATACAACAAATCAAAACTAGTGGTTGGGGTAGAAAATCTTCCTTACAAACCCTTTTTTGAACCTTTACTTAAAAATTATATGATTGATTTGGGGGGAACTATGTCTACCAAAACAACCCAAGATGAACGCAGTGTATTTACCGATAAAGACGGAACAAAAATAGCTCCCATTATTTGTTACGAATCCGTTTATGGAGAATACGTAACGGGTTACGCGAAAAATAAAGCCGACTTTTTAGCCATTATGACCAACGATGCTTGGTGGAACGAAACCCAAGGACATTTACAACATTTAAGCCTTGCTCGATTACGCGCCATAGAAACCCGTAAAGATGTAGCGCGAAGCGCCAATACAGGCATTTCTGCATTCATCAATCAAAAAGGAGAGATTACCCAAAAAACCAAATACAATCAAAAAACCAGTTTAATAGGCAAAGTAAGCCTAAACCAAAAAGAAACTTTTTACGTACAACATGGCGATTATATTGCTCGTATTGCCCTGTTTCTTGCTAGCATATTGTTATTAGTAGCTTTTACTCGCAGAAAAGAAGTTATCGGGTAAAAACCAATTGATTCCCTTTACATAAAGACTCATCTAAAGCGTAACCTCCGTAGTTAAAACGTTTTAAATCTTCTAAAGATTGGGCGTTGGTATCTATAATGTATCTAGCCATTAATCCCCTAGCTTTTTTAGCAAAAAAACTAATGATTTTTAACTGGCCATTTTTATAATCTTTAAATTCTGGAACAACAACGGTTGTTTTAATCTTTTTAAAATCCACCACATCGGCATATTCCTTACTGGCTAAATTGACTAAAACCTCATCGGATTGTAATTCCGTATTCAAATACTTAGTAACGGTTTCCTTCCAAAAAGCATATAAATTTTTATGGGTTCCTATCGGTAAAGACGTTCCCATTTCCAAACGATACGGCAAAATCAAATCTAAAGGTTTTAACACTCCATATAAACCCGAAAGTATACGAATGGTGTTTTGCATCGCCTCTATTTTTTCTAAAGGCAATCCATAGGCGTCAAAACCTTCGTAAACATCGCCATTAAACGCATAAATCGCCGATTTGGATTGTTCCGCAGGAAAAGGAACTTGCCATTGTTGGTTGCGTTCCCAGTTTAACTGAGCCAACTTGTCGGATATATCCATCAATTCAGACAAATCCTTCGGTTTCTTTTTTCGTAAAACCTTGTTGATTTTTTCGGACTGTTTTAAAAATAAAGCCGTTGAATATTCTTGGGTCGGAACTTCTTTTTCAAAATCTAAAGACTTAGCCGGAGACAATAAAACTTTCATAAACAACTATTTACTAGCAAACATTAACACATCTTGCTCAGAAACTTCGTTACCACCTAAAATCAATAATCTTTCCACTACATTTCTAAGTTCTCGAATATTTCCTGTCCAATCGTATGCTTTTAACATTTCTATCGCTTGGGGCGAAAATACTTTTTTTACACTTCCTTGATCCTGAGTAATTTTAGAAACAAAATGTTCAATCAATAACGGAATATCTTCTCGTCTGTCATTTAAAGCAGGAACTTTTATAATAATTACCGCCAATCGGTGGTACAAATCTTCTCGAAAACGCCCTTCGGCAATTTCTTTTTTTAAATCCTTATTCGTAGCGGCCACTACCCTAACATCTACTTTAATATCTTTTTCGGCGCCTACTCGAGTAATTACGCTTTCTTGCAAAGCCCGTAATACTTTAGCTTGTGCAGATAAACTCATATCGCCAATTTCATCTAAAAAAATAGTGCCTTTATCGGCCAATTCAAACTTACCCGGTTTGTCTTTTACTGCCGAAGTAAAAGCGCCTTTTACGTGTCCGAACAACTCACTTTCAATCAATTCCGAAGGTATGGCTGCACAATTTACTTCAATCAATAAAGCCGAAGCACGGTCGCTATTGTCGTGTAATTGATGGGCAACTAGTTCTTTACCTGTTCCATTTTCGCCCGTAATCAAAACACGAGCGTCGGTCGGAGCCACCTTGTCAATCATTTGTTTTATTTTTTGAATCGGCTCACTTTCCCCTATAATCTGATGGTTTTTACTGATTTTCTTTTTTAGAATTTTGTTTTCTACAAGTAAACTTTTCTTTTCTAAGGCATTTCTAACCGTATTCAATAAACGATTCAAATCAGGTGGTTTAGAAATGTAATCAAACGCCCCTAATCGCATGGTATTTATAGCGGTTTCCAAGTCTCCGTGACCAGAAATCATCACTACAGGTATTTCGGGTTTGATTTTTTTTACGGCTTCCAATACTTCCACGCCATCCATTTTAGGCATTTTAATATCACAAAGGATTAAATCAAAATCCTCATTTTTTACCTTTTCTAATCCTTGAACGCCATCTTCGGCATCAAAAACCTTGTATTCGGAATTTTCTTCTGCTATGATTTTAGATAAAACCCTACGAATAGAGGCTTCGTCTTCTATAATTAAAATTTTAGCCATGGTTTTTTATCGAGGATTGTTAATATAAATTTCTCTTTGTGGTAAAGGAATTTTAATGTTGTGGATTTTAAATTTCTTATCTATTTCAAAACGAATATCACTTTTTAAGCTAAGCACCGCAAACGAATCGGTTACGTATATATACAGTGTAAAATCTAAACTAGATTCTCCAAAATTTTCAAAAAACACATGAGCTTTGGGTTTCTTTTCTACTCGTGGATCTTTGTTGGCAATTTCTAATAAAATTTGTCGCACCAATTCTACGTCGGAACCATGAGCCACTCTTACCAAAATATCTTCCCTTACCACATTATGATTTTGTGTCCAATTGAATAACACTTCATTCATAAATTTATGGTTAGGCACTACTAAAACTCTTTCGTTACGGGTAACTACACGGGTAGTTCGCAGATTAATTTCGGTAACCTTGCCAACTCTTTTTTCTATTTCAATAACGTCTCCAACGCGCAAAGACTGATCTAAAATAATCATTACCCCTGCAATCACATCCTGAAATAATTGTTGTAAGGCAAAACCCAAACCAATAAATAAAGCCGCAGAAGCCGTAATTAACACACTGACATTCACCCCAGAAGCATTTAAGGTGAACATGATTACCAAAATATACACAAAGTATTTAATGAACTGAAATAAGCTAATAAACTTAACTTTGTCCATAATCGGCAACTTACGGGTAATCAATAGCCTAATAAATCGCAACAAATAGTTGGTGATGATAAATGCTATGATTAAAGCAAAGAGGGTTCCTAAGGTAAAATTCACATCTTTGGTATGAATGATACTGGTACCAAAAAAGGCCTTTATTTTTTCGAACATCATACTAATAATATTTAATCCACTGAATCAATTCCTTGTAAGTAGGCTTTTTTCCGTGAGAAAGAATCCCAATACGGTATATTTTGCCTGCCATCCAAACTACGGCTATAAAAGTAGTAAATAATAGAGTGAGTGATAAAACTATCTGCCAAAAGGGTACTCCAAAAGGAATCCTCATGAGCATAACAATGGGCGAGGTAAATGGAATTAACGAAAATACCAAAGCAACAGTTCCATGTGGTTCATTAATTACGGTAAAAAATCCTACATATACCGCCAAAACTAATGGCGAAATAATCGGTAATAAAAATTGTTGGGAATCGGTTTCACTGTCTACTGCTGCACCAATGGCGGCATAAAAGGAACTGTACAACAAATAGCCTCCTAAAAAGAAAAGCAAGAATGAAAATCCAATGGTTGCCCATGGAAAATCAAATAATTCCGAAGAAAAACTCATGATTTCGGAAGGGATTCCTCCTGTATTTTGAACAGATGAATCTAATACGGGTTGAGCAACAATTCCTAAAACGGTTAGTAATAAGAGTCCACATACCAACCAAATACAAAATTGTAATAAGCCCGCTAAAGAAGTGCCTAAAATCTTACCTATCATTAAATAAAATGGTTTTACCGATGAAATAATAATTTCTACAATGCGGTTATTTTTTTCTTCAATCACACTACGCATCACCATATTGCCATAAATCACAATAAACATCATGATAAAATAACCCAAAGCGCCACCTATTGCCATTTTAATTTCGGTAAGTCCTTTTAAACTGGCTTTGCCTTGTGCTCCAAAGACTTCTAAATTAATATCTGCCTTAGACTGCTCAATTAAATTCAAATCTACTTGGGCGCGTTCTAAATTTTTTCGGGTTAGAATTTCTTCTAAAGATTGTTCTATACTAAAAACCAATTCCAAAGAGGGGTTGTTTTCGGAGTAGTATTCAAAACGATTAGGTAAAGATTCCGAAGCAGATTGAATAATCAACAAACCTTCGTAACCATCTGCTAATAAGTGTTTTTTTGCCTGATCCACACCCAAAGGGGTACAATCGGTAAAAGTCAAATGTTCTGTGTTTTTTAATTCTGAAACCACTTGCCCACTCAAATCACAAACTGCAATAGGTGTGATACTGGCTTCTTTTTGAACATTCAAATACATCACTACTCCTGCAATTGCAATCATAATCAAAGGACTTACAAAAGTCATGATGATAAAAGATTTGTTTCTGATTCTAGACAAAAACTCTCGGACTATAATCAATTTTATAATATGCATCATGATGGATTAACGGCTTGAATGAATATATCGTTGATACTAGGTATTTTTTCTGAAAAATGAGTAACCGTTCCTTGGGTCATTAAAAAAGAAAGTAACTCTTGGGATTTTAAAGTATCCTTTACCTGTACTTGTATTTTCAATTCTTGATTCATGGAATCAAAATCAGAAAGTTCATAAGTGTATTGTTTAGCTAATTCACTTAAAAACAAAGATTCATTGGTGGGGAAAATCCCTATTTGATACGTATTGGTTTTGTATTGTTTTTTAATATCTGAAACTTTCCCTTCTAATATTTTTTGGGAATGATGAATTAAAGCAATGGAATCACAAAGCTCTTCTACACTTTCCATGCGGTGGGTAGAAAAAACAATCGTAGTGCCTTGTTCTTTTAAATATAGAATTTGGTCTTTAATTAAATTCGCATTTACAGGGTCGAATCCACTAAATGGTTCGTCAAAAATCAATAGGCTGGGTTTATGCAAAACCGTTACTAAAAACTGAACTTTTTGTGCCATTCCTTTGGAAAGTTCTTCCATTTTTTTATTACGCCAATCCCCAATTTCTAAACGGTCTAACCATTCGTTCATATTGCGTTTAGCGTCTGCTTTACTCAATCCTTTTAGTTGTCCTAAATACAAAGCTTGCTCCTGCACTTTCATGGATTTATACAAACCTCTTTCTTCGGGCATATAACCAATTTGGCTGATGTGTTTAGCCGACAAGGGTTCTCCATTAAAAAAAACCTGACCTGCATCTGGATAAATGATTTGATTAATGATTCTAATCAAAGAGGTTTTTCCTGCTCCATTAGGACCTAACAAACCATAAATTCCTTGTTGAGGAATAGATAGAGAAACCTGGTTTAAAGCCGTATGATTTCCATACTTTTTTACCACATTATGAATTTCGAGTAAGTGCGACATACGATAATTAATAGGGCTATAAAAAATTATCCATCACCGTTTTCACAATGATGGATAAAAGTAATTTTTAAATATGAGTTAAGAAAACATGTCTTTTACTTTCTCGAAGAAAGACTTATCTGACTTGTCTGGATTTGGTTTAAAATGATCTTCTTCTAGATTAGACTCAAAAAATTTCACTTGATCTTTCGTTAAGTTTTGTGGTGTCCAAACATTAATATGAATCAATAAATCGCCTTTGCCATATCCATTAATATTCGGCAATCCTTTTCCTTTTAATCTTAGGATTTTTCCAGATTGAATACCTGCTTCTAACTTGATTCTTACCTTACCTCCTACTACGTCAATATCTTTAGAAATCCCTAAAACGGCTTCAGGAAAACTAATGTATAAATCTAAATGTAAATTTTCACCTTCTCTTTTTAAAGTGTCGTGTTCAACTTCTTCAATAGCTACAATTAAATCACCAGGCACTCCATTACCTGGCGCATCATTTCCTTTACCAGAAACTTTTAACTGCATGCCATCTTGAACTCCTGCTGGAATTTTTACTGATACGGTTTCTTCTTCCATTACCATTCCTTCGGCATCAGCATGACTAGGTTTAGAATCAATAGTTTTACCCACTCCACCACAAGATGGACATGGACTAGACGTTTGCATTCTACCTAAAATGGTATTGGTTACTCGAGTAACCTGACCAGAACCTTGACAAGTAGAACAAGTTTTATAAGTAACTCCGGAAGCTAATTTTTTACGGCGAACTTTTACCTTCTTTTCAACTCCGTTAACAATTTCTTCTAATGTCAGTTTTAGTTTGATTCTTAGGTTACTTCCTTTGAATCTACGAGGGCCACCTCCGCCACCTCCAAATCCGCCACCAAAATGACCTCCGAAAATATCGCCAAATTGACTAAATATGTCGTCCATGTTCATGCCATGTCCGCCACCAAATCCGCCACCTCCATCAAAAGCTTGATGTCCGTATTGATCATATTTAGCACGTTTATTTGGGTCGCTTAAGATTTCGTAAGCTTCTGCGGCTTGTTTAAAATTTTCTTCGGCTTGTTTATCTCCTGGGTTTTTATCAGGATGAAATTCTATCGCTTTTTTACGATAAGCCTTTTTAATTTCTTGCTCCGTAGCGTTTTTAGAAATCCCTAATATTTCGTAAAAATCTTTTTTCATATTTATGGAATTAGGCAGTATTAACTACCGATAACTACTTTTGGAAAACGAATAATTTTAGTACCTAATTGGTATCCTTTTTCGATTAAATCAACTATTTTTCCTTTTAAATCTTCAGAAGGAGCTGGGATTTGTGTAATCGCTTCGTGAATATCTGCATTAAAAACATCTCCTGCTTTCACTTCAATTTCTTCCAAACCTTTGGCAACCAAAGTATCTTTTAATTTGTGCTGAATTAACTGCACTCCTTTGATTAAATTTTCATCACCGGATTTTACAATCTCTACCATGGCGCGATCAAAATCATCTAAAACAGGTAACATCGACTGTAACACCTCTTGATTAGCGGTTTTGAATAAATCTATACGCTCTTTAGCGGTACGTCTTTTATAATTTTCAAATTCGGCAAACAATCGTAAGTATTTGTCTTTTTCTTTTTCCAAATCTTGCTTTAATTGTTCCTCAACTGACAATTCTTCCGCAACAGCAGAGGCAGTAGCCGATTCATTTTCATTTTCGACAGCGTTTACTATCGGTTCATTATGTATTTCCTCGGAATTTGTTGTACTCATAACCGTTTACTTGATATTAAAAATTTACATTAAGTGACAAACAATTTCTTTGCCATCACTCCAAAAAATGCCATATTGACACCCTATAAAATTAAAAAACCACTTTTTCAAGTGGTTTTTTTAGTAGCTGTAAGTAAGATGTGGTTAAACAAACGTTTATTTTACTTTTTTAACAATCGCTTTAAAAGCATCTGCGTGATTCATTGCTAAATCAGCTAATACTTTTCTGTTAAGCTCAATTCCATTAGCTTTTACTTTACCAATGAATTGAGAATAAGATAATCCTTCTTGACGAGCTCCAGCGTTGATACGTTGAATCCATAAAGCACGGAAATTTCTCTTTTTAGCTTTGCGGTCACGGTATGCGTAAACCATAGCTTTCTCAACAGCATTTTTAGCAACTGTCCAAACGTTTTTACGTCTTCCAAAAAAGCCTTTCGCTTGTTTTAATATTTTTTTTCTTCTTGCTCTGCTTGCAACAGAATTTACCGATCTTGGCATAATTTACATTTTTTAGTTTTGTACAGGGCGGTATTCATAAATACGCTTAAGGGGCCACAGCACAGGGTTATACAAAATAATTAACCTAAAAAAACGATTAAATTAATCTTAATTGTTTTTTTACATTTTTTTCATCCGATGGATGAACTAAAGTTGCGTGTGTTAACGCTAACTTACGCTTTTTAGATTTTTTAGTCAAAATGTGACTTTTAAAAGCGTGTTTTCTTTTGATTTTACCAGAGCCTGTAAGCTGGAAACGCTTTTTAGCACTGGATTTTGTTTTCATTTTAGGCATTTTGTTCCTAGTTTTTAAATTATCTACTTCAGCTACTACTTACTTTTCTTTTTAGGAGCAATAAACATAATCATACGCTTACCCTCTAACACCGGAAGAGCTTCTACTTTTCCGTATTCTTCTAAATCCTGAGCCAATCTTAATAACAAAATTTGCCCTTGATCTTTGTATATAATCGAACGACCTTTAAAGAAAACAAATGCTTTTAACTTCGCACCTTCTTTCAAGAATTTTTCGGCATTCTTCTTTTTAAACTCGTAATCATGCTCATCGGTCTGAGGACCAAAACGAATTTCTTTAACTACAATTTGCGTAGAATTGGCTTTCATTACCTTTTCGCGCTTTTTTTGTTCGTAAAGAAACTTTTTGTAATCCATGATTTTACAAACCGGTGGACTAGCATTTGGTGAAATTTCTACTAAATCTAACTCTGAATCAATCGCCATTTGTATGGCAACGGAGGTTTTAAAAATCCCTGGTTCAATATTTTCTCCTACTAATCTTACTTCGGGAACTCTAATATCAGAATTAATATTGTGTAAATCTTTTTTTACTACAGGTACTACTGGACCTCTTGTTCTTCTAATTGCTATGACTGTAAAATTTTAAATTAAACTTCAAACTTTTTTAAAGTGCTATCTACTTCTTTTTGAATTAGTTGCACAAAATCTTCAATAGACATTTGTTGATTACCTTTTCCTCCTTCTCCGCGTTTTCGAACGGAAATATTTCCACTCTTTTCTTCCTCGTCACCTAGAATAATCATGAACGGAACCTTGCTTAATTCAGCATCTCTGATTTTTTTACCAATGGTTTCGTTGCGGTTGTCTAAGACCGTGCGAATTTCGTTATTTTCTAACAACTGCAAAACTTTTTTTGCATAATTCTCATATTTTTCACTTAACGACAAAATACTTACCTGTTCAGGCATTAACCACAAAGGAAAATTACCTGCAGTGTGTTCGATTAAAATCGCTATAAAACGTTCCATAGAACCGAAAGGCGCACGGTGAATCATTACTGGACGATGCAATTCGTTATCGGCACCTTTATAACTTAAGTCAAAACGTTCTGGTAAATTGTAATCTACTTGAATAGTTCCTAACTGCCAACTGCGTCCTAAAGCATCTTTTACCATAAAGTCTAGCTTAGGTCCGTAAAAAGCAGCCTCGCCATATTCTACTACCGTATTTAAACCTTTATCTTTTGCGGCATTAATAATCGCGTCTTCGGCTTTTTTCCAATTTTCATCGGAACCTATGTATTTTTCTTTGTTTTCAGGATCACGTAATGAAATCTGAGCGGTAAAGTTTTCAAAACCTAAAGCTCCAAAAACATACAACACTAAATCAATCACATTTTTAAACTCTTGATCTAATTGCTCTGGCATACAAAAAATATGGGCATCATCTTGTGTAAATCCACGCACACGAGTTAACCCATGCAATTCCCCACTTTGTTCGTAACGATACACGGTACCAAATTCTGCATAACGTTTAGGTAAATCTTTATATGACCAAGGTTTGTTATTGTAAATCTCGCAGTGATGCGGACAGTTCATGGGTTTTAATAAAAACTCTTCCCCGTCTGCAGGTGTATGAATGGGCTGAAAACTATCCGCACCATACTTAGCGTAATGCCCCGAGGTTACATATAATTCTTTTTGCCCAATATGTGGAGTAACTACTTGTTCGTATCCTGCTGCTTTTTGTGCTTTCTTTAAAAATTGTTCTAGTCGATCGCGTAAAGCAGCTCCTTTAGGCAACCACAAAGGTAGTCCTTGCCCTACTTTGGCAGAAAAAGCAAACAACTCTAATTCTTTACCTAACCTTCTGTGATCGCGTCTTTTCGCTTCTTCCAACAAGGTTAAATATTCGGTTAAATCTTTTTGTTTAGGAAATGAAATTCCATACACACGGGTCAATTGCTTGTTTTTCTCATCACCTCGCCAGTATGCTCCTGCCACACTCATGATTTTAACCGCCTTAATAATTCCTGTGTTAGGAATGTGTCCCCCACGACATAAATCGGTAAAATTGGAATGGTCACAAAAAGTAATGGTACCATCTTCTAAATTAGAAATCAATTCCGTTTTATAAACGTTGTTTTTATACACTTCTAAAGCTTCTGATTTAGAAACAGGACGCAATTTAAACTCGTGTTTTTCTTTAGATATTTCTAAAATTCTATCTTCTATTTTTTTAAAATCTGCTTCGGTAATCTTTTGATCTTCAAAATCTACATCATAATAAAAACCACTGGCAATCGCTGGCCCTAAGGTTAATTTAATCCCTGGGTACATTTCTTCTAACACCTGCGCCATCACGTGCGATGTGGAATGCCAAAATGCTTTTTTACCTCCTTCGTCATTCCAAGTAAACAAAACCAAAGAACCATTTTTTGTTAAAGGCGTAACGGTTTCTACTACAGTATTGTTAAACGAAGCCGAAATCACATTTCTAGCTAAACCTTCACTAATACTTAAAGCAACTTCATGCGGAGTAACTCCAATTTCAAAACTTTTAACCGAACCGTCTGGTAATGTAATCTGTATCATAAGTAAAAAAAATATCGGCGCAAATATATAGGTTTAACCCCACACATACAATAAAAATCAAGGCATTCCGCTGCGGTAAAAAAGAGGAACACCTAGCCCTTATCACTCGCTTTTTAAGGATTAAATTTTATAAAAAACATTTCAACCCTATGGCTATTACTAATGCAAAATCAAACAACGTAAAATTATTGCCGACAGAATCCATTTAACTTTTCAGGTTTTTAAATCATTTTAATCAAAATAATGATATTTTTGTTTTAGACAGACGAATGAATTGGTCTGGTGTTATGTATCAACTTCAATGGGTTTTTTATGAAAAATGTAGCCATTATTATGGGCGGATATTCTAGTGAATATCAGATTTCTTTGATTAGCGGAAATGTAGTGTATCAATATTTAGATAAAAGTAAATACGCAGCTTATCGCGTACATATTCTAAAGGAAAAATGGGTATTAGTAGACGATAATGATGCTGAATATTCTATTGATAGAAATGACTTTTCGGCACAAGTAAACGGAAATAAAATCAGTTTTGATGTGGTTTTTAATGCGATTCACGGAACGCCTGGCGAAGATGGTTTGATGCAAGCATACTTCCAAATTTTAGGTATTCCGCAAACGGCTTGCGATTATTACCAAGCGGCTCTAACTTTTAACAAACGGGATTTATTGTCGGTTTTAAAACCTTATGGCATTAAAACTGCCGATGCTTATTATTTAAATGAAGGTGATGTGATTCATACCGCTGACATTGTTAAAACAGTAGGTTTGCCTTGTTTTGTAAAACCCAATAAAGCAGGTTCTAGCTTTGGAATTTCTAAAGTAAAATTAGAATCTGAATTAAATACTGCCATTGAAAAAGCTTTCAAAGAAGATAACGAAATTATTATTGAATCGTTTTTAGATGGTACCGAAGTTTCGGTTGGGGTAATTAATTATAAAGGAAAAATCACGGTTTTACCTATTACCGAAATTGTTTCTGAAAATGAATTTTTTGATTACGAAGCCAAATATTTAGGAAAATCACAAGAAATTACTCCTGCCCGATTAAGCCCAGAGATGACTGAAAAAGTAGGTGCGATTGCTAAAAAAGTATATCAAGTTTTAAAAATGAGTGGTTTTTCACGTAGTGAATACATTCTTGTAAATGGAGAACCTCATTTATTAGAAATGAATACCATACCTGGCTTAACCACCGAGAGCTTATTGCCACAACAAGCCAAAGAGGCTGGAATTAGCTTAACTGATTTATTCGACAATGCCATTGAATTGGCACTACAAAAATAAAAACATGAAAAGAGCGTTGTTCCCTGGGTCTTTTGATCCCATTACTTTAGGACATTCTGATATCATTCAAAGAGCCTTACCCTTGTTTGATGAAATTGTAATTGCTATTGGAATTAATGCTGAAAAAAAATACATGTTTAGTTTGGAACAACGACAACAATTCATTGAAAAATGTTTTATTAATGAACCAAAAGTTAAGGTCATTACTTATTCTGGATTAACCATTGATTTGTGCAAACAAATTAACGCTCAATTTATTTTACGAGGCTTGCGCAACCCAGCCGACTTTGAATTTGAAAAAGCCATTGCCCACACCAATCGAAAACTATCTAAAATCGAAACCGTATTTTTATTAACTGCCGCCAATACCTCTTTTATCAGTTCTAGTATTGTACGCGATGTGATTAGAAACGGGGGTGATTATACTCAATTAGTTCCCGAAGCGGTTACTTTATAAAAGTTGTAAGTAATAAGGATGAAGTAGTTTCTTTAATTTAATCAACTAAAATTTAAATTTGAATAATCGGATATGATTTTTATATTTGCTGAACAAAATTTATCATGAACATATTTTTAAGAAATAACTGGTGGTGGTGCAATTTACGTCCGAAAGTCGTGAACTAAGCTTCCTTTTTATTTCTTTATATAAATAAAACAAAAAAAGGCTTGTCTATCACGACAGGTCTTTTTTGTTTCTATTATTTTTGCTAACCGAATTTGAATTAAAAATGAAATATAAATTACATACCTCGTACAAAAAAATTCTTGCAGACACGATTACTCCTGTTAGCATCTATTTAAAAATTCGCGATAAATTTCCAAATAGTTTACTGTTAGAAAGTAGTGACTATCACGCTAACGACAACAGCTATTCCTATATCTGTTGCAATCCAATAGCTTACTTTAAAATTGAGAATGATATTTTAACGCAAAAATTTCCAAACGAAAACGAACAAACATTCGCTGTAACAAGAGAAAGTAACGTTCCGCAATTATTACACAATTTTGCAACTTCATTTGAATCAGATGTAACAGAAAACTTTAAATTCATCACCGGAGGAATTTTTGGGTACACCGCTTACGATTCGGTAAAGTACTTTGAACAAGTATCTATTGCTCAAAAAAATCCAGAATGCGCCATCCCAGATATTCATTACGCCGTTTATCAAAACGTAATTGCTATTGACCATTTTAAAGATGAAGCATTTATTTTTTGCCACAACATCAATGAAGAAAATAATTTGAATGATTTAATTCAGATTATAGAAAATAAAAATTTCGCTACCTACTCTTTCTCAAGAAACGGCGAATTGAGTTCTAATTTAACCGATGACCAATTCAGAGAATTGGTAACAGTTGCTAAAAAACATTGTTACCGAGGAGATGTTTTTCAGTTGGTTTTGTCCAGAAAATTTACTCAAGAATTTAAAGGTGACGAGTTCAATTTATACCGTGCTTTAAGAAGCATCAATCCTTCACCTTACCTTTTCTTTTTTGATTATGGTAATTTTAAGATTTTAGGTTCTTCGCCTGAAGCTCAATTAATCGTTAAAAATCGCAAAGCGGAAATTCATCCGATTGCTGGAACTTTCAGACGCACTGGTGATGATGAAAAAGATGCTCAATTAGCCAAAGTACTATCCGAAGATCCTAAAGAAATTGCAGAACACGTGATGTTAGTGGATTTGGCTCGAAATGACTTAAGCAGAAACGGTCATGGCGTAAAAGTGGAAAAGTACCGTGAGGTTCAATTCTTTTCACATGTGATTCACTTAGTGTCAAAAGTTACCGGGATTTTACACGACAAAGCGATTACCATGCAGGTGGTTGCCGACACTTTCCCTGCAGGAACTTTAAGCGGAGCGCCTAAACACAACGCATTGCAATTAATCGAAAAATACGAAACTACCAGCCGAGGATTTTACGGCGGAGCGATAGGTTTTATGGACTTTAAAGGCAATTTTAACCATGCCATTATGATTCGTACTTTTTTAAGCAAAAACCATCAGTTGCATTTTCAAGCCGGAGCTGGAATTGTATCCGAATCCAACATAGAAAACGAAACCCAAGAAGTATATAATAAATTGAGCGCTTTGAATAAAGCACTTGAAATGGCAGAAACCATATAATCATGAAAAAAATATTAGTCATAGACAACTACGATAGTTTTACATACAACCTAGTTCATTACCTAGAAGAAATGAATTGCGAAGTAACCGTAAAACGCAACGACCAATTAGAAATTGAAGAAGTTGAAGCTTTCGATAAAATTGTGTTATCGCCAGGCCCAGGTATTCCTGATGAAGCAGGTTTATTAAAACCTATCATTAAAAAATACGCCCCTACTAAAAGTATCTTAGGCGTTTGCTTAGGACAACAAGCCATTGGAGAAGTATTTGGCGGTACACTTATCAATTTAGACAAAGTATATCACGGCGTTGCTACAAAAGTAAAAATTACTGTTGATGACGAAAACTTGTTTAAAGGTTTAGACAAAGAAATTGAAGTAGGCAGATACCACTCTTGGGTAGTAGATGCTAATTTACCTGATGAATTGGAAGCTACTTCGTTTGACGAAAACGGACAAGTGATGTCTTTGCGACACAGAACCTACGATGTACGTGGTGTACAATACCACCCCGAATCGGTTTTAACCCCAGACGGAAAAAAGATTTTAGAGAATTGGGTGAATAGTTAAGTCGAAAGTCAAACGTCTTAAAGTCGAATGGCTAAAAGACAAACATAATATTAACTGACTTTATGACTTTAAAACTTTAGACTTTAAGACTAAATTAAAATGAAACAAATACTAAACCGATTAATAAATCACGAAACGCTTTCAAAAGACGAGGCAAAAAGTGTATTGTACAACATATCTAACGGAGCATATAATCAAAATCAAATTGCGGCTTTTTTAACCGTTTTTATGATGCGAAGCATTACCGTAAAAGAGCTTGAAGGTTTCCGTGATGCATTACTAGAATTGTGTATTCCTGTAGATTTAAAAGGATACAATGCGGTAGATTTATGCGGTACAGGTGGCGACGGAAAAGACACTTTTAACATTTCTACTTTAGCTTCTTTTGTTACCGCAGGTGCGGGTATTCATGTGGCCAAACATGGTAATTATGGTGTTTCATCTTCTTGCGGATCGAGTAATGTGTTAGAAAGTTTGGGTATTAAATTCAGTAATGATGAAGCCTTTTTACAAACGTGTATGGACAAGGCAGGAATTTGCGTTTTGCACGCCCCCCTATTCCATCCAGCTATGAAAAATGTAGCGCCCATCCGTAGAGAATTAGGGGTAAAAACCTTTTTTAATATGTTGGGTCCTATGGTAAATCCATCATTCCCAAAGAATCAAATGGTAGGCGTTTTTAATTTAGAGTTGGCTCGTATGTATGGTTATTTATATCAGAACACCGATAAAAATTTCACCATTTTACACGCTTTAGATGGATATGATGAAATTTCGTTAACCTGCGAAACCAAAGTAATTTCCAACAAAACCGAAACCATGATAACCCCCGAATATTTTGGCGTTCGTAAGTTAAAACAAGAAGAAATTGCAGGCGGAAACTCCATAGAATCTTCTTCAAAAATATTTATGAATGTAATTTCTGGTCACGGAACAGAGGCACAAAACAACGTAGTATGCGCTAACGCCGCCATGGCGATTGCCACGGTAAAACAAATTGAACCTTCGGATGCTTTTGAATTGGCTAAAGAAAGTTTGAAAAGTGGGAAGGCTTTGGCAAAGCTGAAAACTTTGCAGGCTATCAGCAATGAGCTGTGAGCAAACAGCTAAAAAACAATAATTAAAAAATGCCCAAAGCCCAAAGCTGACGGCTCAAAGCCATAAACAATGAACATCCTAGATAAAATAGTTTTTGACAAACGCAGAGAAGTAGAATTAATATCCTCGATTATTCCTGTTTCACAATTGGAAAAATCCGTTTTGTTTGATCGCGAACCTTATTCTGTAGTAGCCAATATGAACGCTAATAGTTTCGGAATTATTGCCGAACACAAACGCCGTTCGCCTTCTAAATCAGAAATCAATTATGGTTTTACGGTTGAAGAAGTAGTTTCTGGTTATGAAAAAGCAGGTGCTGTGGGTATTTCTGTTTTAACCGATGGTAAATATTTTGGCGGTTCGTTAGACGATTTATTATTGGCAAGAGCTTCTGTAAAAACGCCTTTATTGCGTAAAGAATTTGTGATTCATGAATATCAAATCATTGAAGCCAAAGCTTACGGAGCCGATTTCATTTTATTAATTGCGGCGATTTTAACAAGAGACGAAATCAAGCAATTATCAGAATTCGCTCAAAGTTTAGGATTAGAAGTTTTGTTGGAAGTGCACGATTTAGAAGAATTACAAAAATCCATCATGCCGAGTTTAGACCTTATTGGCGTGAACAACCGAAACCTAAAAACTTTTGAAGTCAGTTTGGATTTTAGCAAACAATTGGCCGACCACATCCCTAACGAATTCATTAAAGTTTCCGAAAGCGGCATCAGCTCAACAGAAGCCATTAAAGAATTACAACCCTACGGTTACAAAGGCTTTTTAATTGGTGAGAATTTTATGAGAACGGAAAATGCGGGAGAAAGTTGTGGAAAATTCATAAAAGCTTTGGGCTAACAGCTGTGAGCAATCAGCATTAAACAATTAAATCTATGTTAGAAAATAATAACCTAAAACCCAAAACCCAAAACCAGATAGCCCTAAAAACCTACCTATCCATTATTATTTATTGCATTTCAATAAGTATTTATGCACAGGATATACTTTATAAAGAGACATTTAATGATAATTACGAAAACTCCATCATTAAAAAATTATATCCCGAAGAAAAAAATTTAAACAAAGAGTTTAAATCTATTTATGCTCAAAAAACAACAGAAAATTTTAATCTCTATTTTATAGATAAAAGAGAAATACTTGGATTCATTTTAAGTAAAGATGTTAAACCTACTTTATCCATAAAATATATTCAAGATTCAAAACTACTCAAAGAATTACTAGGAGGAATTTCTAAAGACTCTGTGGACGTTCTTTATTTTACTAATAAAAATAAATCAAAATTTCAGAGTTTATTACTTGATTACAAAAGTAGTAATAGATTTTTAACTGAATTAAATCTTAAGCTGGACGAACAAATATATTTAGAATCATTTTCTTACAATAATCACTTTTATATTCTGACTAGCGTAAAAAAAACATCAATACTTAAACTTCATAAAATTGACAATAAGAATAATATTTCAACAATCGATATTGATTTTAATGATGTTGAATTTACCATGAATGGATTTAAGGTTAATTTATATGTTTATGTAAAAGATTTAGTTTGCAAAAAAATTACTGAAACCGACAATATTTCTTTTGATAAATTAAGTAGTGTTTTAAAATTATATGTTGAAAAAAATAAATTATTCCTAACGATTGATAATTACAGCGATTGCACTAGAGTATTTGAGACTAATTTAGACACCTATGAAAAAAAATACAGAAAAATTTCAAGTAATAATTCTAAGGAAGAAAACGAATTAATACTGCGTTCAAATTCATTTTACAGAGACAATAAATTATATCAAATCAAAGGAAATAAAAAAAATATGATAATTTATATTTATGATCTTTTGACAAATAATTATGTTAAAAAACTTACTATAAATAGAAACTCGACTTGTAATGAACATAATGTACCGCTTAAAAATATTTCTTTAGAGTCAAATATCAGCATTAATCTTTTGGACAAAAAAATGAAAAATGAAAAAAACTGCTCCAAAAAATTTAGAAAAATTATAAAAACCGATGATATCGGTTTATCTGTTAATAATTTAAACAATTACCTTAGAATGCATATTGGAGGATATTCAGCTCCAAAAAGAGGCGGAGGTGGAGGCATGGTAATGGGCGGGGGTACAATGGCAGTTGGAATGGCAGGCGGAGGAACCATTGTAATGCCTACACCTGGATTTCACACCCTTGGAAGCCAGAGCTCAAAAGCAGTTACCGAAATGATGCATAGCAGCATCTCAAAAGAATCATTAGAAAATATAAAAGATGTGTCAACTAAAGATAAAAATGAAAAATTAAAAGATTTTAATAAACAAATGAAAGATGATGATATTGAATTATCAGATGTAATTTCTTCTGAAAACAAGCTAATATTCTCTTACTACCATCCAAAAGAAAAGACATTTTACATCAGAAAATTTGAATAAAAAAAAAGCAATTTCATGAATCTCAATCCCCAAAACCTAAAACCCAAAACCCAAAACCCGACAGCTCTCAAAATCTGCGGTATGAAACACCCTCAAAACATACTTGAGGTGGCGGGGTTATTGCCAGATTATATGGGATTTATTTTTTACGAAAAATCGGCGAGGTTTTTTAATGGAGAGATTCCTGAATTACCTAAATCCATCAAAAAAACAGGTGTTTTTGTAAACGCTTCTTTATCTGAAATTAAAGAAAAAATTAAAACACACGATTTACAAGCTATACAATTACACGGAGAAGAAACCCCTGAATTGTGCCAAGCCTTACAACAAAACGTAGAAGTAATTAAAGTATTTTCTGTACAAGACGATTTTGACTTTAACCTTTTACAACCTTTCGAAAATAAAGTAGATTATTTTTTATTCGACACCAAAGGGAAATTACCCGGAGGCAACGGATACACCTTTGATTGGAATGTATTAAAAAACTACCCTTCCACTACCCCATTTTTTTTAAGTGGTGGGATTGGAATAGACGAGGTTGATGCCGTCAAACAAATATTAAAAACTGATTTACCCATTTATGCCATAGATATAAATAGTAAATTTGAAACCGAACCGGGAGTTAAGAATCATAAATTGCTTTCGCGATTTATGATTGCTTTGGGCTGTCAGCTTTGAGCTATCAGCAAATTATAAATATGAAAATAATGAAAATAAAATTGCTTGCGCAATTTATGATTGCCTTGGGCTGTCAGCAAACTAATAAAACACTATTATAAATAAAAAAAGCCGACGGCTCATAGCTGATTGCCGAAAGCGACAATTAAACTATAAACTATGTCATACCACGTAAACGAAAAAGGATATTATGGCGAATTTGGCGGGGCTTACATTCCTGAAATGTTATACCCTAATGTGGAAGAATTGCGTCAACAATATTTAAAAATAACGGCTGAACCTGAATTTCAAAAAGAATTCAATCAGTTGCTGAAAGATTATGTAGGACGCCCTACGCCATTGTATTTTGCCAAACGATTATCAGAAAAATACAACACTAAAATCTACTTTAAAAGAGAAGATTTGTGTCATACTGGGGCACATAAAGTAAACAATACCATTGGACAAATTTTATTAGCCAAACGATTGGGTAAAAATCGCATCATTGCCGAAACAGGTGCGGGTCAACATGGGGTTGCCACAGCAACCGTTTGTGCTTTAATGGGTATCCAATGTGTGGTGTATATGGGCGAAGTGGACATTAAAAGACAAGCACCCAATGTAGCCCGTATGAAAATGTTAGGCGCAGAAGTTCGTCCCGCTAAATCGGGTTCAAAAACCTTGAAAGATGCTACTAACGAAGCCATTAGAGATTGGATTAACAATCCTGTGGACACGCATTATATTATTGGATCGGCTATCGGACCACATCCCTATCCAGACATGGTGGCGCGTTTTCAGAGTGTAATTTCTGCCGAAATAAAAAGTCAACTATTAGAAAAAGAAGGTCGTGAAAACCCAGACCACGTAATTGCTTGCGTAGGTGGAGGTAGTAATGCTGCTGGTGCTTTTTATCACTTTTTAAACACACCCGAAGTAAATATTATTGCGGTAGAAGCTGCTGGAAAAGGAGTACATTCTGGAGAAAGTGCTGCTACAACCGTTTTAGGAAAAGAAGGCATTATTCACGGGTGTAAAACCCTCTTGATGCAATCGCCAGACGGACAAATCACAGAACCACACTCTATCTCAGCAGGATTAGATTACCCAGGCATTGGCCCTATGCACGCGCATTTATGCAGAAGCGGACGAGGTGAATTCTTTTCGATTACCGACGACGAAGCCATGCAATGGGGATTACAGATTTCTAAAACCGAAGGCATTATCCCTGCCATTGAAAGTTCACACGCTTTTGCGGTCTTAGACCACAAAAATTTCAAACCCGAAGAAATTGTAATCATCAATTTATCAGGTCGTGGAGACAAAGATTTAAACACATACATCAGTTATTTTAATCTATAAAAAAGTAACCATGAATCGCATTCAACAAAAATTACAAGAAAATAAAAAATTACTTTCTATATACTTTACCGCAGGTTATCCAGAGTTGAACGACACGGTAAACATCATTCAAAGTCTGCAAGATAACGGCGTAGAAATGATTGAAATTGGATTGCCTTTTAGTGATCCTTTGGCCGATGGTCCTACCATTCAAGAAAGTTCTACCCAAGCCTTACACAACGGAATGACAACGCAATTGTTGTTTGAACAAATCAAAGACATCCGTAAAACCATTCATATTCCACTGGTGATTATGGGCTATTTTAACCCGATGATGCAATACGGTGTAGAAGCTTTTTGTGCCAAGTGTGCCGAAATTGGAATCGACGGATTAATCATCCCCGATTTACCGGTTGATGTATATGCTGAGCAATACAAAAGTACCTTTGAGAAGTATAATTTGTCAAATATCTTTTTAATCACTCCGCAAACTTCAGACGAACGCATTCGTTTTATTGATAGTGTATCCGATGCCTTTATTTATATGGTAAGTAGCGCAGCGGTAACAGGTTCTACCAGTGGTTTTGGCGATATTCAACAAGATTATTTTAAACGCATCAACAACCTGAATTTAAAAAATCCACAAATTGTCGGTTTCGGAATCAATAATAAAACCACTTTTGATCAAGCCACAACCTTTGCTAAAGGCGCCATTATTGGTAGTGCTTTCATCAAAAATCTAACGGAAAATGGTGTGCAAGGTATTCCTCAGTTTGTAAAAAACGTGTTGGGATAAACATATTTTGGGCGTTTCCCATTCGCCTAGGCAAACGGGTCCCGCTGTCGGCAGTCGCTCACAAAAAAAGCACGTTTAGGCGTGCTTTTTTTGTGGAGCTCCAACAATGCCTCCATCGGTAACGCGGATTCGTAACACTTTTACAATTTTCTTAAAATCTTATAATCCACATAAAAAGTTCCGAATGGAATAATACTGGAAGCCAATACTTTAAAGGTAATTCCTGTTAATTTCCATTGTTTTTCGTAACCCACAAACAAAGTAATTACAATCAGTAAAACAAATAATAAACCGTGTGCCTGCCCTACCGTTTTTACTAAAGCATCGTTACCTAAAACATACTTTACAGGCATGGCAATAAACAATAAAATCAAAAAAGAAACGCCTTCTAAAAAAGCGATTAAGCGCAAAAATCCTACAGAAGTGGAAATATATTTTTTCATGACAAAAAAATCAATTACAAATTTGGACTAAAGTATACAAATACTTGCTATTTTAATTGAATACCATTTTTTTAACATGTTTTTTTGTACTAAAACCTAACGGCACTATATTTGTAAACAACTAAAAAAACTAACTCAATGAAATCAATATTACTCTCATGGCTTTTCTTGTTATGGCTACCCGTATTTAGTCAACAAAAAGAAGTGCTTTACGATGATTTCACCAAGAATAAAAATAACTGGGAAGAAGGTAAAAGCCCGATTCATCAAAAATATGTAAAAAACGGTTTTTATCACATCATCAACTCCGACCCCGGAAGCGTTACTTGGAACTCTATTCCTATAAAAATTGACCAAACTCAAAATTTCGCTATTGAAACTTCTGTTTCCTTATCGGAATCCAAAGAAGGAGAAGCTATTTTAATTTTTGGCGAAAACAATAAAACCGATGATTTCTTTTTTATTCAAATCCGAGATGTTTCCAAAAAATACCCCATTCAAATCGGAAAAAGAGAAAACGGAGAATGGAAAGGTGTTTGGAAAAGTGCTAAAATCAACACCAACAAAGAATACAATCGATTAACCGTAAAAAAAGTAAAAGACGATTTAATCTTTTTACTCAATGGAATTATTGTTCACACCCAAAAATTCGAGCCTTTTTTTGGGGCTGGAATTGGCTTAGGTTGCGGAGGTCCTCAACATGCCATTTTTGATTACGTATTGGTTTTAGAAAATCAAACAAATTAACGTTTGTTGAACCATAATGTTTTTTGTAAGAATTTTATTATCAGTACTTTTGCACTGTTTTTCTTAAAATCCTTACTCAGTGATAAAACATTTTTTCAGTACCCTATTTTTACTTTTTTGCTTATCAACATACTCACAATCGAGTAATTCGAACCTCCCTTTTTCTACAAATACCAACAACATTACCATTTGGAACGGTGAAAAATACGTGCCATTTTTTGTAAAAGGTATTAATTTAGGCGTTGCCAAACCAGGTACCTACCCTGGTGATTTAGCCGCAAAAAGTGAAGATTACAAACGTTGGTTTCCGCTGATGCACGAAGCGGGGTTTAATTGTATCAGATTATACACCTTACATTATCCTCAATTTTACAGAGAATTAAAAGCTTATAACGAGGCGAATCCTAATCATCCATTATATGTTTTTCATGGCGTTTGGCTAGAAGAAGAAGCAGAAAATTACCACGAAGATCTTTTTGATTTGGAATCAATTATGACCAAAGAAATCACCGATAACATCAATGCCGTACACGGAAATATTACCATTCCAGCACGTTTAGGTAAAGCCTATGGTACATTTGACGCAGATATTTCGCCTTGGGTTTTAGGGTATATTGCTGGAAGAGAAATTCATCCTCCAGAGGTTTTAAACACCAACGAAAAACATGCAGAATTCACTTCTTTTGAAGGTAAATATTTATCCATTAACAATACCCGACCTTCTGAGGTGTGGTTGTTAAAAAAACTAGATTATCTATTAGATTTCGAACAAAAAAATTATAATACCCAACGTCCTGTAAGTATTTCAAGTTGGCCCACCTTAGATCCTATTGAACACCCTTTTGAAAAAAACAGATATGAAGATTCCGCCTTTTTAGATTTTTCAAAAGTAAATTACACTAAAGCCAAAGCTGGATTTTTTATCAGTTACCACGCTTACCCTTATTATCCTGATTTTGTAGGAAACGACCCTAACTACATTGATGAAAATGATTATTTAGGACAAAATAGCTACTTAGGCTATTTAAAAGATTTAAAATCACACTACACCTCTACGCCCTTAATTATTGCAGAATACGGAGTACCATCTAGTTGGGGAATTGCACACTATACCTCTAACGGAATGTATCACGGGGGTTATGACGAAAAAACACAAGGTGAAATCAATGCCCGATTATTAGAAAACAATTTTGCAGCTGATTGTGGTGGCGGAATGGTTTTTTCTTGGATAGACGAATGGTTTAAAAGAACTTGGATTACCGATCCTATGGATTTTAATGTTGAAAGGAGAGTATTATGGCACAATGTTACTTCTCCTGAACAAAACTTCGGACTTATTGGATATAAAAAAGCCAACTCAAGCTTTAAAACTATTGAAGAATTTTGTAGTAACTGCCCTATTAAAAGTATTGAAGGTGAAACAGACTTTGCTTATTTACATCTAAAATTAAATACTCAAAAACATTTAGGAGAATCCGAAGAAATTTGGATATCCATAGATACTTACGATAAAAACTTAGGAGAATCTATACTTCCTAACGGAAAAAAAGTAACTAACCGGGCTGAATTTGCTTTAAAAATCACCAATGATAATGCTGAATTATTCGTAACGGAAGCTTATGATTTGTACGGAATTTGGCACAAAAAAACTACCGAAAAACAAGTATTTCAATCAACTATAAGCGATAGTCAGCCTTGGAAAATGGTACGTTGGAAAAACAATGATACTGAAAAAGAAACCCAGTACATCGGAAACATGAAAGTCAACAGACTGAATATTCCAAAAACCTCTATGGATGCGGTTATCTTAACAGACAACAGTATTGAAATTAAATTACCTTGGACTTTATTAAATATTGTTGACCCAAGTAATGCAGAAGTTATGCATGATGATAAGTCAACCTTAACAATTACCGAAACCCAACTTTCAGACGGCATTAGTTTTGGAATTTTTTACAACAGTTTTGAAAAAGAGACCGCCAATAGATTTAATTGGGAAAAATGGAATCACGCCAACGATGCCATTGAATATAAAAAGGAATCCTTTGAAGTAATTAAAAACCGAGTAAAACTAATTTCTGGAAGTCCTATTGCTGTTGCGGATCAATATGAATTGAACATCAATGAAACGACTTCTTTAGAAACAAAAAATTTACTACTAAACGATATTTCTGCCGATAAAGAATCCTTTGAGGCTGTTTTAATTAAATCTCCGGAAAACGGACTGATTAATTTTGAATCTAATGGTTCATTTAGTTATAAACCCATTGAAGGATTCACAGGTATCGATACTTTTAAGTACAGTATAAAAACGGCTTATCATTGGTCTGAACCTGTAACTGTAACGTTAAATATTTCAGGGAAACCCAAAAGCGAAGGTTATATGAAGTTATATCCTAACCCATTAACCAATCAAGATAAATTAATTATTGATTCTAAAACTGTAATCGATACTTTAAAAATATATTCATCCGTAGGTCAATTGGTAAAAGAAATACCAATGAATGCTAAAAAGCTTGAAATCAATCTTATTGATTTTAATACTGGCACATATTTTGTCAACGCGGCATCAGGAATTGAAAATCACACATATAAGTTTGTGATTACTAACTAAATCCATTCATGAAACATTTTATTTTATTCTTCCTATTAGTTGGGAATACACTTCTATTTTCTCAAAACACCGAAAATTTTGACGTTCGATTTTTGGAAGCAAAAAAATTAGAACGTAACGGAAATAGAATCGAAGCCATCAACCAAACAGAAAAACTAATCAATGAATTTCCAAACCATGTTGAGGTTGCTATTTTTGGAGCCCAACTACAAGCTTTTGAAAAAAATCACTCAGAATCCTTAAAAAGATTAGAAAAACTAAACGAAACGTATCCCAACAATTACGATATACTTTCTGTATACATTGATGTTTTGCGTTGGGACAATCAAAATGAAAAAAGTATACAAGTCAGTAACGCCTTACTTCAATTATATCCAGACAATGAAGAAATTTTAATCAAAAAAGGGAAATCATTAGAAATTCAAACCAAAAATGAGGAGGCTTTAAAAATTTTCGAACAAGTTTTAGCGAAAAATCCTACCCAAGAAGATGCCTTAGCAGCTAAAAAAAGATTATCCCAAAAACAGTATAAAAATCATTTAGGCGTTTTTTATTACAACAGTTCATTTGTTGAAAAATTAGCCCCTTGGCACATGGGTGGTTTTGAATTGATGCGTAAAACAAAAGTTTTTCCACTCAGAGCACAATTGACCACAGCCACGCGCTACGACGAATTTGCTACTCAATTAGAAATGGAAGCTTATCCAAAATTGAGTGCTAAAATGAGTGCTCATGTTGGACTAGGATTTGCAAATAATTTAAAAATATTCCCCGATTGGAGAAGTACCTTAGATATTTACCGCACACTGCCTAAAAAATTTGAAGTATCGTTGGGTTTTAGAACTTTAAAATACAACAACGGAATCAACATGATTTACGCAGGTTATTTGGGTAAGTATTATAAAAATTTCTGGTTTGTGTACCGAGGTTATGTTTTTTCACCTCCAGATGAAAACAACTTATACCTATCGCATACAGCAATGATTAGACGTTATGGTAAGGATATCGACAACTTTACTTCCATAAGTTTTTTCACAGGAAATACGCCTTTTTCAGTGGGTTGGTTAAATCAAATTTATGGGGTAACCACTCAGGGTATCAACGTTGAGCAACAGGTAAAAATAAAAATGGATCGTATTCTTAAATTGGGTTTTATGTATGAAAACGAAGAGTATGCTCCTGAAAAAACACGAAATAGGTTAACCTTTATGTTTACTTTAATTAACCGTTTCTAATGGCGAAAAGAATATTCACCATATTACTACTAGTACTATTTTTAACAATTACCACCATGTGGTTGTTTTGGTACTTTAAAGAATCTACACCTCTTAAAGTTGTGGTGGTGGATAAAACTGTTTTAGATCAGGACGGAATTGAACATAAAAGTCTTTTTTGGATTTTAAATCATGAAAAATTCACTAAATCCGATTCCTCTTCTTATAGTAGATTTTACGATTACTACGGCTTTTTCCCTAAAGAGAATTATGAGTATAATATCAAAGATTTTACACAAATCAATGATTCTACAAAAATTAAAGAATTAGTTAAAAAAAACGATTTAATTTATTACGCAGATACTTACGGAGTTTATAAAAAAGAATGGTACGATAAAAACAATAAATCCGAGCACTCCAATTTGATTTATGGAGGACTTAGCGATCAAGAATATCTACTTTTAAAAGAATTCAAAAAAGCCCGTAAACTCATTCTATCCGAATATAACCTATTTGCGCTACCCACATCAGAAGAAATTCGAAGAAAAGTTGAAACAGAAACCAATATTCACTGGACAGGTTGGACTGGACGGTATTTTGAAAAATTAGATACTTTAGACAATACCGATTTACCTAAATGGGTAGTTAGAAATTATAAAAAACAAAACAACGGAAAATGGCCTTTTAAAAAAGGGGGAATTGTTTTAAATCATAGTAATGAAACTATTGCCATTCTTGAAGACGATTTTGCTTTAACTATTTCTACCCCTGTTATACATTCCAAACCAGAATGGGCATCCTATTACAAAATACCCAGAAAAATTCAATTTAACTTTTGGTTTGATATTGTAGAATATCCGAATAAAAACCATATTAAATCTGAATACAGAATCAGTACAACATCAAAAGGGGATAGTATTTTAACCAAGCATCATATTCCTAAACATTTTCCTGCGGTAATCGAGCAGTTACAGCCCACCAAATTTTATTATTTCGCGGGAGATTTTGGTGATAATCCCATTAATTTTTCATCCTCGTATTTTAAAGGAATTGACTATGTAAAAAGTTTGTTCTACAAGAATGAATTGTATGATCGAAGACATTTCTTTTGGAACTATTATCAACCCTTGGTTTCAAAAATATTAGTAGACTACAAACAAAATAAAACTCCGATTTACAATAAAATCACGCCTCCTATTGTTGTAGAAACGTTAGAGAAACCAAATCAATTGACGTATTTTATTAATCGTCATAAAAAGAGATTTGTCTTATTTGTCACTTTTATATTTGTAGTAATGGGCTTGTATTTTTTTTCAAACACAATCATTACCAGACAATTAAAAAAATTAAGAGCCAGAAAAAACAGGGCTATTATAGGCAGAAGCAAACTTATAACCAATGCTGTAAAAAGAAATCAGGAGTTTAATTCAAATCTGATAAAATATGAAAATGAATTACTAAGTACAGCTGTTAATAAACAAATTCTAGTTAATACTTTAATAGAAAAATTAGAGCCTAATGATGTCATTGTAAATAAAAGAATAGTTGATTATTACATTAAAAACAGATTGCACAGATTTTCATTAGAAAAATTAAAATCGTTTCAGAAAACAACATTTTACGATGGATTAACAGAACTTAAACTGATGAATATCAGAAGTTGTGTACCTGTTTTAGTGAAGATTCTTAACAAAGAAAAAGATGCTGAAACTATTGAAAGAATAGATGATGCCCTTTTAACTTTGTCTCCAGAAAATGGACTTCATTATATTTTAAAATCTAACAAAAAATTGTCTGAATGGCAACAACTTAACATATTAACTGATTTAGAAAAAAATAAGGATTCATTTAAAATCCCTGCATCGCATCGTTTCCTTAAAAAAAATGACACCTTAAAAGTGTTGTTCTGTAGGTTAGTTCAATTGAGAAATGATAGGGATGAAATTCCGGTGGTTTTATTTCTATTAGATTATGAAAAGACGAAAGTAAGATTAGAGGCTATAAAAACACTTTCGTTATTAAAGGTTCCGGCTCATGATATTTTGGCTCAAAGATTTTCTATTGATGGTACAAGAGTCAAAATTGAAATTCTAAAATACTTCATGAATAATCCAAATGCTGATTACAAAGATTTTTTAATTCAATCCGTAACAGAAAATAATTTTGGAGTAAGAAGATTTGCTGTTCAAGCCATATTTAACTTGCCTAATTTTAAAGAAATTATTCCCGAATTAAAACAAGCACAAATACCCGAAGTTGATTTAATCATCCAACAAACCCAATATTAAACATGAACCATTTTATAGAATTAATTGACGGTTTTTTATCCTTGTTTATTTTAATCTACGCTTTGGCAGTAATGTTTTCCTATACATTATTGGCAAGTATTTCATATGATACACTTAAAAAGTATTTAAAAAATAATCGAAAAGTAAACTATAATAAAGTCCTTGATTCTAATTTATCGCCAACCATTTCCATCATTGCTCCTGCATATAATGAAGAAAACACCATTATTGATAATATCAAATCTATATTATCTGTTCATTATCAAAACTTTGAAGTAATCATCGTAAACGATGGTAGCAAAGACGGAACTTTATCCAAAATTATTAAAGAATTTCAGTTAGTTCCGTACAACTATGCTTACCGAACTGAAATTAAGACTCAAATAATTAGAAAAATTTATCGTTCGAATCTGCCAGAATTTGATAAACTAATAGTTGTAGATAAAGAAAACGGAGGAAAAGCCGATGCTTTAAATGCAGGTATCAACGTAGCCAGCAGTAAATACATAACTTCTATTGATGTGGATTGTATTTTAGAGGAAGATGCATTAATCAAAATGATTAAACCCTTTTTACAAACCAATAAAAAAGTTATCGCAACGGGTGGGGTAATCAGAATTGCCAATTCTTGTGAAGTTACCAACGGAAAAATCACAAAAGTAAATGTTCCAAAATCATTATTGGCTCGTGTTCAGGTAGTGGAATATTTAAGAGCATTTTTACTAGGAAGAATGGCATGGAGCCGAATGGATGGACTTTTATTGATATCGGGAGCGTTCGGTATGTTTGACCGTGAAATTGTAATTAAATGCGGGGCTTATAGCACCAAAACTGTTGGTGAAGACATGGAGCTTTTAGTAAGAATGCGTAGGTATATGGTTGATAATGATTTGGAATATGAAGTACAATTCATACCAGACCCTTTGTGCTGGACCGAGGTTCCGGAAGATTTAAACATTTTAACTCGTCAAAGAAACCGTTGGACCAGAGGAACCATTGAAACACTATTAATGCACAAAAAAATGTTTTTAAATCCAAAATATAAAACATTAGGTATGTTGAGTTATCCGTACTGGTTTACTTTTGAATTTTTAGCTCCTTTAATTGAATTCTTTGGATTTATATTTTTGGTATTGATGACCATTTTTGGCATTGTAGATTGGCAATTTTTTGTAGTATTATTTCTGATGATTTATTCTTTTGCCTTTATGTTTAACATGTTTTCGTTATACATAGAAGAAAAAACATTTGCACAATACAAAAAATTCCATCAACTATATAAACTTGCATTAGCTGCTTTGTTGGAACCGTTTTTATTTCATCCAATTGTAGTTTATTCGGCTGTTAAGGGTAATTTAAATTATTTGTCAGGAAATAAAAGTTGGGGAGAAATGAGCCGTAAAGGATTTGATCGAAGTAATTTATAAACACAACCGTTGAATTACCTCAACTACTCCATTTTCATTATTATCATACAAGGTTTCAAAGTTTGAAACCTTTTTTATTTGTGGGTGCGCGTTTTTCATGGCGTAACTGTAATGTGCATTTTGCATCATTTCTAAATCATTCAGCATGTCGCCAAAAACCAAAGTTTCTTTAGGTGTAATACCTAATTGTTGTTGAATGTATTGTAATGCTGTTCCTTTATTGGCATGGGTACGAGTAATATCTAACCATTGTTTACCAGAAACCGAAATTTTAAATTCCGATTCAAAAGATTCATAAAAAGAATAACTATTAGTGGATGAGTCAATAAAATCACAAATGGTAACTTTTAACAACGTATCGTTCACTTGGGTTAAATCATCAACGATTTCAATGCGTTTAAAATATTTTTGAATTTCTTCTAAAAAGTAAGGGGTAGCATTTTCCACATAAGCAGCATTTTTACCACACAACACAATAAATGATTCAGGGATTTTTCGTCCAATTTGTATAAACACATCGGCGGAAGCTTTATCTAAATCATTTAAAAATAATTCTTGATGGTGTTTTTTTACAAAAGTTCCATTATCCGCCAAAACCAACAATCGATGTTGAATGGATTCAAAACGCTCAATTAAATTGTAATACTGACGACCACTCGCCACAGCGAATACAATTCCTTTATCGGTAAGTTGTTGTTCTATTTCCCAAAAATTGGGTGGTAATTGATGATTATCGTTTAGCAACGTACCATCCATATCGGTTACCACTAATTTTATCATATTACATTACTTTAAATGATCCATCATTTCCAATACAGATTTCTTTATCTAAGGTATTAGGTTTGGTAATTTCAGAATAACAGGAACACGAAGCAGGGTGCTCGCAAACATATAGAATTGACAAATTGATTTTTATGCCCGATTCTATTTCCGTTTGATTCATAATAATCACATCTAAATGATCAAAAATCGGCCAACCGCCATAATCACAAAATTCAAAGGGATTGAACAGTTTAATGTGCTGTTTTACTAAAGAAATAATTTGAGCTTTTTCGAGCATTGGTAACTTTTTTTGATAAACCAAAAAAGGGCAGTAATCAATAAATCACTACCCTTTGTATATTCTATAAATTGAAAATTTATTTTTCACTTCTTTTTTCCAACACGCCAGCGATGTCCTTTAAGGTAAATCCTTTGGCTTGTAATAAAATCAAATAATGAAACAATAAATCAGCTGATTCGTCTAAAAATAAATGGTCGTTGTTGTCTTTCGCTTCAATCACTACCTCAACAGCTTCCTCTCCTACTTTTTGAGCTATTTTATTAATTCCTTTTTGAAACAACGAGGCTACATAACTCTTTTCAGAATCTGCATTGGCTTTACGTTCAGCAATAGTTGTTTCTAATTCTGATAAAAATCCAAACTTAGGTTCGTTTTTTTCAGCCCAACAAGTATCGGTTCCTTTATGACAGGTAGGTCCAACAGGATTTACTTTGATTAACAAGGTATCGTCATCGCAGTCGTTTTTAATATCGACTACGTTTAAAAAATTTCCACTTTCTTCGCCTTTGGTCCATAACCTGCTTTTGGAACGACTGAAAAAAGTCACCTTACCAGTTTCTACCGTTTTTTGAAACGATTCGGCATTCATATAACCCAACATCAAAACTTGTAAAGTGGTGTTATCTTGTATAATGGCAGGAATTAATCCGTGTGCGCTTTTACTAAAATCTACTTTCATATTTTATAACCTAACTGGTATTCCAACCTTTAATAAATCGTTTTTTAAATCCACTATATCAATTTCTTTAAAGTGAAAAACACTGGCTGCTAATGCCGCATCTGATTTTCCGTCCACAAAAGTATCAATAAAATGTTGTTTATTACCTGCTCCACCCGAAGCGATGATAGGAATGTTCACCAATTCGGACAATTTGGCCAAGGCCTCATTGGCGAATCCGTTTTTGGTTCCATCATGATTCATGGAGGTAAACAAAATTTCTCCTGCGCCTCTTTCGGCAACTTCTACTGCCCAATCGAATAATTTAATATCGGTAGGTACTTTTCCTCCTACCAAATGCACCATCCATTCTCCGTCAATTTGTTTGGCATCAATCGCCACTACCACGCATTGACTTCCGAACTTTTCAGCCAAATCATTAATCAATTGCGGATTTTTCACAGCTGATGAATTTACAGAAACTTTATCGGCTCCGTTGTGCAATAAAATATCCACATCTTCCACTGAGGAAATTCCACCGCCTACCGTAAACGGGATATTAATTTTTTCGGCTACTCTTTTGACCAAATCTGCCAATGTTCTACGACGTTCCTCGGTAGCAGATATGTCTAAAAACACCAATTCATCTGCTCCTGTTTTGGCATAGATATCCGCCAATTCTACTGGATCACCTGCATCACGCAAATCCAAAAAGTTTACCCCTTTTACAGTGCGTCCGTTTTTAATATCTAAACAAGGAATGATTCTTTTTGTTAACATTTTAATTTTTTAAAATAAAGCCTTCAAGCTGTTTTAAGGTTATTCTGTTCTCATAGATTGCTTTCCCTATAATGGTTCCTTCGCACCCCATTTCGGCTAACTTAGGCAATTCATCAAAAGTAGAAATTCCTCCAGAGGCTATTAATTTTAAATGAGGTACTTGTGCTAATATTTTTTGATACAATTCAAACGAAGGCCCTTCTAACATGCCATCTTTAGCAATATCGGTGCAAATCACATACGAAATTCCTTCTTTTTGGTAAGCCTGAATAAAAGGGATTAAATCTTCTGTAGATTCTTCTAACCAACCACTAATCGCGATTTTTTCGTTATTGGCATCGGCTCCTAAAATAATTTTATCGGTACCGTAAGTATTTATCCATTTGGTAAACAACTCACGATTTTTTACCGCAATACTACCGCCAGTAATTTGATTAGCTCCACATTCAAAAGCGATTCTTAAATCATCGTCGGATTTTAATCCTCCACCAAAATCAATTTTTAAATTGGTTTTAGAAGCAATTTTATGCAATACTTGGTGATTAATGATTCGGCTAGACTTGGCACCATCTAAATCCACCAAATGTAAATATTCAATCCCGTGTGCTTCAAATTCTTTAGCCACCTCTAAAGGATTCTCGTTATATATTTTTTTAGTATCGTAATCTCCTTTAGAAAGTCTTACGCATTTTCCGTCAATAATATCTATAGCGGGTATGATTCTCATGTTTTCTTGTTGAATCGTTGAATCGTTGAATCGTTGAATCGCATAAAAATAAACGATTAAACAATAAACGATTAAACCAAATTAAAATCCCAAATCTCTTTCTATTTCTTCTATTTCAATAATGTCATGGGCTTCTAATAAAGTAGGAACAGCATGGACATTTTTAGGCACTTCATTAAAGTTGATTCCTGAAGCTACAATCACGAATGATTTTTTTTTCTTTTTGTGTTGTTTAGATAAATCCTGAAACAATTTTACATCAGCCACTTTTACAGTGGTATTAAACGTTAAATCTAAGATGATGTTTTGCGATTCAAAGGTTTTGTATTCGTGAACAACTTTATCTAAAAATTCTGTAACGCTTTCCGAAGTATCTTTAATTACTACGGTATTTCCTTTCTGATCTACTTTCATTCACTTAAAGTTGTTTAATTTTTGAAGCTAATAAATAGATGACCGCCATTCTTACCGCTACTCCATTTTCTACTTGATCTAGAATAATAGAATGTTCAGAATCCGCTACATCCGAAGTGATTTCTACCCCTCGATTAATCGGTCCAGGGTGCATAATCACAATTTCTTTATTTAAGGAATCTAATAATTCCTTAGTAACCCCGTATTGTTGGGCATATTCCCGAGTGGACGGAAAATAATTCACTTCCATTCTTTCATTTTGTACGCGCAACATATTGGCCACATCGCACCATTCCAAAGCTTTTCTTAAATCGGGCTCCACTTGAACACCTAAAGAATTGATGTACTTAGGAATCAAAGTTTTAGGCCCACAAACTTTTACTTCGGCACCCTGCATTTGCAAGGCGAATATATTGGATAAGGCTACTCTGGAATGTAAAATATCACCTACAATCACTACTTTTTTACCAGCAACACCTCCTAATTTTTCTCGAATAGAATAAGAGTCTAACAAAGCCTGTGTTGGGTGTTCATGTGCTCCGTCGCCGGCATTAATAATACTGGCTTTTACATGTTTAGATAAAAACAAAGCCGCTCCGGGATTGGCATGGCGCATCACCACCATATCCACCTTCATGGATAAAATATTATTTACGGTATCAATTAAAGTTTCTCCTTTTTTTACAGAAGACTGAGAGGCTGAAAAATTCAACACATCGGCCGATAATCTTTTTTGAGCCAATTCGAACGACAATTTAGTTCGGGTACTGTTTTCAAAAAAGATGTTGGCAATGGTAATATCTCGTAAAGTGGGCACTTTTTTAATCGGACGATTAATGACTTCTTTAAAATGATCGGCAGTTTCAAAAATAAGTTCTAAATCCTCGGGATTTAAATACTTGATTCCTAACAAATGGTTAACACTAATTTCCTTCATTTTCTATTGGTGTTGTTGCTTTTTCCAAATATATGCTGTCTTCGCCTCCGTTTTCTTTCCAACTCACTTTAATTCTTTCGTCTTTAATGGCGTCTACCTGACGGCCTCGATAATCGGGCTGAATCGGTAAATGTCTACTGAACCTTCTATCGATTAAAACCATCAATTCCACCTCTAAAGGTCTTCCGAAAGATTGTATAGCCGAAAGCGCCGCATTAATGCTACGACCCGTAAACAACACATCATCAATAAAAATCACTTTTTTGCCTTCCACTAAAAAATCAATTTTAGTTTGATTGGCCTCTAAAGGATTCTTAGTTCTTCGGAAATCGTCTCTAAAAAAGGTAATATCCAAATACCCTAAAGCTACCTGATTAATCTGATAGTCATTTATAAGTATAGATTTAATTCGTTCTGCTAAATAAATTCCCCTGGGCTGAATCCCAATCAGAACCGTGTTAGAAAAATCGGCATGTTTTTCAATCAACTGGCAAGCCAATCGATGTAAAATGACGTTAACTTCTTTGGAAGTGAGTATTTTTTTTAAACCCATAAAAAGTTTGGTTTATAAGCAGTAAAATAAAGAAAAATATATCAGATAAAGAAAATAATCTTTCTTTGGGCGTTCCCCTCGCCTATCGGCTCGGGTCAGGCTGTCGCCAGTCGCTTTTTTTATTCCATTGCATTTCATAAAAAAGAGCTCCGACAATGGCTCCATCCTTAACGCGAAACACTTTTCTCAATTCTTTTGTCATTGCAACAAAAGAATCAAAAATGCTAGCCTTGCATTTTAAAAACTATAATTTCTAAAAAGCTTTTTGCCCATGCGCAACCACTACCGCTCCGCTAACGGGTTTCGCACACACCCCACGCTCAAAAACCTTTTTGAAATTCGCACGTTTTTAAAATGAAAGGCGGGTTAAATGTTATTATAAGTTAATTTAAAAGAAATTGATAATAACATTACCATTCTATATCCAAAGAATAATCAGTTTGTGGTTCACTGGCTAAGTATAATTTCAACTCATTTTTGGTATTAAAACCTCTGATTTTTTTTCTGTAAGACTCTGCTATTTCAGGATTTTCAATTTCAAGTTTTCGGTTTTTACTGATTTCTAAAAACTCAGTTTCCATATCAATCCCTAAAAAACGGCGATTAGCAAGATTTGCTGCTATACCTGTTGTAGAGCTTCCTGTGAATGGGTCTAAAATCCATGCGCCAGGTTTGGTGGAAGCCAAAATAATTCGGGTTAAAACCGATAGCGGTTTTTGGGTTGGATGTTTACCGCAAGATTTTTCCCATTTAGCAATAGCTGGTAGCTTCCAAACATCTTTCATTTGCTTGTTGCCGTTGAGTTGTTTCATTAACTCATAATTATAATAATGAGGTACCTTTTCTTTTTTACGCGCCCAAATAATTAGTTCTGCTGAATGCGTAAAAAAACGGCAAGAAAAATTAGGTGGCGGATTGTTCTTTTCCCAAGTGATTACGTTTAAAATTTTAAAATCTAATTCCTGTAATAATTGCCCAATTGAAAAAATGTTATGATACGTTCCGCTTATCCAAATAGTGCCGTTATCTTTAAGTTTATCCCTAACCAACTTTAACCAAGTACGGTTAAAATCATTGATAAAATCAAACCCTTCTGATTTATCCCAAGATCCTTTATTTACTGAAACAATTTCACCGCTCTGAATTGATAAACCATTGTTGGATAAAAAGTAAGGCGGATCTGCAAACACCATATCAAACTTATGCTCAAACTTTGGTAAAAGCTCTTTACAATCTCCTTGTAATAAGTAAAAGTTTTTGTCTTCGGATTTGAAGTAAGTTGAAATCATTTGGCTAAAATGGTGAAATTATTTTTAAATTCCTCTAATGAATTAACAACTATTTTATCATTAAATCCTTCATAAACATCTACCCAACGAACCAAAACATTTTGATTTTTAAAATCTATTGTAGGATCTAATTCTACTGTTAAACCCATATATCCCCAAATTTGGTTGTCTTTTACTTCAATCAAATAAGTAATTAAGCTATTAATTTTTGTGCTTTTATTAGGAGAACCTTTACTGTCAAAATTCATATTGCTTCCTGTTTTAAATTACACAAATATAAAAAAAGACTTTAAAATCACACTTATTGTGTGTGGTTTTTTTGAGTTAAATAGTTCAAATTTGATTTTATGAAAGAAGCAATACTAATCCATTTTGGCAAGCGAATTCGCGAACTCCGATTAGCTCAAAAGCTATCCCAAAGTGCATTAGCAGAAAAAAGCTGTTTGCATACTAATTATATTGGGATGATAGAACGAGGTGAAAGAAATCCTTCATTAGTAAATGTAGATAAACTAGCAAAAGCGTTGAATGTGAGTTTGCCAGAGTTGTTAAAAGTTGAATAAAAATGGCTTATAATCCAAATTATTTTCGTGATAATGAACTTTGGTCTATAAGACCAAAAAGGAAAGCTATCAATGTATATACAACTGAAGAAGGTTTAAAAATAGGAATGTTTCAAGGAAGTAGAGGTCAATATCCAGCTATTGATTATGTGGTTAAAATTTTAAAGCCTGGCATAACAGAAAGACTGATTCCACCTCCACATTCGTTTTGGGTTGTTGATTTAATGATGAAAACAATCGATCATCGAAATGAAGTAATTGAAATTTTAGAGTATTACGCAAATTACTATAATAATTTACAGCCATTCAATACTCCTGAAGAAAGGCAAAATTATGAACTTGAAACAGTTGAATATATAACATCAAAATATTCGAGTATAAATCAACCACATACATTATCAATAAATTATGTCGCAATAATTATTGAGCTTTTTTGTAAAAATGAAAAAAGAAATGCTGGTGCCTATATGTTTAGAAATTTACTTAAAACTCTTCTAAGATATGCAAAAAATGAAGTTGATTATATGACTGTTATTATTGCTTCACAGCCAGGGTTTAGATAATCTTTATCAATTAATTATTTCTTTAATCCATCTTCATAACCAATATTATAAGCTTGCTTAGGATCTTTATGTCTAACTGTTCCAGCTTGGCTAATGTTTAATATTTCAGGTCTAAATTTCTTTGGAGAGCCATTCTTTGCATCTTCTAACCCTTGTTCATAGGCACATGCTGCACATTGATGTCTTCTACCTTCCATATAGTATTCTTGGCTATCATTAAGTTCATTATATTTTTTATCGTAACGATGTGGTTTTTTACAAATTGTAACATCTGTATTTTTTATTGAATTTATTAAATCCCTGTAAAGAGAAGATTGACCAACACCACCTGCTTGATAATTTTTATTAATTAATTCATCGCCTTTTATTTCGATTTTATTTAAAATTCCATAAAATTCATCAACTGAAATTACTTTTTCTATTCCTATAAGCTCAACTAAATCTTTTAAAAATCTCATTAAAGCGATTATTCCTGTTGATTTTGTTAAAATAAAATCTGAGTAACCCCAAGCGACTGGCCATTTCTTTTTTACAGCTTCAAAGTAATTCCAAATTAGCCTAGCTATTTTTACATCTTCTTCATTTATAAACCAGTTTCTTAAAAATAATTTTTCTTTTTCAGTTCCATCAACTAAATTTAATTTAGATCCTGTTCTTAAAATATTTCTATCTTTTGGAGGATTTGTACTTATATATTTAATAATACAATCAGCTAAAGTAGCTTGAGCGATGGTTTCATTTTTAAAATCAGCTTTTCCAAGTCGTTTTATTAGGTGAAAAAACGGACTATTATCTTCTTCATTTAATAGTTTGACAATGTTGTGGACGGTTCTTTGTGGGCTTCTTGATTTTGAAAATGAGTACAAATCGTATACATGTGATTTGTTTACTTTAGTTTGGGCTTTATTTATTGTTGAGAAAATATTTGCTTGATATTCTTCATCTATATCAATAAAGATTGTTACAATTAACTCAAACTTCAAATCATCCTTAAATAAACCTCTATCATTTGCATATTTTTCAAGCCCAAAAACCCTATGTTGACCATCTATTATTCTAGCAATCTTTCCATTGTTTCTTAATTCAAGAACATTATTATTAAAAGATAAAATATTTTCTTCAACTTCATCTGTATTATTGTTATAGGTTGTTGAATCTATACTTATCACAATACTATTTGGAAATGTCGAATCGTTAAAGGAAACATATTCAGCTATTTCAGCAAGCCTGCTTTTTGACAATTCCCTTTGTATTCCTAAATATCCATCAACAGATCCTTGTCCTTCATCTCTAATTCTTTCAATATCTTTTTTTGCAATTTTAAGTAAATCTTGCCAATCAATTTTACCTACATAAAATGTTTCAATTGGTTGATTAACTTCAATGCAATTTATTTTAATTGTCTCCATTTTCTTCAAAATTTTTAAATGCATCTTTTAAGCCAACGAATTGTTCATTTGATTCTTTATAAGATTTTGTGTTTTCACTTTTAATAAAAATTTTACATTCATAATAGATGTAAAATATTAATGTTATTATAAATATTATAAAAGCCCAAGTAGAAATATCAATATCAATATTTTGAATGTTAACAAGTGAAAAAGAATATAATAATGCAACAAGAATTGACATTAATAGAAAAAATAGAAAACTGATTATTTCATTTTTTTTAGAATCAAGAGTTTTATACCATAAATACATTGTTGTAAAAAGAAATGATGAACCGTAAAGAATAAAACTTTGGGCATCAAATACTTTATATACATCTTCTTGTTTTAAGAAAAAAAGTACAAATGCCCCAATGTAAAAAGGAAATAAAGTTCCTGCTATTTTAAATAAGAGGTCTTTCCAAATTTTTCCAAATGCATCAAAATGTATCTTCATTATTTTAATATTTTTTTTAAACAATCATCTTTAAGCATCTCTAAATTCAACAAATAATCCGCTTTATCAAAATACTCTCGTAATGGTTTTAAAGTTGATTTCCAACCTGCACCATCAGTTACCCAAATAAAAGTAATGTTTTGAGCATTCCAATAAGCATTCATGTTAACATATTCAGTTGCTGTAGATTTTAGTTTGGAGCCGCCGCCTCCATAAAAATTACATTCAATAAAATAGAGTTTTCCATTTTTATTAATGGCAAAATCTAAATTTCTAGAAGACTTATCTACTTGTATATCAATATTCCATTTCGTTTTTATATTTTTAGCATTTGCTTGGCTCATGTATTCTAAACCTAGCTCATTACATGCACTTTTTACAAAGGTTTCAACAATGTTTTCCATCATAGTTCCACCACGATTTTTTCTTCCATTGCTGTCTAAACCAACTTCTACACCAGTAACATAATCTACTAGGTTTTTAACTCGTTTGTCTTTAACTAAATCACCAAGACCAGACTGCATAAAAAAAGTAGTTAAGTCTTCACAATCTTCATCAGTAATAACTCTATGTTTAAAATCGTAGTCTTTATAAAGAAACTCAGTAACATCTGATAGCATAGAAACTTTCGTTTCCCTAAATGCTATCAAAAAAGGGAAAGCCTTAATAACCTGTGGGTATTCTTTTATAAGGTCGTAAACTTCTTTTTCTAGGTTTTCTTTGCCAATTAAAACGTTCAAAAGATTTAATTCCTTTTCAATGGACTTAATATTTTTATGCACCTTTTCCCAATTAACAAAATAGTCCCAAAGCAAAATTCCTTTTTCTTTGAAACTATTAGTTATTTGAGCAAATAAAATATCGTCGCTTTCTAAATTAAGCAATTGACAAAGCTTGTTCATTTGTAAAATTTGTAATTAACAATTCCGTTAATAATCCTCGGTTATTTCCGTTGGCATTTATATTTCTTCGCGCAAATACTCTATTTACATGGTATTGATTGAAAATATCATCAAAGAAATTATCCTCTGGATTTCCGTTTTTAACATCTGAATTACTTAAAATCCAAAAATGATTTAATTCATTTAATTGATTGCAAAAATCTCTTAATCGTATTTGTTCTTTATCGTCAAATTCATCCTTTGCGTATGAATTAAAACTTGATGTTTTGCTTAATGGTTTGTACGGAGGATCAAAATAAAACAAAGCTGGTCTTTCGGCATATTTAATAGTTTTTTGATAATCGCCTGTTAAGATTTCTACTTTTTGAAGTGCCTCACTTACTGCTAAAATATTTTCAGAATCACAAATGGTTGGTTTTTTATAACTACCAATTGGCACATTGAATCCATTACTTTTATTTACTCGAAATAAGCCATTAAAACAAGTTCTATTCAAATAAATAAATAATGCAGCTTGAGTTGTTTTGTTGGTAGAGCGTTTATTAAACAATTCCCTTTTTTCGTAATAATAGAGTTTCTTTTTTTCTGGAAACAATTCCAACTCATGATATTCTTTCTGAAACTGTTTTAAAATCGAAATTAGTTCTTGAGGTTTTGAAGCTATTATTTTGTAGACATTGGTTAAATCTGAATTAATATCGTTGATTACTGCTTTTTCAATATTTGGGAAATTTTCAAGCATCCAAAATAAAACCGCTCCGCTACCTACAAAAGGCTCTAAATAAGTAAACTTCTGATTCACAAACTGTTTGGGCAATACTTTTTGAATATCGGTAATTAATTGACCTTTACCGCCAGCCCACTTTAAAAAAGGTTTAGCCATGAAATAGATTTTTACCGAAAATATAAAAATAGTATTGGTAATAAATCATATTACTTTTTTTTTATTCATCAGTTTTAAACAAAAAAATGTGAGGGATCGCAGCGGCATCCTTTTATGTAGTGCAACGAAATAAAAGATACAGCGAAGAGCCCGACAGCAAAAATTAAAAAGGGCTTTGACCGTGCTGGACTTTGCCCTTTTTGATTTTTGGTGGCACACCCAAATAATTCTACAAAACGTTTTCAATCTTTGTTTTCAAACTCAAAAAAATCAATCCTTATATTGTACTTTTGCCCCTTTATTAGCCAAAGTATGAATAGCCAACAAGTTGAATCTGTAAAGCAATTATTAAATCAATCTAAAAAAATTGTAATTATTCCGCATCGTAACCCCGACGGGGATGCTATGGGTTCTTGCTTAGGACTTTACCATATTTTAATTCAATTGGGGCATTCCGTTCAAGTGGTTTCTCCGAATGAATATCCAGACTTTTTAGCTTGGATGCCTAGCGCTGAAAAAGTGTTGGTTTACGAATCCAACAAAGTAGCATCTACAACTGCTTTAAAAAATGCGGAAATCATTTTTACGTTAGATTTTAATGCCCTGCACAGAACGGGTGTAATGGGAGATTTCTTAAAAGAACTTACTGTTCCTTTTGTAATGATTGACCACCACGAAAAACCAGACGATTACGCCGCTGTGACTTACTCGGACATTCATATTAGTTCTACTTGCGAAATGGTGTATTTGTTCGCTCAGGCTTTAGGCTGGAATGATTTTATTAATCAAACCGTGGGCAGTTGTTTGTATACGGGTATGATGACCGATACGGGTTCTTTTAAATATGCTTCTACCACAGCTAGCACACACAGAATTGTAGCCGAACTGAAAGATTTAGGGGTGGAAACCGCAGGTATTCATCATTTGCTTTTTGACAACAATTCCCCGAACCGATTACAGATTTTGGGGCAAGCTTTGCAGAATTTAAAATTGCTTCCGCAGTATAAAACTTCTTATATTACCTTGTCTCAGGACGAGTTAAATAAATATAATTACAAAAAAGGTGATACAGAAGGGATTGTAAATTACGGATTGTCAATAAAAGACATTATTTTTACGGCTTTCTTTTCTGAAAATAAGGAAGAAGGAATCATTAAAATATCTTTTCGCTCTATTGGCGATTTTGATGTGAACCAATTTGCAAGGAATTATTTTGAAGGAGGAGGGCATAAAAATGCGGCTGGTGGAAAATCGGCACTCTCTTTGCAAGAGACCGTAAATAAGTTTGAAACTATACTAGCGGAAAATTATACTATTAATGAAAAATAACTGGTTTTTAATTTTACTAACCCTTTTAGGACTCGCCTCTTGTCAAAAAGAACAAGAAGCCCGCAAGCCTGTTTCTTATGCTTCGGGTAGTTTTATTCGTCAGTCCATTGCGCGAAATAAGCAAATCCTAAAAGAACAAGAAGCTGCTTTTACAGCCTTGATAAAAAAACAACCTCAGGTTCAATTTTTTACCTCTAAACACGGATTCAAATACTTTTTTAATCAAAGAGATACTTTACAAACCAAAGCCTTACCTGTAAAAGGTGATGTGGTATTTTTTGATTATGAAGTTAGAACCTTAAAAAACCAACTGATTTATAATATTGATAAATTTAAAAATCGTCAGTATCAAATAGACAAAGAAAACATCATGTTGGGTTTACGTGAAGGTTTAAAATTGGTTAAAGAAGGTGATGTTGCCACTTTTTATTTACCCTCGCAAATGGCTTATGGTTTTCATGGCGATGGCGATAAAATCATCAGTAATACGCCTTTAATCGTTAAAGTAAGCATTCACAAGGTATTAAGACAAGTCGATTTGTTAGCGGAACAAGCCCGATTAGCCAAATTAGATTCTATTACTAAAGCAATCATCAACGATTCTATTGCAAAAGCAGTAAGTGCAACTGCAAGCGCTGCTCCTGCAACTTTACCTAGCAAAAGTTCTCCTAGCAATACCTTGAATAATTCGGTAGCTACTAAACCTTCTACTGTACAAAAAAGTACTACAACTGAAAACACCCCCAAATCAAATACTGATACTAAAGTTCCCGAAATCAAAAAACCAGAAGTAGTTTTGCCTCCTAGAAAAAAGGTAAGAGCGATTAAAGTGCCTCCTATTAAAATGGAAGTACAAAAAGAAACTATCAAAAACACTCCTTTATTGGAGCAGCCTATCATAATTAATTCTACTAAATCTCGTAAATAATTTTAATTATTAATACCAAATGAAAGCTATGACAACATTGTTTATCAGTTTATTATCCTTGCTTTTTTCTTGCACTTCCACTCCGTTAAATGATGGAATTTATGCCGAAATCGAAACTAACAAAGGAAAAATTGTCGTTAAATTAGAATATCAAAAAACACCAGTTACTGTAGCTAATTTTATTTCTTTAGCCGAAGGAAAAAACACTTTTGTAAAACCTGAATTAAAAGGAAAACCTTATTACGATGGATTAAAATTTCATAGAGTAATTAAAGACTTTATGATTCAAGGAGGCGATCCAGAAGGTTCTGGTGCTGGTGGACCTGGTTATAAATTCAAAGATGAAATCACCGATTTAAGTCATAGTAAAGGAGGCATATTGTCCATGGCTAACGCAGGGCCTGAAACCAATGGAAGTCAATTTTTTATTACCCACCGCGAAACCCCTTGGTTAGACGGAAAACACACCGTTTTTGGAGAAGTGGTAGAAGGCATGAATGTAGTCAATGCTATTGAACAAAACGATGTAATTAAAAAAGTAACCATTATTAGAAAAGGAGCTGCTGCAAAATTATTTAATGCTGAAAAAACGTTTAGTGATTACGTTCAAAATCAACAAAAAGAAAAAGAACAACAAGCCGCTTTAACGCAAAAAATAAAATCTGATAAAGTCGCTTATTTTGAAGACTTAAAAAAGAAAGCTACCAAAAGCGAAACTGGCTTATTGTATCATTTTATTAAAAAAGGTAATGGTGGTGGAGCTCCACAAGAAGGCGAAAATGTATTAATTCATTATGCTGGATACTTAGAAAACGGAGAATTATTCGACACCAGCTACCGCGAAGTAGCCGAGCAATACCTTAAAAAAGACCAACGCAAAGAAAGTAGCGGCGGATACAAACCCCTTAATTATACTTTTACCAAAAATCAAGGTGGATTTATCGCTGGATTTTCGGAAGGTTTAGCCAAAATGTCTTTCGGAGATAAAATTATAGTATTCATTCCATCGTTCTTAGGATACGGAGAAAGAGGTGCTGGTGGAGTAATTCCTCCGAATGCAAATATTGTATTTGAAATAGAATTAATTAAAGCTACTCCGGAAGAAAATAAAAAATAATTGAATTAAAATAAATCATAATGTCGAGTTTAAACGAACTAAATGCCATTTCTCCTATTGACGGAAGATACCGTAATAAAACAGTTGAATTGGCGCCTTATTTTTCAGAAGAAGCTTTAATAAAATACCGTGTATTGGTTGAAGTAGAATACTTTATTGCTTTATGCGAATTGCCTTTGCCCCAATTAACAGGAGTAGATAAAAAAGTATACGAGCCGCTAAGAACAATTTACAAGAACTTTTCATTTGAAGATGCGTTAAGTATTAAAGAAATTGAAAAGACTACTAATCATGATGTAAAAGCGGTAGAATATTTCATTAAAAAAGCTTTTGATAATTTAGGATTAAGCCAGTTTAAAGAATTTATCCATTTTGGATTAACTTCTCAGGACATTAACAACACGGCTATTCCTCTTTCTACAAAAGAAGCCTTTGAAAACGTATACCTACCTAAATTAATTAGTGTAGTAGGCAAATTAAAAGAATTAAGCGTGGAATGGAAAGATATTCCATTATTGGCCAGAACACACGGTCAACCTGCTTCCCCTACTCGTTTAGGAAAAGAGATTGGAGTATTTGTAGAACGTATAGAAGAACAAATGCGTTTGTTATTTAACGTGCCTTTTGCCGCTAAATTTGGCGGTGCAACCGGAAATTACAACGCTCACCACGTTGCTTACCCATTAATTGATTGGCGTAACTTTGGACAAGAATTTGTAGAAACCACCTTAGGTTTAAAACATTCTTTTCCAACTACTCAAATTGAACATTACGATCATTTTGCGGCTTATTTTGATGCTTTAAAAAGAATCAACACCATTTTAATTGATTTAGACCGAGACATTTGGACTTATGTTTCTATGGATTATTTCAAACAAAAAATAAAAGCAGGCGAAATTGGTTCATCAGCTATGCCCCACAAAGTCAATCCCATTGATTTTGAAAACTCCGAAGGAAACTTAGGTATTGCCAATGCTATTTTTGAACATTTATCGGCTAAGCTACCTCTTTCCAGATTACAAAGAGATTTAACCGACAGCACGGTTTTAAGAAACATAGGCGTTCCTATTGGTCATACTTTAATTGGATTTGAAGCTACCTTAAAAGGATTAAACAAATTGCTTTTAAACAAGGATAAATTCGAAGAAGATTTAGAAAAAAACTGGGCGGTAGTAGCCGAAGCGATTCAAACCATTTTGCGTAGAGAAAATTATCCTAATCCATACGAAGCGCTTAAAGATTTAACCAGAACTAATCAAGTTATCAATAAGCAGTCTATTCATGATTTTATTGACGGATTACAGGTTTCAGACGCTATTAAAAATGAATTAAAAGTCATTACTCCTAGTAATTATTTAGGGATTTAATTCATCGTAAACTACTATAAAAAAAGGCGGTCTAAATTAAAATTTAGACCGCCTTTTTTGTAAAATATAACTTTTATTTGATTACCCCATATTTTTTCGCCTCTGCTTTAGCTTCTGGTATTGCTTTAGTAAGATTCGAAATTCGGGTTTCGTGTGAAGGGTGCGTACTCATAAACTCAGGCGGTGCTCCACCTCCTGAATTTTGTCCCATACGTTCCCAAAACGGCACGCTTTCTTCGGGTTTAAACCCTGCAATAGCCATTAACTTTAATCCTATTACGTCGGCTTCTGATTCGTGACTACGACTGAAAGGTAACATCCCTCCAAACTGAGTTCCCACACCATACGCCTGCATAAATAATTGTTGTTTTTCTGGTGACATTCCGCCTGTGGCAATGGCTACACCCGCTCCACCAATTTGCTGTAAAGTACCCGCGCTCATACGCTGTGCACCGTGATCTGCTAAAGCATGTGCTACTTCGTGCCCCATTACAACCGCAATACCATCTAGATTTTTACAAACGGGTAAAATTCCAGTATAAAATACGATTTTACCACCTGGCATACACCAAGCATTTAAAGACTTATCATCGACTAACTTATATTCCCATTGGTAATCTTTTAAAATATCACCGTGCCCGTTAGCTGTTAAATATTTTTGTGCAGCGGCTGCAATACGCTTACCTACCAATTCTACATTTTGAGCATCTTTTGTTCCTGTTACTACTTTATTTGTTTTTAAAAACTCATCATATTGCTGAAATGAGGTTGGAAACAATTGACTGTTAGGCACAAAATTCAAGACCTTTTTACCGGTCATGGGATTGGTAGCGCATGCAATAACTAGTAATGCAAAAAAAGCTGTTAAAATTTTAAACCGTAAGTTCATTTTCTTTTAATTTTTCTATGTTGGCAATGATTTGAATTTGTGTAAAATCCTTGTCAACGATTAATGTTCTTTCAGTATTAAATACTTCAACATCAAATTCGATTTTTTCATTATCGATCTTAATAGAGTCTACTTCGAAAGGTAATCCGTGGAATACCATTTTCATGGTTTTGTACGGAGTATCAAATTTACCTTCTTTGTGTTGAATAATAGTTAATTCTGAATCTTTACCCGATAGTTTGAATTTACGCAACGAAAAACGACCTTTTTTGTAATCGTATCCATCTTGTTCATCTTCGTACACATCGGAATTTTCTTTTCCTAATTTGTAATAAACATCCAAACGCAATTCATCAATTGTTTTTTCTCCAACATATTGTTGGATTGGATATTTAGGAATGATGGCTCCTTCTTTTACAAAAATTGGAATTTCATCGTAATCGGTGGCTACATACATTTCTTTCCCCCCGTGTACAAAATCATCATTCCAAAAGTTATACCAATTTCCTCTTGGTAAATATAATCTACGTCCCATAGCATTTGGTTCTAAGATTGGACACACGAAAATATGTTTTCCAAAAACAAACTCATCGGTACGGTTGTGGGTTTGATGATCGTGTTGGTCAAAATACACTAATGATTTTAACATTGGAGTACCTTCGTTGATGTAATCGTAGAACATGGTGTATAAATACGGTAACAATTGGTAACGTATTTCCACGAATTTACGGGTAATATCGATTACTTCTTCGTCGAAAGACCATGGTTCTTGTTCTCCGTGATCACCCGATGAATGGGTTCTACAGAATGGGTGAAAAACTCCTAATTGTATCCAACGTACGTATAATTCTCCTGTTGGTTGTTCTGCAAATCCTCCGATATCAGTTCCTGTAAAGCCCATACCGCTTAAACACATTCTTTGTACTTGTACGTTGGCAATCCAAAGGTGTTCCCATGTGGCTTTGTTGTCTCCGGTCCAAGAAGAAGTATAACGTTGTGCTCCTGAATAAGCAGAACGCGTAATTACAAATGGTCTTTTAGGGTGTGCAAATCGTTTTACACCCTCGTAAGTAGCACGAGCCATTTGGGTTCCGTAAATATTGTGTGCTTTGCGGTGACTACTGTGTAATCCGTCGTAACTGTGACGTACATCCATTGGGAATGATTTGTTTGGCACATCCATTACCGCTGGTTCGTTCATATCATTCCAAACTCCTTTTACTCCAATTTCTGAAATGATTTCTTTAAATAATCCTGCCCACCATTCTCTTACTTTTGGATTGGTATAATCTGGGAAATTACATTCTCCTGGCCATACTTTTCCTTTCATTAACGGTCCATCGGCACGTTTACAGAAATAATTATTTTCGATAGCTTCGTTATATACCCAATAATCTGGATCAATTTTAATCCCTGGATCAATAATGACTACGGTTTTAAAACCTTGTTCAGCTAATTCCGCCACCATACGTTTAGGTTCTGGAAAATATTCTTTACTCCAAGTAAAACAACGGAAACCTTCCATATAATCAATATCCAAATAAATGGCATCACATGGAATTTTAAGTGCTCTAAATTTACTGGTGATTTCTTTTACTTTACTTTCTGGATAATAACTCCATTTACATTGATGGTATCCTAAAGTCCACAAAGGGGGTAATTCTGGTTTTCCTGTTAAATCGGTATAGGTAGAAACTACATTGGAAATTTCTGGCCCGTACATAAAGTAGTAGTTCATTTCTCCACCATCTGCCCAAAAACTGGTGATTCCTCTGCGTTCATGACTAAAGTCAAAAAATGAACGGAAAGTATTGTCGAAAAATAATCCGTAAGCTACATCATGGTGTAATCCAATATAAAAAGGAACTACTTTGTATAAAGGTTCTTGGTCTTTATCGAAAGCGTAAGAATCCGTTGCCCAATTTTCTAAACGTCGGCCTTTTAAATTGGTGTGTGAAGCTTTGTCTCCTAAACCATAAATACATTCTCCTTCGGCAGATGATTTACTCATTTTTACTACGTTGCCTCCGTACTCGTAAGTTTCTTCCCAATGAAAACCTAATTCGTCTTCTAAGATTACTCTTCCTTCTAAATCCAAAATAGAGGTTCTTAAATCTTCTTTACGAACCCTACATTCTATTTTATTGGTTCTGATGGCATAATAATCCAAACGATCTTCTATTTCCAAAGAGTTGTAACCATGTGCAAAGTTTTCATCTATGGCATACGAAAAATCCGTAGGAAAAACACCATCTGTGGTGTATCTAAAACGCAAAACACTGTCTCTTAAAACAGTGATTTTGAGTATTACGTTGTTAGACGAATAAAAATAAATAGACTCTGAATCTTTTTTGTAGTTTACAATTTTGATCGGAAATTGATTCCCCTTGTATTCTAACTCGGTATTAACAATCATTTTTAAAAAATATTAGTGTGTTAGTGTAGTGTTCGTGTTAGTTTAAGTTTATTTATTTAGTCGGAACACAACTACTCCTAATGGTGGTAGCGTAATTTGAGCCGAATGATTACGGCCATCATATTCTATTGCTTCTGTATTTATTATTGAATTTAAATTTCCTGCTCCTTCGTATTTTACACTATCGGAATTGAAAACTTCGGTTAATTTTCCTTTTTTATTCACTCCTATTCGATACCCCTCTCTAAGAATGGGGGTAAAATTACAAACTATATATAATTCTTCCTCGGGATTATTGCCTTTTCTGATGTATGACATGCAAGAATTTTCATAATCATTATGGTTAATCCATTCAAAACCTTCGTGTGAGAATTGTTTTTCGTACAAGGCTGGTTCTGAACGGTATAATTTATTCAAATCTGATATTAGATTTTTCATTCCACTATGAAAACCGTATTCTAATAAATGCCAATCTAAACTTTGTTGGAAATTCCATTCAGAAGTTTGTCCGAATTCTGCTCCCATAAACAACAATTTAGCCCCCGGATGGGTAAACATATAGCTATACATCGATCTTAAATTAGCAAAACGTTGCCATTCATCGCCGGGCATTTTATAAATCATGGATTGTTTTCCGTAAACTACCTCATCGTGCGATAAGGGTAACATAAAGTTTTCGGTAAATGCATAATTCATACTAAAAGTAACATCGTTTTGATGGTATCTGCGATAAATCGGTTCTTTGGAGAAATATTCAATAGTGTCGTGCATCCAACCCATCATCCATTTCATACTGAATCCTAAACCTCCTAAAAATGTAGGTCTGGAAACCATCGGGAATGAAGTAGATTCTTCGGCTATCATTTGTATTCCGTCAAACGATAAATACAATTCTTCGTTTAATTCTTTTAGGAAGGATATAGCTTCTAAATTTTCGCGACCACCAAACATATTCGGCTCCCATTCACCCTCTTCTCTTGAATAATCAAGGTATAACATAGAGGCTACGGCATCTACACGCAATCCATCCACATGATATTGATCCATCCAAAAGGCAGCATTACTAATTAAAAAGGCTCTTACCTCGTTACGTCCGTAATTAAAAATCAAACTTTTCCAATCGGGATGATATCCTCTGCGAATGTCTGGATGTTCGTATAAATGAGAACCATCAAAAAATCCTAATCCATGAGCATCGCTCGGAAAATGCGAGGGTACCCAATCTAAAATTACCGCAATGTCATTTTGGTGTAAAACATCTATTAAGAATTTTAAATCCTGTGGTTCACCAAAGCGTGAAGTAGGAGCAAAATATCCTGTTAATTGATATCCCCATGATGGATCATAAGGATATTCCATTACAGGCATGAATTCTACGTGGGTAAAATTCATCTCTTTTAAATAGTTTACTAAATCCTCGGCCAATTCTTTATAAGTTAAAGAACGGTTTTCGTCGATTCTTTTTTTCCAAGATCCCAAATGTACTTCGTATACCGAAATCGGTTTGTCTAAACTATTTACCGAAGCTCTTTTGCTCATCCAATCATTATCTTTCCACTGATGTTTAGGATCGCAAACTACCGAAGCTGTTTTTGGTGGATGTTCACAATAACGTGCAAAAGGATCTGCTTTTTCTGTTTTAATATTGTTATTGTGTGAATGAATTTTGTATTTATACAACGTTCCTTCGGTTAAACCAGGAATAAAACCTTCCCAAATTCCAGAGCCATCCCAACGAACGTATAAAGGATGATCTCCTTCTAACCAAAAATTAAAATCCCCTACTACTGATACATTTTTTGCCGAGGGTGCCCATACCGCAAAATAAACTCCCTTAACGCCGTCTACTTCAACCACGTGCGAGCCTAATTTGTTATATAATCTGTAGTGTTTACCCATTTTGAATAAACTAATATCAAAATCAGTAAAAAGAGAATATGGTTTTACGTTGTCGCTCATTATTAATATTTTAAGTGATTAGTTGTTAGTAATTGGTAATTAGTTTTTTTTAGGCACTAGCCAAAAGGCAATATGCAATAGTTTTATTTTTTGGCAATTAAAAATTCAAATTCATCATTCACAATTCATCATTCACAATTTAATACTCCATGATGCTCGCGATTCCCTCTAAAGGAATAACTGCCCACTTGGGTCTTGAGTTTAATTCGTAGCCTAATTCATACACTGCTTTTTCTAACATGCAGTAACGTAAAAAGAAATCTATTTCGTGCGAATATCCAATATTCAAATTATGTGATTGTACTAATTTAATGTATGAGTTTAAAAATACCCCTACAAAATATTTGTACAACAATTCCCCTGCGTAAAACAAATCTTTTTGAGGAAATGGAAAATCATCAGGATTATTAAATATGGTTGCATAAATAGAATAATGGAAAGAACGGAACATTCCCGCCACATCTTTTAATGGGGGTTGTTTTACCTTTCTATCCATAATGGTGTTTTCGGGTTCTCCTTCAAAATCCAATAAAAAGAAATCGTCTCCATTTACTAAAACTTGACCCAAGTGATAATCTCCGTGTATACGAATACGCTCACTTTTCATTTTATGCCAATCAAATTTTAAAAAGTGTTTACGAATCTCTTTTTTATGATTTAAGAATTTATGTGCTAAGTCTAACGATAAACCTTCTAGCTTATGTAAATTGTTTTCAATCGTATTTACGCGATTTTGAAACTGATAGGTTAATCTATTTTTTAACCAAACGGTATAATCTCCACTATAGGTTTCTGGCGTAAAAGCAGTATCATGAATGTCTCCTCCTAAAGCAATATGCATTTGTGCAGTTCTAATCGCTAAGGTTTTTACTCTATGAAAAATAGAAGCTCCTACCCAATCAATGATTACATGCGGAACATCTTCAATTTCTAAACGCTTAAATAATTTTACTTGTGGCAAGTCATAAATGGCTACGTTTTTATGTTGCAAATTATCAAAAACGGTATACATTTCTTTTTTCATGTATTCCCACGCATCACCTTGATTAGGAACCATTTCTTGCATTAATGCCAAAGTAATGTCTTCGTTGTCGGAAAGCATATTGATACTTCCTTTATACTTAGGCGTATACTGAAACTTCATTACTTCTGACAAAAATCGATTTACTTCGTAATCGGGATTGGTATCAAAATAAATCCGTCTGAAAAACTTCATTACAAATTTTTCATTGTAAATGATAGACGTATTACTTTGCTCTACTCCCATAAATCGAGAAGATTGGTATTCATTTCCTAACAAAGTATCACTTCTGTGAAACAATACAGAACCTTGAACTTGCTCATCTCTGCAGTGCAAGATCTTATTATACATCATTCTTCGGAAATCTTCTTGATGTAAAGCATCAATAACGTATCCTTCTTTACCATCTAACAGCATAGGTGCTATTACCATATCTGCCGAAGAATAGTCTTCTACAAAAGCAATTGGAATAAAATAATTTTGAAAGAAAGCTTCTTTAAAATTCACCTCTAATAATAAACCGTAATAAGTATGCTCGTCGGAATGCAACTTAAATAAGTCTATAATATCAATGTATTTCAACGTGCTGGACTTACCGCCAAACCAACGTTTGCTTACAATGTATTGTTCTAAAATATTCGAAGAAAGTATGTTTTTAAATTCTTTGTGTTCAAAAACATGTTCCCATGAAGCATCAAAAACATAGGGCACTTTAAAGTTCTCTAATCCAGATATATCCATAGCTTTTGTATTAGTTTTAGTTGTTGGTTTTATTTATTGATTTTGAATAGATGGAAAGGCAAGCCTGGGTTTAAATCTACAAAACACCATTGTTTATCCCAAGAGTAGGTAGCTCCTGTGATTAAATCTTGCATTTCTAATCGATGCCCTTCCCAAACACCTAAATCATGCAACGGCAACTTAACCCAACCTTGTTGTGTGTGGTGTGGATCTAAGGAAACAATCATTAATGTTTCATTGGCTTTGTTGTCATCGAATTTGTAATATGCAATAATATTGTCGTTATCAGTATCGCAAAAATGAATGTTATTAGTTTGTTGTAAAGAGGTTTGTGTTTTTCTAATACGATTTACTTTTCCAATAATGTTAGTCACTTTATTGTCTACATACCAATTCCATTTTCTGATTTGATATTTTTCAGAGTCCATGTACTCCTCGCGTCCTGGTAACGCATCGGAAACCATTTGTTCAAAAACAGGCCCATAAATACCCGTGTTAGAACTTAACGTTGCTGCCAAAAAGTAACGAATCATGTGAATGGCTTCGTTTCCGTATTGTAAATGACCTGGGTTAATATCGGGTGTATTTGGCCAAAAGTTAGGTCTGAAAAATTCTCGGAAAGTGGTTTTTGTCAATTCATTTACATAATCTTGAATTTCCCATTTACTGGTTCTCCAAGTAAAATAAGTGTACGATTGTGTAAATCCTTGTTTACCTAATTCCATCATAATTTTTTGAGCCGTAAATGCCTCCGCTAAAAACAACACATCTGGATGTTTCTTTTTTACTTCGTCAATTAACCAACCCCAAAAATAAAACGGTTTGGTATGCGGGTTATCCACTCTGAATATTTTAATATCGCACTCTTCTACCCAATACAACATCACATCTAATAACTCTTTCCAAAGTTTTTTCCATGCTTTAGTTTCGTAATAAATAGGTAAAATATCTTGATATTTTTTTGGCGGATTTTCAGCATACTGCACAGTTCCATCTGGTCTCCATTTAAACCATTCCGGATGTTGTTTTACATATGGGTGATCCGGAGCCGCCTGTAAAGCAAAATCCATTGCTACTTCTATTCCGTATTCTTTTGCTTTTTGAACTAACGATTTAAAATCCTCCACGGTACCTAATTGCGGATGTACCGAAGCGTGTCCTCCAAATTGTGAACCGATTCCCCATGGCGAACCTACATCATCTGGTCCAGCCACCGTAGCATTGTTTTTTCCTTTTCTGTTTACTTCCCCAATAGGATGAATGGGTGGAAAATACAACGTATCAAAACCCATTTCAGCCACTTTTGGCAAAATGTGCTCACAATCTTTAAAAGTCCCATGAACACCTTCTTGTTGCGAAGCTGAACGTGGAAAGAATTCATACCAGGTACTAAACAATGCTTTTTGACGATCTACATAAACTTTTAGTTCCGCAGATTGATTCATTAATATTTTTTCGGGATACTTATGAAAAATACCTCCTAGTTCAGACAAACGGTGTTCGTCAATCGCATGATGGTATTCACTTTCGTTGGTGAAAAAATAAATCAATTCATTCAATACGTATTTTTCGTGATCATTGGTTTTATCAATAATATTTTTAATGTATTGAGCGCCTTCTAACAATTCAGACTTTACATATTGCCCATCACGAATTTTTCTTTCCGTTCCGTGTAACCAGCTTAAAGCATAATCTACCCAGCCCTCTACATAATAACTATAAAATCCTTGTTTATCAACGGTAAAATGACCTTTACGCACTTCATTACCTACTCCATACATTCGGGATTCACCCCAAACAGAATCACCTTCATGTTTAAAACGAATCGCACTTTCAATGGTATCATGACCATCTGCTAATACATCTGCGGTAACTTCAATTTGTTGACCAACTACCCTTTTAATAAAATTTACTCCGCCATCCAATTGCGGGTAAACGTTTTCTATGATTACTCTTCTTTGATTAAGCATTTTTAACATTTTTTTAAGTAGCCACTAAAATAGAAAAATATTACAGAATACTATGCTTATCCACGTTTTTTTACGCACAATTTCGCATAAAATCAGGTTTTGGGTAAAGGGTACTGGGTGTTAAGTTTTGGGTGATGGGTTTTTGGACGTTGGGTGTTAGGTATTGGCTATTTTTTTAAATTGAGATAACTAGTGCTCGCAGCTCATTGCCGACAGCTTAATACCCATAACTATTTGGGCGTTCCCCGCTTAGGCGGGTCAGGCCGTCGCCAGTCGCTTTTTTTATTTCATTGCATTTCATAAAAAAGAGCTCCAATAATGGCTCCGTCCTTAACGCGGATTTTAGGCAATAACCATCCGTCTGGATATGCAAATAAAAAAGGCAGTTAGAACTGCCTCATTTTTTGGATCACATTACCAAATATATTAATCCGTAATTACTTTTAAAGCTTTAGGTAGTAATTCAATGTTTATGATTTGCGACTCTAAACTATAAAATTCGCCATCTATTTGTGCTTCAACAGACTGATTGTCTTGAAAATGAACGGTTAGTTGTTGCGTTTGGTGGATTTGTGCTTTTTTAAATTTTTCAACTTTTTTGCTTAAAATCAATCCTCCAAAATATAATTTTTGCAGGAAGGTGGTTTTAGGTATCGCCAATACATCCAACAAACCATCTTGCAAACTGGCTTTGGGTGTTAAACTCATGTTGTAACCCATTTCGTTGGAATTGGATACAAAAAGCAAAAACGGACGAATCTCAAATTGTTGGTTATTCAAACTGACTGTTGCTTTACGCGGTTTGTATTGCGTGGCCGAAAACAAAGAGGCTTTTACGTAAGTATATAAACTTCGGGTAGGAAAACTTTCGTATTTTTTAATAATTAAAGCATCTATACCCAAACCCATATTACTGAAAAAGTAAATTCCATTTACACTGCCCACATCAATATTAGAGGGCTTTAAACCTTTTAGGGTTTGAAAAGCTTTTTGAATATTTCTGGAAATTTGCAAATTAGACGCTAATCCGTTTCCGGAACCTACGGGTATTATGCCCAACGGAATGGAAGTGCCTACCAATGCCGATGCTACTTCGTTTATGGTTCCATCACCTCCACAAGCTACTATCACATCCGGATTTTGAGTTACTGCTTGCTTTGCCAGTTCAACTGCATGTTTTTTATGCCCTGAATAAACTACTTCTATTTTATACTGTTCTTTATCAAAAAACTGATGTATAAAATTTAGGCTGATATTGTGTTTACCTTTACCAGAAATTGGATTAACAATAAAGTGTAAGTACTGCATTATTTCAACAATTTATGGGTAAACAAATAATCGGCGGTTTGATACCATGCAATGGCTTCATTTAAAAATGACTGATTCATAGGAATGGAAGTTAAGCTGTTATCGGCTTTATTCCATTGATAAAAATCTTGTCTTTTTTGGTCGGATAAAACCATTATTTGACTGCCTTTCATTAATGACAATTTTCTGTAGGTTGCCACAAATGTTCTTTCTTCAAAATTAGGATTCAACACATTTTTACCAAAAAAATTAGATTGGAAATTCCATCCCATAAGATTAAACAAAGTAGGCATAATGTCTATTTGTGAACATAATTTTTCTACTTTTTGATGATGGCTTTCCGGTAGATTTACAATTAAAGCGGGTATGTGATAATTAGCTACATCAATAGCATCTTTACCTGCACTACTGGCGCAATGATCCGCAACAATTACAAATACGGTATTTTTAAACCATGGTTTAGCACTTGATTTTTTAAGCAATTGTCCTAGAGCATAATCAGAGTATTTTACAGCCCCATCACGACCTGTTCCGGATGGAATATCAATTTTCTTTTCTGGATATGTGTAAGGACGATGGTTAGAAGTGGTCATTACAAAATTAAAAAAACGCTCTTTTTTGCTATAAGATAAATCTGCGGCTTTAATCATTTTGTTGTAAATGTCTTCGTCGCAAATTCCCCAAGCATTTTCGAAAGAAACTTCATCATCGTTGATGTTGTTTCTGGTCATTTTAATCTCATCACTTAATACACTACCTCGACCTCTGTCATAAATATGAAAACCATTGCCTCCAAAAAAGCTATTCATATTATCAAAATAACCATCTCCACCGTAAAAGAAATTACATCTGTAATTTTGAGCTTTAAACACACTCGCCACGGTATATAAATTATGATTTTCGGGACGTTTTACGATACTTTGCCCAGGTGTTGGAGGTATAGATAAAGTCATGGCTTCCATACCTCTTACGGTACGTGTACCGGTGGCATATAGGTTAGAAAAGAACAAGCTTTTTTGTGACAAGCTATCTAATACAGGAGTGATGTTGTTTTCGTTACCAAAAGTTTGCATAAAACTAGCACTCATACTTTCCATTAAAACTAAAACCACATTTTTATTTGCCAAGGCTTCGTTAAGTGCTGAAGCTGAAATACTTCTTTTGATGCTTAAAGAATCCGAAATAAATTTTGCATTTGAATCTTTTAATTGGTTTCTGATGATTCCAAAAGCTTCTTTGTCTGGTAAAGAAGTATAAAAATCAGGATATAGCATTTGGTTGTTTCTGAACGCCGAGAAAAACGAATAAATTCCTGATTTAGATATTTCTGAATTATATCTGTTGGTAGACCATTCTGCTTGATTATTGGTTATAAAAGCGGTAAACAAATAGAATATAAATACACTGGTTCCTGAAACAATTAATTTTTGTTTTAAGGTTGACGTTTGCGTAAAGGTATCTTTATAAAAATTGAACTTATGAAATAGATAAATAAAGAAAAAAGTCAAAATTGCAATGGAGGGAACCAAAATAGATAACGGATAGGATTGCTCGATATTTTTAACTACTTCGTGGGTATAAATCAAATAATCAACCGCTATAAAATTGAATCTGTTTCTGAATTCTTCCCAAAAAGTAATTTCGGCAAAAAAGGTAAACACTAAAATGAACAGGGTTAAAACGGAAAAAAAGTACACCAATATTTTATCTAACAAGGTACCTGAAAACCGTTGTGGAAATAAAGTTAAATACAATATTCCCGAAAAAAGCACATAATTAATCGTTCCTAAATCAAAAAAGAATCCTGTAAATATCGTTCTTAAAAAATCTAAAACATTCCACGAAACCTCATCGGATTGCCAAACAAAAAATATTACTCTTAAAAAAAACGACAAAGCTAAAAACCATAAGGTATAACCTGCAATAATTGAATATCTACCTAAATTATTAATCTTCATATTTTACTTTTTTACAACAATCCTACATATTTTCTAGTAAACCATTCCACCGAAAATAAAAGCGCTAAGGTAATCAACAAATATTTCCAATCGATTAATGAGGTGTTTTTAATTACCGTATTTTGGATGGGTTTATAATTTTCATTTTTTAATAAATCATCAATCAATTTTGAGGTTTGATTGGTGGTATACAAACTACCCTTATTAATTTCCGACAATTGTTTTAAAGCTAAATAATTGGCATTCACAAAATGTTTTTCCATATCGTATTCCACTACTTCAAAATAACCTTTAACGCTCTCTTGGGTTCTTTTTTCAGTAATTTGATATTGATATTTTCCTGGCAACAAATCTTCAAAGTGCACTTTAAAATCTTGTTCAGACTTTAACAAATCGTATTGCTTTTGTTTATTTGTTGCGGTATGAGTTAAAGTTATGGTTAACTGAGCCTGCGGATCTAATTCGTAATTCTTATTAAAAAATCGGGCAGAGATAAATATTTTGTCCGAAGCATTAAACCACTTTTCTGCCTGAACCACCAAACGTTTTTTAGCCTCTTTAGAAGATAAATACTGAACCACTTGATTAATCATTCCATCAAAGGCATCAAATTTCTGAGTATCTAAATAAGTTTGCATGCGCCATTTCCAAATATTTTCTCCGAATAAATAAGCCCTACGATAGGCATTATTTTCTACAAAGGAAAGTAAGGGCATTTGTGTAGTTACGTTTCTAATGGCTGATTGTAACATATCCTTTGTAACTACTTTGGCTTGAATTCTTAAATAAGCATTTTCTAAAGGAGGATAATTTTTAAACAAGGTTTCATCAATCACAAATAATGAAAAATCCTTTTGCAAAAGGGGTTTGTAGTTTTCTGATTGTGAAACGGCATTAAAAGTATAATCTGAATTTATTTGATTTAGCCACAAATAATCGGTTTGTTTTCCTGTTATTATCCAAGTATTAATCTGTTTATTTTTAGCTTGTTGAAACAATTGGGTAAATTTAGCATTGGGCTGATAAACAATCAACAAATCGTAATCCGACACCTCTTTAACTTCGGCAGGTTTTAGCAACACAACCTCTCTATACTTATTTTTTTCAATGGCTCGTTTTAAAACGCCCATATCTGGGTGGGTGATGTTAGAAATTATGGCAATCTTACTTTTTTGATTGATTACTTCAACGGCTATATTCTTAGTATTGTTGTAAATATTTTTTTCGTTAACAAAAGGCTTTAACGAGACCTTATACTGTTGTAATCCTATTTTATTTGCCAATAAAGTAGTGGTTACTACTTTTGACTTTTCTTGATTTAAAAAAGAAACTTGTTCTTTATAAATGACTTGATTTTGATGTTCAATAACCAACTCGCTGGTGATTGATTTTTGATTTCCACTATAATTTACTAATACTTCTATTGGAAAAAGATTGTTTTGCAAAGCATATTCATTAGCATTAACCTGAGTGATTGATAAGTCATTCCATGGTATGGTATCTCCAACAACTACAGGAAAAACATTGATGTCCGAAGAAAAACTATGAATATAATCTTTGCCTTGAGTTTGGTTACCATCGGTTACTAAAACTAAAGGAGTGTTTTTTGCAGCCGTATGTTTTTTAAAATAATCCCCTACTTGAGAAATATGTGTTGATTTTTCGGAAAAATCTAAAGTTTTAAAAAGATTAATCCCTGTACCAAAAGTAAAATATTGTATGGCAAAATGTGATTTTAACTTTTCACTTTCGGAAAATGTTTGATAAACCTGCTGAACATTTTGGGACTGTTTTAATTCATTGATGGAAGAAGAATTGTCTAACAACACATACAATATAGGCTGAATGGTTTGGGTTATTTCTTTTTTGATTTTGGGATTAATCAATAAAAGTAACAACAAAAAGAACGCTGTAAAACGTAAAGAAGCCAAAAACCACACTATTGAAGTATGATTTTTGGCTTTATAAAAATATTGATAATATGATAAAGCTAAAGCTAATAGTACCGAAAAAATGACCAATAAAATATTTACGGTATCCATTAAACAATTAGCATTTCAAGAATCTAGGTTAACATTCCTCCGCAAACATTTAAAACTTGTCCAGAAACATAAGCACTCATGTCCGAAGCTAAAAACAAACAAGCATTAGCGACATCGGTAGTAGTACCTGGTCTTTTTAATGGAATACCATCACTCCAACCTTTTACTACTTCTGGATTTAATTTAGCAGTCATTTCCGTTTCTATGAATCCTGGCGCAATGGCATTACAACGGATGTTTCTAGAACCTAATTCTAAAGCTACTGATTTGGTAAATCCGATAACTCCTGCCTTTGAAGCTGCGTAGTTGGTTTGTCCTGCGTTACCAGAAACACCTACTACAGAACTCATGTTAATAATGGAACCGTAACGTTGTTTTAATAATTGTTTTTGTACGGCTTTGGTCATGTTAAAAACCGATTTTAAGTTGGTTTCAATAACCGAATCAAAATCCGCCTCGGACATACGCATTAACAAATTATCTTTGGTAATTCCCGCATTATTAATCACTACATCTATGTGTCCAAATTCCGAAATTACTGCATCTACAAATTTTTGAGCTCCTTCAAAACTACCCGCATCTGATTGATATCCAACAGCTTTAATTCCCATTAAATTCAATTCTTTTTCTAATGCCTGAGCCGCTTCTACCGATGAACTATAGGTAAAGGCAATGTTCGCTCCGTGTTTAGCAAAAACTTCGGCAATTCCTTTTCCAATTCCTCTACTGGCTCCGGTAATAATAACTACTTTTCCTTGTAATAATTTCATGGTGTTTTGAATTGATTTAACTTGTTATCCTAATACTTCTTTTACTTTTTTTCCGATTTGTGCAGGAGAATCCACTACGTGAATTCCACATTCTTTCATGATGCGTTTTTTAGCTTCAGCTGTATCGTCAGCACCACCAACAATAGCCCCCGCGTGTCCCATAGTTCTTCCTTTGGGTGCGGTTTCACCTGCAATAAAACCAATTACTGGTTTTTTATTGCCATTGGCTTTTATCCATTTTGCGGCATCTGCTTCTAATTGACCTCCGATTTCACCAATCATTACAATACAATGAGTTTCAGGATCGTTCATTAATAATTCAACAGCTTCTTTAGTGGTTGTTCCAATGATTGGATCTCCTCCGATTCCAATAGCGGTAGTAATTCCTAGGCCTTGTTTTACTACTTGATCAGCAGCTTCGTAAGTTAATGTTCCTGATTTTGAAACAATACCCACATTTCCTTTTTTGAAAACAAATCCAGGCATAATTCCTACTTTGGCTTCACCTGGTGTAATAACTCCTGGACAATTTGGCCCAATCATAGTAGCACCTTTTGATTTTACAAAAGCATATGCTTTTACCATATCTGCCACTGGAATTCCTTCGGTAATTGTAATAATTACTTTGATACCTGCATCGGCAGCTTCCATAACCGCATCGGCAGCAAAAGCAGGAGGTACAAAAATAATGGTAGTATCTGCACCTACTTGTTCAACCGCATCTTTTACGGTATTAAAAACAGGTTTATCTAAATGAGTAGTTCCTCCTTTTCCTGGAGTAACTCCTCCTACCACATTGGTTCCGTACTCAATCATTTGAGAAGCGTGAAAAGTACCCTCGCTACCTGTAAAACCTTGTACTATAATTTTTGAATCCTTATTTACTAAAACGCTCATGGCTATTTGTTTTTTTTATATGATATTTATTCGTTTAACTTATCTAATAAATTAGGAATTAGCTTAATATTCGCTAATTGTTTTAATTGTTCTCTGGATTCTTGCGCTGGTGAACCAAAATAATTTTTTTCGCCATTTATGGATTTTGAAACCCCTGATTGCGCAAAAACAACAGCTTTTTTACCTATGGTAATTCCGCTGGTAATTCCTACTTGTCCCCAAAGCGTTACTTCGTCTTCGATAACTACACAACCCGCAATTCCTGTTTGTGATGCAATTAAACACTTTTTACCAATAACGGTATCGTGCCCCACGTGTACTTGGTTGTCTATTTTAGTTCCTTCGCCTATAGTAGTATCTCCGGTTACTCCTTTATCAATGGTGCATAAGGCTCCTAAGTGTACATTGTTTTCTATAACTACCCTTCCTACCGACTTTAACTGATCAAAACCTTCGGGACGTTTTTTATAATAAAAAGCATCTGCTCCTAATACCGTTCCTGAGTGAATCGTTACGTTGTCTCCGATAACCGTATAATCATATATCGCTACATTAGGATGTATCAAACAGTTCTTTCCGATTTTTACATGATTCCCAACAAATACATTCGGCTGAATCATAGTTCCTTCTCCGATTGTCGCAGTGTGCGAAACACTAGAATTTGCAGGAATAAATGGCTTAAAATAATTATTGATTTTATTAAAATCACGAAAAGGATCGTCGGAAATCAATAAAGCTTTACCTTCTGGACAGTCTACTTCTTTATTGATTAAAATAATCGTAGCTGCTGATTGTAAAGCTTTATCGTAATACTTTGGATGATCTACAAAAACAATGTCTCCTGACTCTACCACATGAATTTCGTTAGTTCCATAAACTGGAAAGTTGGCATCTCCAACAAATCGACTACCAATAAGGGATGCGATTTTTTCAAGGGTGTATAATTCAGGAAACTTCATGCTGTATTTATTTTACCCGCTCTTGGTAAGCGTAGGTTGCCGTATCTATTTTAATTTTATCGCCTTCGTTAATAAATAAAGGAACATTTATGCTTGCGCCTGTTTCAACAGTGGCAGGTTTGGTAGCATTGGTTGCTGTGTTTCCTTTTACTCCAGGCTCTGCGTAAGTAACTTCTAATACTACCGATGAAGGCATTTCCACTGCTAGTGGAGCTTCTGTTTCTGCATTAATGATTACCATTACATTTTCTCCTTCTTTTAATAAATCTGGAGCGTCTAACACCTCTTTATTTAAAGTAATTTGCTCGTAGGTTTCTGCGTGCATAAAGTGAAATTGATCACCTTCTGGATACAAAAATTGAAACTTATGGGTTTCTACTCTTACTTCTTCTATTTTATGACCTGCCGAAAAGGTATTATCTAACACTTTTCCATTGGTTAAGCTTTTTAATTTTGTTCTTACAAAAGCAGGTCCTTTACCTGGTTTAACATGAAGAAATTCTATAATTTTATAGATATCATGATTAAACTTAATACATAATCCATTTCTGATGTCTGCTGTTGTTGCCATTTTTTAATTTGTTATTTTATTTTTTGAGGCATTAGGCAATAGCCAATAGCCATTAGTGATTTTTAAATCCTTTAATTTTTCAATCTTTTAATCATATTTAATAAGACCCCGTATATCCTTTCATGATTCCTCGTGAAGAATTTCTGATGAACATTAAAATTTCGTCTCTTTCTGGGGTTGCTTCCATTTCTGCTTCGATAATTCCGATGGCTTGAGTGGTATTGTAATTTTTTTGATACAAGATTCTATAAATATTCTGAATCTCACGGATTTTTTCAGAAGTAAAACCTCTTCTTCTTAATCCTACAGAGTTTATACCTACATAAGATAATGGCTCTTTTGCTGCTTTGGTATAAGGTGGTACGTCTTTTCTTAATAATGACCCTCCTGAAATCATGGCATGATCACCCACTTGTATGAATTGATGAATGGCTGATAATCCTCCAATAATGGCATGATTACCAATGTTAACGTGTCCTCCTAAAAGCACTCCATTTACAATAATTACATTGTTACCAATTACACAATCATGAGCAATATGTGCTGCCGCCATAATCAAACAATTGTTTCCAATTACGGTTTGCCCCGAAGCTACGGTTCCTCTGTTTACAGTTACACATTCTCGAATGGTAGTATTGTCGCCTATTACGGCTAAAGACTCTTCGCCTCCAAATTTTAAATCCTGAGGAATTGCTGAAATCACTGCGCCAGGAAAAATGTTACAATTTTTACCAATTCGAGCACCTTCCATAATGGTAACATTCGATCCTATCCAAGTGCCTTCCCCAATAACTACATTGTTATTAATGGTAGTAAAAGGTTCAATAACCACATTTTTGGCAATTTTTGCTCCTGGATGAACGTAAGCTAATGGTTGATTCATATTTACTTTTTTATTGGCTTTTTCTTACTATTTGCGCCATCAACTCGGCTTGCGTTACTAACTTTCCATTTACATAAGCATTGGCACTCATGTGACAAATTCCTCTTCGGATAGGCGTAATCAAATTACAATCAAATACTAACGTATCTCCTGGTAATACTTTATGTTTAAACTTAACATTATCTATTTTCATAAAATAAGTCAAGTAATTTTCTGGATCTGGAACGGTACTCAATACTAAAATCCCCCCTGTTTGAGCCATCGCTTCAATAATTAAAACTCCAGGCATTACGGGTGCTCCCGGAAAATGTCCTATGAAGAAGTCTTCATTCATAGTTACGTTTTTCATTCCCACTACCTTGGTTTCTGAGATTTCAAAAATCTTATCAATCAACAAAAACGGAGGTCGGTGTGGCAACATGGCCATAATTTGATGAATATCCATCAATGGTTCTTTTGTTAAATCATAAAAGAACGATGGATTTCTTTGTTCTGCCTTAATAATTCCAGATAATTTTTTAGCAAATTCTGTGTTTACAAAATGACCTGGTTTGGTGGCTATTACTTTTCCTTTAATTCGAGTTCCTACTAATGCCAAATCTCCAATAACATCTAATAATTTATGACGAGCCGCCTCGTTAGGATAGTGCAAAGTAAGGTTATCTAAAATACCGTTAGATTTAACAGATATTTTATCTTTATTAAAAGCTATTTTTAATTTTTCAACGGTTTCTGGACTGATTTCTTTATCTACATAAACTATTGCATTATTCAAATCACCTCCTTTGATTAAGCCATTATCTAACAGCATTTCTAACTCGTGTAAAAAGCTAAAAGTACGGGCATCTGCAATTTCTTGTTTAAATTCAGACATATGGTTAATGCAGGCATTTTGCGTTCCCAATACCTTGGTACCATAGTCAACCATAGTAACCACTTGATAAGTATCCGCTGGCATGATTACAATTTCACTACCTGTTTCTTCGTCTTTGTAAGAAATAATTTCTTTTACCTCATAAACCTCTCTGATGGCGTTTTGTTCCACCATCCCTGCTTTTTCAAGGGCTTCTACAAAAAACTTAGAAGAACCATCTAAAATCGGAGGTTCAGAATTATCTAATTCAATAATAACGTTATCTAAATCACAACCAACTAAAGCCGCTAAAACATGTTCTGTAGTTTGAACACTTACTCCTTTATTTACCAGATTAGTACCTCTATTGGTACTTTGTACGTAGGTGATGTCCGCTTTAATTGCTGGTTTATCTTCTAAATCTACCCTAACAAATGTAAACCCACTATTAATTTCGGCAGGTTTAAAAGTCATGTTTACTTGTTTACCGGTATGAAGTCCAACACCTGATAAGGAAACGGGATTTTTTATTGTTTTTTGACTTGTCATTAAAATATTATTTATTCTTCTGTAACGAATCGATTTCTTTTACAATTTTTGGCAAGTTTTTAAAATGAACATAAGACTTATTGTAGTCTGCATATCCAAGTGCGGGGCTTCCTTGCAATACCTCGTCATTTTTTATGTTGCGTCCAATACCTGATTGGGCTTGAATTTTAACTCGATCTCCAATAACTAAATGTCCACTGATGCCTACTTGACCACCAATCACACAACCTTTACCTATTTTTGTTGAGCCTGCTATTCCTGTTTGTGCCGCAATAACGGTATTTTCTCCTATTTCTACATTGTGAGCAATTTGAATTTGGTTATCCAACTTTACTCCTTTTTTGATAATGGTGGATCCTAATGTAGCTCTATCTATAGTAGAGCAAGCACCAATTTCTACATCATCTTCTATGATTACATTGCCTATTTGAGGAATTTTTGAATAATTTCCCTCCTTATCTGGAACAAACCCAAAACCATCGGAACCAATAATGGTACCCGAATGTATATTACAATTATTTCCTATAATACTTTCAGAATAAATCTTAACTCCCGAAAACAAAATTACATTGTCTCCGATTTTTACATTATCTCCAATAAAAGTATTCGGATAAATTTTTACATTATTTCCAATAACAACATTGTTCCCGATATAGCTAAACGCCCCTACATATATATTATTTCCGTAAACCGCAGAATCAGAAATAAACGAAGGGGTTTCTATTCCAGATTTACTCAATTTAATTTGATTATAAAACTCTAATAAAGTTGAAAAGGCTTTATAAGCATCCTCTACCTTAATTAAGGTAGTTTTTACTTCGTTTTCTGGAACAAAAGAATGATTAACAATAACTATTGAAGCCTGAGTGGAATATATATAATTAGTATACTTAGGATTAGATAGGAAAGTTAAAGAACCTTCTACGCCTTCCTCTATTTTTGATAATTTATAAACTTCGGTAAAGGAATCACCAATTACCTCACCTTTTAAAATATCCGCTATTTGTTGCGCTGTAAACTTCATGGCGACAAAAATATAAAAATTAGATGAATTATTATTTTTACGCCAGTACTTTTGGGAAGCAAATAAAATACTTGGTTACTGTTTTAGATAAAGCCTTTAAATTCAACTGATCCGAGGCATCTGTTACATCTTTTATTGTTCTATCTTTCATTAAAATTTGTATAGGAACTCCTTTTTTATTGTAAGCCTTATTATCCACAGCTCCTGTAAACACAAAATAAGACGATTCTGTCTTAGATAATTGATATTTTTTAGATACTTGCTGAATCAATTCGTTCACTTCTGCAGGTTCTATTTTATCGGAACTCATTTTTATTTTAAGTAAATCCCTATTGATTAACATTCTACACAATTCTTTTAATATAAAATCATCCTCGTATTGCCATTCTTTAATCGCTCCTACAATATCATAATCATCTAATCGAGCAAAATTTTCCAACATTTCGGTAGTAAATCCAGAACTACTTAATTTTTGCCCCATAAAATATTGTAACGCTCGGGTACAAGGCAACTTTTTTCCTTGTTGAGTGAGTTCTTTGGCTCTTTTTAAAATCTTAGTTAAAATCATTTCGGCAGCTAAACTCGTTTTATGCAAATAGGCTTGCCAATACATTAACCTGCGGGATACTAAAAATTTTTCCACGGAATAAATTCCTTTTTCTTCTACGACTAATTGGTCATCTACTACTGATAACATTTGTATTAATCGATCAGAATTGATGTTTCCTTCGGCTACTCCAGAATAAAAACTATCCCTTTTTAAGTAATCCATACGATCCATATCTAACTGACTGGATATCAAGTGCAATAAAAACTTTCGGTGATAATTCCCTTTAAATATTTCAATAGCCAAACTTAACTTTCCGTCAAACTCTTCATTCAGTTTATTCATGAATTGTAACGAAATATCTTCGTGATGAATTCCTTCTACAATACTGTGTTCCATAGCATGCGAAAAAGGACCATGTCCCATATCGTGTAACAGAATCGCTATGTACAAGGCATTTTCTTCTTCTTCGGAAATAAAAACTTCTTTAAAACGAAGTACCTGCACCACTTTTTGCATTAAATGTAAACAACCTAATGCATGATGAAAACGGGTATGATGTGCCCCAGGATATACCAAAGAAGACATTCCCATTTGCGAAATTCTTCTTAATCGCTGAAAATACGGATGCTGAACTAAATCGTAAATTAAAGTATTGGGTATAGTAATGAATCCATAAATAGGATCGTTAAGTATTTTTAATTTATTGTAGTGGTTCACCAGATTATATATTGTTTTAAGAAAGCAAATTTATGATTTTATATAGAATATTAGATTTCAATCTTTACATAAAAGAATTAAGTTTGTAGTAACTTAAACTATTGATATGAATAAGATTTTTTGTCTTTTGATAATTTTATTTTTCCATTCATTATCTTTCTCTCAAAATAAACCCAAAGTAAAAGGTTCTAAAAATGTAACTACGGAATTTACCTTACTTAAAAGTTTAATCGATCTTGAAACCGAAGACAACTTAACCGTTAATCTTATTAAAGGTTCCGAAAACAAAGTGGAAATCGAAGCAGACGACAACCTACACGAATTCATTATTGTAGAGTCTTTTGGTAATAAAGTAAGATTATACACTTCCAAAACCATTACTTTATACAAAGACTTAAAAATCACCATTACCTACACCGATAGTTTAAAAAGCATTACGGCTAAACACGAATCTATTATTCAGTCCTTTCAAGAATTAAACACAGCATCCTTAGTAGTTATCAATCAAGACTTTTCAAAATCTTTCTTAAATATTAATGCTAAAAAATTCAAACTAATTGCTAACGATAAATCTAAAATAGAAGCCAACATAAAAGCTAATGAAGTGTATCTTCAATCTAAACAAAATGCACAAATTAAAACTTTGGTAAAGGCAGATAAACTAGAATTATCGATACTAGACAAAGGCAAATTAATTATTGAGGGAGATAGTAAAAACACCAATATTCGCGTGGCTGGAAACGGTCAATTAACAGCTAAAAATCTAATCAATACCGAAGCTTTTTTGATTGCAGAAAATCATGCCGACATTTCCGTTTTTGCTTCTGATATTTTTGGACTGAAAGCTAAAAACAACGCAGAAATTCATTTGTACGGTGCCCCAAAAATATTAATTGAAGAATTTCTAAATAAAACCATTCTTTATAAGGAAGAGAAATAATTTACTCTAACACATTTTTCATCGCTTGTGCCTTAAGCAAACACTCTTGGTATTCTTGTTCCGGTACCGACAAAGCGGTAATGGCACTTCCCGAAGAAAATGAAAGATATTGATTTTTAGCATTATACAAAATGCTTCGAATCACTACATTGAAATCAAAATCGCCTGTTGGGGTAAAATAACCTACGGCTCCACTGTATAATCCCCTTTGGGTTTCTTCGAATTTTTCAATGAGTTGCATGGCTGATATTTTAGGAGCTCCTGTCATGCTTCCCATGGGAAAAGTACTTTCTATGGCAGAAACAGGCGAATAATCGGAGTGCAATTTGGAACTGACCGTTGAAATCAATTGATGCACTTGTTTGTAAGTGTACACTCCACAAAGTTCTTGTACTTGCACACTTCCTTTTTGAGCCGTTTTAGACAAATCATTACGAACCAAATCTACAATCATGATATTTTCGGAGCGTTCTTTTAAATTGTGTTGTAATTGTTCTTTGTTGGATTTATCGACAGATTCATCCAAAGAACGAGGAGCCGTTCCTTTGATAGGTTGCGAAATGATTTGTTCGCCTTGTTTTTTTAAATAACGCTCTGGCGAAGCACACAGTAAATAGTGTTGATGATTTTTAAAATAAACCGAAAAAGGCGCTTGCGAAATTTGATTGAGTTTTTGATACGTATTCAAAGGATTGATTGGAGCGTTTTTTGCAAAAAACTCCATACAAAAATTCACTTCATAAATATCCCCTCGGTGAATATGTTCTTGTAAGGCCTGTACTTTTTGTAAGTATTCTTCTTTACTGATGCGCTGTTGAATAGAAATTGCTGTAGGATGTGAAATTTCTTGAAAAAATAAACTTTCAATAGTCTGAAAATCTTCTTCGATTTCGTCGGAACAAAAATTCAAATACTCAAAATGCAATTGGTTGTTTTGAATAAAAATAATTTTTTTAGGCTGAAAAAAAAACAAATCCGGAAATGCTAAACCATCGTAATTATTGGAGTGTAAATCTTCAATTGAATTTTTAACCTCATAAGTAAGGTATCCAAAAATCCAATCTTGAACACTTTTTTGGTATTCATGCAATTTTTTAAAAGCATCCACATAATCAGTTTGAATAGCCGTAAAAGCATCCACGGCTAAAACCGCCTCAAAGGATTGATATTCCGAAGAATTATTATTGGAATCTAGCCAAACGACTTCTCGGCAATAACTACCCCATTGCAACAATTGATCTTTTATTGTTTTAGGATTTTTTATTTCAAATTTCCGAGAGGTTCTCATTTGCACGGTTTCACACTTTGATTATTGTGCAAAAGAAAACTAAAATTAAATTTAATTCATAAAAAAAACTTACATTTGCGCTAAATTTTTAAAACGTGTATTCGTTATAATAAAAACGTAGATTATATTAATTTCAAGTCTTTATTTTAATGCAAACTTATCACAACATATACACTTCAAAAGATGCTGCAAAGGTTTCCTTAACCAGTTTTGTTGTGCTTCCGCGTTCTTTTCGCCGTCCGTAAGGGTGCGCGATATTTTTTTGGAAATAGGCGAGTCCATTTCCGTTCCTTACAAATCAAATTATTTACTGATTATTTTACTAAAAAATATACCAACAAATGGAAATTGTTGTTGCTAATAAATCTCATACAAAATACGCTCAATTAATCTGCGATACGATTGAAGAATCGGCAAAGGTACGTGGTACCGGTATTGCCAAGCGTACCCCAGAATATATTATTTCTAAATTAGAAAAAAACCACGCTGTTATTGCTTTAGATGGCGAAAAATTTGCTGGTTTTTGTTACATAGAAGCTTGGAGTCATGGTAAATACGTGGCGCACTCAGGCTTAATTGTACACCCTGATTTTAGAAATATTGGGTTGGCCAAAACGCTAAAAAAGAAAATTTTTGATTACTCATTGGAATTATATCCAGACGCCAAAGTATTTGGAATCACCACTGGATTAGCGGTAATGAAAATCAATTATGAATTGGGTTACAGACCAGTAACTTTTAGTGAACTAACTGATGATCCTACTTTTTGGAATGGATGTCAAACCTGTAAAAACTTTGACATTTTAACCCGTACCGAACGCAAAATGTGTTTGTGTACTGGAATGCTATACGATCCAAAAGAGAAAAAAGCTAAGGAAGAGGAAGCAGCTAAAAATGTGGCAGAGGATTCTAAAAAAGAAAAAATAAAAGATCATCCTTTTAATGTAAAAGTCTTAATGCGATTAAAAAAAATCAAGCAAGCACTTTTCTTAAAAAAGAAAAAATAAATATTTATCAAACGATACTAAAAAGTAAAGAATAATGAAAAAATTAGTTTTAGCCTACAGCGGAGGATTAGATACTTCATATTGCGCCAAATATTTATCAGCAGACCAAGGTTTTGAAGTGCATGCCGTAAGCGTTAACACAGGTGGTTTTACAATTGAAGAGAAAAAAGAAATTGAAAAGAAAGCCTTTGCCTTGGGCGTAACTTCTTATCAGAATATTGATGCTGTTGAAACTTTTTACACTAAGGTTGTTAAATACTTAATTTTTGGTAACGTATTAAAAAACAATACTTATCCACTTTCAGTAAGTGCCGAGCGTATCGTTCAAGCCATTGAAATTGTAAACTTTGCTAAAAAAATTGGTGCGGGTTATATTGCTCACGGAAGTACCGGAGCAGGAAATGACCAGGTGCGTTTTGATATGATTTTTCAAATTTTGGCTCCTGAAATTGAAATCATCACTCCAATCAGAGATTTAAAATTATCTCGTCAGGAAGAAATTGAATATTTAAAAGGACACGGCGTAAGTATGTCGTGGGAAAAAGCTCAATATTCTGTAAACAAAGGATTATGGGGAACCAGTGTGGGCGGTAGCGAAACCATTACTTCGCACTTACCGTTGCCTGACAGCGCTTACCCAAGTCAATTGAAAAAATCAGAATCTTCAAAAGTGAAATTGACTTTCGAAAACGGAGAATTGGTTAAAATTGATGATGTAGCAGATTCACCAGTAAACAATATTGTAAAGCTAAATGACTTAGCTTCGGAATATGCCATTGGTAGAGACATTCACGTAGGCGATACTATTATTGGTATTAAAGGTCGTGTAGGATTTGAAGCTCCTGCGCCGTTAATCATCATTAAAGCGCACCATACCTTAGAAAAACACGTATTAAGCAAATGGCAACAACACCATAAAGAATATTTGTCTAACTGGTACGGTATGTTGTTACACGAAGGGCAATATTTAGATGCAGTGATGCGTAACATAGAAGCGTTTTTAATTGATTCACAAAAGAATGTAAACGGCGATGTATTTGTGAGTTTACATCCTTATCGTTTTGCGATTGATGGTATTTCATCTAAAAACGATTTAATGAATGCTTCTTTCGGAAGTTATGGCGAAATGAATAAAGGTTGGACAGCCGAAGAAGCCAAAGGATTCATTAAACTGTCTGCCAATCAAAGTAAAATTTACTACCACGTAAACGGAGAATAATGATACAAGTAGGAATTATAGGAGGCGCAGGTTACACTGCTGGTGAGTTAATCAGATTATTAATTCATCATCCTCAAGTAAATATTGATTTTGTATACAGTACATCCAATGCTGGAAATCCTGTACATAAAATTCACCAAGATTTAAACGGAGAAACCGATTTGTTGTTCACCAACACTTTAAACACAAACGTTGATGTTTTGTTTTTGTGTTTAGGACATGGCAATTCTAAAAGTTTTTTATCAGAAAACAAATTTGCGGCACACACTAAAATTATTGACTTAAGTAATGATTTTAGACTAACCAAAGATGCTGTTTTTGAAGGTAAAGAATTCGTTTACGGATTACCTGAATTGAATTTAGAAGCCATTAAAAAAGCGCAATACATTGCTAATCCAGGTTGTTTTGCTACGGCTATTCAATTGGCTTTATTGCCATTGGCAGATGCTAAAAAATTAACCGACGATGTACATATTAATGCCGTAACAGGTGCAACAGGTGCGGGAACATCATTGTCTGAAACCACGCATTTTGCTTGGAGAGATAATAATTTTTCGTACTACAAACCTTTCACCCATCAGCATTTAGGCGAAATTAATCAAACACTTCAACAGTTGCAAAACGGTTATAGCAACGAAGTAATTTTTATGCCTTTCAGAGGAAATTTCTCTAGAGGGATTTTTGCTTCGATTTATACTCATTTTGAAGGTACTATTGAAGAAGCTAAAAACATTTATAAAACCTATTATAAAGATGCTGTTTTTACTACCGTTAGCGATAGTGAAATTCACATGAAACAAGCAGTAAACACCAATAAATGTTTGATTCATTTACACAAACACGGTAATAAATTATTGATTAGCAGTGTGATTGATAATTTAACCAAAGGCGCTTCGGGGCAAGCCATTCACAATATGAACTTAATGTTTGGCTGGGCAGAAAACGAAGGTTTAAAATTAAAAGCTAATTATTTTTAGAAAATGAAAATAGCGATAATCGGTGCCGGAAATTTAGGTTTATCCATAGGAAAAGGCTTAATCATCAGTAATTCATATACTTCTTTATACTTAACCAAAAGAGAATCAGATACGATTAAGGACTGGGAAGAATACGGAAAAGTATATGTAACGTCTGACAATCGTGAGGCGGTAAAAAATTCGGATATTTTAATTTTTTCGGTACAACCCCGTCATTTAGAAGATATTTTAAACGAAGTAAAAGATTTACTAACCGATAAACACGTGATTATTTCTACCGTAACAGGTATTACCATTTCACAAATTGAATCGGTGGTTGGGTTAAATCAATATATTATTCGTTCGATGCCAAATACCGCCATTTCGGTAGGTAAATCCATGACTTGTATTTGCAGTAACGAAAAAGGGCAAAAACGTGTAGTGTTGGCACAAGCTATCTTTAACAAATTAGGTACTTCGTTAGAAATTCCTGAAGAACAAATGCAAGCGGCTACGGTAATTTGCGCCAGCGGAATTGCATTTTGGATGCGATTGATTCGGGCAACTAGCCAAGGCGCTATTCAATTAGGATTTGATGCCGAACAAGCACAAAAATTATCCATGTACACTTGTATGGGAGCTGCTACGTTGTTAATCAATTCAGGCAATCATCCGGAAGAAGAAATTGACAAAGTAACTACCCCTGGTGGTTGTACTATTGAAGGATTAAACCAAATGGAACACAATGGTTTAAGTTCTTCCTTAATCAAAGGCATTGTGGCCTCATTCGAAAAAATTAATCATATTCCTTCGATGTAAGAGTTACAGGTCATTTTCGAAAATATACTGTGAAAAATTATGAAAATGATAATTTAAATAATATTTACTAAATTCATTTTTAACTCATTATCAATTATTCAAATCAAAATTTTAAAAAAATAACACCCATTTTATCTATTTAAATTCTAAATATTATGACAAATCGAAACCTATTTTACTTTTTTGTATTAATTATTTTAACAATTTCTTTCACAAGCTGTTCTACTATAATTGGTGGAAGTAAATACAATGCAAAGGTTTTAGTTATTGACCATCCTCAAGCAAAAATTGAATATAATGGTGAATACCAAGGAACTGGTGTGGCTAATTTTAAAGTTAGTAGAAAAGATGCCAATAAATTTTCTGTTACGATTAAGGAAGAAGGTTGCGAATCAGAAACTATAAATTTCACACAAAGAACTTTTCGTGGTTGGGCATTTTTTGGAACATTAATTGGCTGGACAGGTCTAACAATAAACGGAGGGCCATGGTTACCTATTCCATTCGGAGTTATTGTTGACGGCGCAAATGGTTCATGGTGGAAACCTGATGTTAATGAAAAAGGTATAAAAAAGATTGATTATAAAAATTTTAATTATTATATAGAATATTCTGGCTGTAAGAATAAAATCAATAATTTAGATGATAAAATTCAACCTTCTATAGAGGAAAAACTTAAAGAATTAAAAAAACTTTTAGATGACGGTACAATAACCAAAGAGGAATTTGAAAAGGCAAAAAGTAAATTATTAAATTAAAAAAAGACCTGTAACAGCAGTTTTGCGAAAAAAGCGGGTTAGTGGTTAATTGAACATTCTAACTCGCATCAACTTTTGTGGTATTTTGACAGTTTTTGTACTCCGAAATCTGCTTCTTTGCAAAGCCGCCCCACGGTAATCATTTTAACAAACATTCTATGAAACTATTTGACGTTTATCCATTATATAACATTACCCCTGTGGCGGGTAAAGACGTTTACGTTTATGACGATAAAAACGAACAATATTTAGATTTATACGGCGGGCATGCGGTAATCTCTATCGGACACACCCACCCTACTTATGTAGAAAAAATCACTACTCAATTAAACCAATTGGGTTTTTACTCCAATGCGATTCAAAATCCGATTCAGGTAGAATTGGCTGAAAAATTAGGCAAACTATCGGGCTGTGACGATTACAATTTGTTTTTATGTAATTCAGGTGCCGAAGCCAATGAAAATGCTTTAAAATTAGCTTCATTCGAAACTAATAAAGCCAGAGTCATTTCGTTTAAAAATGCCTTTCACGGAAGAACTTCTGCTGCGGTGGCTACTACCGATAATCCATCGATTAACGCTCCTATCAATAAACAACAAGCGGTTACTTTTTTACCATTGGGTGATTTAGAAGCCTTGGAGAAAGAATTACAAAAAGGTGACGTTTGTGCTATTATTATTGAATTTATACAAGGTGTAGGTGGTTTAGATGAATCAACGCCTGAATTTTACGAAGGTGCTTTTTTATTGGCTAAAAAATACGAAGCCTTTTTTATTGCTGATGAAGTACAAGCTGGTTACGGACGTACGGGTCAATTTTTCGCTTTTCAAAAATACCCTTCGATAGTGCCCGATGTAATTTCGATTGCTAAAGGCATGGGGAATGGTTTCCCGATTGGAGGAATTTTATCGCACCCAAACATCAAAGCTAAATATGGTATGTTAGGTACTACTTTTGGCGGAAATCACTTGGCTTGCGCTGCTGGTTTAGCGGTTTTAGAAGTGATTGAAAAAGAAAACCTCATGCAAAACGCTACCGAAATTGGCGCTTACTTTGCCGAAAAAGCCAAAGAACTTCCACAAGTTAAAAACATCAAAGGACGTGGATTAATGTTAGGCTTAGAATTTGATTTTGACACCGCTGATTTAAGAAAAAAATTAATTTACGATAAAAAAATATTCACAGGTTCTGCCAACAACAAAAACCTGATTAGAATTTTACCTCCGTTAACCATTCAGAAAAAACACATCGACGAGTTTTTTGAAGCGTTGAAGAGTTTGTTATAGTTATACAGAAAAAGAGCGGCAATTGCCGCTCTTTTTGGTATTATGTTTATGCCAATAAAAATAAAACCCTTTACTTTCATAATTATTTAATTAAAACAATTAAGATATTTTTTCTTTAAACTCAATACAGATTTATATAAAAAAAATCGTATATGCCTAAAAATAAGCTATTTTTGAGGGTAGTCATATACTAACATCCAAAATCAAGTAGTGTATATTCAGTAAAATATTCTTAAAAACTCAACTAAATAAACAACAATACTATGAAGAAAATTAATTCAATAATCGCTGGCTTACTAATAAGTTTAAGTGCACTTGCGCAAGCCCCACAAAAAATGAGTTATCAAGCCATTGTTCGAGATGGTTCCAACATTTTAGTTACCAACACCCAAATCGGTATGCAAATTAGTATTTTGCAAGGTTCAAGTTTTGGAACAGCGGTATATGTAGAAACCCACCTACCCAATACAAACGTTAACGGATTAGTTAGTCTTGAAATTGGCGCAGGAACTATTGTTTCTGGAACATTTAGTGGCATTAACTGGGCAGCAGGTCCTTATTTTTTAAAAACAGAAACTGACCCAGATGGTACTGTCGGAGGGTTAAACTACACCATTGTAGGCACTAGCCAACTGTTAAGCGTACCCTATTCGCTTTTTAGCGGAACCAGCGATTCTAGTGCTTGTTGTAACAATCAATGGCATTTACTAGGCAACGCAGGAACTGTGGATGGTACTAATTTCATAGGAACAACCGACAACGTTCCTTTTAACATCCGTGTAAGCAATCAAAAAGCAGGTAGAATAGATCATCAATTAAACAATGCTTTTTTTGGTTATTTAGCAGGGAATGCGAACACTTCTGGCAATGAAAATACGGCAATCGGCGGTCATGCACTTTATAACAACACCTTTGGTCAACAAAATACTGCACTAGGCGCTTTTTCAATGCAATTCAACACCACAGGTAGTGTGAATACTGCAACTGGTCAAGGAACGCTGAATCAAAACACAACCGGAAGCTACAATAGTGCTTATGGATTCCAAACCCTTCTTTTTAACACCACAGGAAGAAACAATACTGCCAATGGATATTTATCTATGAACGAAAACGTAACAGGAAATTTCAATACCGCTCACGGAAGCCATGCCTTAAACAGCAATATATCTGGAGATAATAATACCGGCGTAGGTTATCTTGCCATTACAAATACAACCCTGTCTAGTGGAAACACTGCCTTAGGAGCCAATGCTGGGGATTATTTTATTGACAACGGAGACAACAATACTTTTTTAGGTTACAATACATCTGCCTTAGTTCCTGCACTAACCAACACCACTACTATAGGATACAATGCAAAAGTGTCTGTTAACAATGCTATGGTTTTAGGGGGTACTGGAAGTGACGCCGTAACCGTAGGTGTTGGAACAACCGCACCACATTCACGCGCTCATATCAATGGGTCATTCGCCACAACCATAACCGCTCAAAGCATATCATACACCCCAGGAATCGACGACCAAATCATAACCACAACAGGAACCACCACCATTAAACTCCCTACGGCAGTGGGTATCAGCGGAAGACTTTACACCATCAAAAGAATGGACGCTGTAAATGCTACAACCATTGTAGGAAGTGGAATTGAAACCATTGATGGAGCTGTAAACCAAGTCCTTAATTCTCAATATGAAGGAATTACCGTTGTAAGCGATGGTGCCAATTGGTTAATTGTAGCTAGATTTTAAAAATCTTTTTCCTCTTTTAATAAACATCTTTAAAATAAGGGCGTTCCCCCTCGCAAAAAAAAAGCGAGGGGTCATGCCATTCGTTACAATCTTTTAACCCAGCCAAAATTCGAGCTGGCTTAAAAGGATTTTCACTGCTGTCATTAACGCGGGTTAGATTTGAGGTTTTTGTATAGAAAATTCATTTAAAATTCTATATTATTCGATTTTTATCTTCATTTTCCTTATCGTTCTTATGATATAATTCAATGAATGTTATTTTTTGCTGGTTAGGAAAATGAGCATAAATCAATCTTAAACCAGAATTTACGCCTTTCCCCTTCAAAGTTTTACAAGCAATTTTTTTAACCTTAATAATACAGGTTTCCACTCCTAAATTATCAATACGAAAACTAAATGGTGGTTTTTCATCTGGCGTAACTTCCAATACTTTTTTAACCACCTCTAAATCATCATTTAGTGTTCTATACTTTTTCAAAAGATTTTTTAAATCCTTTTGAAATTCAGCTATTTCCTCAAAAATCATTATTCTTCAATTTCATCTCCGTAATTTCTTACAGAAAAAGGAATATCTCTGTAAAAAGCCAATTCATAATTTATTTCTTCTCCTTCTTTTGAAGCTAACCAAGGCATGTCTTTATGAGAATATTCGCTAATCATAGCAGCAGACCAATCACTCATTTGTTCAATTACCCTATCTATTACCTCTTTTTCACTTGCTTTTAATTCGGTTAAATCTGCTTTTTCTAAAGGCAAATATCTGGTTTGTGGATATCCGTGATATTCTGTTTTTACTCGTTGCAACTGTGCATTGGCAATCATTTGGTTAATGATTGTATCTAACTTTTGTGGAACAGGTCCAAAGGGCAACTTACGGTACTTAGCGCCTGTTAAATGTTCTTCGTATAATTCGTAATAGTTAAAGTCCGTAAAATACAGTAGTTTGTACAGAACCGTTTCTCCAACATTAGGTTTACCCGCACAACGCTCAAGAATATAAAGCAAAACGTTTTTAAATTTGTCAACTTGTAGTGTTGGTACTGAAATACGTTCTTCTTGCTTATTTATTTGTTTTTCTTGTTTAGCAAACACCTCTTTACTTGTAGAAAAATCCTCAGACATAAAATCGTCCAAAGAAAATCTTAAAACTTGCGACAATTGTTGCAATTCAAGAATATCAACACTCCTATTTCCTAGCTCGATTTGAGCCAACGATGGTCTGGAAATCTTGACACTTTTAGCCAAATCTTCCTGAGACAACCCCTTTGTTTTACGAAGCTCGGCTATCCTTTGACCTATTTGCTTTTGTGACAATTTCATACTCATATAACTGTTTGTTTCTCCTTTAATAAAAACAAAAGTAATTTATGTTTAATTGTAAAACAATTATTTGTTTCAAATAAGAACATTTTTTCATTTGAAAATGTGAAGATTTATAAGTTTCTTTTGTTTAAAGGTTTTTTGATTAGTTAGTAACTTGTATATTTTTATTTCGGTTATTTTTGATTAATCCTAATTTTAAACCAAATGAAAACAAAATCAATCTACATTAATCTTCCCATTAAAAACCTTGATAACCACTAACTCATTTCATCTATGAATCCAAAAGTAGACAAATACCTTATTGACGGTTGCATGCGTTGCAAATTCGGAGGCACGCCACAATGTAAAGTCAATAATTGGAGGAAAGAATTAGAAGCCCTAAGACAAATCGTTTTAGAAATGGGTTTAACAGAAACCATTAAATGGAGTGTGCCTGTTTACACTCACAATGAAAAAAACATTATAATAGTAAGCGCGTTAAAAGAATACGCTTTTATCAGCTTTTTTAAAGGCGTATTGTTAGCCGATGAACATAAAATACTTTCCCAACAAGGAAATATACAATCTGGCAGGTTAATTAAATTCACCGATTGGAATGAAGTTGTTAAACTCAAAAAAGTAATCCAATCATACATCCAAGAAGCCATAAACATAGAAGACAGCGGAAAAAAAGTGGAGTTTAAGAAAAATCCAGAGCCTATACCCGAAGAGCTGTTAAAAGCTTTTGAAGATGATCCTGAATTTAAAAAGGCTTTTCATGCCTTAACACTCGGACGACAAAGAGGATATATCATACACTTTTCGCAACCCAAGCAATCTCAAACAAGAATAGGGAGAATTGAAAAATATAAACCACAAATATTAAACGGAATAGGATTAAATGATAAATATTGAATCTGATTTTATCAGCAAATCAATCTATAACTCCACTGAACTCAAAGACTCTTACCAAAATTTTTAATTAAAAAAAGCATTTCTCCTCACAGAAAAACAGAGGGGAAATGCCAACTTTTCAATCTTTTTAGATTTAAATAGTAAGAATTTAAACCCTTACTCTTTTACTTCAATTTTTGCTTTGTTCCCACTAACATCAACAGAAGTTTTCTCGCTATTGATTTGAACTCCATTTTCATCAACAGCTATAGAAGTTCCGTCATTATTTTCAACAGGAGCAACAACTGGTTCTTCAGTAGATACAGGTTGTTCTTGAGCAGGTTGTTCAATAACGATTACATCTGGTTGTTCTTCTTTTTGCTTACAAGAGAACATAAATGTGGTAGCTATCAAAGACAGCAACATTACTTTATTTTTCATAATTTATCAATTTGATTTTCTGAAAGATACCTTTTTAAAAATAGGTTTTTGCCAAATTGTGTTAATTTGGAAAACATGATTATTTTTTTGCAAAACCATATTCACAAACCAATCGATTAAACAAGTTATATGTACTTTTGATTCCGCTGAATGATTCATTATAAACCTATGAAAGAATTTCTATTAAAATTACTTGGCATATCACTATCCTTTTTAGTTGTAGCTGTGATTTTGGAAATTCTTATTCAAAATATTCCTAACGACTATAAATTAAAAAAAGAACACTTAAACAATCATGCTAACGAAATCGAAACTTTAATTTTAGGCAGTTCTCATTCTTTTTATGGTATTAATCCTACATATTTTAAAAGTAAAACATTCAATGCCAGTCATATTTCGCAAACTTTAAACTACGATTTTGAAATTTTACAGCAGTATCAATCTGATTTTAAAAACCTAAAAACCATAGTGTTGCCTATTTCTTATTTTACTTTATTTGAAAATCTTAAAATAGGTTCTGAATCTTGGCGCGTAAAAAACTACACTATTTATTACGAAATGGATTCCTATGAATCTTTATTCCGTTATTCTGAAGTTTTGAGTAACCCTTTTCGAATTAATTTAAAACGAATCATATTATACTACCTATTAAATGAATCCGAAATTTCTTGTTCTTCATTGGGCTGGGGAACGGCATATCAATCAAAAAATGCACAAGATTTAATTGAAACTGGAAAGGCTGCCGCTCAAAGACACACTTATTTCAACAGCGAAAACAACAGTTATAAAAAGATATTTCATGAAAATATTTTAACCTTAAGTTCTATGGCTAATTGGTGTAAAGAAAGAAATGTTAAGCTCATTCTATTTACACCTCCTGCTTACGACACTTATCGTAAAAACTTAAACTCTGAACAATTGAAAACTACCGTTGAAACCGCTAAAAAAGTAGCCGCCAAAAACAATTGTTTGTATTTGAATTTACTTGAGGATACTCGCTTTTACGCAAAAGATTTTTATGACGCAGACCATTTATCCGAAATTGGCGCTGCAAAGCTTTCTACTATAATAAATGACCAAATTGATTGATCTACCTGAGCATAGCTGAAGACTCCGTGTGAAGGATGGCAGCAGGCTACCAATGTAGCGCGAACAGCCTGACAGCTGAAACTAAAAACCCCTGTGTTTATAAGTAATTTTAGGGGTTTTTAGTTTTTGGTGGCACACCCTAAGAATCATAAATATATCCTAAAATGGGATTTTTAAGCCGTTTTGTTGTTGTAATCGGATATTTTTGCAATCCATGTATATCGATTTTATGAAAAAGTACTTTTTAATATTTGTCTTGTGTTTATCCTTTCATTTTAACTACGCTCAATTGAGTACTGTGGTGGGCAAAACCGAATATCCTTTTTGGATTAATATACCCGAAGGAGATTCTTTAAAACAAAATGCGCCGTTGTTGATTTTTTTACACGGTAAAAGTTTATCGGGCACCAACTTAGAAAAAGTGAAACGCTACGGTGTAATTCGTGCCATAGAAAACGGAAAAAAAATTCCAGCCATTGTAGTGGCTCCTCAATTACCTTCTGGCCCATGGAATCCTGATTTGGTATTAAATGTGTTGGAATATGTAAAAAGTAATTATTCGATTGACAGTTCTCGTGTATACGTTTCTGGCATGAGTTTAGGCAGTTATGGCACTTTAGGTTTTGCAGGAAAATATCCTGAAAAAGTGGCCGCAGCCGTTGCTATTTGTGGGGGCGGTAATGTGAATGATGCTTGTAATTTAAGTACCGTTCCGTTGTGGATTCAACACGGAGATAAAGATTTTATTGTGCCTTTGTCGGAATCTCAAAAAATCGTTGATGCCATTAAAAAATGTGATGCCAACGCCGACCTTAAATTCACCATTATTCCGGGTGGTAATCATGGTAATGTAGAAAATCTTTTTAGACAAGACGAACTGTATGACTGGTTACTGAAACAAGTAAAACCAGATTCTTCGGTTCATAAATTATAATTAACCCCATACCATAAAAATAAAGGCATTCCCCTACCAGTTTTTCCGATAGAAATATGCCTTTCAATTCAGGTTATTTGACTATTTACCTAATAATAAATCAACCATTTCTTGATGCTCTAAAGCCAGGGCATGATCTAAAACAGTTTTACCTTGCTTGTCTTTGTGGGTTAAGTCTGTTTTATAATCGATTAGTAGTTTTGCTATATCTAGATGTTTAAAAGTCACCGCAAAAAACAACGCATTGGTTTGATTAAAATTCAATTGATTGGGATCCGCTCCTTTTTCTAAAAGCAGCTTGACAATATTTAAACTCCCTTTAGAAGCAGCCCCCATTAAAGCGGTATTTCCCGAAAAATCTTGCAAATCTGTTCGGGCATTATACTTTAACAATAAATCCGCCACTTCAAAAGCATTGTTATAACAGGCTAAAATTAAAAGGGTGTTATTTTTTCCGTTCACCACATTCACTTGACCTCCTGTTTTTATAAAATCTTTAATCGGCTTCGTTTTATTTTCTTTGGCAAATTGAAAAAGCTGAGAAACATCTGGTTGACTCCATACGGATTGCACAAGAATCATTAATAAAAGTAAAATAGTTCTACGCATAAAATAAATATTTAATCTAATCCAAAAACCTAATTACACAAAGCTATTTTTTTTATTGGATAAAAGAAAGGCTGCATCAGAATTTGGAAATGATTTTTCAATTCAACACCTCCACGGTTAAACCATTCAACATTTTTTAAGCATCCTTTCCGGCTCTGCGCTATATCTTTAAAAAGTTTGCCAAGGCTCCGCCAAACTTTTTAAAGGATGCCGCTACTATCCGGGGCTGGGTTGTTGAATCGTCGAAAGTTTATTCGTTTAATCGGATTCTTATTTTAAAACGATTAAATCAAAATACATTAATCGTGTTTGAAGTGTTTTTTCGGAATCCATGTTAGTAAACTCTTTTTCCTGTAATTCAGTACTAAAAAGCATTTGAAAACCATTGTCTGAATAATATTTTATAGGTTTTGATTTGTTATAAGAATCCACAACTATAAAACGACATCCAGTTTTATTAGCACCGTCAATAAACCAAGATTTTATAAAATCCATTAGTTGTTTGCCTGTTCTTTCAGATTCTCCTTTAATTTTCCGATAGTCGGCATTAATTCCTAATCTTCCAATTAAAACAGCAGGATATGACTTCATGTGTTTTTCACGTGGAATTTCTTTAATCACTTTTTGTTTTCTTGAATTGGGTAAAAAAGTGGTTTTAATGCTGTCGTTTGAAATAGTAAAAGCACAAACTATTTTCTTAGGATTTTCATCTAAAGTAAAACAATATGTTTTTCCTAGTAATTCAGATTGATAGTTAATAGCGTCTTTTTGAAAAAATTCATTTAAGTCGACATTACCGCAATCAAATGGTTCGCAATAAGAAATTAGAGATTCATTGTACAACCGAAGTGTACACTTGTCCAAAAGAAAACCCAAAACAGAATTACAATTTGGCTTTAGCTAAAATTTTAGAGGCAACATCCGCCTGCTTGGAAAAATCTACAGAAGATTTTTTTGCAGTACTACCAGAAACTTTATCTAAAAAAGCTTTAGCAGCTTCGTTTTTAAGAACAGGAATGGATTTAATTGCAATAGCCATAACTTGAATTTATAATTGTTTTTTATTGACGTTGGTATTGCAAAAGTATTAATTTTTGTAATTCGCTGTAGTAAAATTTTAAAAAATCAAATATCGCAGATTTAAAGTACAAATCCGCTTTATCGGGTTTTTATTTCTTGTAATAGTCGATTTCATCTCTCATTAGAGTTTCAATTTCTTGCCAAAGTTCACCCATTCTTTTTTCTCTTTCTTCGTGTCCGATACTTAGCAACTGTTTTGCATTATATTCTAAATCATTTTTTGTCGATAAGTTATTTAAAACAGATTGGAATTCATTCGTAAAGTCGTTTACCAAAGTTTTGTATTCAGTAATTTTCGGCAATAATTTTTCGCTTGCAACTAGTTTTAGTTTATTTAGTTCGGAATTTACAATCATAATTGGTTGCAAAGAGTTTCTTGTTGTTTCTAAAAGATTTTCATTGAACTTTAGTAATGCGTTATTAATTCGGTCTTCTTCTCCAGTTAGTATTTCAGCTATAAATTCAGTAGGGATTCCATAAGTTGCATTTGGGTTCTTTCTCATATTCATACTCATTTCGTCCATTTGATTCATAAAGTTTGAATAAACCTCAAACCTTTTTTCAATCGCTTTGTCTGCTTTTTGGTATTTTCTGTTAAGCCTAAATTGGATAATTCCCCAAATCCAACCTATAACTCCCAAACCAACAATAAAATAATCTTTTGTATCCATTCAGTTTAAGCTCAATTTATTAACAAGCACACAGTGACACTTTTCTGTCATAATAAGCTAGATAATCATAACAACAATCACGTTTTTCCCATTCCCGAATATAAAGTTTTTCTCTAAAAAAAGAGAAAGAGTTGAGTTTAAATTTTAGCTTATTTATAAAAACCATTTCCAAATTTTCAAATTCTCATATTTCCAAATTAAAAATCCGATTCAACGCATTCACGATTCAACATTTCTTTTACTGTTTAACCAAATAAGTTAATTTTGGTTGCTAAATTCAAAAAATTAAATCTTATTTTTTTGAAGAATAAGTAAAACAACCTATCCATAAATCAAGACTAATAAAAGTTAAAATGGCAAAAAATATAAATATATTTAGGAGAGTGGGAAGCTCTTTACAATCCAAATTTTAATTATACCGATTTCGGTACAATTAAAAATAATGCAGGCAGTAATAATTTTGTATTATCTGTTAAAAATTGGATTGATGCAACAGGAGCCATTGGAATTTCTGCAAAAGCAGGCAGATATGGCGGGACATATGCACACAAAGACATCGCTTTCCAGTTTGGAATGTGGATTAGTCCAAAATTTCAATTACTATTAATTAAAGAATACCAACGCCTCAAAGACGATGAAAGCGAGAGGTTAAAATTACAATGGAATTTTCAACGTACGTTAGCCAAAGTCAATTATCATATTCATACCGATGCTATCAAGGGTAATCTAATCCCAAAAAATATTACAACAGCTCAAAAAAATCACATTTATGCCAATGAAGCCGATTTGCTAAATGTTGCCCTTTTTGGAAAAACCGCCAAAGAATGGCGAGATGAAAACCCCGAAAGTAAAGGCAATATGAGAGACGATGCGACTATTGAGCAATTGGTGATTTTATCTAACATAGAAAGCATCAACGCTATGTTAATTCATCAAAAAATGGAACAAGCAGAACGATTAGAAAAACAAAATATTATCGCTATAACACAAATGAAATCGTTGCTGAATAACAAAACAGTTGGGAAATTGAAGTAAATAGCAATAAAAGAGTGCTTTTAATAATTCAAAACCCAATTTAACAATTAACCAAATCCACGATTCAACGTTTTTAGCCCCGATAGTAGCGGCATCCTTTTGCCCGTGAGCTTCGCTTTTGCGAGTTTGCAAAAGATATAACGGAAAGCGGGATTTAGCTTCTTATTTAAATCATAAAAACACGGTGCTTTTTCGTGATGCTGATTGAAAATTATAATAGATTCTTTACCCCATAATTCTTACATTTGTCAAAAATTGATGTAATGGCAGGTAATAAGTTTGGAAATTTGTTTAGCATAAGTACTTTCGGAGAATCGCATGGCGAAGCTTTAGGAGGTGTAATTGATGGTTGTCCGGCGGGTATTTCGATGGATTTTGATTTTATTCAAAGTGAATTATCGCGCAGAAAACCTGGGCAATCGGCTATTGTTACACAACGTAAAGAACCAGATGAAGTTCAGTTTTTATCGGGTATTTTCGAAGGTAAAACTACAGGAACTCCTATTGGTTTTATCATTCCGAACACCAACCAAAAATCACATGATTATTCGCACATTAAAGATTCTTTCCGACCCAGCCATGCCGATTGGGTATACGAACAAAAATACGGGGTAAGAGATTACCGTGGTGGCGGACGTAGTTCTGCCCGCGAAACTGCTAGCCGAGTAGTGGGTGGTGCAATTGCGAAAATGATGTTGCCACAAGTAAAATTCTACGCTTATGTTTCGGCAGTAGGACACATTGCTTTAGACAAACCTTATCAAGATTTAGATTTTTCAAACATTGAAAAAAATCCAGTACGTTGCCCAGATATGGAAAAAGCAGCAGAAATGGAAGAATACATTAAAGAAATCCGTAAACAAGGGGACACCGTTGGTGGTGTAGTTACTTGTGTGATTCAAAATGTACCCGTAGGATTAGGCGAACCTGTTTTTGATAAGTTACATGCGGAATTAGGTAAAGCCATGTTATCCATTAATGCCGTAAAAGGCTTTGAATATGGTAGTGGTTTTGATGGTTGTAAAATGAAAGGCAGTCAACACAACGATTTGTATAATGCAGACGGAACTACTAAAACCAACTTATCTGGTGGAGTCCAAGGAGGAATCAGCAACGGAATGGACATTTATTTTAACGTAGCTTTTAAACCCGTAGCCACCATCATGCAAGCACAAGAAACCATTGACCGCGAAGGAAACTTTGTAGAAATGGTTGGCAAAGGACGTCATGACCCATGTGTTGTTCCTAGAGCAGTGCCTATCGTAGAAGCCATGGCGGCTCTGGTGATAGCAGATTATTATTTGATACAACAAAGCGGTAAATAATACCGCTTTTTTTATTTTTATAGAATGAAGATAGCCTTACATTGGAAAATCATTATTGGCATGGTCGCCGGAGCCTTATTGGCTTTAGGATTAACCTCTTTTGAATGGGGTGGCGCTTTTATTGCCGATTGGATAAAACCTTGGGGAACTATTTTTATCAATACCCTAAAACTAATCGCCGTTCCTTTAATTTTAGCTTCTTTAATCAAAGGGGTTTCTGATTTAAAAGACACGTCCAGCCTATCTAAAATGGGAGGCATTACCATTGGACTCTATTTAATCACCACCGTACTAGCAGTTAGTATTGGATTAGTCATTGCTAATGTGATTCAACCTGGAAATTTTATTTCGGAATCTACCCGAATGGAATTATTACAAAGTTTTTCAGGCGAAGTCCAATCCAAAATTGAATTGGCACAACAGCAACAAACCACAGGCCCTTTACAATCTTTAATAGATATTGTTCCCACCAATTTATTTGCCGCCGCATCCGACAACGGCAACATGTTACAAGTCATCTTTTTTGCCTTATTTTTTGGAATCGCACTCATTTTATTACCCGAAGAAAAAACCAAAACCGTAAAATCCTTTTTTGACGGATTAAACGACATCATTTTAAAGATGATTGATTTAATTATGATGGTTGCTCCTTGGGGTGTAATGGCTTTAGTCGCCAGTTTAGTTGCCGAAGCACCCAACAGTGATTTGTTAACTGCCTTAGGAATTTATAGCCTAACTGTAATTTTAGGATTATTTTTAATGTTATTAGTTTATGGCGTTATTATAAAAGTATTTTCGAACACTTCGCCCGTTGATTTTTACAAAGGCATATTACCCGCTCAATTGTTTGCCTTTACCACCAGTTCCAGTGCCGCAACTTTACCTGTGACTATGGAATGTGTAGAAGAAAACTTAAAAGTATCTAAAGAAGTTGCTGGATTTGTGTTACCCATTGGTGCCACCGTAAACATGGATGGTACCAGTTTATACCAAGCGGTAGCGGCCCTATTTATTGCCCAAGCTTTTGGTATGGATTTAAGCCTAAGCATTCAATTAGGTATAATTGCCACTGCTACTTTAGCCTCTATTGGTAGTGCGGCTGTTCCTGGAGCAGGCATGGTGATGTTGGTCATTGTTTTGGCACAGGCTGGAATTCCCGAAGCTGGATTAGCGCTGATTTTTGCCGTTGACCGCCCCTTAGACATGTTCCGAACCACAATTAATATAACTGGAGACGCCGCTGTAGCATGCGTAGTTGACCAACACATACAAACTAAAAACAAAACTCCCCTACCATGATTTTTAACGACACAAAAATAGCATTTCAACATTTATCCAATAGGCAGGTTTTAAAAGCTTATTGGTTGTTTTTGTTATTAAGTTCTCGCCGATTACAAAAAGTAATTGTGCCTACTATACAATTTTTCGGCAAAATTCATTTGTCTTTCAACTTTATTTTATCCCCTTTATACAATCAGTTTTTTGGAGGCAAAAAACTAGACGATACCATTCAAAATATTAGAAATACCGCCAAAAGGCACGTATTTACCATATTACATTACGGCGTAGAACTCAAAAAAACAGAAGCAGAATTTGAATACACCTTAAAAAAAATATTAGAATCCATAGAATTTGCTCATGAACACTTACGTGTAAAAATAATTTCATGCAAAGTAACAGGCTTAGGAGATGCTAAAATTCTAGAAAAAATTCAAAATAAAGAAGTGCTAACCCCTAACGAAGAGCAAGCTTTTGAACGTTTAAAAAATCGCATTCAACAAATTTGCGAAAGAGCCTCAGGTTATGAATTAAGCATTTATTGGGATGCCGAAGAATCTTGGATTCAAGGCATTATAGACCAATTAATAGAAAACCAAATGCAACAATTCAACAAAACTAAAGCTTTAATTTACAACAGCATTCAATTGTATAGAACCGACCGACTAGCCTACTTAGAAAACTTAATAGATAAAGCCAAACAACAAGGTTTTATTGTGGGAGCTAAATTAGTTCGAGGAGCTTATCTAGAAAAAGAAAACCTTCGCGCTAAAGCCTTAAACATCGTTTCTCCGATACACATCAGTAAAGAAAATACCGATGACAGTTACCACAAAGCCATTGCCATTTGTTTAAACGAAATCCAACAAGTCTCTATTTGTATTGCCTCGCATAACGAAGAAAGTTGCTCCTTTACAATCAACCTAATGAAAGAATTAGGCATCAAAAACAACCATTCACACATTTGGTTTTCACAACTTTATGGCATGAGCGACCACATTAGTAATAACCTAGCCAACTTGCTGTATAATGTTGCTAAATACATGCCTTACGGGAAACCTAAAGATGCACTCCCTTACCTGATTCGCAGAGCCGAAGAAAACAGCAGTTCTGCCAACATGATTAATCGTGAAATTGCCGTGTTAAAAGCGGAAATCCACCGAAGAAGTTTAATGGCAAGTTTGAAATAAATTCACGATTAATCAAACATTTCCAATTATTCCTCACTCACTTAACACCCTGTTTTTAGCAAAAAAATGTACATTTGCGCATCTATTTATTTCGTAAAAATTAAATCGTAATTGTACCTTAAATGAAGAATTACCTGAATATAAATGATATTACCGATATCAATCAAACCATATCCGAAGCCATTGCTTTAAAAAAAGATCCTTGGCAGTTTGAAAACTTAGGCAAAAGAAAAACATTAGGTATGTTGTTCTTTAACCCGAGTTTGCGCACCCGTTTAAGTACTCAAAAAGCAGCTACTTTGTTGGGAATGAATGTAATGATTGTCAATTTTACAGGCGAAGCGTGGACGATTGAGTTTGAAGACGGTGCGGTTATGAACGGTTCTTCATCGGAGCATATTAAAGAAGCTGCTGCGGTAGTTTCTCAGTATTGCGACATCATAGCCATTAGAGCTTTCCCTACTTTAACCGACAAAGAAAAAGACGAAGAAGAGTACGTTTTAAATAGTTTTAGAAAATACGCTTCAGTGCCTATTGTAAACATGGAAAGCGCTACGGCTCATCCCATGCAAGCCTTGGCAGACGCGATTACTATTGAAGAATTTAAAACAAAATCCAGACCCAAAGTGGTATTGACTTGGGCGCCACACCCGAGAGCTTTACCTCATGCAGTACCGAATTCTTTTGCCAGTATGATGTTGCGTTTGGATGTAGACTTTGTCATCACACACCCCGAAGGTTACGAATTGAATCCAGAAATTACTAAAAACGCCAAAATCACACACAACCAAAACGAAGCTTTTGCCAATGCTGATTTTATTTATGCTAAAAACTGGAGCTCGTACAAAGAATACGGTAAAATCATGAATCAAGATCCCAACTGGACGGTAAGTGCCGAAAAAATGGCCTTGACTAATAATGCTAAATTCATGCATTGCTTGCCAGTTAGAAGAAATGTAGTAGTTAATGACGAAGTGTTAGATCATGAAAACTCAGTGGTCATAAACCAAGCCAACAACCGAACCTATGCCGCACAAGTGGTTTTGAAAAAAATTCTGGAAAATGGGAAATAAAAAATTAAGTATCGTAAAAATTGGCGGTAACGTTATTGAAAACGAAACGGCTTTATTATCATTCTTAGACAATTTTGCACAAATTGAAGGTGCTAAAATATTGATACATGGTGGTGGAAAAGAAGCTACTAAATTGTCTCAAAAATTAGGCATCCCTACCCAAATGGTTGAAGGCAGACGCATCACCGATAAAGACACCGTTGACATCATTACTATGGTGTATGGCGGATTAATCAACAAAAGAATTGTATCTCAACTACAAGCCCGCAACTGTAATGCGTTAGGTTTTTCGGGGGCTGATGGAAATACCATCTTATCAGAAAAAAGACCTGTAGTTGATATTGATTACGGATTTGTAGGCGATGTAAAACAAGTGAACGCTCCTTTTATTGATGTATTGTTACAAAACGGAATTACTCCTGTTTTTTGTGCTATTACCCACGATAAAAAAGGACAATTATTAAATACGAATGCTGATACCGTAGCCTCGGAAGTGGCGATTGCTATGAGTCAGTTTTACGAAACCTCATTATATTATTGCTTTGAAAAACAAGGTGTTTTACGCAGTATTGAAGATGAAAATTCAGTAATTACTGATATTAATTCTGCCACTTACGAAACCCTTTTGAACGAAAAAATCATTGCCGACGGTATGATTCCAAAAATGAAAAATTGTTTTCACGCGTTGCAACATCAAGTACATAAAGTATGTATCGGAAATCCGCAAATGATTCAAAAGAACAACACTTTATTTACGACTTTAACTTTATAGTTAGTTTATTATGAAAGATATTGAAAAACTAAAAAAATCGGCTTTAACGCTTTTAAAAAATTTAATAGCAACGCCATCTTTTTCATCTGAAGAAGATAAAACCGCTATCTTAATTGAAAACTGGTTAGACTTACACGACATTCCGTTTAAAAGAGAAAACAACAACATTTATGCTTTCAACAAATATTATGATGAAAGCAAACCCAACTTGTTATTAAACTCTCATCATGATACCGTAAAGCCAAATTCTGGTTATACCAAAGACCCGTTTAAACCTCAAATTGAAGACGGTAAATTATACGGATTAGGTAGTAATGATGCGGGTGGATGTTTAGTTTCTTTACTAGCCTCATTTGTATATTTCTACGACCAACCGTTGAACAACTACAATTTAATTGTTGCCGCTACCGCCGAGGAAGAAAGTTCAGGACCTAACGGATTAAATAGTTTATTGGCTTCTTTACCTAAAATTGATGTGGGAATCGTGGGCGAACCTACTTTAATGGACTTAGCTGTTGCTGAAAAAGGATTATTGGTTTTTGATGCTAAAGTACACGGAACACCAAGTCATGCGGCACATCCGAATAACAATAACTCTATTTACAATACTTTAAAGGCTGTTGAATGGTTTAGAGATTACCGATTTGAAAAGGTTTCTGAAACCTTAGGAGAAGTTAAATTAACGGTAACTCAAATCAACGCAGGAAAACAGCACAACGTGGTACCTGCTACGACTGAACTGGTAATCGATTGCCGAGTAAACGACAAATATACTAACCAAGAAATTGTAGACATTGTAACTAAACTAGCTCCTGTAGATGAAATCAAACCAAGAACGTTACGTTTGGGGTCTTCGTCTATTCCAGTGGAACATCCATTGGTACAAGCAGGAATTGCTATGGGAAGAAAAACCTATGGTTCCCCTACCCTTTCTGATCAAGCGGTATTATACTGCCCGTCATTAAAATTAGGGCCTGGATATTCTTTGCGTTCACACACCGCTGACGAATTCATTTACGTTAACGAAATCGAAGAAGGCATTAGTATTTATATAGAATTATTATCGAAAGTACTGTAATCGTATTTTCAATCATCATCAAACAAAGCAGAAAAAATGAAACTTTGGGATAAAGGATTTAGCACAGCCAAAAAAATAGACCACTTTACTGTTGGCAACGACCGTGAATTGGATTTAGTATTAAGCAAATACGATGTCATTGCCTCGCAAGCCCATGCCAAAATGTTGGGTAAAATTGGTTTGCTAACTCCCGAAGAAACTACCGCTTTGGTTAATGGATTAGGCGACATCCAACAGAGCATTACCGAAGGAACCTTTACTATTGAAGAAGGTTTTGAAGACATGCACTCTAAAATCGAATATATCTTAATTGAAAAATTAGGCGATACAGGTAAAAAAATACACATGGCGCGTTCCCGAAACGACCAAGTTTTAGTAGCCATGCATTTGTTTTTACGCAACGAACTAGAGGAAATTAAAGACCTAAGCAAATCATTATTTGATTTGTTAATGAGCTTGGCAGAAAAACACCAAAACGTATTATTGCCAGGTTATACACATTTACAAATTGCCATGCCGTCATCTTTCGGGTTGTGGTTTTCCGCTTATGCCGAAAGTTTAATTGACGATTTGCATTTTGTAAACGCAGCCCATAAAATCGTGAATCAAAATCCGTTAGGCAGTGCCGCAGGTTACGGAAGCTCCTTCCCGATTGACCGTACGTTAACAACCCAACTCATGAATTTTGAGTACATGAAATACAATGTAGTTGCCGCCCAAATGAGTCGTGGAAAAGCCGAAAAAAGCACAGGTTTTGCCATTGCTTCTGTAGCTGGAACGTTATCCAGAATGGCAATGGATGTTTGTTTGTACCTGAATCAAAACTTCAATTTTATTTCATTCCCCGATGAAATGACTACGGGTAGTAGCATTATGCCCCACAAAAAAAATCCTGATGTTTTTGAATTGATTCGTTCAAAATGCAACAAAATACAAGCGGTTCCTAACCAATTAATTTTAATGACCAATAATTTACCCAGTGGCTACCACCGTGATTATCAGTTATTAAAAGAAGTAATTATTCCTGCCATACAAGAGTTAAAAGCGTGTTTAGACATGGCGTTGTACACTTTAAAAGACATCCGTGTAAATGATAATATTACAGACGCAAAAATGTACGATTACCTTTTTAGTGTAGATACCCTCAACGAATTGGTAAACAACGGTATGCCGTTCCGAGATGCCTACAAAAAAATGGGGATGGAAATCCAAAATGGCACATTTACCCCTTTGCGTAATATCAAACACACCCACGAAGGTAGTATCGGGAATTTGTGTTTAGAAGAAATTAAAAAGAAGATGGAAGCGGTTTGTAAGCCATGACATTAGGCAATCCTTGTACAAATTTTGAATAATGCCAAGAATCTATTTTTTTGACCACATTACAAAAAAAAAGCGAGATAAATCTCGCTTTTTTTTGTGATAATATTTCTGGTTAAGATTAAAATCCTAAATCAGCTTTTACATCATTATAAAGATTAGTTCCTTCGGCTACAATTACAGTTCCTCCTTCAGTTGCATCTAATACGTATTTGAAACCTTTTGCTTTTGCTACTTTTTGAATAGACGCTTTTGCTTTTTCTAAGATTGGCTTTACCAATTCACCTTCTTTTTGTTGTAATTCTTTACCAGCATTGTCTCTAAATTGTACAATACGGTTTTGCATATCTTGAACTTCTTTTGAACGTTCTTCGTTCATTTTTTCAGATACCGTTTCTACTTCAGCTTCGTATTTTTTTACTTTAGCTTGAAACTCTTCTACCATAGTTCTGTAGTCTGTATCATACGTTTTACTCAACTTTTCCAATTGAGTTTTAGCAGCCGTCATTTCGGGCATGTTTTTTAACAACTCGCTTACGTTAATGTGTGCGATTTTATCTTGTGCGGTAGCAACCGTAGTAAATCCTAAGATAAATAAGGCGATAATAAAGTTTCTCATTTGTGTCATTGTTTTAATAATTAATTTTTATGTTGAATTTTTATTTTACTGTAGTAGTGTCTTTTTTCATTTTTTTAGCACGCTCATCTAACAACTGTTGTCTTTTTTCTTCTTGTTCTTTTTTTCTTTTTTCTAACAACTGTTTTCTTTCTTCCAATAATTGTTCCCTTTTTTGTTTTATCTCTTCTGCTTTATCTACTTTCACAGGAATTTTAGTTTCTTGTTTAGGAGTCGCTAAAGAATCCGTAGCTGTGGTTTGCGGAATCACAGAAGTGTTTTCATTTTGCTTTTGAGCAGCCGGTGTTGTTGCAGATTCTTTCTTTTTTTGTTTTGCTAATTCACGATCCGCTATAGCTTTTTTCTTCTTTTCTTCTTTTTCTGCATTTTGTTTCTCAATCAACTGTTTTCTTTCTTCAAACATTTGCTCTCTTTTCTTTTTAAGCTCTTCTGCTTGAATTTGTTTTTCGGTTAATTGGGGATTTTCTTCAATCATTGCCTGTTTGGCTTCTAAATCATCTAATTCTTTTAATTGTTTTTTAGATAGTTTTTCTTTTTTATTGATTCTAGTCATGGCTCTTACCACTTGATCACTAATATCATATCTTTTAGCGGCAAATAACATGATTACATCGGCTGATTTATCAAATATAAAATCGTAACGTTTAGCTTCTGCAATATCTTTTACTACATTAAAAACTTGGTCTTGTAAAGGCTTAATTAAATTGTTTTTTTGACTCATTAATACACCAGTAGGTCCAAAAATGTTTTGTTGATAATCAAACAATTCTCCTTCTTGAAATTTAATTTCTTCTTCGGCATCTTCAATCATTTCTTTGGTTAGTAATGGTTTTTCTGCCTCTAGATTCTTTTTCAACTTATCAATTTCATTCTTCTTTTTGTCGATTTCTTTTTTCCAAGCCGCCATATTGGTTTCCAATTGGCTATTGGCCTGAGTGTATTCTGGCAAATTTTCCAATATATACTCCATATTAATATAACCTATTTTAGGCCCTTTACCCTGTGCAAAAGAAGCTTGAGTAAGCACTAAAGCGAATAAAAATGTATATATCAGATTTTTCATACCGACAAATTTAAAATAAATATCATGCCAAAATTAGAATTGTTGACCTATAATAAAATGTGTTTCCCATCCATTTCGTTCATTGGCCCCTGGCAACTTATCAAAACCATATCCAAAATCAATTCCCAACATACCAAACGCAGGCATAAATATCCTCATCCCTGCTCCAGATGAACGCCTAAGTGCAAATGGGTTATATTCTTTAAAAGAGTTATAAGCGGCTCCTGCTTCCACAAAAGTCAAGGCAAATATAGATGCTGCTGATTTTAAAGTAATAGGATACCTTAGCTCCATAGAGAACTTATTATATACGGTTCCACCATCTTGCGGAGACAACGACTGATTTGGATACCCTCTTAATTGGATAATTTCTCTACCGTCCATTGAAAACATCATCATACCATCTCCACCTAAGAAAAATCTTTCAAAAGGAATCAATCCTCTTGCAGAATTATAAGAACCAATAAATCCAAATTCACCTAAAGTTCTTAAAACTAATTTATCATACACCTTAGTGTACCAATCTGCTTTGAATTTAATTTTATAATACTCTAACCAATTGAATCTTTTTTGATCGATAGCGGATTTATTTGGATCCCCATTTTCATTTTGATAAGCTGGGTCATTTTTAAGATTGGCGTAATCTACTCCATTCCATAAAGAATACGGAGGTGTTAATTTTAAAGTGACTCCAAATTCAGAACCTCTCATAGGAAACACTGGATTATCTCCTTTGTTATTTCTGTTTAGTCCAATGGTATAGGCGAAATTTCTAGCACTTCCATCACCAAAAGTAAATAATCCTGTATTGTAATTATTTAAGTCATAATACTGAAAACTTAACGCTTGCGATAACACAAAGTAATCATCTGGAACGGTTAATCGTTTGGCTAATCCTACAGACAATGAAGTGATATTAAAATAACTAGCTCTGTTCACATTACGAGTTGCAAAGTTGTACAAGAATTGTTTACTGTGCGACAAAGTTGTTGAAAACTGTACTGGTTTTTTACCCCCTAACCAAGGCTCGGTAAATGAAAAACTATAGGTTTGAAAAAAAGTACTTCCTTGTAAACGCAAAGACAATTTTTGTCCATCCCCCATAGGTAAAGGTTGATAAGACGATTTATCCCCAATGTTTTTAATGGAAAAATTATTAAAACTTAATCCTAAAGTACCTATAAATCCACCGCCACCGTAACCTCCTTGTAGTTCAATTTGACTAGACCCTTTTTCGGTAAGTTTATATTCTACATCAACGGTTCCTGCAGAAGCATCTACATTTTTTAAATCAGGCTTAATGCTTTCTGCATCAAAATATCCTAATTGTGCCAATTCTCGAATGGAACGCACTAAATCTTCTTGACTGTATTTATTTCCGGGTTTGGTTCTGATTTCACGATAAATTACGTGGTCATTGGTTTTGTCATTCCCAACAACAGTAATTTTATTAAAGTAAGCTAGTGGTCCTTCTACAATTCTAATTTCAAAATCAATCGTATCGTTGGCCGTTTTAGTTTCTACTGCGTTTACATTAGAAAATAAATAACCGTTGTTTTGATATAAGTTAGAAATATCAATAGCATCGGGTTTAGTTTGATCTTTAATTCTTTTTTGTAATAAAACCCCGTTATATACTTCCCCTTTTTTAAGGCCTAAGGTTTGATGTAAAAATTGATCGGTATAAATGGAATTCCCTAAGAATTTAATGTCTCCAAAATAATATTTATTTCCCTCTTCTAAATTTACTTTAATGGAAAGTGTGTTGTCTGGATTTTTAATTACGGTGTCTGAAATAATTCTCGCATCACGGTAACCGCTTTCTTTATATTTATCTACAACCTTCGTTAAATCTTCTTTGTATTTGGATTGGATGTATTTAGAAGCTTTAAAAACACGTATTGGATTTTTTTGTTTGGTGCTTTTCATGGAGCCTCTAAGCTTATTGTCGGTAAGGGTTTGATTCCCTTGAAAAACAATGTCTTTGATTTTTATTTTTTTGCCTTTATCTACGGTGATTAACATTTTTACCGTTCGGGCATCTGCAGAATCTTTTATGGTATTAATGCTTGCTTTTGCATTATAATATCCATCTTTTTTATATTTATTTTCTACGTAATTTTTGGTGGTACGCAGTAAATTTTCATTTACAATTTTACCTTTTTTAAGTTTTAAATCCTTTAATAGTTCTTCAGTTTTAGCCTTTTTTAACCCATTAATTTTAGCTTCGGATAATTTGGGTAATTCATTAATTTGAAGATTTAAAAAGATACTATCTCCTTTGATTTTATTGATGTAAATGTTTACATCATCAAACAAACCTAATTTCCATAGTTTTTTTATGGCATTACTGATTTCTTCGCCAGGAACCCAAACTGTTTGTCCTTCTTGTAAACCAGCAAATGTAATTACAGTTTGGGGGTTATAACTAACATCTCCTGTTACGTTAATACCTCCTAATACGTACATTCTGCTTGGATCAACAGTAGTGGGGGTTTCTTGTGCTTGTGTAGTGTAAAGCGCTACAATAAATAGTATAATGAAATAAAATATATTTTGGTTTAAAAATATATTATGCTTTAAGTTGTTCACTTGTTTTTCCAAATCTTCTTTCTCTTTTTTGATAACTGGCAATGGCATCTAATAAATCATTTTCTGTAAAATCAGGCCATAAAACCTCTGTAAAATACAATTCCGAATAAGCAATTTGCCATAACATAAAATTACTTATTCGTTGTTCGCCACTGGTTCTGATTAATAAATCAACATCGGGCAAATTTTGGGTGTAAAGATGCTTATTAATAACGGATTCGTCAATAGCTTCAACAGAAATTATATTATTTTTAACTAGCATGCTGATTTCTTTAACAGCATGCATAATTTCATCTCGGGAACCATAACTTAAAGCTAAGGTTAAAGTCATTCGGGAATTGTTTTTGGTTTGATCCATAACGTACTCCAATTCTTTTCTGACTCTTTCGGGTAATTGTGCTAAATTACCAATGGCATTTAACCGAATATTGTTATCCATTAAGGTTTTATATTCTTTTCTTAAAGAACCTAACATCGCCTTCATTAAAAAATCTACTTCAAACTTTGGTCTGTTCCAGTTTTCGGTAGAAAAAGAATATAAGGTTAAATTTTCAACGCCTATTCTTGCACTAAATTCTACTATTCTACGCACCGTTTTGGTTCCATTTTCGTGACCAAAGGTACGAACCATTCCTTTTAACTTTGCCCAACGCCCATTACCATCCATAATAATAGCGATGTGTTTAGGCAAGTGTTCTTCCGAGATATGACTTGGTAATTCCATTGATTAAAAATTACAAAAACAAGGTCGCTTTCCAAAAGTGTAGGTTAACATCACTCCTGAAAAAACATACCAATCTTTATTATATATATTTCCAAAACTTCTAAAACCACCATCATCTGGATTACTTCCATCTAAATTATCGGTAAAAGTTTTTTTGGCACTTACTTCTGCACTAACAATTAATTTTTCGGCTATTCTTAATTTAAAACCAACAGTTATAGGTATCGATATTGTTGATTTGGAACCGTCTTCTTCTTTTAATTCTTTTCCTACAAAATATAAATCTTTATATCGGGCATAATGAATTCCTGAATATAAATAAGGTGCAAACTTGTCTTTCCGATCATGTAAATTAAAATCCCAAAAAGAGAATTCAATTCCTAACGCTATTTCATTGATCGAATTTTCAAATTCTTTTCCTCTTTCTTGGATGCTTAACACTTCGCTATCAACATCCGAAGCATTGATATCGTAATGAATATAAGTTAATCGGTAACTGTGTCTGGGGCTTCTGTTTAATCTATACAAAGCACCAAAAGCTAAGTCGTTAGGAGAAATAAATTTCCCACTTCCTATATCTCCTATATAATTACTACCCCCTATTGCCAAACCTAATTCGTGAGATTGGGAAAAAGCTAAAGTATTAATTAACAGTATAAAAGCTAGGACTATTTTTTTCATTTACTTTAAAAAGTGCGCAAATATAACAAATATGAAACAGCCTAAATGATTTTTATGTATTAACTATTAATTACGTTTATCTTCTCCCCACAAGAGTTTATTTCTAAGGGTTCTTAAAAAACTTTCGTTTTGCAGGGTAACCATATTAATTTTAAAAGGCTTCTTTTTAATAATCAACTCGGTTTCTTGGTCAATAATGGCAATTCTAGAATCTAAGGATACCAAAAATTGATTTTCTCGACCTGAAACTTTTAACTTGATTTGGGTTTCATCGGGAACAACCAAAGGACGGGCATTCAAATTGTGTGGTGCAATGGGATTCACAACCAAACTAGACACTTCTGGAGTTAGTACTGGGCCTCCACAACTTAACGAATACCCCGTAGAACCTGTTGGGGTGGCAATGATTAATCCATCTGCCCAATAAGAGGTTAAATATTCATCATTCAAATAGGTTTCTATAGTAATCATGGAAGTGGTATCCTTTCGGCTTACCGTAACTTCGTTTAACGCAAAATTGACTTCTGAAAATTCATTTTTATTAGGGATGCATTCCAATTCCAACACCGTTCTTGCAGAAAGCACGTATTGTTTGTTTATTAGTTGTTGTAAAGAATGTAGTATGGTATCGGGTTGAATATTAGCTAAAAAGCCTAATCTACCCGTATTGATGGCAAAAATAGGCACGCCTGAATCGGCAACAAAAGTAACAGAACGCAATACGGTACCGTCTCCACCTAAACTAATAAAGTAATCAAAACTAGCATCTACTGTGTGATGGGATTCAAATTTTTTAAGTGAGTTAAATTCTTGATTTAAATCAGGAATCAAATCATAAAAAGCAGCTTCAACATAAACTTCTGCCTGATGTTCTACAAAAAATCGAATGACATTTTTTATTACTTGGCAAGAATAATCAGTTGTACTTTGTCCGTATATAATGATTTTCATAAAAGATTTTTAGCAATCAACCCGACTATATATTTAAGTATTTATCTAAATACTCTGAACGTTCTTTCAGTTTAGATAAATAACTATCTTCATCGTGTTTATTAATAATTTCGTAACCGTATCTTCTAAAAGATTGTAAAACTTCGTCGGTTATATCTTGATTCAATTTAATGGTGATGATTACTTTTTGATCTACTATTTTAGACACAAACATTCCCAACACTTTGGCATTGGTACTTTCTGCAATTTGTGCGGTTTGCGCCATGGTGTAGTTATCGGCATCTTTTTCTACTATCAACAAACCTCCGTATTCATTTAAAAAAGGTAATTCACACAATAAAGAAATCATATCTTCGATGTGATAATAACCTACATAAGATTTATTTTCGTCTAAAACGGGCATAATATTGGTTTTGTTTTTAGCAAACAAATCCAAAATGGTAATCAGGTCGTATTCTTTATATCCAAAAAAACCTTTTAGAGAATAATTATAATCAGAAACAGACTTGTCTTCATCAAAAAACAAAGCATCCTCGTTAGATAAGCATCCTAAATAGGTGGTTTCTTCTACCAATGGGAAATGAGAGAAATCCGATTCTTCAAAAAATGATTTTATTTCAAAAACCGAATCCGTTTTCTTAAATGGCTTAAAATCAACATTGATGTATTCATTAATATCCGTCATCATTAAAAAAATAAGATTATATGCAAAATAATTAAAAATAAGTATACGAAGCCTTTTTACTTTGTATTTTTGCGCTAATTTTTCAGAAACAAAACAATGACTAAACTAAGTGTAAACATTAATAAAATCGCCACCTTAAGAAATTCCAGAGGAGGCAACACTCCTGATTTGTTAAAAACAGCAACCGACATTCAGCGTTTTGGAGCAGAGGGAATTACCATTCATCCCAGACCCGACGAAAGGCACATTAAATACCAAGATGCTTTAGATTTAAAATCTATTGTTTATACCGAATACAATATCGAAGGGAACCCTATTCCTTCTTTTATGGATTTGGTTTTAAAAATAAAACCTACTCAAGTAACTTTAGTACCTGATGCCGAAGATGCGATTACGTCTAATGCAGGATGGGACACCATTAAACATAAAAAATTTCTACAAGAAGTTATTCAAGAATTTAAAAACAACGGCATCCGCACCTCTATATTTGTAGACCCTGTTTTAAAAATGGTAGAACACGCCAAAGAAACTGGCGCCGACCGTATAGAATTATACACTGAAGGATTTGCACATGAATATGGTTTAGGAAACTTAAAAGGAATTGACAGTTATGTTAAAGCCGCTCAATTAGCACAAAATCTAGAACTGGGATTAAATGCAGGACATGATTTAAGTTTAGACAACATTGAATTTTTCAGCAAAAACATACCTAACTTATTGGAAGTGTCCATAGGACACGCCTTGATTTCGGAATCCTTATACTTAGGACTAGAAAATGTGGTTAATTTGTATTTACGAAAACTAAAAAAACTGTAAACTAAAAATGTTATACTCAAAAATAGAAGGAGCTGGAAACACTAAAAAACTGGTGATTATACACGGGTTTTTAGGCATGTCCGACAACTGGAAAAGTATGGCGATTAAATGGGCTGAAATAGGCTTTGAAGTACATAGTGTTGATTTAAGAAACCACGGACGCAGTTTTCATTCCGAGGATTTTTCTTATGAAATCATGGCTAATGATTTAAAAGAATACTTCGATTTTCATCAACTCAATCAAGCCGCGGTTTTAGGACATTCCATGGGCGGAAAAACAGCCATGTTGTTTGCGACCTTATATCCTGAATTAGTAAAAAAATTAATCATTGCAGACATTGCTCCTAAATATTATCCACAACACCACCAAAATATTTTAAAAGGGCTAAATGCCATTGATTTTAAAAACATCAGTAATAGAAATGAGGTGGAATCTATTTTAGCACAATACATAGCCGAAGCGGGAACCCGTCAGTTTTTGATGAAAAATCTATATTGGGTTACCCCCGAACAATTAGGATTTAGATTCAATCTAAAAGTTTTAACCGACAAAATCGAAGAAATAGGAAAAGCTTTGCCTTACGAAAATCAATTCAATGGCACTACGCTGTTTTTAAGAGGTGAATTATCGTTATATATAATTGATGAAGATTGGCACACCGTAAAACACCATTTTCCGAATGCCACTTTAAAAACTATCCCCTCGGCCGGGCATTGGCTTCATGCCGAAAACCCAGCCGTTTTTTATCAAGAATGTGTTTCCTTTTTATTAGAATAAATATGAACCTTTTCTTAAAAATAATCATTACTACCATTTTGGTTTTAATCATTGCACAACTGCTTCCAGGGGTGTTTGTAGCCAACATTACTACTTCTTTTTTAGTAGCGATTGTACTGAGTTTGTTAAATATTTTTATTAAACCATTAATCATCATATTTACTTTGCCCATTACTGTTTTTTCTTTGGGATTGTTTTTATTAGTAATTAACGCTTTAATGATTATTACCTGCGATTACATTGTGGGGGGATTTGATGTCATATCATTTTGGGTTGCCTTATTGTTTAGTGTGATTTTATCACTTTCACAATCTTTAATTTTTTCCATTAGTAAAATCAACAAATAATTAATTAACTATCAGATAATTAAAACCAATTGCTTTAGTGTTGGTTGACAAGTAAAAAAAAATTAGTTTTGCAAAAATTTTATAGTAAAGGATAATGAATATTACCAAACAACAAGTAGATGCATTAAATGCAGTTGTAACTGTAGCAGTTACAAAAGAAGACTACAGTGATAAAGTAGCAAAAATATTAGCTAACTACCGTAAAAATGCTAGCATTCCAGGTTTTAGAAAAGGCGCTGTTCCGATGAGCCTAATCAAAAAACAATACGAAAAAGCGGTATTGGTAGATGAAGTTAACAAATTACTACAAGAATCTTTAAACAACTATTTAGTAGCTGAAAAACTAGATATTTTAGGAAATCCACTACCTAAAGTAACCGAAGATTTTAATTGGGATGCCGAAAACTATGATTTTCAATTTGAATTAGGATTGGCTCCTGCTTTTGAAATTAGTTTAGATACTAAAAAAGCGGTTAAAAAATATAAAATCGTTGCCGAGGATAGCATGATCAACCAACAAGTAGAAAGAATCCAAAAGCAATATGGCAAAATGATTCCTAAAGATACTGTTGAAGAAAAAGACGATATCAATGGAAACTTTACTAACGAAGAAAAAGGAATCGACGCTCCTGCATCTATTACTTTAGACCTTTTCAAAAACAAAACCGAAGCCCAAAAATTCATTGGTAAAAAAGTAGGTGATGTAGTTACCATTGCTACCAAAGGTTTATTTGAAGACGACCACGATTTAATGACTTATTTAAAAGTAAGCCATGATGATGTTCACGGACTAGACATTCAAGTAGATTTCACCATTAGTTCTATTAGCAACAGTGAGCCTGCAGAATTAAACCAAGAATTATTTGATAAATTATTCGGGCCTGGTAAAATTTCTTCGGTTGAAGAATTGAAAAATACCATCAAAGAAGATGCGGAAAACCAATTTGCACAACAAGCTGATCAAAAATTCATTAGCGATGTATCTGAATATTTATTAGAAAACACCAAGTTTGATTTACCTGCTGAATTCTTAATTAAGTGGTTACAAACTGCAGGTGAAAAACAATTAACTACCGAAGAAGCTGCGGAAGAATTCAAAAAATCAGAAAAAGGATTAAGATACCAATTAATCGAAGGTAAAGTAATTAAAGACAACAACCTTCAAATCACTTTTGATGATTTAAAAAGCTTTACCGCTGATTTAATCAAAAAACAAATGGCACAATTTGGTCAAATTGACCCTTCTGAAGAAGATGTAAACAACATTGTAGCCAGAGTTTTATCTAATCAAGATGAAATCAAACGTTTATCGGAGCAAGCCATGAGCGTAAAAATCTTGAACTTCTACCAAAATAACATTCAAGCACCAGTAGAAGAAGTTACTTACCAAGATTTTATCAAAATCTCTTACGGAGAATAATAACATAAAAAAATAAGTATATTTAAAGCGCCATACCAAACCGTATGGCGCTTTTTTATAATAACCATTAAAACGTTTATACAGTATGGATTACGGTAAAGAATTTCAAAAATACGCTACAAAACATCACGGAATCAACAGCATGTATTACGACAAAATCGTAAGTAGCATGACGCCTTACATTGTAGAGGAAAGACAATTAAACGTAGCACAAATGGATGTTTTTTCTAGATTAATGATGGATAGAATCATTTTTTTAGGAACAGGCATTGACGATCATGTAGCAAACATCATTCAGGCGCAATTATTATTTTTAGAAAGTGTTGATGCATCTAAAGACATTCAAATTTATGTAAACTCACCTGGTGGTGGAGTTTATGCTGGATTAGGAATTTATGACACTATGCAATTTATTAAACCCGATGTAGCCACTATTTGTACTGGTATTGCGGCTTCTATGGGAGCTGTTTTATTATGTGCTGGTGCTGCTGGGAAACGTTCTGCATTGCCTCATTCACGCGTGATGATTCACCAACCTTTAGGCGGAGCACAAGGACAAGCCTCTGATATTGAAATTACTACTCGCGAAATTTTGAAGTTAAAAACAGAATTGTACGAAATCATTTCTAAACATTCTGGGCAAGACATGGAAAAAGTTCACCACGACAGCGACCGTGATTATTGGATGATTGCCGATGAAGCTAAGGCTTACGGAATGATTGACGAAGTATTAAGAAGAGGATAATAATTAGAGATACAGATATAAGATATTAGACTTTAGATGTGAGATAATTAATTTGTCTAAAATCTAAAGTCTAAAGTCTAAAATCTAAAGTCTAAAATCTATAAATAATAATGGCAAAAAAGGGATTACAGTGTTCATTCTGTGGAAGAGTAAAGGCTGAAACCAACTTATTGATTGCAGGGGTTGATGCACATATTTGCGACCAATGTATAGAACAAGCACACGGTATTGTTGTAGAAGAAATCAAGCAACTTTCACATCAATTACCTACGGACCTAACGGTTAAAACACCTAAGGAAATTCGTGCTTTTTTAGACACATATGTAATTGGACAAGAACAAACCAAAAAAGTATTATCGGTTGCCGTTTACAATCATTACAAAAGACTGCTTCAAAAAACAGACACTAACGATGTTGAAATAGAAAAAAGCAACATTTTAATGATTGGGCAAACAGGTACAGGAAAAACATTAGTAGCTAAAACCATTGCAAAAATGTTACACGTACCTTTGGCTATTGTTGATGCTACGGTTTTAACCGAAGCGGGTTATGTAGGTGAAGATGTAGAAAGCATTTTAACACGTTTATTACAAGCTGCTGATTATGATTTAGAAAAAGCAGAAAAAGGAATTGTTTTTATTGACGAAATTGACAAAATTGCCCGTAAAGGAGATAATCCTTCCATCACTCGTGATGTTTCAGGAGAAGGCGTACAACAAGCCTTATTAAAACTTTTAGAAGGAACCGTAGTAAATGTACCCCCTAAAGGAGGTAGAAAACATCCTGATCAAAAATTTGTAGAAGTTAACACCCAAAATATTTTATTTATCGCGGGTGGCGCTTTTGATGGTATTGATAAAATCATTTCAAAAAGATTGAATCAACAAGCCGTTGGTTATAGTGTTTCTAAAGACGGTGATGAAATCGATAAAGAAAACTTATTGCAGTACATCATTCCAAAAGATGTAAAAGATTTTGGATTAATTCCCGAAATTATAGGTCGTTTACCTGTGCTTACTCACATGGATCCGTTAGACCGAAATGCTTTAAGAGCCATTTTAACCGAACCTAAAAACGCTTTAATCAAACAATACAAAAAACTTTTTGAAATCGACGGTGTTACTTTTGAAATTACCGATGAAGCTTTAAATTTTATTGTAGACAAAGCCTTGGAATATAAATTAGGGGCTCGTGGATTGCGTTCTTTATGCGAAGCGATTTTAACCGATGCCATGTATGAATTACCAGGGTCTGACAACAAAGAATTAATTATTGATTTAGACTATGCACAAGATGCGCTCAATAAAAATCTTTTGAAAAGATTAAGAAATGCCTCATAAAAAAAAGCCTCGCAATTGCGAGGCTTTTTTATTTTAAGCAGAAGCAACTTGCGCTTCGGAGTGAATCTTTTTTACCAAACCTTGCAAAACTTTTCCTGGACCAACTTCTACAAAATCAGTTGCTCCATCTTTCACCATTTGCTGTACTGATTGCGTCCATTTTACAGGAGCAGTCAATTGAATCACTAAATTCTTTTTAATTTCTTCGGGTTGAATTACCCCACTAGCCGTAACATTTTGATAAACAGGACAAATCGGTTGATTAAATTCGGTTTGTTCTATCGCTTTGGCTAATTCTTCACGTGCAGGTTCCATTAACGGAGAATGAAATGCCCCTCCAACAGGCAACACCAAGGCTCTTTTAGCTCCTTTTGCTTTTAAAGCTTCACAAGCCTCATTAACCGCTTCAACTGAACCAGATATTACCAATTGCCCTGGGCAATTATAATTAGCCGCTACCACTACCCCATCAATCTCTGCACAGACAGCCTCTACAACAGCATCTTCTAAACCTAAAACAGCCGCCATGGTAGACGGTTGAATTTCGCAAGCATGTTGCATCGCTAATGCTCTTTTATACACTAATTGCAATCCATCTTCGAACGACAAAGCACCTGCAGCCACTAAAGCAGATAGTTCTCCTAAAGAATGACCTGCCACCATATCAGGCTTAAAATCAGCACCTAATGTTTTAGCTAAAATCACAGAATGTAAAAAAACTGCGGGTTGGGTTACTTTGGTTTCTTTTAATTGATCGGCAGTTCCTTCGAACATGACATCGGTGATTCTAAAACCTAAAATTTCATTGGCTTTTTCGAATAACGATTTTGCTTCTTCAGACTGTTCGTATAATTCTTTTCCCATTCCTGTAAATTGGGCACCTTGCCCAGGAAAAACATATGCTTTCATTGAATTTTTATTAAAATTTAAAATCGGACAAAAATAAACTTTTTAATGTTTTTTAAGATTTTTTCACGAAGGTTTGAAAAGTATAATCATACAAGTGTTTTTCATCTTTTGCATGATGTTCTTCGTGCTGTAATTCCCAATCTTTCACATTGATTTCTGGAAAAAAAGTATCTGCCTCAAAATCAGCATGTACTCGGGTTAATTCAATTACATCGGCTACTGACATACTTTGAGCATAAATTTCTCCACCCCCAATAACAAATACTTCTTCATTTTTAGGAACTACTTGTAAAGCCTCTTCCAAACTTCCTACAACTATACACCCTTCATACTCATAATCGGTTTGTCGAGTAATAATTACATGAGTTCTATTGGGTAATGGCTTAGGAAAACTTTCAAAAGTTTTTCTACCCATAATAATATAATGCCCAGTGGTTAATTGTTTAAACCGTTTAAAATCATCGGGCAAATGCCACAACAATTGATTGTCTTTTCCCAAAGCATTATTTTGAGCTGCTGCTGCAATAATCTTAATCATTTTTTAATTTTTTAGTATAAAAAAACCGCAATCCTAATGAATTGCGGTTGTTCTTTTATAAACTATCATTTATAAACCAAATGCCTTTTTTACTTGATCCACATAATCCAATTTTTCCCAAGTGAATAATTCCACTTCTTTTTGAATTTTAGAACCATCAGGAGCATTAAATGTTTTAGTAACTACCTCATTTTTACGTCCCATGTGTCCGTAAGCAGCGGTTTCGCTATAAATTGGATTTCTTAATTTTAATCTTTGTTCGATAGCGTACGGACGCAAGTCAAAAATAGTTTCTACTATTTTTGCAATTTCTCCATCAGGCTTATTTACTTTGGAAGTACCATAAGTATTAATGTATAAACCACATGGTTTGGCTACTCCAATAGCGTAAGATACTTGTACTAAAACCTCATCACACAAACCTGCCGCTACTAAATTTTTAGCGATATGACGAGTAGCATAAGCCGCAGAACGGTCTACTTTTGAAGGATCTTTTCCAGAAAAAGCACCACCACCGTGAGCACCCTTACCTCCATAAGTATCTACAATAATTTTACGACCAGTTAAACCTGTATCACCATGAGGGCCACCAATTACGAATTTACCCGTTGGATTAATGTGGTACGTAATTTTATCGGTAAACAACACTTGTAATTCTGATTTTAATTTAGATTTAACTCTAGGAATTACAATATTGACAATATCCTGTTTGATTTTTTGCAACATTTCAGCTTCAGCGGCAAAATCATCGTGCTGAGTAGAAACTACAATTGAATCTATTCTTTGTGGTACATTGTCATCAGAATACTCAATTGTAACCTGAGATTTAGCATCGGGTCTTAAATAACCAATTAAGTTAGGTTCGTTGTTTCTGATGTAAGATAATTCTTGTAAGATCTTATGTGCCAAATCTAAAGCTAATGGCATATAATTATCTGTTTCTTTGGTAGCATAACCAAACATCATCCCTTGATCACCTGCTCCTTGCGCATTCGCTTTAGCTTCAAAATCGTTATTTTCTACTTTTCTATCTACTCCTTGATTAATATCCGCAGATTGGTCATGAATAGCCGATAAAATTCCACATGATTGCGCCTCGAACATATACTCTGCTTTAGTATAGCCAATTTTAGTAATTACCTCGCGTGCAATTTTTTGAACATCTAAATAAGTATTGGTTTTTACTTCTCCTGCCAAAACAACCTGGCCAGTAGTTACCAAAGTTTCACAAGCCACCTTTGAATTGGGATCAAAAGCTAAAAAATTATCGATTAAAGCATCTGAAATTTGATCCGAAACTTTATCCGGATGACCTTCACTAACCGATTCTGATGTAAATAAATAAGACATAGTTGAATGTTAAATTTTAAAATTTTTAAACACAGGCATCAAAAGTACTAATTCAAAATATAATATCAATCATATAAGACTTACAAAATATTTGAATACAATTCAGTGAACGTATTTAAAAGCAAAACAGGCATTCGACTGACCCACAGCTCCTTATAAGTCTTAATAACTTGTTAAAAAAAGTCGAAAAAAAATTTTTTAATTCCAAAAACTCCCTTATATTTGCATCGTAAAATTATTAATCTTTAAGACAAACAAAATGAAAAAAGTTGTATTTAGTTTAGCGCTATTATTAGCAATGAGTGTATCTTTCGTATCTTGCAAAAAAGCTGAGGCTGAAGCTGTAGAAGTTGTTGAAGAAGCTCCTGCTGTTGAAGAAGTTGCTCCAGTTGAAGAAGTTGCTCCTGCTGCTGAGGCTCCAGTTGATGCTGCTGCTGCTCCTGCTGCTGAAGCTCCTGCTGCTGACGCTGCTGCTCCTGCTGCTGCTCCTGCAAAATAATTTGACGTTAAACGCAAAATTATTCTTAAAGCCCCCGCCCAAGGCGGGGGCTTTATTATTTAATTAAATTCTCTTCAAATGCCTTTATCTTATAAAGACATATTTCAAAACGATTTAGATTTTAATCGTATTGCCATAGAAGTTTTTACTTTTCAATACAGAAACAATCTTGCTTATCAAAAGTTTTGCAACTTACTTCACCGCAATCCAAAAAACACTTTTGAATTAAAAGATATTCCTTTTTTACCCATTTCTTTTTTTAAAGAATATCAAATTAAAACTAACAACCTTAGTAAAGACGATATCATTTTTACCAGTAGTGGAACCACCGGTTTACAAACTAGCAAACATTACGTACATGACATCCAATGGTATATTCATTCTTATTTGAAAGGTTTTGAATACTTTTATAATAATCCTGCTGATTATACCTTTTTAGCACTGCTTCCTTCTTACTTAGAAAGAGATGGCTCTTCTCTTATTTTTATGATGGAAGATTTGATTCAAAAAGGACAGCCTAAAAGTGGATTTTATTTAAACAATCATCAAGAATTAATCGACACCCTTTATCAATTAGAAGCCAACAATCAAAAAACCATTTTAGTAGGCGTTACTTATGCTTTATTAGATTTGATTGAAAAACAAAATTTTCAATTAAAGAACACCCTAATTATGGAAACCGGAGGCATGAAGGGCAAACGCAAAGAATTAATTCGTAAAGAATTACATGAAATTCTTTGCCAAGGTTTTGGGGTTCAGCAAATTCACTCGGAATATGGCATGACAGAACTTTTATCGCAAGCCTATTCTAAAGGAGACGGAATTTTCGAGTGTCCTCCGTGGATGAAAATTATGATTCGCGATACTGAAGATGCTCTATCTTATTTGCCAAGCGGTAAAACAGGAGGTATAAACGTAATTGATTTAGCGAATATAAATTCTTGCTCTTTTATAGCTACCCAAGATTTAGGCAAAAAATATCCCAACAATTCTTTCGAAGTATTGGGACGTTTTGATCATTCAGATATTAGAGGTTGCAACTTAATGGTTATTTAAACCACTCGCACTACAAAATAATTCTTTTTACCTCGTTGTAATAACACAAACTGATTATTGATTAAATCTTTATTTTCTATTCGAAAACCTTCTGCAACTTTTTCTTTGTTTACCGAAATCGAATTTTCAGTTAAAGCTCTGCGGGCTTCTCCGTTAGATTTTAGAAATCCTGTTTTTTCATTTAAAACCAAAACAATATCTAATCCTTCTGCTAAATCTTGACGATTAATTTCTGCCTGAGGTACGCCGTCAAAAACTTCTAAAAAAGTAGTTTCATCTAGTTTTTTCAAATCTTCGGCCGTAGCATTTCCAAATAAAATATTAGAGGCTTGAATTGCTTTTTCCAACTCTTCTTCCCCATGCACAAAAATGGTCACTTCCTGAGCTAATCTTTTTTGTAACACCCTTAAATGAGGGGCTTGTTGATGTTCTTCAATCAAGGAATCTATCAATTCTTTATCTAAAAACGTAAAAATCTTAATGTATTTCTCGGCATCTACATCAGATATATTCAACCAAAATTGATAAAATTTATATACCGATGTTTTGTCAGAGGTTAACCAAACGTTTCCACCTTCTGATTTTCCGAACTTAGAACCGTCTGCTTTGGTAATTAACGGACACGTCATGGCAAATGCTTTGGCGTGTTCATCGTTCATTCTGCGCACTAATTCTGTACCAGTAGTTATATTTCCCCATTGGTCACTACCGCCCATTTGTAATAAACAGTTGTAATGCTTGTGTAAATAATAAAAATCGTAACCTTGAATCAATTGATAAGTGAATTCCGTAAAACTCATTCCTACGCCTTCGCCAGTTAATCGTTTTTTAACCGAATCTTTCGCCATCATGTAGTTCACGGTAATTCTTTTACCAACATCACGCGCAAAATTGATAAATGAAAAATCTTTCATCCAATCATAATTGTTCACCAAAATCGGCGCATTCGCAGCAGTCGAATTGAAATCCAAAAAACGTGACAAAACCGCTTTGATTCCCGCCACATTTTTCTCCAAAGTTGCTTCGTCCAATAAGTTTCTCTCGTCAGATTTCCCCGAAGGATCACCAATCATACCGGTAGCGCCACCAACCAAAGCGATTGGTTTGTGCCCAAATTTCTCCAGGTGAACCAATAAAATAATCGGCACCAAACTCCCAATATGCAACGAATCACTTGTTGGGTCAAACCCAATATAAGTCGTGGTCATTTCCTTTAAAAGTTGCTCTTCTGTTCCGGGCATTATATCGTGAACCAAGCCACGCCATTGCAATTCTGCTACTAAATTATTCATCTCACTAAGTCAATATTTGTTATTGGTGTTCGATGCAGTCGCCTTGCAGGCTCGTGCCAACGTAATTATTCTAATGAGCGCAAAGATAAACAGAATTAGGAATTACAAATTACGAATTACGAATTTTTAGGAGCACGGCTTTTTCTTTTTGTAAGACACCTGCTCCCGCTTTACGCGCTACACGGTAGCTTGCTTCAATCGGGGCTATTATTCAGGTTATTCTATTTTAAGTCAAATTAAAAATACCTGACTGCCACTGGCAGTCCTCCTCTTAATATCAAATCTGCTTTCCATTATACTTCGTGCCATTACAATCAAGGCTAAAAGATTAACCAAAGGCTTACTTTTTCTCAAATCTAATCATCTAAAAATCTAACAATCTAATTATCTTTACCAAATGATTTTAGTCACAGGCGGAACTGGTTTAGTCGGAGCGCATTTACTACTACAATTGGTAGAAAATGGCGATAGAGTTCGCGCTACTTATCGCCAAGCGCACACCATCAAAAAAACAATGGATCTTTTTTCGCTTTATCTGAGCGACCATTTGTTTAGAAGAATTGAGTGGATTCAAGCCGATGTTAACAATATTCCGGCGTTAGAAAAGGCTTTCGAAGATATCGAATATGTTTACCATTGCGCCGCCTTAATTTCGTATGATCCCAATGACGAAGACCAACTTCGAAAAGTAAATATCGAAGGTACAGCCAACATTGTCAATCTTTGTATTGACCACAAAGTAAAAAAACTTTGTCATGTGAGTTCTATTGCCGCTTTGGGCGACTTAAAACCTCACGAAAAACAAATCACCGAAGAAACAGAATGGAATCCCGAAGCCTTACACAGTGATTACGCCATCTCAAAATATGGTGCCGAAATGGAAATTTGGCGCGGTCAACAAGAAGGTTTAAATGTTGTAATTGTCAATCCCGGTGTGATTTTTGGCGCAGGTTTTTGGCATCAAGGAAGCGGTGTTTTCTTTTCGTCCATCAAAAAAGGCTTTCCGTTTTACACCAATGGTTCAACCGGTTATGTTGGCGTTACCGATGTAGTTAAAATCATGGTCCAATTGATGAAAAGCGACATTGTCGGAGAACGTTTTTCGGTTGTAGCCGAAAACCTGACTTTCAAAAAAGTAATTTTTGAAATCGCCGAAAGACTAATGGTCAAAAAACCTAAAATGGAAGCCAAACCTTGGATGCTCGCAATTGCTTGGCGATTGGATTGGTTTTCTGCTGCTTTCTTCAGAAGCAAAAGAAAACTATCAAAATACAGTGCTAATGCCTTACTGTCAAACGAATTTATATCGAATGACAAAATAAAAAATGCTCTGGATTTTGAGTTCCAAAGCATTGATTTCGTTATTCAAGAAGTGGTTGAATTACAATAATACCATTTATTGTACTTGAGGCGTTTCAGGATTTATAGGCGCACCGACTTCATTAGGATTTCCTCCAATCTTTTGGGTTTGCTTTTCTAATCTGCTTTTGACTTCTTCAAACATTTTCTTGTATTCCTCAATATCTGACGCATAGTATTTGTTGCTTTGGGCAAACTGAATACTGTCGATTTTGTATTTTTTGTAGAGGTAAGTATTAGCATTATTGTTGCTTATTCCACCACTAATATTTTGAGATTTTATGGCTTCGAGTAATGATATATCATACAGTATATCAATCATCTTGTCTTTCTCAATCAGATTATCGGGCTTATCAATCGTATGGTTACAACCGATAAACGCTAAAAGCAAACCAATTAAAATAAATCTATTACTCATCTTTATTTTTTTAAATAGGAATTCTTAAATCTTCGATTTTATCTGTCGAATAACAATCGTTTCCCAACAGGCTTTTCAATTACTTTAAAGTTCTTATAAACCAATTCACCATTCACAAAAGTATGGGTAATTCTCGATTTAAAATTATAGCCTTCAAAGGGCGACCAACCACATTTGGCCAAAATATTTTCCTTTTTTACATTCCATGGCAAACCGGTATTCACTAAAACCAAATCGGCATAGTAACCTTCTTTGATAAATCCTCGCTTTTCAATTTTAAAAATCTTCGCCGGATTGTGACACATTTTCTCTACAATTTTCTCAATCGAAATCTTTCCTTGATGGGCTGCTTCAAACATTGCCACTACAGCATGTTGTACTAATGGTCCGCCAGATGGAGCTTTCAGATATGTCTGCCTTTTCTCTTCTAAGGTATGTGGCGCATGATCAGTAGCGATTACGTCAATTCTGTCATCCAATAAAGCTTTCCACAAAGCCTCTCTGTCATCTGCAGTTTTAACCGCCGGATTCCATTTGATTAAATTGCCTTTGGTTTTATAATCGGCGTCAGAAAACCATAAATGGTGTATACAAACTTCAGCGGTGATTTGCTTTTCTTCTAACGGAATTTTGTTGGTAAACAAATCCATTTCCTTCGCTGTTGACAAATGAAAAACGTGTAATCTCGCACCGGTTTTCTTGGCTAATTCAATCGCTTTGGATGACGACAAATAACAAGCCTCTTCGCTTCGGATTAAATGGTGAAATTCTACCGGAATGTCTTCACCAAATTGGAGTTTGTATCGTTCTAAATTGGCTTTAATCGTTGCTTCATCTTCGCAATGAACAGCGATCAGCATTTTGGTAGACGAAAATATTTTTTCTAAAGTTTCTTGATTATCTACCAACATATTGCCGGTTGACGAGCCTAGAAACAATTTGATTCCGGCGACATTTTTGGGATTGGTTTTTAAAATTTCTTCCAAATTGTCATTGGTTCCGCCCATCATAAACGAATAATTCGCATAAGAAGTTTTGGCTGCTATTTGGTACTTATCTTCTAAAAGTTCTTGGGTAACCGCATTCGGAACGGTATTCGGTTGTTCAATGAATGATGTGATTCCGCCGGCAACCGCAGCTCTGCTTTCGGAAGCGATATCGCCTTTGTGCGTTAATCCGGGTTCCCGAAAATGCACTTGATCGTCAATCGCTCCGGGAATTAAATAACTTCCTTCGGCATCGATGATTTTGCAACTGGCTGATTTGGCACTAATGCTTTCGGCTATTTCGACAATAAATTCGTTTTCAATCAAAACATCGCCTTCAAAAACCTTTCCTTCATTTACTATTTTGGCATTCTTAATTAAAACGGTATTCATTTTTGGGTATTTTATAATCGGTTTAAAAACTTCCTAAATCTCAGCGAAATAACGCCGAAGATGGCTTCTTTGATAATGGCGCCACTCATTTTGGATTGTCCTTTGGTTCTATCGGTAAAGATAACCGGAACTTCCTGTATGTTGAAATTTTTGGCAAAAGCCCTATATTTCATTTCTATTTGGAACGCATAACCAATAAACTTGATGGCATCTAAATTTATTTTCTCTAACACTTCGCGGCGGTAGCAAATAAATCCGGCGGTAGCATCCATGATTTTCATTCCGGTAATCATTCGAACATACACCGAAGCAAAATAAGACAATAATACGCGACTCAAAGGCCAATTCACCACATTAACACCGGTTACATAACGTGACCCAATGGATAAATCAGCGCCATTTTCATGGCAAGCATCGTACAATTTTTCCAAATCATTCGGGTTATGTGAAAAATCGGCATCCATTTCGAAAATATAATTGTAATCATTTTGCAATGCCCATTTAAAACCGTGTACATAAGCTGTTCCTAATCCGGATTTCTTCTTTCTTAAAGCCAGAAACAATTGGTTTGGAAATTCCTTTTGTAACTCCATTACTCTATCCGCAGTTTTATCGGGTGAATTATCATCAACAATTAAAACATGAAAAGTTTTTGGCAAAGCAAAAACGGCTCGAATAATGCTTTCGATATTTTCAATTTCGTTATAGGTAGGAATAATTACAATGGCGTCGCTCATATAGATACAGTCATACTTTTGTGCAAAAATAAACTTTTTATCTTCGTCCAATCTTAATAATTATATAATAATTTAACAAATAAAAAATTAGTAATTTTGTCGAGATTATGATAGAAACTGTTTTAGTGCCGAGAGTTTTAGAAAGCCAAGATTGGGCAACCTCTCTTTTTGTTTTTTCGTTTGCTTTAATTGCAATCACCAGAACTGCTTTTGAAACCAGATTCAATGATTTTCTAAGGATTTTAGTATCGGACAAATACATTAAGGTTTATAAAGACACTTCCCATTTGATGAGTGGTTTTACCATATTGTTATTCATTGTTCAAATCATTTCCTTTTCGTTTTTCATTCAAATTGTTCTCAGTCACTTTGGTTATATTTCTAAAACCGATTGGGTGCTTTTTATTCGAATTTTTACTTTCTTCGGTGTCTTTGTACTTTCCAAATTCTTAATTGAAAAGATTATTGCAACCACATTCAACATTGAGGAATTCACAGAACAACTCAATTTGCAGAAAGTGAGTTACAGAACGTTTATCGGATTGCTCTTGTTGCCTATTAACATTTACTTGTTTTATAACAATACTTCATCAAATGTTTTGATTTTTTGCGTTATTGGTGTCATTTTAATAATAAACTTGTATTCTTATTTGGTTTCGTTGAAGATTTATCAAAACTTAATCATCGGGAAGTTGTTTTATTTTATTTTGTATCTTTGCGCACTTGAAATAGCTCCATACTATTTCATTTATTATATGATTACAAAAAATTTAGCGCATTAAAATGTCAAATTTGAAAGTGAAAACAATTCTGGTGTCACAACCGGAACCAAAAGTGGAGAATTCTCCTTATTTTGAATTACAGCAAAAACACAAAGTAAAAGTTGATTTCCGCTCATTTATACATGTAGAAGGAGTTAGTGCAAAAGACGTTAGGGCTCAAAAAATTGACCTTAACAACTATACAGCAATAATTTTGACTAGTAGAAATTCGGTAGATCACTTTTTTAGAGTGGCTGAAGAAATGCGTTATAAAGTTCCGGAAGATTTAAAATATTTTTGCCAATCAGAAGCGATTGCTTTTTACCTACAGAAATATGTAGTGTACAGAAAACGCAAAATATATGTGGGTCAAAAAGACTTTGTTGATTTATCACCATTGATAAAAAAATACAAAGAAGAAAAATTCTTATTACCGGCTTCAGACCAATTGAATTATGACGTGCCTCAAACACTAAACAATTTAAAAGTTGATTGGACACAAGCGACTTTCTACAAAACCGTAATGAGTGATTTGTCTGATTTGGCAGATGTATATTATGATGTTTTGGCTTTCTTTAGTCCAACCGGAATCAAATCATTATTCAAAAACTTCCCTGATTTCCAACAAAACAATACACGTATTGCAGTTTTTGGAAGCACAACACAAAAAGAAGCTCTAGAGCATGGATTGCGTATAGATATCTTAGCACCAACACCGGAAACACCATCGATGACTATGGCTTTGGAAAAGTATATTGCTGACGCCAATAAAGGAAAATAAAATACTTTCAGATAGAATCAAAAAAAGCCATTCAAATTGAATGGCTTTTTTCTTTGGTTAGGTTTGTTTGTTATACCTGTGGCCCTGCTTTTACTAAGCTTTGCCCTTGCTCATTATCGGTATATTGAGCGAAATTTTTAATGAATCTTGACGCCAAATCGAATGCTTTTGCATTCCATTCAGCAGCGTCTGCATAAGTATCTCTAGGATCTAAAATTGCCGGATTAACATCATGTAAAGAAGTTGGCACTTCTAGATTGAAAACCGGAATAGTTTTAGTTGTAGCTTTTTCAATAGAACCATCTAAGATAGCATCTATAATAGCTCTGGTATCTTTGATTGAAATACGTTTTCCGGTTCCATTCCATCCAGTATTTACCATGTAAGCTTTCGCATTGTTTTCTTCCATTTTCTTGACCAATTCTGCGCCGTATTTTGTTGGATGCAAAGTCAAAAATGCTTTCCCAAAACACGCAGAGAATGTTGGTTCCGGTTGCGTAACACCTCTTTCTGTTCCGGCTAATTTAGCCGTAAATCCTGAAAGGAAATAATATTGTGTTTGCTCCGGAGTTAATTTAGAAACCGGCGGCATTACTCCAAAAGCATCAGCCGTTAAGAAGATTACTTTAGTAGCATGACCTGCTTTAGAAACCGGTTTTACAATATTGTGGATATGGTTAATCGGATAAGAAACACGAGTGTTTTGTGTTACCGAACCATCTTTGAAATCAATTACGCCATCAGCATCAACCGTTACGTTTTCTAATAAGGCATCTCTTTTAATAGCACCATAAATATCCGGTTCGTTTTCTTTGCTTAAATCTATCGTTTTAGCATAACAACCGCCTTCAAAATTGAAAACCCCTTCGCTATCCCAACCGTGCTCATCGTCACCGATTAATTCCCGTTTTGGATCAGTAGATAAAGTCGTTTTTCCAGTTCCTGACAATCCGAAGAAAACCGCAACATCGCCGTCTTTCCCTTTATTGGCCGAACAGTGCATTGAAGCAATTCCTTGTAATGGCAAGTAGTAGTTCATCATAGCGAACATTCCTTTTTTCATTTCGCCACCGTACCAAGTACCGCCAATCAACTGCATTTTTTCAGTTAAATTGAAAGCCACGTAAACTTCTGAATTCAATCCGTGAGCCGCATAATCTTTGAAAGAAGTTTTAGAACCGTTCATCACGATAAAATCAGGCTCGCCAAAATTCGCCAACTCTTCTTCCGTAGGACGAATAAACATATTGGTTACAAAATGCGCTTGCCAAGCCACTTCCATGATGAAGCGTACTTTTAATCTAGTATTTTCATTGGCACCGCAAAAAGCATCTACCACATATAATTTTTTTCCTGAAAGTTGGTCAACTGTAGTTTCTTTTAAAGCTTCCCAAGTGTTTTGATTGATCGGTTTGTTGTCGTTAACCGCTTTATCTGAAGTCCACCAAATACTGTTTTCGGTGATATTGTCTTTGACTATGTATTTGTCTTTTGGCGATCTACCGGTAAAAACACCGGTCATAACATTTACGGCTCCAAGTTCTGTCAGTTGCCCTTTTTCGTAACCTTCTAAGTTTGGATTTAACTCGTCATTGTATAATTTTTCGAAAGATGGGTTGTGGATAATTTCGTTAACGTTTTTGATTCCGTATTGTTCTAACGAAATCGATTTCGTAATTTGAGCGTAGTTCTCCATAAATTTAGTTTGTGTTGTATTATGAATCAGACGACAAAGGTAAAAATTAAATTATAGAAACTATTTTTTTTATTAAAAATATTATCTTTTATCTTTAAGAATGTTCCACAACAAAACTATCCAGCCCAATATTAACAAGGTTCCACCGATAGGCGTTATGATTCCTAAAGGTTTAAAATCGATTCCGGTTATGGTTTTGGTCGCCAATAAATAAATTGACCCCGAGAAGAAAATCACGCCAAAAATCACTAATTGAAAAATCATTTTTTTGCTTTTTTCAGTTACCAAAGAAGTAAGGCCTAAAAACAGTAAAAATAAAGAATGATACATTTGATATTTGACACCGGTTTCAAAAGTCACCAACTCTTCAACGGTTAATTGTTTCTTCAAAGCGTGTGCGCCAAATGCACCTAAAATGATTGCGGTCATTCCCATTATAACTGCAACACTGCTAATTTTTCTTTCCATTGGTTTTGATTTGAATACTAATTCGCAAATTTATCCGTTATCTTCTTAGAAATAAAGAAATTTCACTTTTCTTTTTCCCGAAGTTTCGGGATTAATTTTTTAAAATTTTATATTTGCAGCTTAATTTTTAATTATGAAGAGATTACTTTACATACTAAGTGCTGTTTTTGTTTTTAGCTCGTTTGCCCCTCAAAAAAGCCAACCTATCAAATCAGGTGAAAAATTGGTTTTTGCAGGTTCGTATAACATGAGTGGTTTATTGACGCAATTGGCACAAGTTACCATGAGTACCGAAACCGTTACCACTGCTAAAAATTCCTATTTGCATATGAGTTGTGAATTATCTACTTACAGTAAATGGGATTCATTTTTTAAAATTAGAGATATTTACGAATCTTATGTCAATCCGGTGAATCTAAAACCGAGTTTGTACAAAAGAAGCATAGATGAAGGCGGTTATACCAAAAAAGAAAAATACACTTTCAAAGGCAATACCGTAAACAGCACAGTCAAGAAAAGAAACAAGCCCGAAACCCATAAAACCTTTACTATTGGCGGTTCTACACAAGATGTTATTTCTCTTTTGTATAAAGTGAGAACGATGGATTTCAGCAAATTTAAAGTGGGACAAACCCAATCTTTAATGATTGTTTTCGACGAAAAACAAATTCCGGTCACCTTAAAATACATGGGGAAAGAAACCGTTAACGCAGGAAATTTAGGCAAAAAAGAATGTTACAAACTTTCGATTGGCGCCAAAACCGATGCCTTACGCGGTAAAGATAAAAACCTAATTTGGCTAACCGCCGATGCGAAAAAAGTACCGGCTTTGTTGAAATTCAGCATTCCTGTCGGTACCGGTCAATTGGTTTTAACCTCAGCAACGGGAATTTAATGTAAAGAAATCATGAGAAAACTGTTTTTAATTTTAGCTTGTGTTTTTGGTGCGCTTGGCATCGCCTTTACCATTTTACCAATGGATACGCTGGCTTTCCTACCTATTGGTTTGGCTATTATTTTTGGTTTACTGACTTTAAAAAAATCGGAAGAAAGTGAAAAGAAGTTCCCGAAAATAATACTAATAATAGCAGCGCTCTGCTCTGTTGTGGTCCTTGGCAAAACTTTATTGATTGAAGACGAAGTTGCCATAGATACCCAATTCGAACAACAAAAAATAGAAACCAAACAAGAAGCTAAAAAAGAACTCGAAGAGTTAGAAGGTTTAGAATAAACAAAAGCCCATCCGAAACGATGGGCTTTTTTGTTGGAATCAAATTCATACATTTGCGACACAACAAACAAACGAATGAAATCGAAGATTTACGAACACAAAAAAAACAATTTTAACGGTGAGTAAAAATATTTTAATCATAGGCGCCGGACGTTCGGCATCATCACTGATACAATACCTTTTAAACAAATCGGCTCAAGAGAATTTGCACTTGACGATTGGCGATTTGTCTTTAGAGTTAGCCCAACGCAAAACCAACAACCATCCAAACGCGACAGCCATTGCTCTGGATATTAATAACGTAAACCAACGCCAAACCGAAATTCAAAAAGCCGATATCGTCATCTCGATGTTGCCGGCGCACATGCATATTGATGTGGCGAAAGACTGTGTAACTTTCAAGAAAAACATGGTGACGGCTTCTTATGTTTCAGATGCGATGCAAAGTTTGGATGCCGAAGTGAAAGCAAACGGCTTAGTCTTTATGAACGAAATCGGACTTGATCCGGGAATCGACCACATGAGCGCGATGAAAGTCATTGATGAAATCAAAAGCAAAGGTGGAAAAATGATTTTATTCGAGTCCTTTTGTGGTGGTTTAGTCGCTCCGGAAAGTGATACCAATTTATGGAATTATAAATTCACTTGGGCACCGAGAAACGTAGTCTTGGCGGGACAAGGTGGCGCAGCCAAATTTATCCAAGAAGGCAAATACAAATACATTCCGTACCACAAATTATTCCGCAGAACAGAGTTTTTGGAAGTCGAAGGTTATGGCAAATTTGAAGGTTATGGCAACCGTGATTCTCTTAAATACCGAAGCGTATACGGCTTAGATGATATCCTAACTTTATACAGAGGAACAATTCGTCGTGTAGGTTATTCCAAAGCTTGGAACATGTTTGTCCAACTCGGGATGACCGATGACACTTATGTGATGGAAGATTCCGAAAACATGAGCTACCGCGATTTCATCAATTCGTTTTTGCCTTATTCACCAACGGATTCTGTGGAAATCAAAACCCGAATCCAATTGGGAATCGAGCAAGACGACATCATGTGGGACAAATTATTGGAACTGGATTTGTTCAACCCAAATAAAAAAGTAGGACTTAAAAATGCTTCTCCGGCGCAAATCTTAGAACACATTTTAAGTGAAAGTTGGTCACTCCAACCTGAAGACAAAGACATGATTGTCATGTACCACAAATTTGGCTACGAAATCAATGGCGAAAGAAAGCAAATCGACTCCAAAATGGTTTGCATAGGCGATGACCAAACCTATACCGCAATGGCCAAAACCGTAGGTTTACCGGTAGCGATGGCCACTTTACAAATCCTAAACGGCAACATCAAAACACCTGGTGTACAATTGCCGATTCGCAAAGAAGTTTACGAACCCATCTTAAAAGAATTGGAAGATTTCGGGGTGATTTTCAAAGAAACCGAAATGCCTTATATTGGCTATAATCCGGATAAGCTGTTGGGAAATTAAAAAAAAACCGCAGATTCGCAGATTAAAAAATAAAAATCTATAAATCTGCAGTGAACTTAAATATAGGTTTGTGGTTAAAAATTTAAAGTGAATTGTTATATTTACTTTAAATATAACAGCAATGAAGATAAATCAACTACAAATAGAAATTGATGATTTGATATTAAGAGGAGCAAGCCCAGTGGGCTTGAGGTATACAAGCTTTAGCTTGTCTTTGTTATAATAAAATCCAAAATCAATGAAGATAAATCAACTACAAATAGAAATTGATGGAATAGACAAAGAAATCCTTCGCGACTTAATGATAGATGCCCGAAAACCCATTTTACAAATTGCCAACAAGATTGGGATTTCCGGTGCGGCAATTCACCAACGGTTGCGTAAATTGGAAGATGCCGGTGTGATTTCGGGATCTAAATTTATTATTGACAACAAAGTTTTAGGCTATAAAACAATGGCGTTTATTGGGATTTATTTGGATAAAGCCTCAAGCAATTCGGATGCGGTTCGCGAACTGAAGAAGATTCCGGAAGTGTTGGAATGTCATTACACGACGGGAAACTGGTCTATTTTAATCAAAATGATTTGCCGCGATAACGAACATTTGATGCAACTACTCAACAAAAAAGTACAGCCTATTGACGGCGTTTCGAGAACGGAGACTTTTATTTCGCTGGAACAGCAAATTGAGCGACAGATACAGTTGTAGTGGTCAGTGTTCAGTTTGAATCTGCAAAAATTCAAATGGTTTATCCTTTAGCCCCGATTGAAGAGGAAATCCTTTTTTATTGTTTTGTACTTCGACTCCCGAAGTCTCGGGACAGCATTACAAAACAATAAAAAAGATTGCAACGAAAAGCGGGAAATACCCCCGAAGCTTCGGGGCCAAAAATGCCCGAAACTATCGCTCCCAATAAAAAACCCGCTACATTGATAACGGGTTTTATTTTTTGAGTAATTAAATCTTGATGTGACTCCAATTTTCGCCGCGTTTGATTCGGCTGACCTGCATTTCACTAATTCCGAATTGCTTGGCCAACATTTTCATGCGTGTACTCTGATTTGGTTTGTTGAGTAACTTTTTTAAATGAATCACCTTAGTGATAGTCAATTTTCTACCGTCTGATTTTAGGTTGAATTCGAGTAGATTTTGCTTCGCTTTGATAACGTGCGGACTTCTCTTTCTGTGCGCCATCATTTCCTCATAAGTTGCCCATTTTAAATTATTTAAGGTATCATTATCTCTTACATAATCTAAATGAATAACATATTGCTGATCTTCTGAAGATTTTGGTATAAAAAGCTCAGCAACCAGTTTGTAAATAAAAATAGTCTTGTAAATTCTTTTTCCGTTTAAGCGCTTTCCGTAACGAAGCGTCTTATAACCATCAGCATAGGAGCCTTTTAAAATATTCCCGTCTTTAAACTCATTAGTAAAACTAATCAATCTTCCTCGATTTGAAACCGCATATCTATACGTCAATGGGAATTCTAATTCGATTTCTCGAAACACTTCGTTTGGGTAAAATCTTAGCATTATAGTGGTATTTGGTTTTCAAACTTACTAAAAAATATTTTGCTTTAACTCAAATGAAGCAATAAACACCCAATTATTCATGGGATGAGAGAAAGATATTATAAAAAAATCCGCTACTCTCGTAACGGGTTTTGTTTTTAATTGTTATAAACTTGAGCAAATTCTTTAGCAAAATCCTCGAGTTTTATTTTTCCTTGAGGCTTCTCATTTCTTTTGAAATAATCTTCCTGAATTAAACCTTCGCGGATTGATTTTCCCATTTGCACATAACTTTTAGCAAAGACCTCAGGAAGACCGGATTGTAACATTCCCTGTAACGTATCTTCATCTGAAAAATTAATCCATGGCAATTCAGGTTTGTCAATAGCATACCCTAACGCAGTGGCAATCTCCGAAAACGAACGAATATCACTCGAAACATATTCAATCGTTTGTCCTTTAAAATTCAATGCCAGCAAATGTTTTGCAGCAGCATCAGCGATATCTTCTGGATGCGTCAGGACAAACGGTTGGTCTCCTTCCCCTAAATTGGAACCAAGGATTCCGGCGTGTTTCACCATATCAATCAAAGTATAGAAATTGGTGTAAAAATAAGAAGGACGCAATTTTATCACATTAATACCTTCAATGCCGTCCAATCTTTTTTCCAAATAGGCCAATCCGTCAATTGGTCCGGCTCCTTCACCCATGTGCGCTCCGATACTACTCAGTTGGACAATGTTTTTCACACCGCTTTGTTGGATAGCCATTACAAAATTTTCTGCAATTTCTTTTTGGTAGCCTAACCAATCACTTACACTAAACGTCGGTGGAATCATTAAATAAACCGCATCAGCACCTGAAAAAGTATTGGCTAAAAATATTTTGTCTGACACACTTCCAATAGCCGCTTTGGCTCCGAGATTCTCGATTTCGGCTTTTCTAGATTCGTTGTTGCTGATGATGGTGACTTGATGTCCTTCTGCAATTAAGGTGTTTGCCAAAGGTTTGCTAATGTTCCCGATGGAACCGGTTAAAATGTATTTCATGATTTTTATTTTTAATATTATTGTACAAAGGTATTTTTATACTTACTTTTGTACAAGTACCTACCAAAAAGTATGCAATAAAAATGATTAAAGAAGCTTCAACTAATAATGAAAATCGGAAGGCCATTAGTGCGGTTTGTCCGGTAAGTTTTGCCTTGGATAAAGTTGGTGGCCGATGGAAACCGCTAATTCTTTGGAATCTCAAGGAAGGGAAATTGCGTTATAGTGAACTCAAAAAAGCCATTCCGCCGATTACCGAAAAAATGTTGATTCAGCATTTAAAACAATTGGAATCAGATCAATTAGTATTGCGAACTGTGATTGAAATTATGCCTCCGCATGTAGAATACAGCCTTTCGGATTCTGGTGCCGAATTGCTTCCGGCATTAACGGCTTTAGCCGATTGGGGCGTTCGCAACAGCAGTAAACTATAAAAGAAAACCCGCTACTCTCGTAACGGGTTTTTTTATTAATCTCTGGAACCAAAAACTTGCAACGCCCAATATAACAGCGAGGCTAAAGCACCAATCGCGGCGACTACATAAGTTCTTGCAGCCCATTTTAAGGCGTCTTCGGCACCGGAATATTCTTGTTGGCTCAACATGTTTTTGTTTTTCAGCCATGCTAAAGCTCGGTTACTCGCATCGTATTCTACCGGTAAAGTAATAAAACTGAAAGCTGTTGCGATGGCCATCAATACCAAACCGATAACGGCTATATAAAACCCTAAGCCTAAACCTGCAGCGGCTCCTAAGATTAATCCACCAAAGATTAACCATTGGGATAAAGTCGAGGAAATATTTACAATCGGCACCAATTGGGAACGCAATTGCAACATACTATACGCCTTTGCGTGTTGCACAGCGTGACCACATTCGTGTGCGGCAACCGCAGCAGCAGCGGCATTTCTTTGGTTGTAAACGCCTTCACTCAAGTTTACGGTTTTGTCCGCCGGATTGTAATGGTCGGTTAATTGACCCGGTGTAGAAATGACTTTTACGTCATAAATGCCGTGGTCTTGTAACATTTGGGCTGCTATTTCGGCACCACTCATGCCATTGCGCAAGTGTACTTTTGAATATTCTGCGAATTTACTCTTGAGTTTCGAGCTTACGGCAAAACTGACTAAGGCAATCAAGCCGATTAAAATATAATATCCTATCATGATTTCTAATTTTTAGTTTCTATAAGTTTATCAAATTGTACGCCAATCCCGAAATGTCGGGAAATCAGTGACAGCTTGTCACTTATCTGCAAATGGTGATGAAAGCAACTAGTTCTGCGCCTTCATAATACGTAAAAGAAACGCTGATGATTTCGTAACCGGCGTTGGCTTTTTCGTTTAGAAAGAGCTCCACTTTCTCGGTTAATTTTTCTTTCATGCTGCTAAAGCCTGCTTTTTCAACAATGGTGTGGATTTCGTGTTTCTTCATCGTGTGTGTTTTTGGTACTTATACGACGAACTTGGTTTTTGGTTACAAAAAAAGGATTCAAATGCGTTAGAAGTCTTGGATATTGCGTCCGTTTCCTTCAAAAACGAGTGCAACATATTAAAATAGTACTGCGATGATACAATTTATTACTGCAACCCTGTAAAATCATTTTGCAACATACTAAAATAGCACTGCGACATATTAAAATACCACTGCGACACAGTAAATTATCAGTGCGACAAACTAAAATACTTATGCAACACTCTGAAAAATATTATTTTAGACTGTCGCACCCTATTTAACGATTTTCTATAAAAAAAAACCAAACTTCGAGAGTTTGGGTTTCCATTATTTTGTTCGCCGCAATGACGTTTGATTTATCCCACCAAGTTAATCACTTTCCCCGGAACGATAATCACTTTATTGGGTGTTCTTCCTTCTAATTGCTTGATGGTTCTTTCGTCTGCCATTACGATTTCTTGTATTTGGGCTACGGTTAAATCCAAAGGCAATTTGATGGTAAAACGCATTTTTCCGTTGAAGGAAACCGGGTATTCTTTTTCCGATTCTACTAAGTATTTTTCGTTTACCAATGGGAAATCAACAGTAGAAATAGACCCTTCGTGTCCTAATTGTGCCCAAAGTTCCTCAGCGATATGCGGTGCATAAGGCGAAATGACAATCGCCAATGGTTCCAAAATCGCTCTGTGGTTGCATTTCATTTGCGCCAACTCATTCACACAAATCATAAACTGCGATACCGAAGTATTGAACGAGAAGTTCTCGATATCTTCCGTCACTTTTTTGATGGTTTTATGGAGTGATTTGTACATTTCCGGTGTTGGTTCGTCGTTAGTAACATTCAAACCGGTATTTTCATCAAAATACAAACGCCATAGTTTTTTCAAGAAGCCTGACACTCCGGTGATTCCGGCAGTATTCCATGGTTTGGCTTGTTCTAATGGTCCAAGGAACATTTCGTATAAACGCAAAGTATCGGCGCCGTAATCGTTGCAAATATCATCCGGGTTTACGACGTTGTATTTGGATTTGGACATTTTTTCGACTTCGCGACCTACTATGTATTTGCCGTTTTCTGTAATGAATTCGGCGTCTTTGTAATCAGTATATAACGGATGGTTTTTGAAGGCTTCGATGTCTAATTCGTTTGTGATGTCATTGATAACAGCTAAGTCGACATGAATTGGAGTAAAATGTTTCCAATCTGCTTCTGAACTTTTAATATGACCATGATAAGCTGTTAAATCATTATTAATCGATATTGCCTTATCATTTACTTCTGAAATAAAACTCTTTTCTTTAACTGCTTTTTCAATTAAGCCTCTACTAAAAAAAACAACTTTACGATTTTGATTTTTTGAATCAGCAGGTAATCCATATTCCCACCTGTAAACAAAAGCACTCATCCCCAAAATCATTCCCTGATTAATCAACTTCTTAAATGGTTCTTCGGTTGGCGCGTAACCTCTATCTTTTAAGAATTTGTTCCAAAAACGAGAGTACAACAAATGGCCTGTCGCATGCTCGCTTCCGCCTATGTATAAATCTACGCTTTCCCAATATTTCAGTGCATCGGCTGAGGCAAACTCAGCGTCATTGTGTGCATCCATATAACGCATCCAATACCATGAACTGCCTGCCCAACCCGGCATGGTGTTGAGTTCTAATGGAAATATTGTCTTGTTGTCAATCAACTGAACACTAACCACTGAACACTGAACACTATCCCAAGCCCAATCCGTAGCGTTTCCTAATGGCGGTTGGCCGTCTTCGGTGGGTAAATATTTTTCTACTTCCGGTAAAACGATTGGCAAGTATTTGGCATCAATCATTTGCGGTAAGCCATTCACATAATACACCGGGAACGGTTCGCCCCAATATCTTTGACGGGAAAATACGGCATCGCGCAAACGGTAATTGGTTTTGCCTTTTCCCTGTCCGATTTTCTCTAATTCTTCGATGATTTTTTTGGTGCCTTCTTTGTAGCCCAAACCGTTTAGGAAATCCGAGTTGACTAATTCGAAACCCTCTTTGGAAGCAAAAGCTTCTTGGGATATATCTTGGTTGAAAATGTTTTTGATTTCTGGCATACCTTTCTGGCCTTTGAAGAAATTGGCAAACGCATAATCTCTTTCATCGCCACAAGGAACAGCCATAACGGCACCGGTTCCGTAGCCTGCTAACACATAATCGCCAATCCAAACCGGAATCGGTTCTTTGGTGAATGGATGTTCGGCATAAGCGCCGGTAAATACCCCGGATATGGTTTTTACATCGGCCATTCTTTCTCTTTCAGAACGTTTGGCAGTGGCTTCAACATATGCTTCAACGGCTGCTTTTTGTTCAACGGTTGTGATTTGGGCAACCAATTCGTGCTCCGGTGCTAACGTCATAAACGTCACTCCGAAAATGGTATCAGGTCTGGTTGTGAAAACATCGATGGTTGTCGGTTGTCGGTTGTCAGTTGACGGTTCCTTTGACAACGGAGAACCGAGAACGGAGAACTTTACTGTTGCACCAACGGACTTTCCGATCCAGTTTCTTTGACTTTCTTTAATCGATTCACTCCAATCGATAGTGTCTAAACCTTGTAATAATCTTTCCGCATAGGCTGAAATTCGCATCGACCATTGCGTCATTTTTTTGCGTATCACCGGATGACCGCCGCGTTCGGAAACACCGTTTACGATTTCGTCATTCGCCAATACGGTTCCTAAAGCCGGACACCAGTTAACTTCGGTTTCCGCTAAATAGGTTAATCTGTATTGTAGTAATATTTTTTGTTGTTCTTCTGATGAAAATGAATTCCATTGTGAAGCCGTAAAAATTTCAACATTATCATCACAAACTGCATCAACCATCTGATTGCCTTCAGTTTCAAAAACTTTAATTAATTCAGAAATATCAAATGCTCTGTCTGCATGTTTGCAATAATAAGAATTGAATAGTTGAATGAAAATCCACTGGGTATGTTTATAATAATCGGCGTTGGAAGTGCGCACTTCTCTACTCCAATCGAAAGAGAAACCAATTTTGTCTAATTGCTCACGGTAACGGGCAATGTTTTCACGCGTGGTTTTCTCCGGATGTTGACCGGTTTGTATCGCGTATTGTTCCGCCGGAAGACCGAAAGAATCATACCCTTGCGGATGCAAAACATTAAAGCCTTTATGGCGTTTGAAACGCGCCACGATATCGGAAGCGATATAACCCAAAGGATGCCCAACGTGCAAACCTGCTCCGGATGGATAAGGAAACATATCGAGAACATAATATTTAGGTTTGTCTGAGTTATTGGTGGCGGCGAAGGTTTGGTTTTGTGCCCAATACTGTTGCCATTTGGCTTCGATTTTTTCGTGGAAATATTTCATTTTCAGTTATCTGTTATCAGTTGTCCGTTATCGGTTGTAATCCTGCTAATTTAAAGGTGATTTGAAACCCCGATAACAATAAACAGACAACCGACAAGAGAAAAATTGAGGGCAAATTTACATTTAATATAATTAAGTTAAAAGTTTGTACGTTAAACAATTTTCTTTACTATTTTTACGGCTTAAATCACTGTTTATGTCAGACTCATTTGAAAAGTTTCAAAAACGCAGGGTAATTACCTCTTATTTTTCGGTAGTGTTGAGTATCTTTTTGGTGCTGTTTTTACTGGGAACTTTGGGGCTTTTTGTCATCAATTCCAAGCGTTTATCAGACAATTTCAAGGAAGAAATTGCGATGACCGTTTTCTTTAAAAACGAAGCCAACGACTCAGTGATGAAAGCTTTTACAGAAGAAATGAAGACGGCGAAATTTGCCAAATCTTTTGAATATGTTTCCAAAGAACAAGCGGCAACCCAACACAAGGAAGTAATCGGCGAGGATTTTATGCAGTTTTTGGGTGTGAATCCGTTGCAGAATTCTTTTGACATTCATTTGAAAGCCGATTTTGTTAACAATGCAGAAATTACCAAAATTGAAAACCGTTTGCGTAAAAACGAAATGGTGGCTGATATTGTTTATGACAAGCAATTGGTGACTTTGGTGAACGACAATATCAAAAATATCAGTATGTGGATTTTGATTATTACAGGTGTTTTTGCGTTTGTTTCGGTATTGCTGATTAACAGTTCGCTGCGACTTTCGATTTACGCTAATAGATTTATCATTAAAACGATGCAAATGGTTGGCGCAACCAAATCCTTCATTCGGAAACCCTTTATCAAAACCAGCGTAATTCTTGGATTTATTGGGGCTGTTTTGGCTATTTTGGCTTTGATTGGTTTGCTGGTTTACATACAATTTAACTTCCCGAATTTAGGAATTATGGAAGACCAATTGTCGATTGGTGTAGTGTTGTTGGGTGTTTTGATTATGGGTATTGTGATTACTTGGATTAGTACTTATTTTGCAACACAGCGCTTTTTGAATTTAAGAACAGACGATTTATATTAGTGTTCAGTGCTCAGTCCCGAAGCCTCGGGAGCAGTGTTCAGTTAAAAAACAAATAAAAACATTCAACATTAAGATGAAAAACAACGAGCAACAACCGGATTTCCTTTTTGATAAGGTGAACTACAAAATATTATTAATCGGTATGGCCGTGATTGCCGTTGGATTTATTCTAATGAGCGGTGGCGGAAGCGATGATCCGAAAGTTTGGAACGATGCCGTTTTTAATTTTCAAAGAATTCGTTTAGCACCAACGGTCGTTTTGATTGGTTTCGGGATAACTATTTATTCGATATTTAAGAAAAGTAAATAACTTCTCAGATTGTTGGATTATTAGATTTTTGGATAATTGGACCTTTACAATCAACCAAAGCAAAAATCTAACAATCTAATAATCTAATCATCTAACAATCTAACCAATGGATTACATTCAAGCGATACTTATCGCCATTGTTGAAGGTTTAACCGAATACTTACCGGTTTCTTCGACGGCTCATATGATTTTTACCAGTTCTTTTTTTGGCATTCAGGAAGATGATTTTGTGAAATTGTTTCAAGTTTCGATACAGTTTGGCGCCATCTTAGCCGTAGTGGCTTTGTACTGGAAAAAGTTCTTTGATTTCCGCAAGATTAACTTTTATATCAAATTGGCTTGCGCGGTTATTCCGGCCTTAGTTTTAGGGAAAATATTTGATGATAAAATTGACGCAGTCCTTGGAAATCCTATCCCAATTGCGATTGTGCTCATTATTGGCGGTATTGTTTTATTGTTTATTGATGGTCGTTTTCACAGTCCGACCGTCGCTCACGAAGAAGACATTACCATCAAAAAAGCGGTTACGATAGGCTTTTGGCAATGTTTGGCGATGATGCCCGGCACGAGTCGTTCGGCAGCTTCTATTATTGGCGGTATGCAACAAGGATTGACGAGAGAAACGGCAGCGGAATTCTCGTTCTTTTTAGCGGTTCCAACGATGTTGGCGGTGACGACTTATTCTTTGTTTTTGAAAACTTATGAAACCTCTCAACTCAAAGGATATGAATTGTTGACACAATCTCCTGATAACCTAAAAATGTTTTTGGTTGGTAACATTGTCGCTTTTATTGTAGCCATAATTGCCATCAAATTCTTTATTGGCATCATTAAAAAATATGGTTTCAAACCTTGGGGTTATTACCGAATTGTAGCCGGTGTTATCTTGTTAGCCTATTTCTCTTTAAACAAATAGATATTGAAAACTGCTGAAGATTTTTTAGAAGGTCAAGTCCTTTTAATTGACAAACCTTTGACTTGGTCTTCGTTTCAAGCGGTGAACAAATTGAAGTACATACTAAAACGACAATACAATCTTCCTAAGAAATTCAAAATTGGTCACGCCGGAACTTTAGATCCGTTGGCGACTGGTTTACTGATTGTTTGCACCGGAAAATTTACCAAAAAAATTACCGAAATTCAAGGTCAAGCCAAAGAATATACCGGAACCATTACGATTGGCGCGACTACGCCATCGTATGATTTAGAAACCGAAGTAAACGCGACTTTTCCAACGGAACATATTACTGAAGCTTTAATTCAGGAAACCACCCAACAATTTTTGGGTGAAATCGACCAAAAGCCACCGGTATTTTCGGCCATCAAAAAAGATGGAATCCGATTGTACGAACACGCTCGTGCCGGAGAAGAAGTGGAAATTCAAGCCCGAAAAACAACGATACATGAATTTGAAATCACGCGAATCGCTTTGCCGGAAATTGATTTTAGAGTAAGCTGTAGCAAAGGTACTTATATTCGTTCGCTGGCTTTTGATTTTGGAAAAGCTTTACATTCCGGCGGCTATTTATCGGTTTTACGCCGAACTAAGATTGGCGATTATTCAGTAGACAACGGTATTACGCCTCATGAATTTGAACAAAAAATCAATTCAGATGAAGTCTAAACTACTTCTTTTTCTTTTATTAGTTTTTCAATTTGGCTTTGCCCAAGACGAAGAAGTGAAACCGAGAAAATATATTGAAGATCCTAAACCATTTTACACAAAATTTGAAGTTTCAGCTCCTTTGAGAGTGAATCAATATGCCGGCGAAATCGATCCTTATACCGGTGAAAAAGAGCCTTGGTTTTTATTAGACGGAATAACTGCCAGAGCCGGAATTGGGACTCATTTAGACAAGTGGATTGGCGTAGGTATGAACATTGGAATCGACTGGAAAGCCAACCGTTGTTTGGTTGTAGTGCCCGTTTTCGGAACATTTCGCCTAAGTCCAAGAATTACCGAAGAAATGCGGATTACCTCAGAAGTTGGCTATGGTAGAGCACTTTCTATTAGTGGCGACAAATTATCAGGCAATTTTAAAAAAATAAGTTTGGGTGTCGAAGACGAGGAAAGTGGCTTTGGATTGTATATTGAATTGTGCCAATATGGTTTTTCTAAAATCACGCCCGAAAGAATTGGCAGCTTTGTTATCGGACTAAACTATATCGTGTTTTAATTCAAACGCCGACATCAATGCCATAATTTCTTGTTGCGTTGATAATCCTTTATCGTGCAAATACCACAATTGTAAATTGGTTTTAGCGGTTTCATCTACCACACCATGTTCGGCTTTATAATTTAAAATCAAATGTTTGGCTCCATAGGGTCTTGGCCCAAAATCGCCTAAAACTTCTAAAGTATTTTTGTCTAGAATAATCAGTTTTGGAATGCTTCTCGCGCCATTTGTTAGAAACAAATTCATCAAATCATCATTCTCATCTCGAAACACCATTTTAAGTTCGATTTTTGGCGAAAGTTCAGCCATCTTGTAAAAAATGGGTGTAAGTTGGGCCGCATCGCCACACCACCCTTCTGAAATCACTAACCAAAGGTATTCGCCTTGCAATTGGTGTAATTTTTCAGCAAACTCATCGGTGATTTTGATGGTTTTCTCCAAACGATTCATACGCGTTTCATTCAATTCGGAATAATGCGTCAAGGCTTCTGATTGCTCATTTCCGGTTGACTTTCCTTCTTTCAAAAGCGAAGAAACTATATTTCTATATTCGGTGTAAGAATGACTTTTAGCTAAACTGTCTTGGATAATGGCTACCATAAATTTGAATTTGATGCCACAAAGCTACAAAACCATCAAGGATAAAAAAGTAATAAATGTTACTTAACATTATTTTTAACGAATACGATACAAAAACAGAATATGTTTATATTTGCATCACATTTGAGATTAAGAGGAGACACGAGACCGAAGGTCGAACTGTATGAAATAAATGTCCAGTGGACATTCGGTTTTTATAACCAAAATGTGATTTATAAAAAACACACCTAAATATTATAAAGAGTAATGACTTGAGCGCAAGCGACAGCATGACTCAAAACCAAACAAAAATAAACGGGAATGAAATACAAAAGGATTCTTCTAAAACTAAGTGGTGAAGCGCTCATGGGCGACAGACAATACGGGATTGACCCAAAACGCTTAGCCGAATATGCCGAAGAGATTAAAGAAATACATTCTAAAGGCGTAGAAATTGCCATCGTTATTGGTGGTGGAAATATTTTTAGAGGAGTTGCCGGTGCCAGCAATGGTATGGACAGAGTGCAAGGTGATTATATGGGAATGTTGGCTACCGTTATTAACGGAATGGCTTTACAAGGCGCTTTGGAAGACAAAGGAATGCTAACCCGTTTGCAAACAGCTTTAAAAATCGAAGCCATCGCTGAACCCTATATCAAAAGAAGAGCAGTTCGTCACCTGGAAAAAGGCAGAATCGTAATCTTCGGAGCGGGAACAGGAAATCCCTACTTTACCACTGATACTGCGGCAGTTTTACGCGGTGTTGAAGTCCATGCCGATGTGATTTTGAAAGGAACTCGCGTTGACGGAATCTACGATTCTGATCCTGAAAAAAATGCCAATGCGGTGAAATTTGAAAGCATCAGTTTTGATGATGTCATCAAAAAAGGATTGAACGTAATGGATTCAACGGCTTTCACTTTAAGCCAAGAAAATGAGTTGCCAATCGTAGTATTCGATATGAATCAAAAAGGAAATTTATTGAAAATTTGCGAAGGCGAAAATATAGGAACTGTAGTTAAAATATAGACCAATTAGACTTATTAGATTATTAGAAAGGTCTAACTATCTAAGTCAGTCTAACTATCTAAAAATCTAAATCAGAAAATGGAAGAAATTGAATTTATTTTAGACAGCACAAAAGAATCAATGGAAGGTTCTATTGCGCATTTAGAAAAAGAATTTTTAAACATCCGCGCCGGAAAAGCTACGCCTCAAATGTTAGGCGGTGTTTTTGTAGATTATTATGGTTCACAAACGCCACTGTCTCAGGTAGCCAACATCAATGTGCCCGATGCAAGAACGATTACGGTTACGCCTTGGGAAAAAAATATGTTGCACCCAATTGAGAAAGCAATTATGATTGCTAATCTTGGGTTTAACCCAATGAACAATGGTGATAACATCATCATCAGTGTTCCCGCTTTGACCGAAGAAAGAAGACGCGACTTGGTAAAACAAGCCAAAGCAGAAGCAGAAGACGCCAAAATCGGAATCAGAAATGCGCGTAAAGATGCCAACACTGATATCAAAAAATTAGAGAAAGACGGAACTTCAGAAGACATTTGTAAAACCGCTGAAGACGATGTTCAAAAACTAACCGATGCATTCATCAGAAAAATTGATGAACATTTGGCTGTTAAAGAAGCCGAAATCATGAAAGTGTAACTTTTGTTAATTCAATATTAAAATCCGTCTCGTACGGATTTTTTTATTCCTATTTTTGTAAGCGATTGTGCCAATCCGTTTCAAATGAAGCAACTGCTAATTTTCTTTTCTTTCTTCACCCTATCGCTTCAGGCTCAATTTCAAGTCAATGGCGTGGTTAAAGATGCGGAAAATAAAAAACCCTTACCCTTTGCAAACATCACCACCGAAAATGGCACGGCAACGATAACTGATGTCGATGGAAAATTTCATTTGGATTTGACCTCGCAACCGGAAGCACTTACCATTTCTTATGTTGGCTATGCTTCACAGACTATTTCGCTTTTTGAAAAAAAAACGTACTTCAACATTAGGCTTTCGCCAAAAACAGACGAACTGAAAGAAGTAGTTTTATCCCGTGAAAATCCGGCCAACAGCATTATCAAAAAGGTAATCAGACAAAAAGAGGCCAACAATCCCGAAAAAAAACTCAATACTTTTCAATATAAAACCTATAATAAATTATTGGTAACTGCCAATCCTGATTCTATTTCGGGCAAAATTGATACTGTTTTTGTCAATGCTGCAACCAAAGATAAAATCGCTAAAATTGATTCGGCTGCTTATAAATTCAAAAAAATAATCGACAAGCAGCACTTATTCTTAACCGAAAAAGTCTCTCTTTTTCAATTTAAAAAACCCATTCTCAAAGAAACCATTATAGCCACCAAAATGGCCGGTTTTAAAGAACCTATTTATGAACTTTTAGGTTTCGGTTTGCAATCGGCTTCTATTTATGACGACAAATACGAACTTTTTGAAACCAAGTACAAAAGCCCGATTTCAAACAAGGCAGAAAAAGAATACCGCTATAAGATTTTGGACACTATAGCTATTAGCAATCGCGATGTGGTGGTGGTTTATTTCAAAAACAAAATCAGCCATAAAGGTTTAGAAGGCTTGCTTTATATTGACAAAGAAAACTTCGCTATTGCTAAAGCGGTAATGCGTATTCGCGGTGTTTTAGATATTACCGGCATTCATGAGTTTGATTATTTAGCGGAAGAAAATCTTTGGTTTCCCAACAAGAAAAACTTCAAAATCATCAAAGGGAAGAGCAAAGAACCAACCGCTATTTTGAATGGTCGAATAGAATTTGCCGCAGAGGATGACGAGTCCAATTCGAAAAAAAATGCTTCTGATTTCACTTACCTTTCTTCTGAAATGCAAATCTACGAGTTGCAAATCAACAACGATTTAAAAATCAGAAAATCAAATATTGCGATTGATGTTAAACCCAATGCCAATAACCGAGAGGAAACCTTTTGGAGTGAAAACCGAAAAGACAGTTTGGATATTCGCAGTGAACGAACATATGTAGTTTTAGACAGTGTTGTGACCAAAGAAAAAATTGAAAAGAAGATCAAATTTGGTCGAAAAATCATCAACGGTTATGTTCCTTTTGGCCCTTTTGATTTTGACTTGCGTTATTTGCTGAGTTATAATAATTATGAAGGTTTTCGTTTGGGAATTGGCGGTGTAACCAATGAGCAATTTTCCAGAAGATTTCGTTTAGAAGGTTATAGTGCTTATGGTTTAAAAGATGAAGACACTAAATACCATTTGGGCGGAGCGATTCGCGTTGGTAACTTTTCTAACTCATGGATTGGCGGTACTTTTACCGATGATGTACGTGAGATTGCGAGTACTAATTTTGCCATTGACAAACGTGTTTTTAAGCTTTATGATCCGCGTCCGATTAACATTAGTACGTTTTACAACCACCAAACTTGGCGTGCTTTTATCGAAACCAAAATCATTCCCAAAACTGAAAGCATCTGGCAAATTACCCAAAGCGACATTACGCCTTTGTTTGACTACACTTTTATTTACGAAGACAAAATATACCGCAGATTTACCATGACTTCGGCTATGGTTTCGATACAATGGAATCCATTTAGCGATTATATGCAAACACCAAATGGTAAAATTGAGTTTGAAAAACGCTACCCGAAATTTACGTTTCAATTTACCAAATCACTGTCAAACTTCTTCAACAACGACTTTGAATTCAGCAAAATCGACGCCCGAATTGACTATGAAAAGAAATACCTTAATGGGCAAAAATCGGCCGTTTTAGTACAAGCCGGTTATGTTTTTGGTTCGATTCCATTGACACATTTGTACAATACTTCGCCGAATAATTTGACCAAAGACAATTTGCTGCAAAGAATAACCATTTCGGGGAAAAACAGTTTTGAAACGATGTATTTCAATGAATTTTTCTCAAGTGAATTTGTGATGTTGCAATTCAAGCACGGATTTAAACGCGTGGAATTGTTCAAAAAAGTAAAACCTTCTTTGGTTTTAGTAACGCGAATGGCTTGGGGAAATATGAAAAATCCGGAAGATCACATTGGCATAGAATACAAAACTTTAAACGAAGGTTTTTTTGAATCAGGCATCGAATTAAACCAAATTTACAAAGGGTTTGGTTTGACCGGATTTTATCGATATGGACCAAATCAACTCCCAAGATTTGAAGACAATATTGCTATTAAAGTGAGTTTTGTATTGGATTTAGGGTTTTAATTAAGGCTTAATAATCAACACCGAAGGAATATCTTGTAACCAAGAAACCTCATCTTCAACCAACTTCTTCCAAGTTTCTAAACTAAAAATCAACAAATCTTGTTCTGCTAAAAAAGGTTTGGTAACTTGTTTAGGTTGGAAAACATCAAATTTATCACCGTATTTTTGTTCCAAAGTTTCCAAAGAATTCTGGATAAGAAAATTGTTTTGGGTATGGTCGTTATTGTCTAAAATAGTGACTTGAGCGTTGTTGTTTTGCATCAGTCTTTGTACATAATCTACCAGAAAAACGTCACCAACACTATAAATTCCAACAAAAATTTTATTGACTTTTTGTAAATCTTTATCGATTAAAATGCCTAGTGGTGTTTTGGTTTTAGAAATAATCAAACGCGTTCTTTCGTCAAAAGGCGAGTTTTCAAACAGTCCTTCTTTTCCTGTGAATTTATCCAGTAATCGGTCCGGATTGATGATTCGAGAAGTAAACCCAAGCACTTTCCCTAGAATCGTTCCTTCAAAAATCGACTTTCCTAAACCAACCAAAACCAAATCATATTTTCCTTGCAAAGCTACATCGGCAATATCGGTTTCAATATCTCCGGTTGCTTTGAAAATGGTCGTAATTTCTTGGTTGAGCTTTTTAGACTCTTTGACTATAGGTTCGAAAGTTTCCTTTTCGTATTCTTCGATGTTAAACGCGTGCATTTCGTCACTCATGGTCAAGTGCATAGCCGTTACATTTGATGCTTCCGGTTGTCCTTTTACCAAACTATTGGCCAAACGTAAAAGCGATTTCCCTTTTTCGTTGTTACCAAAAGAAATCAGAATTTTAAACTTCGAATTCTTTTTCACTTCCGACGGAATAATAATGTCTTTTGTCTTGAAAATATAATTGATAATATCCAATGCCGGTCCAGTCATAAAGGTGGTCACCAAAGCCATGATCACCATCATCGTGAATATTTTCGGCGAAAGCACTCCTAATTCGTACCCAATATTCAACACTACTAACTCCATTAATCCACGCGTGTTCATCAGAGCACCGATGGTAAAACTATCGCGCCAACTTTGACCAACAAATCTTGCGGCCAAAGCGCTTCCAAAGAACTTACCTACTACGGCTACTGCAATAATGCAACCCGTTACTTTCCACAAATAAGGCTCATTAATTAAACCTATTTCTGTGCGCAAACCCGTGAAAACAAAGAACAATGGCAAAAGTAAAATCACGGCAAGATCTTCTACTTTTTCAATAAAAATATTTCTGAATTTGGATATATCCGGCATAATCGCACCCATCATAAAAGCACCAAACAACGCGTGAATACCAATCACTTCCGTTACATAAGCCGAAACAATCAAGGTAAGAAGAAAGATAGCAACTACTGATTTCTTAATGTTGTCTTTTTTGGCGTATAAATCACCAACGCGTTTTAAAAACGGTTTCACTACAAAAAGCATCCCCAAAACATATACAATGGCCAGACCAATTACGTATAAAGAACTCACAAAACTTCCGGCTTTTACGATGGCGATAACCACTGCCAAAATACACCATGCGGTGATATCATCAGCTGCCGCACAAGTAATGACAATAGTCCCCAATCGGGTTTTGTGAATGCCTCGTTCTTGTACAATTCGCGCTAAAACCGGAAATGCCGTAATACTCATCGCAATTCCCATAAACAAACTGAAAGCCAAAAATTCAACACCGGCCGGAGCAAATTGGTGGTAAATAAAATAAGACAACCCAATTCCTAAAGCAAACGGAATTACGATACTGGCATGACTAATTACAACGGCGTCGTTGGCTTTGTTTTTCAAAACCTTCAAATCCAATTCCATTCCGATGACAAACATGAATAAAATCAAACCTACTTGGCTCAACATTTGGAGATTGCCCAATGATTCCAACGGAAACAAGGCTTCTTTCATTTCAGGAAAATACAATCCGAATAAAGATGGTCCAAGCGCAATTCCGGCAATGATTTCACCAATAACGGAAGGTTGCCCAATCTTTCTGAAAATCCATCCAAAAATTCTGGCGACTAAAACAATGGTAATAATTTGGAAAAGTAACATCGCTAACGGATGTTGCAAATTATGAAACAGAGAAGACAAAAACTGAATCCATTGGCTATCAGTCGATGATGGCGAGACAATTTTCCTGCCAACTTCCAACGATTTTCCTTGCTCAATGATCCAGTACATCAAGTAGCCAAAACCACCGGTTATGAATAAATAAAATAAAGTGTTTTTTAGATTCCTCATTCAGTTGTGCTGTAATTATGCTTACAAAGATGCTAAAAAGTCGGCTATTTTTTTTGATTTTTTTCAGCTGATAACAATTATTTAAATCTCATTTGTAAATCGTCATTAAATTAAGCAAATCTTTGTATTAATCAGCCTAAAAATTTTAAGGTTTTGATTACCTTTGCAACCCATTTTAGGTTTTATGAAAAAGTTGTTAGGTATTGGTTTTTGGGAATTAATCGCCCGAATAATCCTCAGAAATAGAATTGTTATTTTAGGTTGTATCATCTTAATTACAATACTGTTAGCTTTTCAATGGAAAAACATCCGATTTACCCAAACGGAAGCCAACTTAATTCCGGCCGATGACAAGGTAAATGTTGACTACAATAAATTCCTGAATCACTTTGGCGAAGAAGGCAATCTGATTGTTATTGCTACCAAAGACAAAAAACTATTCACGCCAAAAGTTTACCAAGCTTGGAGTGATTTGATGACCGAAATCAAGTCACACAAAGAAGTAACCTTAGTGGTTTCTGTAGATAATTTACAGAAACTGACGAAAAATGATTCCCTGGAAACTTTCGAATTGAAACCTTTGGTGGATGAAAGTAAAGTTCAGGACGAACAATATCTGAAGCAAATTCAAACCGAATTATTCACCAAATTGCCTTTCTACGAAGGTTTATTATTCAATAAAAAAACCGGCGCCATTCGCTCAGCGATTTATTTAGACAAGAAAATTGTCAATACCAAAGCTCGAAAAGATTACGTTTTAAACGACTTAATCCCGGCGATTGACAAGTTTAAAAAAGCGACCAACGTTGAGTTACATACTTCGGGCATGCCTTATATCCGAACGTTGAATGCGAAGACTATTATTGACGAAATCGGTTTGTTTATTGGTGCGGCTTTGTTGATTACGTCTCTCATTTTCTTTTATTTTTTCCGATCGTTTCGAGCGACATTGATTTCCTTAATCGTCGTGATTATCGGCGTAATGTGGTCTTTCGGAATTATGGGCGCTTTGGGTTATGAAATCACAGTACTGACAGCATTAGTTCCAACGTTAGTCATTGTAATCGGAATACCGAATTGTATTTTCTTTATCAACAAATACCATCAGGAATACCATAAACACGCCAATAAAGCCAAGGCATTGCAACGCGTAATCACCAAAACCGGAACGGCGACTTTGATGACTAATATCACGACAGCGGTTGGTTTTGCTACGTTTATCGCGACGAATAATGTTTTGTTGAGAGAATTTGGCATCGTAACGACCATCAATATTTTGGCAATTTACACCTTGAGTTTGTTGTTGATTCCAATATTCTTCAGCTATATTCCTTCACCAATCCCTAGACATTTAGGTCATTTGGAAAGAGAATCGCTGACTTCTTTTTTGAAATGGATTGTAAACACCGTAAAATACAACCGCATTGGTGTTTATATCACGGCCATTTGTTTGTTGGTTTTCGGGATTATTGGCATTGGAAAAATCAAAGTTTCGGGCAGTATTATTGAAGATATGCCGAAGAATACCACTTTTTATGAAGACATCCGTTTCTTCGAAAAAGAGTTTGACGGTGTCATGCCTTTGGAAATCATGATTGATACCAAAAAGAAAAACGGCGCCATGAAACTCACCAATCTGAGAAGAATGGAAGATTTGGAACAAACCATTACGGATATTCCGGAGCTTTCCAAACCGTTGTCGATTGTCAATATTGCCAAAAGTTTCAACCAAGCTTACTATAACGGCAATCCCGATTTTTACACTTTACCTTCGCCCAATGAGGAAATGTTTTTACTGCCATACATCAAAAATTCGCTGAAAAATTCTAAGGATAATCAGCTTAAAAGTTATATTTCTTCGGATGGAAGCGTGGCAAGAATGACTACCTTTATCAAAGATGAAAATGGTGAAAGAATGGAAGCCATCGAAGCGCACATTCGAAATAAAGTGGACAAACTTTTCCCTTCGGAGCGATACGAAGTGATCATCACCGGAAAACCTTCGGTATTCCAAAAAGGCACCAAATACTTATTAGACAACTTGCTGTCGTCTTTGCTATTTGCCTTCTTCCTAACCGGCGGATTGGTAGCAATTATGTTCCGTTCGTTCAAAATGGTATTAGTTTCGATCATCCCGAATTTATTACCATTGTTGATGACGGCTGGTTTGATGGGCTTTTTGGGAATTCCTTTGAAACCGTCAACTTTACTGGTATTCGGAATTGCTTTCGGAATGTCTGTCGATGATACTTTAAGATTCTTAGCACAATACCGACTGGAGTTATCACGAAACGATTGGAGAATTAAAAAATCGGTGTTTGCCACTTTTGACGATGCCGGAACGAGTATGTTCTACACATCTATCATTTTATTTTTTGGATTCTCGGTGTTTATGTTATCAAGTTTTGGCGGAACGGTGGCACTTGGTGGTTTGGTGGCGTTGACTTTATTCTTCGGAATGTTATCGAATTTAGTTTTGTTACCATCATTGGTATTGACGTTGAATAAAACCTTGGCCAACCAACAAGAATTACCCGAACCCACTATCGATATCTTGGAACATACCGATGAAGCGATTGATGAGTTAGAAAAGAACAATAAATAATTTATATTTGCGTTTAGATTATAAAATCTAAATATTCAAAATTTAATATCTGAAATTGAAATGAAACATTCAAAAGTTAAAGACTTACTAAGCAGCGAGAAAACGAACTATGAAGTAACCGTAAAAGGTTGGGTAAGAACTTTTAGAAACAATCAATTTATCGCGTTGAACGATGGTTCAACTATTCATAACTTACAGTGTGTAGTCGATTTTGAAAATACACCGGAAGAGACTTTGAAAAGAATCAATACCGGAACGGCTGTCGCTTTGACCGGAAAATTAGTCGAAAGCCAAGGCGCCGGACAGAAATATGAAATTCAAGTTTCAATATTAGAAATCTTAGGCGATTGCGATGCGGAGAAATTCCCAATGCAACCCAAGAAACACTCTTTGGAATTCCTTAGAGAAAATGCGCATTTACGAGTTAGAACCAATGCGTTTGGGGCGATCATGCGTGTGCGTTCGGTATTGTCATTTGCGGTACATTCGTATTTCCAGGAAAAAGGATTTTTCTATGTAAACACGCCTGTAATTACCGGTGCCGATGCTGAAGGTGCCGGAGAAATGTTCCAAGTGACTTCTTTGCCTTTAGACAATTTGCCTAAAAACGAAGAAGGCAACATCGATTACAAAAAAGATTTCTTCGGAAAACATACTAACCTTACGGTTTCCGGACAATTAGAAGGCGAAACTTTTGCGATGGCTTTGGGTCAGATTTATACTTTCGGACCAACTTTCCGTGCAGAAAACTCTAACACTTCTCGTCACTTAGCCGAGTTTTGGATGATTGAGCCTGAAGTGGCTTTTAATGACTTGACGGACAACATGGATTTGGCGGAAGATTTTATCAAATATGTGATTAAATATACATTGGACAAATGTTCTGATGATTTGAAATTCTTAGAAGGCAGATTGTTAGATGAAGAAAAACAAAAACCACAAGCGGAAAGAAGCGAAATGGCTTTACTAGAGAAATTGAACTTCGTATTGAACAATGACTTTAAACGCGTATCTTACACCGAAGCGATTGATATTTTAAGAGAATCAACACCGAATAAAAAGAAGAAATTCCAATATTTAATCGAAGAATGGGGTGCCGATTTACAAAGTGAGCACGAACGTTTCTTAGTGGAAAAACACTTCAAATGTCCGGTAATTTTATTTGATTATCCGGCCAAAATCAAAGCGTTTTACATGCGTTTGAATGACAATACCGAACCGGGCAAAGAAACCGTTCGCGCCATGGATATTTTATTCCCGGGGATTGGTGAAATCGTCGGCGGTTCGCAAAGAGAAGAGCGTTACGATGTTTTGGTGGAGAAAATGAAAGCCATTGGCATCGATGAAGAAGAATTATGGTGGTATTTAGATACGCGTCGATTCGGTTCGGCTGTTCACTCCGGATTCGGATTAGGATTTGAAAGATTGGTGCTTTTCGTAACCGGAATGACCAACATCAGAGACGTAATTCCTTTTCCGAGAACGCCGCAGAATGCAGAATTTTAATAACTGTTGTGTGTTCTCCGTTCTCTGTTAAAATCAGACAACTGACAACTGACAACTGACAACAAAATAAAAAATGTTAAAACAGTTCCTAAATCTAAAACTATCACAAAAATTATCTCCGCAGCAAATCCAGCTGATGAAGTTAATTCAATTGCCTACGCAAGCTTTTGAACAAAGACTGAAAGAGGAATTGGTCGAAAATCCTGCTTTGGAAAGTGGTAAAGACGAAGAAGAATTGTATGAGAAAGACGAGTTTGACAACAATGACGAATACGATGATTATGAAGGAAGTGAGAACATTGAAGCTGACGAAATCAATATTGACGAATACTTAAGCAACGACGAAACACCGGATTATAAATTACAATCCAACAATTACAGCGACGATGACGATGACCGCGAGATGCCTTTTGCGGCACCGGTTAGTTTTCATCAGGATTTGATCAACCAGTTGAATACTTTTATCTTATCGGATGAACAACGTGAAATTGCGGAGTTCTTAGTTGGGAGCATCGATGACGATGGCTATTTACGCCGAAGTGTTCCCGATATGGTTGATGATATGGCGTTTACCCAAGGGATTTATACCGATGAGAAAATCGTGGAAAAAATATTACACATCATCCACGAATTAGAACCGTCAGGTGTTGGCGCGCGTGATTTACAAGAATGTTTGTTGTTGCAATTAAAACACAAAACGCCTACAGAATATGTAGAATTGGCGATAGATATCATCGAAAATCAATTTGACGCTTTTACCAAAAAACATTACGAAAAGCTACTTCAGAAATACGAGATTACGCAAGAACGCTTGAAAAAAGCGATTGAAGAAATCGAAAAACTAAACCCAAAACCGGGTGGTTCTTTTGACAGCAGCAGTCGTGTAGTAGAACAAATCGTACCCGATTTTGCCATCAGAATTGTTGACGGGGAATTGGAACTGACTTTAAACGGCAGAAATGCTCCAACGTTGCACGTTTCCAAAGATTACCAGGAAATGTTACAAACGTATAAAGATTCACGTGACAAATCGCATTCGCAAAAAGATGCGGTGCAATTTATCAAGCAGAAATTGGATTCGGCCAAATGGTTTATCGATGCAATTCGCCAACGTCAGGAAACGCTTTTTGTGACGATGAATGCGATTATGCATTTCCAACAGGAATTCTTTTTAGACGGTGAAGAAACCAAACTGAAACCGATGATTCTAAAAGATATCGCCGACATGGTTGGTTTGGACATTTCTACGGTTTCTCGTGTGGCGAATAGTAAATATGTCGATACGCCTTATGGCACAAAACTCATCAAAGAATTCTTCTCGGAAGCGATGAAAAACGATCAAGGTGAAGATGTTTCTACGCTGGAAATCAAAAAAATTCTGAAAACCGTTATCGAAGAAGAAGACAAATCAAAACCACTTCCGGACGATCAATTGGCTGATATACTTAAAGAAAAAGGCTATCCGATTGCCCGAAGAACCATTGCTAAATACCGAGAATTATTAGATATTCCTGTGGCGAGAATGAGGAAAAAGATTTAAAACAAAATCACTTTGAAAAAAATCCTTCCCTTTTTTTCGTATGCCTTCCATCCTATTTTCGTTCCGTTATTAGGGACTATTTTTTATGTATTGTTAGAAGGGCGTTACTTTACTTTGGCACAATATCTAATCTTGTTTTTGCAGATTGTTATCATCACTTTTTTGTTACCGATAGCTTTTTTTTACTTATTAAGAACATTTGGAAAAATTGACAACATCATGCTTTCTGATATTTCGCATCGCAAAATCCCATTACTGTTACACATCGTTTTGCTTTCCATATTGATTCAAAAAAGCATTACCGTAGACCGTTTTCCGGCTTTATACTTTTTCTTTTTAGGCGGAATCATCAGCGCTATTTTTGCTTTTTTGTTGTTGTATGCCAAAATCAAAGCGAGTATTCACATGATTGGCATCAGTGCTTTGACAGTTTTTATCATTGGCTTAAGCCTGAAAAACGAAATCAATACTATCAATCTCGTGGCCGTTTTTATCATATTAAATGGATTGGTGGCTTCCTCAAGACTTGTGATGAAAGCCCATTCCAACAAAGAATTGCTGATCGGATTTTTGTGCGGCATAGTACCCCAAATAGGATTGCTTTACGTTTGGCTATAAAATATAAAACATCAGACCAAAGTTGGCCGTATTCATGTCAATAGATTGGCCTTCAATTTTAGCGGAAGATTTGAATAATGGATTCAAACCGTAATAAGCATACAAATTCCATGTATTCCAACCGGTAGTCAAATAAATGCCGTAATGAAAATCGTTTAAGTCTTCAAGATTGGTTTGCCCAATATTACCCTGTGAAGATTCTAACTTATATTGGTCATGAAAAAGATAACTCAACTTAATTCCTAAATGTACTCTCCAAAACTTATGACTGTCCGGTGTTGCATTTCTCCATCTGAATTCAATCGGTAAATCGACACAGTGCAGAGACAATTTGTTTTTAGAAAAAGTAATATTATCAGCGTTCAAAATCTGGTAAGTGGTTACATTATTGACATCAATAATCCCTATATTTTGATTAAAAACTGATAACGAATAACCCAAACCTGCTGCGAAGGAAACCGTTCGCTTTGTATTCACAGGCATATCGCGCAAAAAACCAAAAGCCAAACCGTAAGAAAGCTTGTTTTGTTTCAAACCATCCGGACGCTTTTGCAGTGTGTTGTAGGTTATGTTGAAATAAAATTGGTCTTCGCGGTAGAGCGAATCCGGAGCATCAAAATCTTTTTCAACATCTTGAGCAAAGCTGCTCAGCGTCATAAAAAAAATCGAAATGATGAGTTTGATTCGCATATTTATTGGGCTTAATCCTGTAAGCGAATGTACATTATTTCGGTTGAATATACAATTATTTGCTTCAAAACGGGGTTTTCAATTTTAAACACGGGATTACCTGAGGTGATCCCTTTTGGGAAATCTAGGTCGATAAAACTAAGCCTTTTTCAAAGGCTGTTTTCTTTTTTTTGAGAAAAAATCAGAAAGTGAACTTTCCATTTTTTCTCAAAAAAAAAGAAAACCGAAGCAATTGCTTCGGTTTTATCGCAGAGAGGATGGGATTCGAACCCACGATGCAGTTGCCCACATACAAACTTTCCAGGCTTGCTCCTTCAACCACTCGGACACCTCTCTTTTTGGAGTTGCAAAGAACAACAAATTTTTTCAGTAAAAAAAGTTAGTTTGGTAATTTATTACTGCATTTCACCACGCAAAGAAGTCTCAAAAATAGTTTTGAAAACCGTTGGCGCTACATTTTGTCCAAGTAAGTACATTAGTTTGGTAATTGCAGCTTCCGTAGTGATGTCTTTCCCTGAAACTACGCCTATTTTTTTGAGCTGTGTACTAGTTTCATATTGACCCATATTCACGCTTCCGCCGGAACATTGAGTAACATTCACCACATGCAAACCGTTCTTGATTGCTTTCTTCAAAATTTGGAGGAACCAATCTTCTGTTGGCGCATTTCCGGAACCGTAAGTCTCCAAAATGATGCCTTTTAAATTGGGAATTGCCACGATAGCCGATAAAACAGATTCGTTTATTCCGGGGAACATTTTGACAATTACTACATCCTCATTGAGTTCTTTGTGTACCAATAATTTCTTAGCCGATTGTTTTTGTAAAATCGCATTCGGATTGATAGTCAAATGCACACCCGATTCTGCTAATGGCGGATAATTGGGCGACGTAAAAGCGTTAAAATGCTCTGCATTAATTTTCGTGGTGCGATTGCCACGGTATAGTTTGTATTCAAAATACAAACCCACTTCCTGAATCACAGGTTTCCCTTTATGCTGTAAAGAAGCGATTTGAATGGCTGTAATTAAATTCTCTTTAGCATCTGTTCGCAAATCTCCGATGGGCAATTGCGAACCGGTAAATACAACAGGCTTGTTCAGATTCTCCAACATAAAACTTAAGGCTGAAGCAGAATAAGACATCGTATCCGAACCGTGAAGTACTACAAAACCGTCAAAATTCTGGTAATTATCTTCTATGATTTGGGCAATCTTAACCCATTTTTCGCGATTCATGTTCGAAGAGTCAATTGGCTTTTCAAACGAAACCGTTTCTATATTACACTCTAATTGTTTGAGTTCAGGAATTTTCTGCAATAACTTTTTAAAGTTGAAAGCTTTTAACGCACCAGTTTCAAAATCTTTCATCATTCCGATGGTGCCACCAGTATAAACCAGCAATATATTGGGTTTAGATTGCATTATGATATTTGGATTTATTCACTACCGGATTGGCATACATCGCCAAGAAACTTTCCACCATTTGCGGATTGTTCTCGTCTATTTTCATTTCTAATCTTCTTTCGAAAAGCGACTTTTCATTTTCGGTGTAAAAGGCAGCGTATTGATCTGTTTTATGCAACAAATCATAAGCGATATAATTTGTTGGCCACAACATATAACTCTGCAAAATAGAATCGTCTATAGCTTGTGTCAATGCTTGAATTTGCTTATTATTATTGTCAAATTCAGTTTTAATTGCATCCAACTCTTTGTCTAGAACATCGCCGACATGAATGTGAATGCGTTTCTTTTGACCAATGATTCCACTCAAAAGTGTTACAAAATCTTCGTTCTTCTCTTTAATGTAGATTTCATTTTTAGCTTCTGCAATTAACTGTGGCATTTTCAAAGCATCCGTGGGATCATATTCGTAAGAAATGGAAACCGGAACAATCTTTATCTTTTTGAAATAGTCCATCAAACTTTTTTCATCCGAACCCATTCCGAGCATTTTCAAAACGCCTGAATGAGTTGCATCATTACCGTCTTTGGTTCTTCCTTCGCGTTGGGCAATCCATACGGAACGGTTTTCGCGCAATAATAAATGACCAATATATTCCGATAATAATTTGGAACTTTCCAATAACTCTCTTGGCGACAAACCTCGTTGTACTAAAAAGTTTCTGTTGAGTTTCGACAATGTTTTCAGAAATGACTTTTGAACCAAATTATCACCAATCGCTGAAGCCGTCATTACTAATCCGTGGTCGAATAGCGCCACATTTAGCAACGAAGTATCCAAAATAATATCTCGGTGATTGGAAATAAAAAGATAAGAAGTATTCGATTGTAATTTTTCAAAACCAGAAGTCGTTAACCCTTCCGAACTTTTCTTCAGTACTTTTTGTACGGCCTGATATATAAAATTGCACTGGAAGTCACGGATGGAATGTGTTTTTTGAAGTTGGCTCTTCCATACTTCTTCCTCTACATCGGGAAATGTGAAACCCATTAAAGCTTTCATCATCGGATGATTAACAGCAGATTGAATGGCTTCATTCACTTCTGTATCATAAAACGGACGAATAGAATCGAATTTCTGCATTTAGTCTTTCAATTTTGATGAACAAAAGAACAAAAAAAAACTCAATTTATGATAATTTCTTCGTTAAATCCCAAAAATAGCTTTAGAATTTTCTGTAGTAATTCGGGCAATTTCTTCTAATGGAACTTGATAAATCTGGGCTAATTTTTCGGCTACTAATTTGGTATAGCTACTTTCATTTCGCTTGCCGCGAAAAGGCACCGGCGCCAAATAGGGCGAATCTGTTTCAAGGACAATGTGTTGTAAATCGATTTCGTTCAAAAACTGGTCAATCTTTCCGTTTTTGAAAGTAGCGACTCCGCCGATTCCAAGTTTCATATTCAAATCAATGGCTCTTTTGGCCTGACCAAAATCACCGGTAAAGCAATGAAAAATTCCGAATAAATCGGTTGCCTTTTCACCGTCTAAAACTTCGAAAACTTCATCAAACGCATCGCGACAGTGAATGTTGATGGCTAATCGGTGTTTTTTAGCCAATTGGATTTGGCGTTGAAAAGCTTCTTGCTGGATAGCCAAAGTCGTTTTGTCCCAATACAAATCAATGCCGATTTCACCAACGGTATAAAAATGCCGATTAGACAATTCCGTTTCCACATGAGCCAATTCTTCCTGATAGGTTTCCGGTTTTACATAACACGGATGCAAACCCATCATTAAAAAAACATTATCCGGAAATTGGGTTTCCAAATCGTACATTTTTTGGGTGTAAGTCGAATCAATTGAAGGCACAAAAAGGCGAGAAACACCGGCATCGATGGCCCGAAGAATCATTGCCGTTCGGTCGTTTTGAAATTCTTCGGAGTAAAGATGTGTATGTGTATCGGTTAAAATCATTGGGTTTAAAGGAACTAAGATTCTGAGGCGCTAAGGTACTAAGTTCTACTCTAGGTCTTTTAATAATTTTTGGGCTTTGGTGTAATCTTCAGCATCAGCCGGAATTTGAATTAGATAGGTCTTACATTCTTCCAATTTCTCTTGCTTTAAATTAGATAATGCCAAATACCAAGTGGCTTTGTCTTTATAAACAGAAGTTCCCGATTTTATTTCGTTTAAAAACGCTTCGGCTTTTACATAATCATTGGTTTCAATTAAGGCAATCGCGTAAAAATATTGCAATTCCGGACTAGCTAAATTCGGCACTTTTTGAAAGGAAGCCACTGCTCTTTTATAATCTTTTTGGTTGAAAGCATTTTGTGCTTCATTTAGATTTTCATCCCCAACGCTTCGCTCTGTAAAATAAGCATTCTCATGTTGGTTGAAATCACCATACTCCGGATTTCCCTGCATCATAAACCAAGTTCCGAGCGCAATTACAACTGATGCTGCAACGGCATAATACCATGGCGTGAAGGCAATAACTTTTGATTTGCTTTCGTTGGTTTTAGAAAAATTATCGTTTGAAATAGCCTTCAAATTTTCTTTAAAAGCGATGGTTTCTGAATCAAATTTTGCTGATAAAAACTGCGTTGTTTCTTTATATATTTCAAATTTCTGTTGCATGTCGGCATCATTTTGAAGTTGGTTTTCAAATTCCAATTTGGCTGACTCCGACATTTCATTATTGAAATAATTTTCGAATGCTATATACAATTGCTCGTTCATGACCTACCTTTTTAATGATTTGTATCTGTTTGATTTTTGAATCATTTCCGTTAACTGACCGGTGCAAAGTGATTTCTTTTTGCGGACATAGCCATACGTTACGTTCAATATTTCGGCTACCTCTTCCATCGTTTTGGTTACAAAACTTAGCTTGAGTACTTCTTGACATTTCTCGCCTAGCTTTTGAAACATTTCATCGAATAACGATTGCTTGTCCTCAAAAACTTCGGTTTGAAAAGTCATTTCTTGAACCGATTCCTCTATAGATACATTTTCATCCCTGAATGTTACCTCTTTATTGGATGATTTTTTTAATTCATTGAGCCAACGCCTTTTACAAAGCAGAAAAAAGTAAGCATCAAACGGACAAGTCAATAGCAATCCGTTAGTCTTTGCTTGGTTATAAATCGTTATGAGAACTTCCTGAACAACATCTTGTGCTTGATCGTCGTCTCCGCTGTTGGTGCAGATGTAGTATTTTACTTTGGGCACAAATTTTTTGTAAATCGATTGAATTACAGCAGTATTATTTTGACTTAATCCATCAATATACATTTGATCTGGATGGCCTTTTTTTTCAATCATAATTCCCTGGTTTATTGGCTAATTTAAAAAAAATAACCCGATTAGGGTAACAAAGTTTTAAGGTCATTGATATAAGGTTATAAAGTTCATCAATATACTGTTTTAAAAAGATTCTAAAAAAAAAATTCGGAATCATGGGTAACAAATCAAAACACGAATTGATATAACAATAGAAAACAGAATCAAACAATTTTAAAAAACATTAAAAACTTAGAAATCATGAAAACAACATTTTTAACATTAGCAATCGTAGCATTATCATTTTCAAATAGCAATGCTGCAACAGTAACAACAAGTTCAAACACTATTGAAACAACAACTTTAACAAGAGATCAAATTACAGAAGTATATGATTGGACTGTAAAAACAAACCAAAGCAATTATTCAGGAACTGCGAAATCACTGTCAGAAGCCAAAAAAATGATTGAACTAGTGGCTATTGGAGAAGTAATTCTTGACAGAAAGATCGAAAGCTTTTTTCAAGTAAGAGAAGATATATCGGCTGATAAAGTGAGATTATACTTTTGGGAAGTAACTACAAATTCCGGAACGGCAAAAGGATTTTCAGATTCTGAAGGTCAGGCCAAAAAAATGATTGAACTAGTAAGTACCGGCGCCATTTTGAACTTTAAAATCATCCAAAGTGCCGAATTTAAAAAATAATTCAGCATAAAGGGTAACAAATTAAAACACCAGTTGATATAACTGTATAAAACAAAAATTAACAACTATAAAAAAATAGAAATTATGAATTCAAATGTAAAAACCATCGCAACCTTATTCCTATTTGGAATAATCCTAAGCAGTTGCTCCAACGGAACCAATCCGTTACCGAATCCTCCGTGCAGTGCTACTAATACCATTTTTAATCAATTGTATGGCAATGTAGTTGCACTTCCCGGCCATCAAAACACTAACACGTTTGATACTGAAATCCATGAATACACATTTACCTTTTCACAAACGAAAACCATTTGCAGTATTGGATATCAAAGTCAGCCTGCGATTGCCGCTACGCCATATTTAATGGAAATTGTTGATGTTAACACCAACACTGTAATTTATGCCGGAAGCCATGTTTTCACTTCTGCCAACACCAGCTACGTTTCAATAACGCCAACATTAATTATTGCCAATCAACCGTACACCATCAGAAGAACGATTTTGTTAGCCAATGCCGGAAACAATTTTGCGAACATCATCGGGCGAGTAGTCAATCAACCGGGTGCTTTGGTAAGTTTTCCGCAGAGTTTTGGCATCATGACGATTACCGGAGCCAACTTTTATCAAAACGGCGGACCGCTGGTAAATATGGGAATTCCTTACATCGATTTTGCCTACTATTAATAGATTGAAAAATAATTTGAAAATAATTCAGAACAAAGGGTAACAAATTAAAAACGCAGTTGATATAACATTATAAAAACAAATTTAAAATTAGAAATCATGAAAACAAATTTAAAAAACCTCGGATTAGTATTATTAGCTTCATTTGCAATGGTAAGTTGTTCAGACGACTCCGCCGAAGGCAATCACATTCCAAGCGCAACAGAATTCAACAACCTTAAACAAGCCGCTTTAGACAACATCACTCAAAATTTTACACTAGTTGCTGAAAACGGAAGTACTTCTTTTACTTCAGACAAAGGCGTTCAATTTACGATAAACGGCGCATGTCTTACTAAAAACGGAAACCCTGTAACCGGAAATGTAGCCATTGAATATGCCGAATTGTTTGATGGAGGCACTATGCTGGTAACCGACAAAACGACTATGGGCAGAATGCCAAATGGCGATATGACATTGCTCATTTCAGGTGGAGAATTTTACATCAATGCCACTCAAGACGGAGTTGATTTAGAAATCACTTGCCCTATCCAATTATTAATTCCATCCACTTTAACCGGCGGTGCTGATACCGGAATGACACTTTGGGACGGAACCATTGACGAAGACGGAAATTTAGATTGGGACAGACAAGATCAAAATCCGGCCGGACAAAACAATATTTTCGTTGAAGGAACCGGCGTAAACGCACCTTACTATGCTTTCTTTAATGCTTTTGGATGGACCAATGTCGATCGTTTTTACAGCGATCCAAGACCAAGAACTACTATATTGGCTGAAGCGCCAACTGGTTACCACTTTGAAAACAGTGCCATTTATTTACACTACGACGGAGAAGCAAATGCACTGGCAAAACTGGATACTTACAATGACACAACGGACCAATTTTCTGAACATTATGGCCAAATTCCAATAGGATTAGAATGTCATGTGATTTTTGTAACCGAAGAAAACGGACAATGGAGATATGCTATCAAAAGTGCCACAATTGCTGCCGGAGATGTTTACACCTTCACCTTGTCTGAAACTACTGTGGGAAGCGAAGCCCAATTAGTAGCTGCGATAAATAGTTTGCCTTAAATTTAACAATTACTAATTCGTTTGGAAAAGTGGTGACTGGTTCATCACTTTTTCTTACTTTTATATAAACCTAACCAAACCTTTAGATTATGAGAAAGTTACTTTTACTATTGTTTTTGGTCACCACTTTTTCTTATTCGCAAACTAAGGTCAAAGATACTGTCACCCGAAAAGCCACTATTGTTTACGATCAAAAAAACAATCAGGTTTTACTCCAATCAGAAACGCCACCGTTAATCCAAATTGCCGGTGCACCCAAAGCCAATTTTACTTACTTCTGGGAAATGGGCGATGGCCGGTACAGCAAAGAACCAACTCCGAAACACACTTACAAAAAGAAAGGCGAATACAAAATAAACTTATCTGTAACTAATAATTATGATAATGGAAAACCGCCAAAAACCCGTCCGAAAACAGTAGCCATTACTGAAATTACAGATACTAACTTTACTGAAATAGCGTCTTTAGCCGATACGACAGCCTATAAAATATTTGCCAACCGCGAACCCATTCCTGAAGAAGAAATGATTATCGTGATGAGTTATAAAAATCCTCTAGATCATGTAGCGAACGGAAAATTATATCTTTTTTATAACGACAAAGAATTCAAAAATGACAATTTCGAATTGGTAGAATTCCGCACTCATTTTGGCGAAAAAGAAGTTTTTGAAGATGGTTTTGCCTGTTCCGATGAATTAAATGATGAGAAAACATTTATCGCATCTGCAACAAATGACTTTATCAGTAACCACACCATTTCGGAAAACGAAGAAAATCTCGATCTAACTTTATTGGAAAGCAAATCATTATTCAGAAAAGTAATTATTTTTGAATTTGACAAAATGAATCCCAACGAGACCCGAAATGCCTTTTTTACTTTCAAAACCACGCCCGAAATGATCAAAGACACAAGCGCAACCGTTAGAATGCGAGGCGTTTATGTGCCTGACAGAAATTACAAAAACCACAAAAAGAAAACCCTTGAAATGGAAATTGTAACGTCACATGATCCCAATAAAATGTCTAGCAATGGTATGTTTATGAATTATCGCTTGGTGCGATTGAAAACGTTAAACTTCAAAACTCGATTCCAAAACGATGGCGAAGGTCCGGCCAGAACCATTCGGCTAGAAACTGACATTCCGGATATGTTTGACAAAAAAACACTAAAAATTGTAGACAGTTATCCGAAATGCCCCATTTGTCCAAAAGATGAAGAAGTAAACTACAGTTGTTTGGACACGATTATTAAGCAAAAGCAAATCCATTTTACCTTCAAAAATATTTACATTCCGGGAAGCAATCAAAAAAATGTGACCGAAAAAGATTCCACCAAAGGTTTTGTAAAATACACCATGAAGTTTGCTAAAGATTTTCACAAACAAACTACGCGAAGCCGCACGGCCATTATATTTGATAAAAACGAACCTGTCATCACCAATTATGCCACAACCCGATTTCTTCCGGGCATATCCATTGGTGCCAAAACAGGATACAATTTGTTTAGTGATCAAGAAAATGCCAAAAGTTATTTTATAGGCGTTACTGTTTCGCCTTACAAATCATATCGCTTTTATTGGCAAGCCGAATTGTATTACAACTATTTTGAAAGCAGTTTTTCGAGCCAATCCGGTTTTCAACAAGTGCAATTCAATCCGCCGGTTATTACGAGCATCGGAACGGTTTACGATACCGGTTTTGAACAAACAACATCGAGTACTAAAACCACCCGAAAATTGGCGGATGTGGTTCCGATTTCCTTGAGATACAATATCAATAATTACATTGGTGTTGGTGTTGGTCCACAATTTTCAGTTTCCCTGAACAACACTACAGAAATCAATCAAACCAAACGCTATTATGCGCCCGATTTCAATCAAAATCCACCACGACCAGGCGAAGAAATCGAAAGTTTGAGAAATGATTCAACCCAAAAAACCACAACAAAAGCCTTCGAAAAAATGCAGACCAGTTTATTTGCCGATGTGACTTTTGGCTTTGCCAGAATAGGCCCGAGCGTTGGAATCCGGTATTATGCAAACTTTGAAAAGGATTTTAATTACTGGCAATTTTATGCCATTTGGAAGTTTTAATCCTATAAGATGCTATGCGTAAAATAGTCTTTATCTTGTTGCTGACACAATGGGCTTTTTCACAAAGTACAACTACAAGTTTAGAGGATAAAATCTATAATTCCGTAGATGCTTTTGTCGCCGATCCTAACGAAGCATCATTAAAAAAATTAGAGACATTAGCACTAAGCTTTCATCCAAAATCAAAACCCGAACTCTTGGCTTTTGTCATTTTAAACTGCAACAAAGCCTATTATCAAAATCAATTTGGACAAACGCAAAAAGCACTAAAAAGCTATGAAAAAGCTTGGCAAATATTTCAAAAAAACAAACTGTCAAACTATGATATTACCGAATCCTGCTTAAAACCTTTAGGGAATTTATACACGATAATCGGCGATTATGACAATGCCGAAAACGTCATCAAACAATATTACTTTATAGCCAATATTGAAAACAATCAAGCCAATAAATTGGCTTCAATTCTAAATTTATCGAATGTTTACCTGTCGTCCGGAAAATATTTAGAAGCCATCCAATTAGTAGAAAAAACGATTCCTTCCGAAAATATGTCCAATACTCAAAAAGGCATGCTTTGGAACAATTTAGGCAATAATTATTTGGCTTCGAATAATCGTAAAAAAGCAGCGACTTGTTATGAAATCTCTATTGGTTTTTTAAAAAATTTAGACCAAAACGAATCATTATCCAACGCCTACAGAAACGCAGCGCTGCTTAACAATGATTTGAAGTTATTTGAAAAAGCTAAAGAAACATTTCTGATAAACGACCGAAATTCTCTACGCGCTATAGCAAAACTCAATTATGACGAAGCTTTTTTATACTATCAAAACAACCAAATATCTCAAGCACAAAACGCCATTTACAAAGTTTTTCAAACCTTAATTCCGAGTTATGATAAAAGAGTAATTCCCCAAAAGAATTCGCTTTATGCGGAAACCACATTGCTCGACGCTTTAGACTTACAAGCCGAAATTTTTTTAAGGCAAAAGCAACCGAAAAAAGCCTTGAAAAGTTACGCTTTGTCTTTTCACATTGAAGGTCTATTCCAAGCGCTTTTGGTATATGAAAATTCGAAAATCATCACCCAAATTCGAAATCGAAACCGTACCGAAAAGTGCATCGAAATCTACCATTTACTTTATCAAAAAGAACAGAAAATCAGTTATATCGAAAATGCCTTTTTACTTTCCGAACAAACAAAAGCTGCTGTTTTAAAACAATCGTTGTCGGAGGCAAAAAACAATACAAGAACCGAAAAAATAATTTTAGAACAGCTTCAAAACTGGAATACTATTATTGTCAAAGAGCAACAAAAATTGGATTTGGCCAATATTTCTAAGATTAATGAAGCGATAAAAAAGCAAAATGAGTTGATGCTTTTGTTAAAATCGGAACGAAGTAAAGAAACCCAAACAACCGAATCCGTTATAAAAATCAATGACTTATTCTCCAAATTGGAAAAAGACAAAACCATTTTAGTCGAATATTTTATGGGTACAAAACACCTGTATGTCTTTACGTTAAACAATGGTAAAATCGGATTAGCATCGATTAGAAATGAAGATGCCGTTACTTCGAAACTCTTACAATTCGTAGGCTTTTTCAATGATTCCAAATCAATTTCAGATAACCCGGCGCAATTCAATCGTTCTTCAAATGATGCTTACAACTTCTTAAAACTCCCCAAAAAATCTTCCTATAAAAACCTCATCATTATTCCCGATGGGATTTTGAATTTTTTGCCTTTTGAGGCGTTAATTAGCAGAAAAACTGCCACGGTCAATTTTGCCAAAATGCAATATCTGTTGTATGATTATAGCATTGGCTATAACAATTCGGCTGATTTTTATCTCAACGCGATTCCTCTTCAACACCAAACAGAAAGTATTTTGGGTGTGTTTCCCTTATTTGAAAAAACCAATCTGGAATTGACTTTTTCCAAAAAAGAACTCAACCATTTACAAGACAATTTTAAAGGGAAATATTTGGACAATCAAAAGGCAACTTTCGAAAATTTTAAAATAAGTGCCGCCAATTATTCGATACTTCATCTTTCAACGCATGCTTCATCGGGCGATATTATAGAACCCGCCAGCATCAAATTTTATGATCAGGAAGTTTTGTATTCCGAACTTTACAATCTGAACCTAAAGTCCAATTTAGTGGTTTTAAGTGCTTGCGAAACCGGTATCGGCAAACTCTATAAAGCAGAAGGCGCGATGAGTGTTGCCCGTGGATTTCAATTTGCCGGTGCTCAAAATTTGCTATTTTCACTTTGGAAAGTAAACGACTTTACGACCTCGGTTTTAATGGAAAAATTTTATGCTAATTTAAAAAAAGGACATTCGTATTTTGACGCCAATCACCAGGCAAAAATTGATTTCTTAAAAGATGATGCCATACCCAATGCCAAAAAATCTCCTTATTATTGGGCTTCCTTTGTCTATTATGGAACATTAGAAAAACCATCAAACCCAAATTATTTTTTATGGTTTTCTTTATTAGGAGGATTAATTGGTTTACTATTGTTACTGAAAATACTTTTCAGGAAAAAAAACAAACCCCTTCAGCCGTTGGATTAAATTATTATGGAAGACTTTCAAAAAATTCTCAAAAAAAATAAATATAAAAAAATCAATTTTAAAGTTTCGAAAACGCAACATTTATTGATTAAGGCGAGCATTAACGGCATTTCTGGGAATTTCATCCTCGATACCGGCGCTTCTAATAGTTGTGTAGGTTTTGAGAGCATTGAACGCTTTAGTTTGAAAGCCAGAAAATCAAAAACAAAAGCTTCGGGTGCAGGCGCTACGGGTATGTTTACGCAATTGGCTAAAAACAATGCTTTGAAAATAGGTCGCTGGAAAACCGAGGAATTTCACTTGGTTATTTTCGACATGACGCATGTAAATGAAGCTTTACAACAATACAAAGCCAAAGCAGTTGACGGTATTATCGGTGCCGATGTTTTATTAGAAGGCAAAGCAATTATTGATTATTCAAATCATTGTTTGTATTTGAAATAAAATGCTTTTTCATCGAGTAATAAGCCAAAACCGTACTGATTAACATCAAAAAACTACCCAAAATAAAAGGCGCGCCTGGCAATTTGAAAGGCGCTTCGTCATGGGTAAAAAAGTAAAACGTATTGGTCATCATTAACGGACCAATAATCGCAGAAGCACTCATCAAACTCGCTAAAGTGCCCTGAATTTCTCCTTGTTCGTTCGCCGGAACTTTACCCGAAACTTCCGATTGCAAAGCCGGACCGGCAATTCCTCCGAGACAATACGGTACTAAAAAAGCAAACATCATCCAACTTTCGGTGGCGAAAGCGAACAATAACATGCCTATAGTATACAAAGACAAACCGATATAAATACTTTTTTGATTACCCAATCTCGGACTCGTCCAACGAATCAGTCCACCTTGTACAATTCCGACTAACAATCCAACAGCACCAAGGGAAATCCCAACCATTTTTTCATCCCAATTGAAGCGATACATGGTAAAGAAACTCCAATTGCTGTGAACGGCATGTGAGCCAACATACAACAGAAAAATGGCTATAACCAGTCCGATAATAGAAGGATACTTTTTTAAATTGATTAAAGCATTTATAGGATTGGCGCGTTTCCATTCAAATTCGCGACGGTTCTTTTTAGATAAAGATTCCGGTAGAATAAAATAGCCGTATAAGAAGTTTAACATACACAAAACAGCCGCAGCATAAAACGGAACTCTCGAACCAAATTGTCCCAATAATCCACCTATCACGGGTCCGATAATAAAGCCTAAACCAAAAGCAGCTCCAATCATTCCGAAGTTTTTAGCGCGATTTTCAGGTGTGCTAACATCCGCAATATAAGCCGAAGCCGTTGTAATACAAGCACCGGTTAATCCGGCAATAATTCTTCCGACAAAAAGCCAGGTTATCGTTGGCGCAAAAGCCAATAACAAATAATCCATGGAAAAGGCAAAAAGCGAAATTAAAATAATAGGTCTCCGGCCAAATTTATCACTCAAATTCCCAATCAAAGGCGCACAAACAAACTGCGTTATCGCATACGCAAAAGTAAGCCAACCGCCATATTTTGCTGCTTCACTGATATCGCCTTGAATTAATTCAGAAATTAATTTTGGGATTACCGGAATGATGATTCCCCAACCCGTAATATCGATTAGCATCGTGATAAAAATAAATCCTATCGCAGCTTCTTTTTTGTTTTGCTTCATAGACTAGTTTTTACTGCGTCAGTTCGCTACGCTAGTTTGGGCGTGTCCCTTCGGGCCGTGCTGTCCGCAGTACAAGGTACTTGCTTCCATCACTCACGCAGTATGCAAATAAACGAAAAATCCCGCTTAGAAAGCCAAGCGGGATTTAAATATATAGGTGCCTCATTCGAGGCTGGTAGAAACCCTAAAGCTCTAAAGCTTTCTTAGGGTTGTTATGCCTCAATTTTTACTTAAAACATTACTGCTTAAAAAAAAGAAACCCGACATTTTCAGCCGGGTCTCAAACCACAATTATCATGAATATTAAACAGGCATTATGATTCTTTCAACTGAAATAATCATTAGCAATATTAACAGTACTTGTTTCTTTAAAGCTTCAGACTACTTTTCCAGCTTCAACCAAAAGAAGTCATTCCATCCTTCAATTAGTCGTGTTGGATCGGTATTTTTAGTTCTGTCTTGTTCCGGAATCTGAACGATTCTTTTATCTTTTACATCAAACTTATAGATTCTCGGTTTGGCTTCACCTTCAATTGTAAGTTCAACTTTGTATGCGCCGTCCATAAGATCCGCAAATTTAATTTCGCCCGGTTTGTCCACTCTTTTGAATGCACATTGAACTTCATTCCATTTCGCTTGTTCTACTTGAGCTGTATTAGGTCCGTTGCCGTAATGTTGAGCAAACAATTTGTTGTCTTTGAACAGCTTCACACTCCATTTTACACTTTTGTTGGTCTTGGCGCTGTTCGCAGGATTTGGCTTAAACTCTTCGTGTGTGATGTAATATCCAAACACCAAATTACCTGTATCAGCATAATTCATATAGGCAAAATTATTCCACGGACCACGAACCACATACATTTCATTCATTGTGGCATAAGGATCATTGTTGGTTAGTTTTACCAACTCAAAATCGAATGAATAAAACATTTTATCACCGGCATAGAAATCCAATCTGTAATTTCCAGGACCCCAATCTGTAATGAATGATTCCGAATGTCCTACCCATTCACCATCACGTTGGTAACGGCTGCTTGGCTCATTGAATTTTGTCTTCTTGCCGTCATCAAAAACTTGGTCTCCGGAATATTCAAAATAGTTCATGTATTGACCATCCTTGAAAACCTTAATTCTCAAATACTCCGACTGATCCGAAAAGGCATTAACTGTTCTTCCGTCAACCGTTTTATTCGGAATAAAAGTTGCCGTATAACTATTAATTAATCCCGGACTGGAACCTGTTCCATAAAGAAGCGAGTTAAAGGTTACAGCCGGTGTTTGTTTGAACATAGTCCAATCGAGTTTTAAACCTGCTGAGGCGGTTCCTTTTTTCTTTTTGCCGCCTTTGGCAACTTCACTTCCTTTTTCTAAAACTTCTGCGGCTTGAGAGGTTTGATCTTTTGCTTTTTTTAATTTGTTTAATAATTGAGCATTAGTAGTCCCAAAAGAGAGCAATACTAATCCCATAAGGATAACATTTTTTTTCATCTTATTTAATTACTGTTTTTTAATCATTTTTTTATCAAAAGTAAGTCCTTCAGGAGTGGTAATCTTTAAGAGATAAACTCCTGTTTTTAAACCCGAAACATTAACTTCATTGAGGACTGAAGTGTTAATATATCTTCCGCCCAAATCATAAATCTCAACCTTTTCAATATCTTTATTGAAACGTATCACATCGTTTGCTGGATTTGGGTAGAAATAGTAATTATCTGCTATTAGGGTGTCAACACTTAAAGTGGTTTCAATATAAATTACATTTTTGAAAACAGGTCCCCAAATTCCTTGGTTATCTTTAACACGAACATTAAAAATATGAAGACCAATAGGATTTACGATTGGAATAGCTGTTTGAACAAATTGTTCATAGGCATTATTCAAATTTCCATCAGTAGCCAATAATGGAGTGCCGTTGCCTTCACCTGGATCGGTATCCCAAAAGTATTCTACCTGTACTAAACTAAGCGGTGTTGGTGTAGTTGTTTGTTCTACTTTAATAATATTAGTATAAGTTGGTCCCCACACACCTTGATTGTCTTTAACGCGTATTGAGAATTTATGAAGACCTTCACTTGGAGCGTTTAAACCACTTACGGCTACTTTTTCAAAAGCGCTTTCAAAATTTCCATCAGTTGCCAAAAGTGGCGTAGCATTTCCTTCTCCTGGATCCATATCCCAAAAATACTCCGCTTGTGTAAGTGTCATAGGGGTTGGAGTAGTTGTTGACTCCACAATTATGATATTAGTAAAAACTGGTCCCCAAACTCCTAAATTATCTTTTACACGAACACTAAATTTATGCAAACCAACACTTGGAGCATTCAATCCGTTAATAGAAATTTTTTCAAAAGCGTTATTCAAATTTCCATCAGTAGCCATCAATGGAATTCCGTTTCCTTCACCAGGATCGGTATCCCAAAAATATTCTGCCTGGTTCAACGATACTAACTGTGCAGAACACAAACTTATCGTCATTAAAGCTATTATACTGCAAATATATTTCTTCATACTAGTTTATATATTGGTATCTTGACTATTTAGTATAACCTGAACCCGTTGCATTCATTTCCGTTGTACCATTATAGATTCTTCGTGGTGTTAATAAATAGTTTACCAACGGCTTGTTGCCAGGACTTGTAGGCCAATAGTTTTCCCAAGTATCAGAACCTCCACGATTTCCAATATCATTTCTAGTCAAATCAATATCAGTAAAATCATCATCCGCTGCACCAGCATTTACAAGCGCTGTTCCTGTAACGGTTCTCGTTACATCATTGAAACTAAGTGAAGCACTACTAATATTATTGGTTGCATTCGAATTTAATGCTGTAAATGCTGATGTTGAAGCATTATACATTACGTAAACGGTTGCGTTTAATATATTACTATTAACTACTTCATTATAAGTAGACGATGAAATTGAAGTTGAAATTGCATTATTCAATACTGAAAAAGTGGCTTGATTGCCAGTTGCCAAACTGATAACAATGGCTGAGTCCGATCCACTATCGATTGCATTGTTTCTAATCTCATTGTTGCTGCCTGTTTTTGCCGCCTCAATATACAAAGTACCATTTGAAAGATAATTATTTAAAATTCTCGTTCTATAGTTTTTTTGATCAAGATAAATTGCAGCTTCAGTTGTTAACAAAGCATTCGCAATAATTTCAATGTCATCTGTAGCCAAGTTAGTATCTGCTAAACTTGTAGAAATGCTGACACTACCAGCAGTATTTCCTGTTATTCTACCATGCGTACATGATATAGTCCCCGTTATGGAGCAACCAGATATGTTTACCGAGGTATTTAATTTATTAGCATTAACACCGCTACTCAAAGAGGAATTATAAATATTTATGGTTGTCCTTCCGTTAGTAGAATCAGCAGAAGAAGAAAATGTGCTGGTTAAATTCATATTATGAACAGTAACTACTCTTCCTGCTAATGGAGTAACCGATACTGTACCCTGTATAAAATAATTTGAAAAATTTATTTCTGAAACAAAAGTTAATGATTTGTCAATTACTAAATTCTCTATGAATGGAAGTCCGGCAGCTTTTGGACGTATAATGATTCTATCGCCGTTTGAAGCTTGAGCGATTGCTGCACTTATAGTAGAAAAAGAACCACCAGCACCAGAATCTCGAACATACAAATCAGCTGCAGTAACTATTGTACTGCAAAATCCAAAAATAGCTAAAACAACAATTTTAATAGTTTTCATAAGTTTAAGTTTGATATAATTTTCCACCAAAACTATGAGATAAGAACTATCAGAACAATTTGTTTATTGGACTATTTATAAATAATCAGTAGCTAAAAAAGATGTAAATATTTGACTTCTAAATGCTTATTTTGTATCTTTCAACTTTTCAATATAATAATTAGGAGAAAGCCCCGTTTGCTTTTTAAAAACACGAACAAAAGTACTCGCATCTTTATATCCTACTTCTTCCGCTATAGCTTGCATAGTATATTTACGAAAATAAGGTGCCTCAATCAGTTTTTTGAGTACATACTGCATTCGCAATTCTTGCGTGTATTCTGAGAAGGTCTTTTGTAGAACCTGATTGAAGTATTGTGACAAATAAGCCGTATTTGTATTTAATTTTTTGGCCACAAAAGCTAACTTGAAGTTCGGATCTAAAAAAACTTCTTTTTGCTCTATTTTTTTTAAACCTAATGCCAATTTCTCTATAAGCTCATCATCAATTATTTGTTTTGACTGTACTTCAGTATTATAAATTTGCATTTTATTAATCCCTGAAGTTTTAGATTCTTTTAACTTTTGAATAATTTTTAAAAATCGATAATGTTTTTCTTTCTGATGTCTGTAATAATAATAAAAACTAAAAACAACTATAGCAAAAACTATCAAAATGCTAAAAAGAGAGATTTTAAAATAATTCTTAGAAGCAATAATTTTATTCGATTCATCTTTTATGATATTTAAATCATAATTGTGAAGAAAATTTAAAGATTTATTTTTTATTCCTTCTATTGATTTAATTAATACTAAACTTTTTTGGGCATAGAGATAAGCATTCTTATTGTCATTTTTTTTACTATAACTTTGTGTCATAATGTTATAGGCCATTAATAAATTTTCTTTTGAAACTTGAGTTGCTTGATAACTTTTTATATACTTCTTACAATAGAAAAATGATGAATCAACTTGCTTTAAATGATGAAAACAATCAGCCATCCCCAAATCAAATAACTGTACGGTTCTTATGTTATTCTCAATAACCGTATACTTTTTCCCCTTTCTGTATAAAGACAATGATTTAACGTAATCCCCAGCCAAAGCCGCACTTTTTGCTTCACGCATGTACAACAATGCTTTGGTGTACTCAGGGTAAAAATTATCCTGTATCAACATAGTTGCTGCTGCATTAAAGTAATAATTTGCAGAATCTAAAAACACAGCTTTTTTTGACTGGATATAATACTGTTGATAAGCTTCTCCTATAATATTGTGTTTATCTGCAAATAATTTTTTATTCATTACTTTTTTTTCACCTACCCCTAATTTCAGGTGTGGTGAAGTCTTTAATTCTCTCTTTAACAAAGCAATCCCATTAACATAATCACCCATAGCCACTTTTATCAAACCATATTGTTCGTTAAAATGAGTATTGGGTAAATGCTTTTTGTATTTATCAAGATAAAACAATGCCAAGTCATACTCTCCTAAATTCTTATGAACATAGAAAAGTTTGTTGACACACATTCCTATCAAATCTTGGTATACTTTGCTTGATTTAGCATTATCACTTTTTTCAATATTTTCTATAAGTGCTATGAGAAGTTGCTTAGAATGAGTAAACTCTGATTTATTGTAAAAATAATTGGCTACATAATATTTGCCAAAAAAACTAAACAACTCGTTTTTAGAATTACTAATTTCCAAAGCTTCAGTGTAAGCTTTATCAGGATTAGAAATAAGTTGTTCTTGTATACTTCGGGTTCTTTTGATCTCAGACTCATTTAATTCCTGAGAAAATACCGAAGAGAAAGATAATAGTATTATAAAATAAGAGATAATTTTATACATGTTGAAAAACTGAAAAAACGCTGCTAAAAAATTTTAATGCGCTAAAATAGATAATAACCTATAGTTTTATATAAATTCTCTAAGAATAGTTTTTTATTATTTGAACTTTTTTTTTCAATTTTAAACTAAACCTTTTACTTAAAAAAAATCCCGTCTTGTTTACAACAAGACGGGATTTACATATATAGGCGCCTCATCCGAGGCAGGTAGAAACCCTAAAGCTCTAAAGCTTTCTTAGGGTTGTTGTTCATTAAAATTTCAACCGGATTTTCTAATGCTTCTTTTACCGCTACCAAGAATCCAACCGACTCACGACCATCGATGATTCTGTGGTCATAAGACAAAGCTACAAACATTACCGGAGCGATAACGATTTGTCCGTTTCTTACGACAGCTCTTTCTACTACATTGTGCATTCCAAGAATACCTGATTGTGGTGGATTGATAATTGGTGTTGACAACATACTTCCGAAAACACCACCATTAGAAATAGTGAATGTTCCGCCGGTCATTTCGTCAACGGTGATTTGTCCGTCACGAGCGCGAATCGCTAATCTTTTGATTTCCGCTTCAACACCTCTGAAAGATAATGTTTCTGCGTTTCTCATTACCGGAACCATCAACCCTTTTGGTCCTGAAACCGCTACTGAAATATCACAGAAATCATAAGCAATTTTCTCTTGTCCGTCAATCATCGAATTGACATCCGGGTATAATTGTAAAGCGCGAGTTACTGCTTTGGTAAAGAATGACATAAAGCCTAATCCTAAGCCGTGTTTGGCTTTAAAAGCTTCTTTGTATTCTTCTCTTAAAGCGTAAATATTGGTCATGTCTACTTCGTTGAACGTAGTCAACATGGCCGTTTCGTTTTTCGCAGAAACCAAACGCTCTGCTACTTTACGACGCAACATGGATAATTTTGTTCTTTCCGAACCACGAGTGCCACCAGTTGGTGTTCCCATAGAAGGCACAGCGTTTACAGCGTCATCTTTAGTAATTCTGCCGTCTTTCCCTGTTCCAACGATGTCAGAAGGTTGGATGTTTTTTTCGTCTAATATTTTACGAGCCGCCGGAGATGGTGTTTGGGCTGCATAAGTGGCTACAGGAGCCGGAGCTGCTTTAGGCGCTTCAACCTTTTTCTCTTCTGCCTTTGGTGCTTCTGCCTTTGGTGCTTCTGCTTTCACTTCTGCAGCCGGAGTTGGAGTTGAACCACTAGGTTTTGCTGCATCCGTGTCGATTAAACAAACTACGGCACCTACGGCTACTGCATCACCTTCTTCCGCTTTTAGCGTGATGATTCCGCTGGCTTCTGCCGGTAACTCTAAGGTTGCTTTATCAGAATCCACCTCAGCAATGGCTTGGTCTTTTTCTACATAATCGCCGTCTTTTACTAGCCACGTTGCAATTTCTACTTCTTTAATCGATTCTCCCGGTGATGGGACTTTCATTTCTAAAATCATGTTTGTGTATTTTAGTTTATGTTATTGTGTTATTGTATGAAGGATTTTATACCTGACAGCCACCGACTGTCCTCCTTTTAATTTCAAATGTTCTTGTTCATCTTTTTTCTAGCCCCGATTGTAGTGGAAATCCTCGAAGAGATTGCAACGAAAAGCGGGAAATAGCTCCTAATCATTATCTGAATAAATTCTTGTCAAATACCATTCTGATAGCATCAGCATGTCTTCTTCTGTCTCTTGTGTGACTTCCAGCGGCCGGTGCGGCATACGCTTTTAACGAAGCCAATCTCCATGGCACCAAGTCGAAATTCATTAGCATATAACTGTAAGCGCCCATGTTTTTCGGTTCTTCTTGTGCCCAAACGAAATCGTCTGCATTTGGATAACTGGCAATCACGGCTTTCAATTGGTCTACCGGTAACGGGAACAACTGCTCGATGCGTACCAAAGCTACGTCATTTCTGTTTAAATTTTCTCTTTCGGCTACAATATCGTAATAGAATTTTCCGGTACAGAACACTACGGTTTTTACTTTTTTCTTGTCGATTGAATTGTCATCAATCACCTCTTGGAAACTACCTTTGTACAATTCCTCACGAGTAGAAACGCACAATGGGTGACGCAACAAACTTTTTGGCGAGAATACCACCAAGGGTTTGCGGAATTTAGTTTTCATTTGGCGACGCAACAAGTGGTAAAAATTCGCCGGAGTCGTACAATCCGCCACATACATATTGTGTTTAGCACACAGTTGTAAGTAACGTTCCATACGCGCCGAAGAGTGCTCTGCTCCTTGTCCTTCGTAACCGTGAGGCAACAATAATACGATTCCGTTTTGGTTGTTCCATTTGTCTTCACCACACGAAATGTACTGGTCAATCATGATTTGGGCACCGTTAGAGAAATCTCCAAACTGCGCTTCCCAAATCGTTAATGCGTTTGGATTGGCTAGAGCATAACCGTAATCAAATCCGAGAACGCCATATTCTGAAAGGAAGGAATTAAATACATTGAACTTCCCTTTTTTGTCCTTTAAAGTATTCAGTAATACTACTTCTTCTTCGCTGTCTTCTACTTTTACGACAGCATGACGGTGTGAGAATGTTCCTCTTTCCACGTCTTGTCCTGAAAGACGAACATCGTAACCTTCAGTCAATAACGAACCGTACGCCAACGTTTCCGCTGTTCCCCAATCGATAGTATCGTTGTTGTACATCGTTTTTCTATCGGTTACGATTTTAGAAATCTTGCTGATGAATTTTTTGTCTGACGGTAAAGTCGAAATCGTTTCTAAGATAGTATCCAACTTCTTTTTGTCGAAAGTAGTATCAACTTTTTTCAACATTTCGTCATCTGAAACCTGAACAAAACCTTCCCAAGCATCTTGTAAAAAAGGCTTGATAATGGTCAAATCTTTCTTGCGGGAAGCTTGAAGATTTTCATCCAATTTGGCCTTGTATTCATTTTCTATTTTGGTCACATAAGCCGCGTCAACAATTCCGGCAGTAATTAATTGCTCTGAATAAATGTCTCTCGGGTTTTTATGACGGGCAATCAGTTTGTATAATAATGGTTGGGTAAAACGAGGTTCATCGCCTTCGTTGTGACCGTATTTTCTATAACCAAGTAAATCGATGAAAACATCTCTTCCGAATTCCATTCTGAAATCCAATGCAAATAACATGGCATGAACCACGGCTTCTGCATCGTCTGAATTCACGTGAAGAATTGGCGACAAAGTCACTTTGGCCACATCGGTACAATACGTTGATGAACGTGCGTCTAAATAATTGGTCGTAAAACCAACTTGGTTGTTGATGACAATATGAATCGTTCCTCCGGTTTTGTAGCCGTCTAATTGCGCCATTTGCACAATTTCGTATACGATTCCTTGTCCGGCCACAGCCGCATCACCGTGAACGGCGATTGGCAATACTTTCGAGAAATCTTCCGGAAAATATTTGTCTTGTTTGGCACGGGTAATTCCTTCAATCACGGCGCCAACGGTTTCCAAGTGAGATGGATTGGGTGCCAAATTGATATTGATTTTTTTACCCGATTGGGTTTTTCTTTCAGACGTTAAACCTAAATGGTACTTAACGTCACCATCGAAATACTCTTTATCGTAATCTTTTCCGTCAAATTCGGAGAAAATATCTTGAGTCGCTTTGCCAAAAATATTGGCTAACGTATTCAATCTTCCTCTGTGCGCCATTCCCATTACGAAATGCTCTACGCCTTTTTCCGCTGCTGCTTCAATTAAAGCGTCTAAAGCCGGAATAATGCTTTCGCCACCTTCTAATGAAAAACGCTTTTGGCCTACATATTTCGTATGCAAAAAGTTCTCAAACGAAACCGCTTCGTTTAGTTTGCCTAGAATGTGTTTCTTTTGCTCGGCATCGAAACTTGGTTGGTTGTCATTTTTGTTGATTCTTTCTTGAACCCAATTCACAAAAACAGGATTTTCCATGTGCATGTATTCGATACCAATGTGTTGGCAATACATGCTTTTCAAATGCGCTAAGATTTGGTTTAATGTTGAAGGTTGTTTTCCTAGAATTTTAGCCGCATCAAAAACAGTCTCCAAATCAGCCGAAGACAAACCGAAGTTTTGCAAGTCTAAATTCGGCTCATAAACTCTTCTGTCACGAACCGGATTGGTTCTGGTAAATAAGTGACCGCGTGTTCTATAGCCGTCAATTAATCGTAATACGTTAAATTCTTTTTGCAATTTATCCGAAACGATACTACAATCCTGATTACCGGTAAATGCACCAATCATTTGTTCGGTAGCATTTTCCTCGTTATAGGTCGTCATTCCAAAGTCGAAACCTTGTAAAAAGGCTCTCCAACTTGGTTCTACGCTATCAGGATTTTGAAGGTATTGTTCGTATAAATCGGCAAAAAATTCGGTGTGTGCTGCGTTTAAAAAGGAAAACCTATCCATGATTTTATGAGTAAATATTCTTAGTATTAGAAAATCAGTTGCAAAAGTATGACATTTGTAATAATCTTTCAATGTTTTTAGTACATTTATAACGCTATTTTAACGCTCTACTTTAGATGAAAAAGAATACGATTCAAAATTCGATGCGATTTTTACTTTTGCTTGTCTTTTCAGGAATTTCGCAAGCCGTTTTATCGCAAGAAAATCAGTTACCCAAAGCCAAAACAGATGGTTTTTGGGATCATGTACAATTTGGCGGCGGTTTTGGTTTGGCCATCGGAAACGGCTATACCGACATTACGATTGCGCCCAGTGCCATTTACAACTTCAACGAGTATTTTGCTTTGGGAACCGGATTACAATACAGCCGTTTGAAACAAAAGAATTTTTACTCTTCGAATGTGGTTGGCGGAAGCGTGATTGGTTTGTTCAACCCGCTTGAAGAAATTCAACTCTCTTTAGAAGTAGAACAAGTACATGTTAACACAACTTACACCGATTTATACGATAATGTCAAGAGAAGTTTTTGGAACACCGGCTTGTATGTTGGTGGCGGTTATCGTGCCGACAACGTAACGATTGGCGCGCGTTTCAATTTGCTTTTTGACAAAGACAAAGATTTGTATGGTGATGCGTTTATGCCTTTTATCAGAGTTTATTTTTAAGTGATGAAAAAGATATTTTGTTTATCGTTTTTGTTCTTTGGATTTATAGGATTTTCGCAGAATCCTGTTTCATTGATATTGGGCAAAACCAACAGTCAATTTTCTGCTAACAAACCCAGTTTTAGCCTAAAGGACATTTCTTTCAATTTAAATCTTTCGGACAAAAAAAGTTATGCAGATAAGTATTTCCTAACTGTTTACAATCCGACGACACAAATGAATGATCATTATGTCAATGTTAGTAACCAATATTACTTGAGCAATTACAAGTCGTTTCCAATTTATAATTTTGATGGTACTAAGATAGATTCCTTTAATCCGAATGGGGTTTCCGATTTGGGAAGTGGTATCGTCAGCGGGATTTTAAACTTATTTTTCGAGAAAATTTAATACTTATTCCTGAACCAAACCTTCATCCATTCTCTTTTTAAAATTAAGAAAGAAACTTGTTCCGAAAGTTCCGCCAAATCGGAACCATCGAGTTGTTTTACCGTTTCTTCAGGAACATCAATAATATAAAGCAGATTTAAATATTCGGCAAATTTGTACTGAATCAAGCGATAGATTTTCTCGTGTAATTGCACTTTTAGTTCGTAGGGCGAAGTACTTTGCGGAAAGTCAATCGGTTCATTGGCAAAATTAAAGTCCTTGTTGATTTGCTCAATGAGCTTTGAGTACAAGTTTTCCTTCTCGGCTTCCGAGAGTAGTTGGTCAGTATTTATAGGCGCAACAAACAAATTGAGGTAAGATTTAAGGTTAACGATTTCTAATTGTAGATTTCAAACTGAATACTGAACACTTTTCTAAACGTTTCTACTCATTAATTTATCTCCAAAAGCTCTCAAAACAGCCTTTTTGTCTTCGCTGATATTCATCTTTTCTAAAGTTGCAAAAGCTCTTAAAGTATAATCTTGTATAGCACTTTGCGTCGCATCACTTGCTCCGGTTTGGTTGAAAATCTGTTTTACTGAATCGATTTTATCAGAATTATCGTTTGGCTGAATGGAGAACAAATGCAACAATTGCTCTTTTTCTTCCGCTTTTGAATATTCCAAAGCTTTTAGGTATAAATAGGTTTTTTTATTCTCGATAATATCACCACCAACTTGTTTGCCAAAAGTTTCCGGATCACCAAACGCGTCTAAGTAATCATCTTGCAATTGGAATGCAATTCCTAAATTCAAACCGAAATCATAAATCGCTTTAGCATTTTCTGTGGAAGTTTCGGCTACTATTGCGCCCATTTTCATAGCTGCACCAACCAAAACTGCCGTTTTGTATTCAATCATTTTTAAATATTCGGGAATCGTCACATCGTCACGGGTTTCAAAATCGACATCGTATTGTTGTCCTTCACAAACTTCCAATGCGGTTTTGCTGAATAATTTGGCCAAATCTCTAAAAACATTCGGCTCATAAGTTTCAAAAAATTGGTAAGCTAAAATCAACATCGCATCACCGGAAAGTATTCCGGTATTGAGGTTCCATTTTTCATGCACAGTTTCGTTTCCTCTTCGCAAAGGCGCATCATCCATAATATCATCATGAATCAGGGAAAAATTATGAAAAACCTCAACAGCTGTAGCAGCTTGTATGGCCTTTTGACAATCAACATCAAACACTTCCGCTGCCATTAAAGTTAAAATAGGACGCAATCTTTTTCCACCCAATGAAAGGATATAACGAATCGGCTCGTATAAATTATTGGGCTCTTTTTCGAGAGTCAACGTATTAAAATGGGCAATTATTATGTCTTGGTATTCGGAGATGGCGCGCATGAAAAAATATTTTTGGCTAATTTAGGTTATTCCCACCGCATTACAAAAGTGTGCTTTTTTCTCTAATGTTAAATTTACGTTAATACTATGGAAACTATTTTAGTGTTTAAAGTTTCCGTTTTACTTTTGCCCCATAATTTTAACATTATCATGAAAGATAAAATCATCAAAAAAGCTACAGATATGTTTTTGAAACTCGGTTTCAAGAGCGTCACCATGGATGATATTGCGTGTGAAATGTGCATTTCAAAAAAGACCATTTACAAATATTTCAGCAATAAAGAGAAACTAATTGAAGAAGGCACTGAAGTAGTACATCAAAAAATTCACACCCTAATGGATAATGTAGTTGCTCAGAACCACAATGCAATAGCCGAAAATTTTCAAATAAGGGAAATGTTCAAAGAGATGTTTCAGTCGTTTGATCAATCTCCGGCTTATCAACTCAAAAAGCATTATCCGGAAATTTATGAAAAAATGATGTGTAACGAAATTGAAGATTGTAGCCAAATGTTTCGCCAAAACATCGAAAAAGGAATTAAAGAAGGTTTGTATCGTAAAGAAACTGATATTGAAGCAGCTGTTAAATTTTATTACACTCTTATTTTTTCCATCAACGAAAACACCATGTTGGAAAAAGAAGCCTATGAATTAGAAGCCAAAGCATTGGAATACCATACCCGAGCTATTGCTACTGCTGAAGGAATTACTGAACTTGAAAAACACTTAAAATCACTTATATAATCATCAATCTATGAAAAACAACTTATTACTAACTTTACTCTTGTTTGTAAGCAGCTTACAAGCCCAAGAACAAAACTACTCATTTAGTCTGCAACAAGCCATTGACCATGCCATTCAAAACAACTATTCGGCTATCAATGCCGGCAGAGACATTGACGCAGCTAAGCAAAAGAAATGGGAAACGACAGCGGCAGGTTTACCGCAAATCAATGCAGGTTTAGACTATCAAAACAATTTCGAATTGCAAAAGTCTGTCGTTCCTGCTGAATTTTTTGGTGGAAATCCGGGCGAATTTGCCACAGTGGCTTTTGGAACTAAACACAATATGACGGCTCGCGCCAATTTGAGCCAGTTAATTTTTGATGGTTCTTATATTGTAGCACTTCAGGCATCCAAAACGTATTTGAAATACTATGAAAATGCCAAACAAAAAACCAGTACTGAAATCAGAGAAATGGTTGTAAATGCCTATGGCAACGTATTATTGGCAGAGGAAAGTATCGCTATACTTGAAAAAAACAAAGCGACTTTATCTAAAACCTTAACGGATACTGAAGAAACGTTTAAAAACGGATTGATTGAAGAAGAAAATGTAGAGCAATTGCAAATTACTTTGTCTTCGATTAACAGCAACTTGAACAATACTCAAAGATTATTGGATGTGGCTTATAAAATGTTGAAATTCACCTTAGGAATAGATATTAATGCCGAATTGAAACTGACGGATAAATTGGACAATCTGACTACAACCAATTTAGATTTGGCTTTTGGACAAGGCGATTTTGCTGTAACCAACAATATTGATTACCAAATGGCCACTAATTTTCAAGAACAAAGAAGTTTAGAATTAAAATTACAAAGAAGCAAAGCATTGCCTACGTTGTCTGCCAATGTAAACTTTGGATACAATGCTTTTAATGACCAGTTTGCCTTTTTTCAAAAAGACCAAAAATGGCTGAACTACTCAAATCTTGGCGTAAGTTTAAATGTGCCTATCTTTAGTAGTTTGGGAAGAAGTGCCAAAACGCAGCAAGCCAAAATTGCTTTAGACCAAGCCAAAACCCAACTTTCTGCTACAGAACAGCGATTGAAATTAGAGTACGAAAAAGCCAAAAGCGAATACGAATTCAGTATTGAAGAATACGCTACTTCCAAAAGCAATTTGAATTTGTCTGAACGCATCGAAAGAAAACAACAAATCAAATTTACCGAAGGTTTGTCTTCCAGTTTTGACTTCAGTGAAGCACAAAGACAATTGTACACAGCACAACAAAACTACCTGCAATCCATGGTAAACATCATCAATAAAAAAGCAACTCTTGAAAAAATTATCAACAAAAACTAATCTATATATAATGAAGAAGACAATTATACTTTCCCTTTTAGCCGTAGTACTTTACGCTTGCGGAAACAAAGAAAACGCTGAGTCGGTTGACCAACTGATTAAAACCAAAAACGTAACCGCATTGCAAGCCAAGAAAACTGCATTGCAAGGAGAAATTGCTAAAATCGAAGAAGCGTTGGCGACTTTAGATGTGAAAAAAGAAGAAGCGTTGGTTTCAGTATTGACTGTAAAAGACACTATTTTCAATCATTATCTTGACATTCAAGGAAGTGTTGATACTAAAGAAAATATTTTAGTTCAACCGGAATTCAGTGGTACTTTGACATCTTTAACGGTTATCGCCGGACAAAAAGTTTCTAAAGGTCAAATCCTAGGTCGTGTTGACGATGGCGGAATCAGTCAACAATTGGCTAGTGCCGAAAACCAATACAATTTGGCCAAAACTACTTACGAAAGACAAAAAAATCTTTGGGACAAAAAAATTGGTTCTGAAATTCAATATTTACAAGCGCAAACACAAATGATTTCTGCTCAAAAAAGTGTAGCTCAAATCAAGGCACAATTATCTAAAACCGTAATCCGTGCACCTTTCACCGGAACTATCGATGAAGTTTTTGTTGAAAAAGGGCAAGTAGTTGCACCAAGCGCTCAAGGCTTAATGCGAATTGTTAACTTAAACAACATGTTTGTGTCGACAACCATTCCTGAAACGTATATCGGAAAATTAAAAGTAGGCACTTTAGTTGATGTTTATTTAACTTCTTTGAATAAAACTTACAAAGGAAAAGTACGCCAAATAGGTAATTTCATCAATCCAAGCAACAGAAGTTTTGGTATTGAAGTGAGTGTTCCAAATCCGGACAACTTATTACGTCCAAACCAAGTGGCCAAACTTAAAATCACGGATTACGTAAGCAAAGATGCAATCGTTGTTCCAACCAATGTAATTCAAGAAGATGGTGAAGGAAATAAATTCATTTACACTGTTGAAGGAAGCAATGGAAAAACAGGAACGGCTAAAAAAGTAATCGTAACCGTTGGAAAATCATCAAACAATGTTACCGAAATCCTAAGTGGTTTAGCTGCTAATGACATTATTGTAACCGAAGGCGTGAACAATATTTCTGAAGGAATGAAACTTAATTTCTAAAAACCGTTGTCTGTTATCGGTTGTCTGTTTAATCTTGACAACCGATAACGGAGAACCGACAACTAAAAACTAATATATGTCACATCAAAATAAAGAATTCGGCATTTCGAGTTGGGCAGTAGACAACAGAGTCACTGTTTACATCTTCACCCTTTTGATTGTTGTTACCGGTTTGATCGCCTACGTAACGATGCCGCGTGAAGATTTCCCTGAAATCATCGAAAATAAAATATACGTTTCTTCTGTTTTCCCGGGGAATTCTGCAGAAGACGTTGAAAAATTAATTGTCAAGCCACTGGAGAAAGAATTCAAAAACATTAGTGGAATTGAAAAAATAACCGCCAGTTCGTTCCAAGATTACGGAATGATTATCGTTGAATTTGGTGATAAAGTTGGTTTGGAAGAAGCCAAAACCAAGATCAAAGACAAAGTCGATGTCGTAAAAGCTGATACCGATTGGCCGAACTTGGACAACGGAAGTAAAGTAGAGCCAAGTGTTTTCGAATTGAACATTTCAGAAGAAGTGCCGATTTTGAACATCAACTTAAAAGGAAATTACACCACACAACAACTTAAAAAATACGGCGAAAAACTTCAAGATGATATTGAAGAAATTGCCGAAGTGAAGAAAGTTGATATTCTTGGGGTTGATGACAAAGAAGTTGAAATCGCTGTTGACATTTTCAAAATGACTGCTGCTCAGGTTTCGTTTGACGACATTCAAAACGCGGTAAAATACGAAAACATGACGCTTTCGGGTGGAAATTTAACTTCGCAAGGCTCTCGAAATAACATCAGAATCGTAGGAGAAATCAAAGACCCGAAAGAATTAGAAAATGTAATCGTGAAATCTTTTGGCGGAAGCGTTTATCTTAAAGACATCGCTAAGGTAAGTTTTAAAGAAAAAGAAAAAACAACTTACGCTCGTGAAAAAGGAAAAGAAGTAGTGATGTTGAACGTCAAAAAACGTTCGGGTCAAAACATGATTTCAGCCATTGAACAAGTAAAAGAAAGAATCGAATTGGCAAAAGAAAATTATTTGCCAAAAGATTTAAAAATCGATTTAACCAACGACCAATCTTCTCGTGTTGAACACCAAGTAGATGAATTATCGAACCACATTATCTTCGGAATTGTTTTGGTAATGATTGTGTTGATGTTTACTATGGGATTGCGTAACTCCTTATTCGTAGGCGCTGCGATTCCATTGTCAATGTTAATGGCGTTTACCATATTATCCGCTTTCGGAATGACCTTAAATACGATGGTATTGTTCGGATTGGTAATGGGATTAGGAATGTTGGTGGATGACGGAATTGTGGTAGTTGACAACGTGTTTGCCAATATGAAAAAAGGCATGCCGCGTGTGCAAGCCTCGAAAATCGGTATTGGTGAAATCGCTTGGCCGGTAATTTCTTCCACAGCAACAACCTTGATGGCGTTTTTACCTTTCGCTTTGTGGCCTGGAACAATGGGTAAATTTATGATTTATTTCCCATTAACGCTTTCGGTAACATTAGGTGCCTCGTTATTCGTAGCGATGATTGTCAATGCGGCGATGACCGGTGGTTCGATGGATATTGAAGACCGCAATGTAACCAACAAATCAGCTAAAACTTATTCGATTATTTTCGGAATTCTAGCCGTAATTTTTGTGATTCTTGGCAATGTATACGATTCTAAATTAGGAAGAGGAATTGGTCACTTAGCTTTGATTTCATTAGGATTAATGTGGTTATACAAATTGAAATTGTACCAATGGACACAAGATTTTCAGCATAACTTTTTCCCAAGAATGGAAGAAAAGTACAAACGCTTTTTGGCCAAAATCCTAACGGGAAGAAATGCTTGGATTGCGCTTGGAAGTATCATCGGAATGTTGTTTTTATCTTTCATCTTATTAGGTGTTTTCCCAAGAAAAGTACTCTTTTTCCCTGATAATATTCCGAATCAAGCGATTGTCTATATCGAATATCCGCAGGGAACCGATATTGAGAAAACCAATAAAGCAACCTTGTTTGTTGAAAAACAGGTTATCAATATTTTAAGTAAATATGTTGATGAAAAAAATCCAAACGAGAACTTCTTGGCAGAAAGTATCGTTTCACAAGTTGGTGTTGGTGCCGGAAATCCAAATGTAGATGCAGGTTCTGCTTCGGAAACGCCTTTTAAAGGAAAAGTTACCGTAAACTTCTCGGAGTTTAAATTCCGTCAAGGTATTAATACTTCCGACGTTTTAGAAGAAATTCGCGGCAAAGTAAAAGGCATAGCCGGAGCGATAGTTACTGTTGAAAAAGATGCCAATGGTCCGCCGGCCGGTTATCCAATCAGTGTGCAATTAACCGGTTCTGATTATGACGAAATGATTGCGCAAGCCGACAAAATGATTGCTTACATCAACAGCAAAAACATTCCGGGAATAGAAAAATTGAGCGTTGATGTCAACAAACAAAGTCCGGAACTAGAAGTAAGCGTAGATCGTGTAAACGCAGGAAGTGCCGGAGTTACTACAGGACAATTAGGATTTAATTTGCGTCGTTCTTTATATGGTCAGGAAATTTCAACTTATAAAGAAGGTGATGACGACTATAATATTGTAGTGAGATTGCAGGAAGACCAACGTAAGAATGAGAATATTTTGTTCAACCAATCGTTGACTTTCAGAAATCAAAACAATGGACAAATCGTTCAAGTGCCTATTTCGGCAGTATCTGAAACAGAGAAAACCTATACGTATAACCAAATCAAAAGAAAAGGTTACAAACGTATCATGACCATTTATTCTAACGTTTTGACCGGTTATAATGCTGATGAAATCACCAAGCAGATTGAAACTGAATTAAAAGGATACGAATTGCCAAAAGGAATCACTTATTCGTTCTCCGGAGTACAAGAAGAGCAAGGCAAAAACCAAAGTTTCTTGATGTACGCGTTGTTCTTAGCCATGGCGGGAATTACGATTATTATTGTGTTACAGTTTAACTCGGTTTCTAAAACCATTGTAATTTTATTCACCGTATTGCTTAGTTTCAGTGGTGTTTTCTATGGTTATGTTATTGCCAATATGGATTTCGTAATTCTGATGACGATGATGGGAATTATTTCCTTGGCGGGAATTGTGGTGAAGAACGGAATTGTATTAATGGACTTCTTCGTCTTATTGTTAGACAAAAAAGTAGCTGACAAAGCATTGGAAAGTCATGATGATTTATCGCTTGAGGAAATCAAAGAGATCATTATAGAAAGTGGGAAAAACCGTTTGCGTCCGGTATTATTAACGGCATTAACAGCCATTTTGGGATTAATTCCTTTGGCTATCGGATTGAACTTTGACTTTTTCGGATTGATTACCGATTTGAATCCGCACTTATATATGGGTGGAGATAATGTTATTTTCTGGGGACCATTGGCTTGGACGATTATCTTCGGATTGACTTATGCTACGGTATTGACTTTAATTATGGTTCCGGTAATGTTCTACTTAGTGAAACGAACTAAGTACTGGTTACGCGGAAGAAGAGAAAGAAGAAAAGCTATCGAAGCATAATTCAATAGAAAGCAAACAAAAAAAGGGAACTCAAATTGAGTTCCCTTTTTCATATAAATAATTAACTTTTATTTATTAACAATCGCTTCTTGTTTCCAAGATTTCACTGAAGCCACACGGCTGTCAGCATAATCTACTTCGCTTAATGATTTGTTGTTCCAAAAAAACCATTTTCCGGTTTTCTCTCCGTTGGTATATTCGCCAATTGATTTTTTGTTACCGTTTTCATCATAAGCAACCCATTGTCCGGTAATCTTTCCGTCTTTGAAATAACCTTGTTGTTGCACTTTACCATTCTCATAGAAATAAGTAGCTTTAACTAAATCTCCTTCTTGCTCTAAAAACGGCTTTGCAGTTTGAGCAAAAGTGAATCCTGAGATAAGCAATGCTCCTAAAATCAATATCTTTTTCATAATCGTAGGTTTAAGTTGTTCATAATTACATAACAAAGCTACAATTTAATTTACGATAAAAAAACTTTTACTTAACAATTTGGTAACATTGAATGAAAACTTAACATTGGGATTTATTTGTAAGCATAAAAAAACCACCCGATTTAGGTGGCTTATGTATTGATTTTATTGGTGTTTTAGTTCAATAATTTATTCAATTGCTCCTGTAGTCTTGGATCAGAAGGTCTTTTAGCATCAGCGTCAACAACAACACCTTTAGGATCAATCAATATGAATCTCGGAATCGAATTCACTTCAAAAGCTTTGATAAAATCAGAAAGTTCTGCTTTTCCGGCGTACAATTGAATTCCGCCTAACTCTTTTTCAGTTACAAAGGTTTTCCATTTCTCATGGTCTTTTTCAGCATCAACTGAAACACTCACAAACTCTATATTTTTTCCATGAAAATCTGTTTCCATTTTTTTCAATGACGGAATCTCCGCACGACAAGGCCCACACCAAGTGGCCCATAAATCTACATATACATATTTCCCTTTCAAACTTTCCAAAGTGGTTTTTCCTCCTTTGTGGTTTTCATAATCAAAATTTGGCGCTGCCACATTATTCATTTTTTTCTTGGCTAGCGTCATGGTGTAATATTGTTGCAGTTGACCAACATTGGCTTCCGTGCCTTTCTTTAACATGTCAACTAAATTCGCGTCTATTTTGGATGCTTCTAAACTTGCGATTTGTGTCGCTTTGAGTTCTTCTGTGGCTTTCTTGAAACTTTCAGCATCTAACTCTAACATTGTTTGAAAATCAATGTCGTTCTCCTGTAAAGTTCGTTTGGCCAAAAAATTATTCTCAGCTGCACCATTTCCCGAGAACGCAATAGTCTCATCAAACTTTGTTGCGTCCATGGTCATTTTTAAATTATAACCGTTTTTCAAATACAAATTGGCATATTCAGCACCATCGAACAACTGATACAATCCTTCTTTGATAGGAAAAGTGGCTTTAAAATTTCCTTTTGCATCTGCCTCAATTTTTTGAATCGTTTCTCTTCCGCTATTGATAAAAAGTGTGTTCCCGTTTTTATTGGCTATTTCAGCTTGAAAAGTCATGTTTTCCTGCGCTATGGCCACACTAGAAACTAAGACAGTAAAAATAAAGCTAACTATTTTCTTCATAAGTATGTTTGTTTAATTTTTTAGATATCAAATATACTTGTTTTGTCAATTAGAAATTTAAAGATTAACTTAAATTTGATTTAACACTTCGACCGTTTAATTGGTATAAGTTTTTTACTTTTGCCACTCGAGACCGTTAGGTCGAATTGTTACGAAGTAAAAAAAATATTTTCATGTACAGAAGTCATAATTGTGGCGAACTAAACGCTACTCATATTAATAAAGAAGTTACACTTGCCGGTTGGGTTCAAAAATCACGTGATAAAGGGTTTATGATTTGGGTTGATTTGCGCGACCGTTATGGTATTACGCAATTAATCTTTGACGAACAAAGAACTGACAAAGCCGTTTTTGAAAAGGCCAAATCGCTTGGAAGAGAATTTGTAATTCAGGTAAAAGGAACCGTAATTGAGCGTGAATCCAAAAACCCGAACATGACCACCGGTGATATCGAGATTTTGGTTTCCGAATTGACTTTATTAAATGCTTCTATCCTTCCGCCATTTACCATTGAAGATGAAACTGATGGTGGTGAAGACATCCGAATGAAATACCGTTACTTGGATATCAGAAGAAATCCGGTAAAAAACTCGTTGCTTTTCCGTCACAAAGTGGCTATGGAAGTGCGTAAATATTTATCCAATTTGGATTTCTGTGAAGTAGAAACACCTTATTTAATCAAATCTACTCCGGAAGGCGCCAGAGATTTTGTGGTACCAAGCCGAATGAACGAAGGACAGTTTTACGCCTTACCACAATCACCGCAAACCTTCAAACAATTGTTGATGGTTGGCGGCATGGACAAGTATTTCCAAATCGTGAAATGTTTCCGTGATGAAGATTTGCGTGCAGACAGACAACCGGAATTCACTCAAATCGATTGCGAAATGGCATTTGTTGAACAAGAAGATATTCTAAATGTTTTCGAAGGCTTAACGCGTCATCTATTAAAAGAAATCAAAGGCATAGACGTAGCAGAATTCCCAAGAATAACCTATGATTACGCCATAAAAACCTATGGTAACGACAAACCGGATATTCGTTTCGAAATGAAATTCGGAGAACTAAACACCGTTGCCCAACACAAAGATTTCCCTGTCTTCAACTCGGCCGAATTGGTAGTCGGCATTGCAGCACCAGGTTGCGCTACTTATACACGTAAAGAAATTGATGCCTTAATTGATTGGGTGAAACGTCCGCAAGTTGGTGCTTCCGGAATGGTTTACGTCAAATGTGAAGAAGATGGAACGTTCAAATCTTCGGTAGATAAATTCTACGACCAAGAGGATTTGAAAAAATGGGCGGAAGCGACCAATGCAAAAGCAGGTGACTTGATTTTAATACTTTCGGGTAACGCTAATAAAACAAGAACGCAGCTTTCTGCTTTGCGTATGGAAGTAGCCACTCGTTTAGGTTTGAGAAAACCGGAAGAATTTGCGCCATTATGGGTTGTAGATTTTCCTTTATTAGAATGGGACGAAGAAAACGAGAGATATCACGCGATGCACCATCCTTTCACGTCACCAAAACCGGAAGACATGAAATTAATTGAAACTGAACCGGGAAAAGTTCGTGCCAATGCTTATGATATGGTATTGAACGGAAATGAAATCGGTGGTGGTTCCATTCGTATTCACGATAAAGATTTACAAAGCAGAATGTTTAGCCTTTTAGGTTTTACACCTGAGCAAGCCCAAGACCAATTTGGATTCTTGATGAATGCTTTCCAATTTGGTGCGCCACCTCATGGTGGTTTAGCTTTTGGATTGGACAGATTAGTAGCAATACTTGGCGGACAAGAAACGATTCGCGATTTTATTGCTTTCCCAAAAAACAATTCGGGACGTGATGTTATGATTGATGCACCATCTACAATTGATGATGCTCAATTAAAAGAATTATACATAAAACTAGACTTACCGCAATAAATATTATATTCGCATTTTCTGAGAAAGCAACTATTTAAAAATTTATAAATAGTTGCTTTTTTTGTTGCCGTTTTTAGAATAATTCAAATACTGTACTGAAAATCATTCAATTATAATTTGAAAGTTTTGAAAAAAAATTTAACTTTTTATTTGATTTTTGTTGGCTATGTCGCAAATAAGTATATCTTTGGGCATTATTAATTATTTTTATATTACAAAATGCGCACAGGTAAAGTTAAATTCTTCAATGAATCAAAAGGTTACGGTTTTATTACTGACGACGAAACAGGAAAAGACATTTTCGTACATGCTACCGGAGTTAGAACAGAAGGTCTAGCTGAAGGTGACAAAGTATCATACGAAGAAGAAGAAGGTAGAAAAGGTAAAGTAGCAGCTCAAGTAGTGGCTATCGAAGACTAATATATATTATTTTTTGATTACCTAGAATGACACAACGTCCCGGAAATTCCGGGACGTTTTTTTATACTATAAAGCCATTATTTATAATCAGTTTAAATAAACGTGTTTGGGGAAATAAATAACAAACGTTTAGCCTTTCATTTTTGCGAATTAAATAATGCGATGTATATTTGTGGCTATTTTAATTACTTCTAATTTTGAGCATTATGCAGTCTAATCAATTAGATTATTTACCAATCCTGATGCAAGCAGGTTTAGCGGTAGGATTTGTGGTCTTAACCATTATCGGTTCTAGCTTTTTAGGCCCAAAAAGACATTCCAAAAACAAAGACAAAAACTTCGAATGTGGTATTGAATCTGTCGGAAACGCCAGAATACCTTTTTCAGTAAAATATTTCTTAGTAGCTATTCTTTTCGTCCTTTTTGACGTAGAGGTAATTTTCCTTTATCCTTGGGCAATTAATTTCAAAGAATTGGGAATGGAAGGAATGATTAAAATGGTTATTTTCATGTCACTGCTGTTAGTAGGTTTCTTCTATATTATCAAGAAGAAGGCTTTGGAGTGGGAATAAAAAAACAATTGCTATGAGTACTACAAAACCAAATATGGTAGCTCCGCCCGAAGGAGTAGTTGGTGAAGGTTTCTTCGCAACCAAACTAAATGACGTTGTCGGATTGGCAAGAGCTAATTCACTTTGGCCATTACCGTTCGCGACTTCTTGTTGCGGAATTGAGTTTATGGCGACAATGGCATCACATTACGATTTAGCCCGTTTCGGTTCGGAAAGAGTAAGTTTCTCTCCGCGTCAGGCAGATATGTTGATGGTTATGGGAACGATTTCTAAAAAAATGGCGCCAATTTTACGCCAAGTATACGAACAAATGTCAGAACCTCGTTGGGTTATCGCTGTTGGCGCATGCGCCTCTTCAGGTGGTGTATTTGACACTTATTCCGTTTTACAAGGCATCGATAAAGTAATTCCGGTTGACGTTTACGTTCCCGGTTGTCCGCCAAGACCGGAACAAATAGTTGACGGTGTGATGCAATTACAAGAATTGGTAAGAAACGAATCGGTACGCCGAAGAAGTTCACCAGAATACAAAGAATTATTAGCTTCTTATAACCTATAATATGGCTTTAGAAACAGCTTATATACAAGACAAATTAGTTCAGACTTTCGGCAACAATGTGCTGAATTTTGAAATGAAACGCGATATTTTCACTTTTGAAGCTACGCCAAGCACAATTCACGAAGTGATTCGCTTTTTGAAAGAGCAGGAAGATTTAAATTTCCATTTCTTAACGGATTTAACCGGAATTCATTTTCCCGACAATGATGACGAACACCAATTTGCTGTTGTCTATCAAATGCACAATTGGATTGAAAACGTGAGAATTCGTGTGAAAACTTATTTACCTGATCCGGCCGAAATAGAAACCATAACCGATTTATTTCTATGCGCCAATTGGATGGAAAGAGAAGCTTGGGATTTCTTCGGAATCAATTTCAAAGGTCATCCGCAATTGAAACGCATTTTAAACATGAATGAAATGGTTTCGTTTCCGATGCGAAAAGAATTCCCAATGGAAGACAGCGGAAGAACTGATAAAGATGACCGTTTCTTCGGAAGAACACCAGTTAATAATTAAATAATTCAACATTATAAATGTCAGATTTATTATTACCACCAGAGCATCGATATGCTAAAATCATAGAACAGACTCGCAACGAAGACGGAAGCGAACTCACTATATTAAACTTGGGCCCAACCCATCCGGCAACTCACGGAATTTTCCAAAACATCTTATTGATGGATGGAGAAAGAATCCTCGATGCTGAACCAACCGTGGGTTACATTCATCGTGCGTTTGAAAAAATCGCCGAAAACCGTCCCTTTTACCAAATCAATGTATTGACCGACCGTATGAACTATTGTTCTTCGCCTATCAACAACATGGCTTGGTGGATGACAGTAGAGAAATTATTAAATATTGAAGTACCAAAACGTGCACAATATTTAAGAGTTATCGTAATGGAGTTGGCCAGAATTACAGACCATTTGATTTGTAATTCAATTCTAGGCGTTGATACCGGAGCTTATACCGGTTTCCTTTATGTATTTCAATTCAGAGAAAAAGTATACGAGATTTATGAAGAAATTTGTGGTGCTCGTTTAACCACCAATATGGGAAGAATAGGTGGTTTCGAAAGAGAATGGTCTGACGAAGCCTTCAAAAAATTAAACACTTTCTTAGAAGATTTTCCGGTAGCTTGGAAAGAATTCGAAAACCTATTTGAAAGAAACAGAATCTTTATAGACAGAACTGTGGATGTTGGTCCAATTACTGCCGAAATGGCAATGGCTTACGGATTCACAGGGCCAAACTTGCGTGCAGCCGGAATTGACTACGACGTTCGTAAAGCCGCACCATATTCTTCTTACGAAGATTTCGAATTTGATATTCCTGTTGGAAAATCAGGTGACACTTACGACCGTTTTTGCGTTCGTAATGCGGAAGTTTGGGAAAGCTTAAGCATCATCAAACAAGCTTTAGCGAAATTACCGGAAGGACCTATTCACGCTGACGTTCCCGATTATTATTTGCCGCCAAAAGAAGACGTTTACACCAACATGGAAAGTTTAATTTATCACTTTAAAATTGTGATGGGTGAAGTTCCGGTTCCGGTAGACGAAATTTATCATGCGGTTGAAGGCGGAAACGGAGAATTAGGTTTCTATTTAATTACCGATGGAAGTCGAACACCATACCGTTTGAAATTCAGAAGACCTTGTTATATTTATTACCAAGCTTATACTGAAATGATCAAAGGTGGAATGTTATCAGATGCTATCGTTATTTTATCAAGTTTAAATGTAATTGCCGGCGAATTAGACGCTTAAGAATTATGGAAAGATCACCTATCAAACAAGAGATAAACATTACTGAACCGTTGATGGCTCGCATCAATGAGTTAATCAGTCATTATCCAGCCGATAAAAAGAAATCAGCCTTATTGCCTGTTTTACACGAAGTTCAAGATGCTCACGACAATTGGTTGAGCATCGAATTGCAAAACAAGGTTGCTGAAATCTTAGAAATATTACCAATTGAAGTATACGAAGTCGTTACTTTTTATACAATGTTCAACCAAAGACCCATCGGTAAATACATGTTCGAGTTCTGTCAAACCGCTGCTTGTTGTCAAAACGGCGTGGAAGATTTGATGGATTATACTTGTTCCAAATTGGGCGTAGGGATTGGTGAACCAACCGCGGACGGGCTTTTCGAAGTACGCGGCGTAGAATGCTTAGGTGCTTGTGGTTATGCGCCAATGATGCAATTGGGTGATTTCTACCAAGAACATTTGACCAAAGAAAAAGTAGACCAGCTAATCGCAGATTGCAAAGACGGAAAAATCACTTTACACGATAAATAATATCATGGGAAGAAAAATATTATTAGACAAAATCAACGTTCCGGGTATTAAAACCTACGAAGTATATCGTCGTGAAGGCGGTTATGCTTCAGTAGAAAAAGCCTTGAAAAAAATGACTCCGGATGAAGTTGTGGAAGAAGTAAAAACTTCGGGACTTCGTGGTCGTGGTGGCGCAGGATTTCCTGCCGGAATGAAATGGAGTTTTATCGACAAAAAATCGGGCAATCCAAGACACTTGGTTTGCAACGCCGATGAGTCGGAACCGGGAACTTTCAAAGACCGTTACTTAATGGAATACATTCCGCATCTTTTAATTGAAGGAATGATTACATCAAGTTATGCTTTGGGTGCCAACCTATCCTACATCTACATCCGTGGTGAATACATGTGGGTTTATAAAATTTTAGAAAGAGCCATCGCCGAAGCGAAAGCGGCCGGTTGGTTAGGCAAAAATATATTAGGCTCAGGCTATGATTTGGAATTATTCGTCCAAATCGGTGGCGGTGCTTACATCTGCGGAGAAGAAACTGCTCTAATTGAAAGTTTAGAAGGGAAACGTGGCAATCCTAGATTAAAACCACCATTTCCTGCTGTGAAAGGACTTTGGCAAAATCCAACTGTAGTCAATAACGTAGAAACGATTGCGGCCGTGCCATGGATTGTAAACAATTCGGGTGCTGATTATGCCGGAATCGGAATTGGTCGTTCTACGGGAACCAAATTAATTTCGGCTTCCGGAAACATCAAAAACCAAGGCGTTTACGAAATTGAATTAGGCGTTTCAGTATACGAATTCATGAATTCTGATGAATATTGTGGCGGAATGCAAACCGACAGACCATTGAAAGCATTGGTTCCTGGAGGTTCTTCGGTGCCAATTTTACCGGCGAATTTAATCTACAAAACAGCTACAGGCGAAGACCGTTTGATGACTTACGAAAGTTTGGCAGATGGTGGATTCGCAACAGGTTCCATGTTAGGTTCAGGTGGATTTATCGTATACGATGACCGAGCGTGTATTGTTCGAAACACTTGGAATTTCTCGCGTTTCTATCACCACGAATCTTGTGGTCAATGTACACCATGTCGTGAAGGAACCGGTTGGTTGGAAAAAGTGTTATGGAGAATCGAAAACGGACAAGGACGCGAAGAAGACATCGAATTGTTATGGAGCATCCAATCCAAAATTGAAGGAAATACTATTTGCCCTTTAGGTGACGCGGCTTCATGGCCGGTTGCAGCGGCAATTCGACATTTCAGAGACGAATTTGAATACCATATCCGTTTCCCTGAAAAAATTAAAAACAGAGATCACTTTGTGAATGAACCTTTTGAAAAAGTAAAACATTTAGTTGCAAAGCAACCAGTATAAGTAAAAAAAAGGTTCTCGTTGATAGTTGATGGCCAAACCAACAACTGACAACCGACAACCGACAACTAATATTATGAAAGTAACCATAGACGGTCAAGAAATTGAAGTAGCACCGGGAACAACCATCCTGCAAGCTGCTCGTATGATTGGTGGAGAATCTGTTCCGCCAGCCATGTGTTATTATTCGAAACTAGAAGGAACCGGCGGAAAATGTCGTTGTTGTTTGGTAGATGTTACTAAAGGTAGCGAAGCTGATCCAAGACCAATGCCTAAATTGGTAGCGTCATGCGTAACCGGTTGTCAAGACGGTATGGAAGTGGCCAGCAAAAAATCAGACAGAGTTTTTGAAGCTCGCAAAGCCGTAACCGAATTCCTTTTAATCAATCACCCGTTAGATTGTCCGGTTTGTGACCAAGCAGGAGAATGTGATTTGCAGAATTTAAGCTTCGAACACGGAAAATTGCAACAGCGTTTCATTGAAGAAAAGAGAACTTTCGAACCGGAAGATATCGGTGACAAAATTCAATTGCATATGAACCGTTGCATTGTTTGTCAACGTTGTGTAGAAGTAGCAGATCAACTTACGGATAAAAGGGTTCACGGCGTTTTAAATCGCGGTGACCATTCACAAATTTCAACTTGTGTTTCGGCTGCCATCGACAATGAATTCTCCGGAAACATGATTGACGTTTGTCCGGTTGGCGCGTTAACCGACAAAACTTTCCGATTCAAATCGAGAGTTTGGTTTAACAAACCTTTCAACGCCCACAGAGAATGTACAACTCTGGGTTGTTGCGGAAAAACTACTTTATGGATGTTTGGTAACGAAATCCAAAGGGTAACCGCTCGCAAAGACGAATTCCACGAAGTAGAAGATTTTATCTGTAACACTTGTCGTTTCGACAAAAAAGAAGTGACGGATTGGGTAATTGAAGGGCCGAGAAAATTCGAAAAAGATTCAGTTATCAACCAAAACAATTACACTCGTAAAATGGATAAAGTTATAATTGATACCGAAAAAGGCATCCTTCAAGGTAGAGACATCGACCGTAAAAAAATCAGTATGGCCGAGATTGATTACAACGAAAAAATAGATGGTAACCCGGTAAACGAAAAGAAAAATGGATAGTGCCTTTATTATAGAAAAAAGTATCGTCATTGTTATTGTTTTTGCAGTAACCATGATTATGGCCATGTATTCCACTTGGGCGGAACGTAAAGTTGCCGCTTATTTGCAAGACCGTGTCGGACCAAACCGCGCCGGTTGGGGTGGATTGTTACAACCGCTTGCCGATGGTATGAAATTATTTGCTAAAGAAGAATTTGAACCGAATACCAAAAATAAATTTCTATTCTTTGTTGGCCCAGCGATTGCCATGAGTGCCGCTTTAATGACGAGTGCCGTAATTCCTTGGGGTGACAAATTAGAAGTTTTCGGACGAACAGTACAATTGCAAGCAACCGACACCGATAGTGCTTTATTGTACATTTTCGCCATCGTTTCAATCGGTGTTTACGGCATCATGATTGGTGGTTGGGCATCGAACAACAAATTCTCTTTAATGAGTGCGGTTCGTGCGGCTTCTCAAATGGTTTCTTATGAAATCGCCATGGGATTATCCATAATTGCTTTATTGATGATGACCGGAACATTGAGTTTAAAAGAAATCTCCGTGCAACAACACGGATTCCATTGGAATGTATTTTATCAACCGTTGTCGTTTTTAATCTTTTTGATTTGTGCTTTTGCGGAAACCAATAGAACGCCTTTCGATTTAGCAGAATGTGAATCGGAATTAATTGGTGGTTATCACACCGAATACTCTTCGATGAAAATGGGATTCTATTTGTTTGCCGAATATGCTAACATGTTTATCTCCGCTACTATTATTGCCGTTTTATTCTTTGGTGGTTACAATTATCCGGGAATGGGTTGGGCAGTAGAAAATTGGGGTGTCAACATCGCTAACGTAATCGGAATTGCCGCTTTATTTGCCAAATTGTGCTTCTTCATCTTCTTCTTTATGTGGATCAGATGGACAATCCCACGTTTCAGATACGATCAATTGATGCACTTAGGCTGGAAGATTTTAATTCCGCTTTCGATCTTCAATATTATAATAACAGGAATTTGCATTTTAGCTTTTAAATAAGAAAAGAAATTATGTCAGCATCGATACAAAGTATATCATTATCAGGCCATAAAAAGCAAGTTTCCAATAAGGAAATGACCTTTTTAGAAAGACTATACCTGATTGCCATTTTTAAAGGCTTATGGATTACCATCCAACACTTTTTTAGAAAAAAAGCAACGATTCAATATCCTGAGCAAGTTAGAGAATTCAGCCCGGTTTATCGTGGCCAACACATGTTAAAACGCGACGAACTAGGTCGAGAAAACTGTACGGCTTGTGGCTTGTGCGCTTTGTCGTGTCCGGCGGAAGCCATCACGATGAAGGCCGAAGAAAGAAAAAAAGGAGAAGAACATTTGTACCGTGAAGAAAAATACGCCTCCATATACGAAATCAATATGTTGCGTTGTATTTTCTGCGGATTGTGTGAAGAAGCTTGTCCGAAAGACGCTATTTACCTAACCATTTCTAAAGAATTGGTGCCTGCAAGTTACGACCGTGAAGATTTCATTTTCGGAAAAGATAAATTGGTTATGCCTTTGGAAATGGCCATGAAGAACGCTCAACTTAAAAACGCTAACTAATGTCGCCTATATTAATTACATTCTACTTTTTAGCAGCCATCACTTTGGCTACGGCGTTTTTGACGATTTATAGTAAAAACCCAATTCACAGCGCGATTTATTTAGTGCTTTGTTTTTTCTCCATTGCCGGTCATTACTTGCTTTTCAACGCACAGTTCTTGGCGATTGTGCATATTATAGTCTACTCAGGTGCGATTGTAGTCCTGTTCCTGTTTACCATCATGTTGATGAATTTAAATAAGGAAGATGAAGTCCACAAACCTCGTATTACCAGACTTGGCGCTATCGTTGTCTTTATACTCACGAGTATTGTTTTAGTGACTATTTTCATCAATTCGAAAACCATTATGGGTGAATATGATACTTCAGGCGAAGATTTTCAATCAATCAAAATGCTTGGAAAAATATTACTGAACGAATATATGGTACCATTCGAATTCGCTTCTATCTTATTATTGGTCGCGATGATTGGTGTGGTTTTATTGTCTAAAAAAGAAAAAACGGAGAAAAAATAATGAACAATATTTTAAATGAAATAGGGATAGAAAACTACATTTTCCTTTCGGTACTATTATTTTGTATCGGAGTTTTCGGAGTGTTGTACCGCAGAAATGCCATCATCGTTTTCATGTCAATTGAAATCATGTTGAATGCGGTAAACTTATTGTTTGTAGCTTTTTCAACGTATCACCAAGACGCCGAAGGACAAATATTTGTATTCTTCTCGATGGCGGTGGCCGCAGCGGAAGTAGCGGTTGGATTGGCAATACTAGTTTCGGTTTACAGAAACTTAGGCTCAATCGACATAGATAATTTAAAGAATTTAAAAGGATAATCTGAGATGGAAACAAATTTAGCTTTAGTATTACTCTTATCTCCATTTGTTGGATTTCTTTTCAATATTTTCTTTGGAAAAAAAGTAAGCAGAAATGTATCAGGTGCCATTGGAACGTTGACCGTAGTAGTTTCGTTCTTATTGAGTATTTGTTTTTTTGCCCAACTAAACCAAAACGGAAAAGCCTTTGAAATCTCTTTATTTGATTGGATTCAAGTAAGTAATTTCAAATTAGACTTCGGTATTTTATTAGACCAATTGTCTTTATTGTGGTTGTTATTCGTAACCGGAATTGGTTCATTAATTCACCTCTACTCTATCAGCTACATGCACGACGATGAGAATATGCATAAGTTCTTTGCGTATTTGAATTTGTTCGTATTCTTCATGATTACCTTAGTAGTGGGAAGCAACTTATTGATAATGTTTATCGGTTGGGAAGGCGTTGGATTGTGTTCGTATTTGTTGATTGGTTTCTGGTACAAAAACCAACCATACAACGATGCGGCCAAGAAAGCATTCATCATGAACAGAATTGGAGATTTAGGTTTCTTACTTGGAATTTTCATATTAGGTCATTGGTTCTCCACTTTAGATTTTGTTGAATTAAGAGCAGCTGTTTCTCATTTGAAATTAGATACTGTTGATTATGTGTGGTTAAGCGTTGCCGCTTTGTGTTTATTCATCGGAGCTTGTGGAAAATCTGCCCAATTGCCTTTATACACTTGGTTACCCGATGCGATGGCTGGTCCAACACCGGTTTCTGCGTTAATCCACGCCGCAACGATGGTAACTGCCGGTATTTTCATGATTACGAGAATGAACTTCCTATTTGACATTACTCCGGAAGTACAAAATATTATTGCCATTGTTGGTGCATTAACGGCGCTAGTAGCCGCATCCATTGGGTTATTGCAAAATGACATTAAAAAGGTTTTGGCCTACTCTACCGTTTCCCAATTGGGATTAATGTTCTTAGCTTTAGGTTTAGGAGCTTACACGGTAGCGGTTTTCCACGTAATCACACATGCCTTCTTCAAAGCTTGTTTGTTCTTAGGTTCGGGTTCGGTAATTCACGGATTGCATGGCGAACAAGACATGAGAAAAATGGGTGGTTTACGCAAAGCAATGCCAATCACGTTCTGGACGATGATGATTTCCACCTTAGCGATTGCAGGTATTTTCCCGTTCGCAGGTTTCTGGTCGAAAGACGAGATTTTAATGGTCGCTTTTGAACACAACAAGGTATTATGGGTGGTCGCTTCGATTGCTTCGATTATGACGGCTTTCTATATGTTCCGATTGATGTACCTGACTTTCTTCAAAGAATTCAGAGGCACCGAAGAACAAAAACACCACTTACACGAAAGCCCAAGCTTAATCACCATTCCATTGGTAATCTTAGCGATTTTAGCCGTTATCGGTGGCGCTATTAACTTACCGGGAAGCATGTGGTTGAACCATTTCTTGGAACCGGTTTTAGCGGCCAAACACGAAGCGCATCATTTAGGGACCCAAGAATTTGTCTTGATGGGAATCGCTTTAGCCGGAGCTATCGTTGGAATTATTTGGGCGAATGCCAAATACATCAAAGGTGGATTTGTACCAAAACAAGATGCAGACATCACAGGGTTTTCAAAAACAATTTACAATAAATATTATGTAGACGAATTCTATACTTTCATAATTGTAAAACCTATCAACAGTTTGGCGAATTTCTTCCGTACCACTTTAGAACCGGCTTTAGGCAAAGTAGTTTACGGTTTCGGAACATTAGCTAACGGTTTAGGAACGCAAGGGAAAAAATTACACAACGGAAACATTGGTTTATACCTTTTTGCCTTTGTAATTGGAGTTTGTGCCATCATAACTTATTTATTTATTACAACTAAAACAGTTCAATAATTTTACATAATGGATGTAACTACTATATTATTATTACTTCTTGTTGGTGCAATCGCCACGTTTTTCGCAGGAGATAAATTGGCTTCGAAAGTCGCGCTGGTATTCAGTTTAGGCGCTTTAGGTTTGTCTTTGTATTTGTTAAACTTATTGAACCAAGGAACAAACATCAGTTTCAACGGAAATTGGATTGCCAACCCAAAAGTAGCCTTAGCTTTCAAAGCCGACGGTTTATCCATGGCGATGGTTTTATTGACCACGGCGCTGACTCCGTTGATTGTTTTCTCCTCTTTTGGAAACAGCTTTACCAACGCTAAAAACTTCTACGCTTTAGTTTTATTTATGTCGTTTGCAATGGTTGGAACTTTCTTAGCCGCCGACGGATTATTATACTATATCTTCTGGGAATTGGCTTTGATTCCGATTTACTTCATCGCTTTAATTTGGGGTAATGGTGATGCCGAAGAACGCAAAAAAGCCGTGGTGAAATTCTTTATCTACACGCTTGGAGGTTCCTTATTCATGCTCATCGCTTTTGCATATTTGTATTCAAAAGCCGGAAGCTTCCTTTTAGAAGATTTATACAAATTAGACTTAACCGCTACGGAAGAATGCTGGATTTTCTTTGCTTTCTTCTTAGCCTATGCCATCAAAATTCCTATTATTCCTTTCCACACTTGGCAGGCAAAAGTATACCAAAAAGCACCAACCGTTGGAACCATGCTTTTGTCCGGTATCATGCTGAAAATGGGATTGTACAGCGTTATCCGTTGGCAATTGCCTATCACGCCCAATGCTGCAAAAGAATATATGCCAATCTTAATCGGATTAAGTATTGCCGGTGTGATTTATGGTTCGATTGTGGCTTTACGCCAAAAAGATCTAAAGAAATTATTGGCTTATTCGTCTTTGGCGCACGTTGGCTTAATCGCCGCAGGTTGTTATACTTTAACCCTTGACGGATTAAGTGGTGCAGTTTCGCAAATGATTGCCCATGGTTTTGTAATCGTTGGATTGTTCTTTGCGGCTGAAGTGATTTTCAGAAGATATGAAACGAGAACGATAGCCGATTTAGGCGGCATCAGAAGTCAAACCCCTAAGTTCACTTCGATGTTTATGATTTTGGTATTAGCCTCTGTGGCTTTGCCGGGAACCTTCAACTTCGTGGGAGAATTTACCGTATTGTATAGCTTAAGCCAAGTGAATATTTGGTTCGCCGTTTTAGGCGGAACAACCATTATTTTAGGGGCTTATTATATGTTGAAAATGTTCCAAGACGTAATGTTAGGAGAAACCAACACTAAAGTATTTAAAGACGTAACCACTAACGAAGCGATTACGTTTATCGTAATCATTGCGTTTTTATTATTCTTTGGATTATATCCAAAACCGATTGTAGATATGGTGACGCCAAGTTTAAAAGAAATTCTAGAAGTAATAAATAAATAATAAAATGCAAGTATTAATAACAATAGTATCATTAGGCGTTTTTTGTCTGTTGGCAGAAATTTTCAATTTAAGAAAACTACTGGTTCCAGTTACTGTAATAGGTTTACTTGCCATTTTAGGTATATCCTTAAATCTTTGGGCAATTGACCCAAGTATTGATGAGAAATACGCTAGTATGATTGCTGTCGATTCTTTTTCGAACGCTTTCTCTTCTTTATTTATTTTACTTACTATCTTTTTAGTCGCCTTAAGCGGTGATTTCTACAAAGACCACCAAACCAAAATATCCGACTTTATCGCCATCAAAGTATTTCTTTTGGCCGGAGCGGTGGCGATGGTTTCTTTTGCCAACTTATCCATGTTTTTCTTAGGGATTGAAGTGTTGTCAATCGCTTTATATGTTTTGGCGGCAAGCCGAAGATTAGATGTAAAAAGTAACGAAGCCGGAATGAAATACTTCCTCATGGGATCATTTGCTTCCGGGATCATCTTATTCGGAATCTGTTTGATTTATGGAGCGACAGGTTATTTCAACTTAGCAGAAATCAAAGACTTATCTTCTGGTTTAGGATTGCCAATTTGGTTCCCAATAGGCATCACATTAATGATTATTGGAATGTTGTTTAAAATCGCAGCAGCGCCTTTCCATTTCTGGGCACCGGATGTTTACGAAGGTTCGCCATCAATGACTACCGCAACCATGAGTACTTTAGCCAAAGTAGTAGCTATGGCCGCTTTGTACAAAATATTAAGCAGCATGACCTCATCGTTAACGCCAACTTTTGAAATGGTAATCGTAGTGGTTTCAATATTGTCAATGACCATCGGAAATATCATGGCGTTGCGTCAGGACAATGTAAAACGCATGTTGGCTTTCTCCGGAATATCCCACGCCGGATTTATGTTAATGGCCGTTTTAAGTTTATCGACTGCAGCAAGTACTTTATTTTATTACACCGCCGCTTATGCTTTAGCGGGAATTGCTTCTTTTGCCGTAATCATTTATGTAACGCGCAACAAGGACAACGAAGCCACAGCCAACTTCAACGGTTTAGGCAAAACCAATCCATTAATGGCAGCCGTATTAACCGCATCTCTTTTATCAATGGCGGGAATTCCGATTTTCTCCGGATTCTTTGCTAAGTTTATGTTGTTTAGCGACACCATTAAATCAGGATATTTATTCTTGGTGATTGTTGGGGTGATCAACTCCATCATCAGTGTCGGTTATTATTTCAAATTGATTTTAGCCATGTACACTAAAGAAGCTACTGAAGACAAACAACCGGTTCCGTTTGTGTATTACTTCGTAGCGGTAGTTGCTATTGTATTAAACATTGCCATGGGAATCTATCCTTCATTTGTAACTAATTTACTGAACTAAAAAGTTCCTTACTTCATTATACCATAACCATCAAAAGCAATTTTGGTGGTTTTTTTGTTTTATCCTCTTTTAGATAAAGTCTTATATTTGGGGATTAAAAATCAAATCACAAATGGAAAACACAAGTGTATCGGCTATTCTCAAACGTATTCCTTATGATATTGTCGTCTTTTTTATTTTTTGCCTTGCCATTACAACTTTTAGCTTTTATTTGAGGTTAGACATCAATAAAGAATTAAGAACTTCTTTAATGCCTTACACCGGTTGGGGGTTTGGCAGAGGCTACATGAGTGCCATGATATTTATACTGATTGGTTTGATGTCCTCCAGAAGTTCAGCGAGCAAAACACTTCAAATCTTGCGAATCATTGTTATCGTTTTAATGTCAGTCAACCTTTATGATGGGGTTCAAGATTGGCTTCTAATCACTCCCGAAGACTATACCAATCCCAATCCCTATTTACGGTACGATATTTTAACACCTATTTATACCATCTTCACACCACTGTTTTGGATATTACTGATGGCAGGAACTTTAGGTTGGCATTTCTTCAAAAGCAAAAAGGAAAACAACCTTAATCCTGAGGTACAATCTTAAAACACAGCTAAGCCATCAAGAGTAATTTTGGTGGTTTATTATTTATTAACATCCAACAAAAACTATCGACTATTGCGTAATTTTATACCATGTATGCTTTAGTCGATTGCAATAATTTTTACGCTTCATGCGAACGTGTTTTTCAGCCGCAATTGGTTGGGAAACCCATTGTTATTTTATCCAATAACGATGGTTGTATTATCTCGCGCAGTGATGAAGCCAAAGCACTCGGCATTCCGATGGGCGCGCCTGAGTTTAAAGTACGCCAAGAACTCCAAGCCAAAAACATCCAGGTCTTTTCGTCCAATTATGCACTGTACGGCGATTTGAGTAATCGCGTGATGAAAATACTCGAAGGCTTTACACCACATGTCGAACCTTACAGTATAGACGAAGCTTTTATGAATTTTGACGGCGTAAAAATACCCGACTTTCACGATTATGGTTTGCAGATGAAAAGCCGCATCATGAAATGGCTCAGCATTCCGGTATCCGTTGGCTTTGCCGAAACCAAAGCACTTTCAAAAGTCGCCAATAAAATAGCCCGTAAGTATCCCGAAAGAACGCAAGGCGTCTACGTAATCGATTCAGAAGAAAAGCGCTTAAAAGCCTTGAAATGGACTAAGATTGAAGATGTTTGGGGCATTGGCTTTCGCCTGACTAAAAAAATGAAGGCCAAGAACATCAACACCGCGTATGATTTCACTTTGCCACACAACGAACCCTTTATCAAAACCACTATGGGCGTAGTAGGTTTGCGATTAAAGTATGAGCTCGAAGGGAAATCGGTCTTAGAAATGGAATTGCCCAAAGACAAGAAAACCATCGCCATCACCCGAAGTTTTGCCGGTAACATCACTACTTTAGACGAAATGAAAGAACGCGTTTCTACCTTTGCTACCGTTTGTGCCGAAAAGCTCCGCAAGCAGCAATCCTGTTGCCATGGCGTGATCCTGTATTTAAGAAAAGACAAATACAAAACCGAAAGATCGCGTTATAATTTCTACAAAATGGAAACGCTGCCTTTTGCCAGTAATTCTTCCATCACGATCAGCAGCCTGGCCGTAAAAATGCTGAAAGACGTTTTTGAAGAAGGCGAAATCTATAAAAAAGCGGGCGTCATCGTCACCGAAATCATTCCCGAAAACCAAAAACAGTTCCATTTGTTTGAAGAAGAAAATCCGAAACATTTGAAAATCATGCAAGTGATGGATGACTATTATAAAAAGACCGGCGAACGCAAAATACGATTGGGCAGTCAAGATTTACAACGCACCTGGAAAATGAATCAAAATTTCCTGTCGAAAAAATACACCACCGATTTTAATGAAATAATGAAAGTACAATGTCGATAAAAAACAAACTTACTTTCTTCAAGCCCGATGTCGAAAATCCGAAAACACTCCCCTATTTTGAAGGCGGCATCAAAGCAGGTTTCCCCTCACCGGCGACCGATTTTGAAGGAAGCCAAATCAGTCTAGACAAAGTATTGGTCAAAAACTTCGAAGCCACTTTCTACGCCAAAGCCGATGGGACTTCCATGATTGGCGCCGGTATAGACGATGGCGACATCATGGTCATCGACCGAAGCATAGAACCCACAGACGGCAAAATTGCAGTTTGCCTCATTGACGGCGAATTTACCGTAAAACGCATCAAGGTCGAAAAAGACGCGGTCTATCTTATGCCCGAAAACAAAGCATTCCAACCGATTAAAGTGACGGAAGACTGCAAATTGATTATTTGGGGCATCGTGACTTATGTGATTAAGAGTGTGTGAAAAGAAAATATCTCATTCAGAACCTATAAAACCTAAATCTGAGATTAACATTTTGTTTTGAAAAAGCTCCTTTTAATTGCCTATTTTTAGTCCCCTATTCATAACCTCATCAAATTAAGCTAATGTTCAAGATTACCGGACTAATCACCCTATTGCTTGTTTTTTCAGTTTCCTATTCTCAAGACAAAACACTTGATTCCTTAAAAATCTTTTTGCGAAACCCCAAAGTACACGACACCACAAAGTTAAGTACACTGGGAACCATTATGGATAGTAAATATACCGAAAACAATCCACAATATTATTATGTAAATAACCTGATTGGGGCATTAGCACAAAAGAATCTAAAAAAACAAAACAATCCAATTCTTCGCGAAACCTATACCTCTTGGCTCGCCACATACTACAATGTTCTAGCCATAGAATATGGTCACAAAAAAGAAGCTGTTAAAGGATTGGCTGCCATAGACAAAAGTATAGCACTCTATAAATCTATCAAATATGATGACGATGCCTATTATCAAATCATCACAAAAGGCTCATTTTACTCCCTGATTAATAAAAATGAAAAAGCCATTTCGTGTCTCTTTACAGCCTTACAATATTTTGAAAAAGACAAAAACAAAAACAATGGCGAAATTGCTTATGCGCTATCAATCTTAGGAAATATTTATTCTTCCATTGGAGATCATAAAAAGTCCATCGAATACAATAAAAAAGTTATAGCCTATCACAAGGCCAGCGACAGTCATGTTAACTATCAGAAAGACCATTTAATGAGTGTTGCCTATGCTAACATTGCGAATAGCTACTTGAACTTGAAAAACTATCCAGCATCGGCTTCCTACTCCGAAAAAGCACTGGCATTGGCTAAAAAAACAGGAGACAAAATCAATATTAGCTTAATATTGTCAAAACTCGCGTTTGCCAAGTTGGCTCAAAATAAATATGACGAAGCCGAATCGCTACTAAAAGAAGCCTTATCTCTCTCTACTGATGAAAGGGCTATTGCCCAAGCCAATCTGATGTTGGGAAATTTATACCAACAAAAGAAAGAATCACAAAAAGCGGAATATTATGCTTATCAGGCATTGGCAACAGGTAAAAAAACCAATGACCTGGAACTTCAAAAAAAGGTTTATTCTCTTTTATACTGGATATTTAATGAAACCAAAAACTTTGAAAAAGCACTTGAAATTTATAAATCACATGATAAGATTTTAGACTCAATTAAAGCCAATACCACCCAAAATATACTAAAACAACAACAATTAAAGTATGATTTTGAAAAAAAGGAACTGAACTACAAATTGGCCACCGAAAAGAAAAATGCTTCCAAAAACAACTGGCTAATTGCCCTGTCAGGTGTACTTATCGTATTGGTTTTAGGTGTTTATTTCTATTACCGAAACAACAAACAAAGACAAGCGATTTCAGTTCTTGAAAAAAACCAAATCAAGCAAAAACTGCTCATTACGCAAATGAATCCACACTTCATTTTTAATTCTATAGTAAACATTCGCGGTTTGATTTCAGATAAAAAAGACAACGAAGCCATAGACTATCTTAATAAATTTTCGTCGCTGACCAGACAAATTCTTGAAAATTCAAATGAAAATTATATTTCATTATCCGAAGAAGTAGCAATGATTCAGAACTATTTGTCCATCCAACAACTTTTGTACAGCAACAAATTCAGCTTTACCATTACCGTTGAAAAAACGATTGATGCAGAAAGTATATTTTTGCCTCCAATGTTAACCCAACCCTTTATCGAAAATGCCATAAAACACGGTTTGAGTGATACAACAACCAATGGCAAAGTCGACATCCGTTTTTATGTAAAGGAAGACAAATTGTTTTTTGAAGTTGCTGATAATGGAAAAGGATTTGATACGGTTCAAAAATCAAACCATCACAAATCATTAGCCATGTCCATTACCAAAGAACGCTTGGTTAATTACACTAAAAATGAAGATTTTGTATTACAAACAGACAACATAGTAGACCAAGACACCAATATTGTTGGCGCTAAAGTTATTTTTGAAATCCCTTATATTTACGAAAACTAAGCATCCTATGTTACGAGCCATTGTCATTGATGATATTGAAAATATCCGAAAGGAAAATATTGCCATTATCAAATCGAGCTGTCCAACTATTTCAATCATTGGTCAGGCAGATTCTGTAGAATCCGGTGTAAAAATCATAAAACAATTGTCTCCTGATATTGTTTTTCTCGACATTGAAATGCCCGATGGCAATGGTTTTGACCTGCTTCAAAAACTTAAACCCATTAACTTTAAAGTGATTTTCATAACCGGTTATGAAGATTTTGCGATTAGGGCTTTCCGATTTTCGGCAATTGATTATTTGTTAAAGCCACTACAGTCAACTGATTTGATTGAAGCGGTAAAAAAAGCCGAAGACTCTTTGACCAAAGAAGTATTTGACCTAAAACTCAACAACCTGTTTACTAATCTTGAGCGACCAAAAAACATCCAAAAACTGATTCTTAAAACGGCAGACAAGATATATTCAGTCAATATTCAGGATATTGTAAACTGTGAATCGGATAAAAACTATACGACATTCAACCTTATCAATGCTCCCAAATTAATTGTGTCAACCAATCTTAAAGAATACGAAACCTTATTAGTGCCACACAATTTCTTCAGAACGCACAAATCGCACCTGATCAATATGGCTTATTTTGACCATTTTGTCAAGGCAGATATTGGCAACAAAGTGGTAATGAAAAACAAAACTTGCATTCCGCTTTCCGTTCGCAAAAAAGAGGAATTCCTTATTTTACTCGAAAACATTTAAATTGTTACTTTCCCTCAAAACGGTCATCCTTTGAAATCCAACGTTAATCTTCTAAACCATAACGTTAATTCATTGGCTAAAATTTTCTTCTTTCTTTGATTTATTATTGCATTATATTTCCGACCAACCATGGTTGTCCGGCTAACTTATAATGAATCATATGAAAAAAATTATTCTTTTGGCTTGTATTGCCTTTTCAGTAAACTCTCATGCCCAATTGGGTAAATTATTAAAAGACAAAGTAGGTGGCAAAGGCAAATTAGAACTCTTCCCGGAAGAAAAACTGGATTTCCCTCAATACCAAAACAACATTGGAAAAGTGTGTTTTTCCAATGAAGAATTTGAACGCACATTGCCCGAAACCAAATACATCAAGACGTACACCCTTGGTGACAAGTTATCCGTCAGAGCTTTTATGGCCAATTCTCCTGCCAACAGTGCCATGCTGCAATTAGCGGAAAGCGGTAAAAAGCCCAAAGAAATCAACGAAAATAAAAGCACTTTTGAACGTTGTAAAATCGCATTTATCCTGTACGTTGACGGAAAAGAAGTTTCAGGCACCAGTCACGCACAACCTTTTAAACATGAGGACATGACAGGGCTGCCAACCCATAGAGCAGAAATTAATGATGGTACTGAGAAAGACTTTTTTGGCGAAAGTATGTATCGTGCACTCCTTGAAAGACAAGATCTATTAACGCCCGGAAACCACAAACTAAAGATTGAATTGGTTCCGGTTATTATGGGTGATGCTACCGGTTTTCAATACAAACCTATAGCCGTAGGCGAAATTGACATGGTTGTTCCTAAAGAAATCAAGGTAACCGAAGCAGATTGTTTCCCAAAAAGTGCCTTGGCTGATCCTAAATTAGAAGCTGAAGTTCTTAAAGCCTGTAAAGTATTTTTCAAGGAAAATGCTGCTAACGCTATAAAACCGATATTAGTCTTTAAAGACATCTATATCATAAGAGGCGATTACAATGCCATTATTAAAAAGTCATTTATTGCTGCTATTGTCTGTAAAAATGCAAAAGGCGAGGTTTGGTATGACTATTACATTTTCGATAAGATATATGATGGCGCCAAATACTTGCCGGCTACCGTTAGCTCTGAAGCAACTGTCAATGGTTATTTTGCCCCTGATGGCAAAAAAGTCAATCCGGGATGTCTTAAGTTCTTAAAATAAGACCATTAACCTTTTTTGACAGCTAACTATTTAGAATTATTAATATATCCTGACACGAATTCAGGAAAAAAAAAGAAAAAATGAAGAAATTAATTACGCTACTTTTATTTCCAATACTATGCATTGGACAAATTCAAATTGGCTCAAATATTCCGGGTGCAGCAGCCAATGATCAATGTGGTTCCAGTGTTGCAATGTCAAGCGATGGAAGCATTGTTGCAGTAGGCTCCTCTCATCATGAAGGAAGCGGTACTACAGCCGGCCCGAGAGGTCATACCCGTGTATATCAAAATGTAGCCGGTGTGTGGACACAAATTGGAGCAGATATCGACGGTGAAGCCTTAGGCGATCAAGCCGGGTCAAGTGTTTCCTTGTCTAGTGACGGGACTGTTTTGGCTATCGGTGCACCTTATAATGATGGTATCTACGGCAATGGTACTAATACTACTTATTCCGGTCATGTTCGTGTTTACAAATACAATGCCGGTGCTTGGACTAAAATTGGAGCAGATATTAATGGTGAATCAACCATTGACGTGAATGGCTGGAGCGTTTCCTTATCTGCCGATGGTAATGTTGTGGCTATGGGTGCACCGGGTAATTATAACTCAAATAATGCTCAGGCCGGCCATGTCAGAATTTATAGAAATATAGATAGTGTTTGGACACAAATTGGTTCGGACATTGATGGACTGGCTTCTAATGACCGAAACGGCGCGAGTGTTTCCTTATCTAGCGATGGTAATATTGTGGCAATTGGAGCACCACATAATTACTCACAAGTGATTACTTCCGGGTATGTACGCGTATTTCAAAACCTAGCAGGAGTTTGGACACAAGTTGGTGCTACTATTACCGGCGAAGGAACTTATGGCACTAGTGGCTCCAGCGTTGCGCTGTCTAGTGATGGTACTATATTGGCCATTGGTGATCCAAGTAATAATGGCGTAAACGGTTCTGATTCCGGACACGTTCGTGTGTATAGAAATGTTTCAGGCACCTGGACACAAATTGGAGCAGATATCGACGGTAAAGCCGCTAATAATCAAAGTGGCTCAAGTATTTCCTTATCTAGTGACGGTACTATTTTAGCCATAGGTTCGCCACGAAACAGCAATGGAAATGCTCAAAATTGTGGCCTTGTCCGAATTTATCAAAATGTTGGTAATGTTTGGACGCTGGTAGGTACAGATATTTTAGGCTTAGGAAGCAACCACTTAAATGGAACCAGCGTTTCCTTATCAGGTAACGGAACCGTTTTAGCTATGGGTGCACCAGTAACGTATGATGGCGGTATTCCCGGCATGACTCGTGTATATAATATATCAGCTGTTTTATCTAGTGATGATTTTGTACTCAACCACTTTTCAATATACCCAAACCCATCAAAGGATATTGTCACTATTTCGGTAGCGCAAAATTTACAACTGGAAAAAGTAACGGTTTACAATCAACTGGGTCAAATAGTAAAAACAACGACCAACACTGTAGTTGATTTATCCGAATTGGCTACAGGAAGTTATTATGTTGAAATTATTACCCATAAAGGCAAAGGAACAAAAATCTTTATTAAAGAATAAAGCCTTACTATAGGTTGTAAAAAAAGTTGAAACGGTAATTTAGTTTTAGTTGTTATTTTGAATAAAAGCCCCAAGCAGTGATGTTTGGGGTTTTTTGATTTATTATAAGTTTGAAGATATTGTTTTGAATTTGATTGCGGGCACGGATTGCACACGAGCGAAGCGAAATGACGAAGTAAATCCGCGCTATCGGTTTTATTATAAGTTTGAAGATATTATTTTGAATTTGATTGCGGGCACGGATTACAAATCCGCGCTATCGGGATTTCCTATGGACTAGCAATATATAGGACAATACAGCCCTGCGACCCTTCGACAAGCTCAGGGTGACATTTTGCAGACGATTGTTTTTGGTTTATGGCTACTAGGTAAGTGCAGCGAATGAGGGTTCCTCTCGTTATAAATAACGAGACGGAAATGACATGTAGTTGAGATAGCGGAGTTATACATGAAACTGTCACCATTGATGCTTCATCTATAAGGGAGCTATACTTTAGCTATACGGGAGGTATATAGGAGCCCTTCGACTGCCCTCAGAACAGGCAGGCTTCATTGTAGCATTGCTATAGTTCTATTTGACATAATGCATGTTTTGATACACTACTCATACACTAGCTATGCCTTTCCTATACACTAGCTATACTTTAGGGGGTTAGAAAGTCTAAAGACTTTAGTCCTGACTGCCACCTAAAAAAACCGAATATCTACCGGACATTCTCCTCTTAATATCAAATCTAGGCAGGAACTATATAGTAGAGGTATATTTAAGAATTAAAAATTATGAATTACGAAATAATCCCTTAGACCCTTAGACAAGCTCAGGGCAGGCAGGCTCAGGTTGACATTTTGCAAACGATTGATTATGTCTTTGGATTGTAAAATGTGGAAGACCCTATCCTTTACCAGCCTAGAATACCGGATGAATTCAGGAGGCTGCATTTTCTATTATTCTGGTTGTGCTGAAATTGAACAACGGGATTTCCTCTGCTGCTTCTTGTGGTTTTTCTTTTAGTAATTCTTTTACTTCATCGAGGAATTCGGGTTCTGATTTGGGCATTAATTGGATGGCTAGTTCGAGGACATTGGCTAGGTCAATGTTTGGGTTTCCTACTATTGGTGATATGTAGGGTTCTTCGGTGAGGAGTGCTACGGTGCAAAGCTTCATCAGGTCGTTTACTGTGGAGTAAAGTGACGAGTAGCATGAGAAGTTAAGGGTAATGGTGTAACAGTCGTCTTTTTTTGGGTGGTCTTTTAGGGTTGTTAAAAGCCAGTCGGATTTTTTGAGGAGTTGTTGGAATTTTGTGTTCATGATGGGAAGCGTTATGAGTTAGTGAATTATGATTGGAGCCGCTTGACTCCTGATAGTTATTTGACATATTGTAAACTTTTTATATAGTGCTTTGCGATTGGGTTTGTCACTTTTTCTCTTGATAGAAAAAGTAACCAAAAAGATCAAGCCTCTACAGTCTTGGCTTGAAAACTACCTCGAATTTCATTCCGTAACCCAAGCCGCTCACTTCGTTCGTCTCGTGGATTACTGCCATTCAATTCTTCGTTGTTTTCTACACCAATTCTGTAAGGGCGATTGTAACCCCTGCTTTAATTGTGATTATGCTGATTCTGTTCCAAAAGTTGTGATGGGAGTTCTAGATAGTAATTTTCTAATAGGTACTCCTGCTCTATTTGTTCTTCTGAGGGTTTTAGGACTTGTTCGCGGATAAGGTCGAGGAGGTCGGCTTCTTCGTAGGGAATGAGGTCTAGGATTATGCCGAGGACTCCGCTGATGTTTGTAGTTGGCTCGGGGATGCGGGTGGAACTGGTTTCTCCTTCGAGGGCGAGCATTGACACTTTGACAATATCGGCTATGAGGTACATTACATCGGCGTAACCGGAAATGTTGAGTTGGATAGTATCTCTCTTTCTTTTGATGTTTTGGGATTCGAGCAGGGCGAAGTGTTGTTGTGCGATTTCGCGGAGGGGTTGTGGGAGGTGGGTGAGTGTTTTCATTTTTTTTAATTTTAAGGTTCTGAGGTGCTAAGGCACTAAGGTTCTAAGGTTTTGGGTTTCCGTCTTCACGGGAATGGCAGGTGATATGATTACTGGCTTGGTCTAAGAATTGTTGGGTGGCGTCTAGGATAAAAAGGAAGTCTTCTTCGGAGGTGTTTAGGTGTAGTTTATGGTTTAGCATGGATGGCGGTGCACATAGGCAGTTGAAACGGTACTTATCTCTCATTGTTTTAGGGTTGAACGCTGATGGTAGCGGGTTCTGATTCCCTCTCTCGTTATTGTGACAAGCGTATTGGCAAAGTTGGAGCAGGTATTTTAGGCCGAACTCGTTTGGGGTGTAACTCATGCACACTCTTATTAGACCTAAAGCGATTTGTGTACAGGCGGTATTGAGTAGTGCGATTTTGCATAGTTCTACTTCTAGTTGTGGGCTTTCTTTGGCGGCTTGGATGTTGAACTGGGCTACGGCTATGCCTTTGAGCCAAAAGGCGGTGTCTCCTTCCCTATCTTGTGGTGGGATGGTGTTGGCGTGCAGGTATGGCGGTGTGGTTTTATCGAGGCATAGGCGGTGACCATAGCGCAGTACTCCGTCAAAGAACCTTTGTTGGTTAGGTTGCTTGGTTGCGAGGTCGGTTACTTTGTGAAGGAGTACTGTTGCTGTGATGGTTTTGCCGGATTGTTCTGCAATTGTATTGGCAATGTTTGTGGCAGTGCCGGGTGTTGCTTTGGCTGAAAAGACTAGTAGTGTAAAATGGTGGTTAGCCGTTTCATTACGGTTGCCTAAACCGTCATTTACTGTGGTTGTTATACTGTTGTATCCTAGTACATAAATGGTGCAGGGCGCGAAACGATTATTGATTGTTTGCATCACTACCAAGGCTGGTTCCGGTGGAAAAACTATTACTTGCATCTTGTTGTAATTTTGATGCAAGTTACTAGGCCTTAGTGCCGTATGAAAACAAAACAGCCTGTATACTACTGACTGCAACAGTATTTTACCCAACGTATTTTACTACAAATAATCCCGATTTGCATAGTGCGAAATCATAAAAATCTTTTTATATTTGGGATATGGAAACTACTACAAAACCGAAACATATAGGCCGTAATATCAGCCGTATCCGAGAGCTTCGTGAAATGAAACAGGAAGCCTTAGCCCAAGCCATTGGTGTGAGCCAACAGACTATTTCTACTATTGAAAATAGTGAGAGTGTTGATGAGGAAAGACTTCAGGAGATTGCGAAGGCTTTGGGTGTAAGTGCGGAGGGAATTAAAAGTTTTACTGAGGAAGCTGTTTTCAATTATTTCAACACGTTTAATGATAACAGTACTAATAGCGGTACAATTGCAAATGCCCCTAATAATTGTACATTTAATCCTTTAGATAAGGTTGTGGAATTGTATGAGCGTTTATTGCAGGCTGAAAAAGACAGAAACGAGTATTTGGAAAAACAATTAAATAATAAATAGAAAAAACGGTAACCGATTACTATTTTAAGAAGTCTCCTGAATGAGAGATGCTTTTTTTGTTCATATTTGATTTACCCGTTTGAATAGTTTAGCTTTATTAATTGTTTAACACTTACAAAATAGTGAAATCCTCTAGAATTTTATTAAAAATTGTCAAAGTTAATTTAAAGTCCCAATTTTTCAAATGTCATTTTTACAAAGTCGCAAACATTGCTAATTGCTATTTTTTGATTAGCCTCTTTATCTTCTGCTTGCTTTTCATATCCCCAATCACAAATACCCTTAATTAAAATCCATTCCACACCCTCTCTGTGACAACTAGATTGAAGACCTGTCCCCTCCATCTCAGCACCTATTGCGTCAGGATATTCTGCTTGTAAATATTTAACAAATTCTTCATTGTCTGATAATATTTCTCCTGATATAAATAATCCTAACTCAATATTCGTGTCTTTATAAGAGCCCAACGTTCTTAAGGCATCAAATCGGCTCAGCAAAGTTGTTCCTGCAGGAATTCTATGGCCTCTGTGTATTACTTGCTTTTCAGTAAATTTTGCAGAATCAAAATCTTCCAACTCCCGCGATATCAGAATATTTCCAATTTGCTGATTCTTTTTTTTCAAACCATATGCAATTCCCAGCATAATAACATAATCAAAATGGAATGCTTTAATTGCATCGTAAATAGACAAAGTAGAACCTGATACTTTCTTTGAGCCCATATCTACCAATTTAAGCAACTTTAAATTACAATTTTTAATAGTTCCTAAATCAAACAAAACAGTTTTGTCAATCGGAATCACTGCTGGTTCTCCATTATTAAAAATTCTTTCTATTACTGTTGTAACTTCAATATCAGTTGCTACTACAATTAAAACATCTTTTAAAGGAGAGGAATCTCCCATACTATCATCTCGTAAATCATATATATGAGAATTTATATGCCTTATATAAGTCTGTTCTTGTGATTTTGATAAACTTTGTATATTTCCCTTTTGTTCAGCTATTATTTGGTTTGACAACGAGTCCTTGGATATTTCTTCTTTAATTTTCTCAAATTCATCTCCAATATATTTTGTTAAAATTAAAGCTTTAATATTTAACCCTAATCTTTTATAGAGGGTAATACCGTTTATTCCATCGAATGTCTCGTTTAATTCATAATCTAATATTATCCCATCATAGCCGTTAATTTCCAAACTATTTATATATTGCTCTGCCTCTTCTTTAATAAGTGCTTTAGGGCAAAATAAATTATTGATGTTTACTCTTAATTTCTCGAATTCAATATCATTGGCAGGGAAGACTAATGCTTCTGTGAAGTTACTTTTTAACACTTGCAAGATTCTGTTAAAGTCTTGAATGTCATCTTCAAAAAGGAATATTTTTTTCATAGGAATTTCATAGGGATTACAATTTCAATTTCATCTTGACTTTGGTTTATTTCACACTTACGGCCATACATTATCAATGAAATTTTATTTATTAGACTTAGTCCCTTTTTTTCTTTTTCACTATTCATTGTCCTAACAATTTTTGCGAAAGGGGTTTTAAATAGGGGGAGTAAATCATATAAATTATTTTTAATAATAAGGATTTCATTTTGCTTATCAATTGTTATATCTATTTTCATGATGTTTTTTGAATTGATTAATGGGAAATACAACTTTCTTATGTTATAAAATAATTCAAAAACGAACTCTTTGTAAAAATAATCGTACCATACTATTTTTAGCTCACTATCTACAGCATAATTAATACAAACAAATTGACTATCAATTATACCATATTTTGAAAGTGGGATTTTAAAAATAATATCAGCATACATTTCAACTGTGTCTTTAAAATCTTGGACAGATAATAACTTTGGCTCAATATTTAATTGACCTAAAGTGAATTCTATAGAATTGTTTTTTTTATACTCAATAATGAATTTCAATAAAAAATGCTTATTTAAAATTAGTGTCCCTAAAACATCAAACTTATTTCTTGTTTTAGAATCTTCAATATCGATTAAAGCTTCTTTGTATTGTTTTACATAAGTATCATAACTATGAGTTATTGTATTATTAATAACAAATTGATTTTGATCCTCTATATAAGCTCTTAAACCGTCATTATCTAAATGATGATTTATAAAATCATTTAGATCATTTCTCAATAAAAGTAACTGTCTTACTCTTTTCGGATCAAAACGAATAAAATCATATCCTTTTTCTTTTTTAATATTATCATAAAAGCAGATAACAGCTTTTGGATAGATTTTAGGATTTTTTCCACTTATAACGTCAATCTCAGAAATTTTTAAATAAAATAGATTCTTGAATTTTTCTTCTTCGACTTCAATAAAATCATTAATATTTTCACCATTAATTTTATCATTATTTAAATATTGATACTCATTATTTTCATCCATTGATAATTCAAAACATGATAATGAAAATTCTCCATTTAGCCTCTTAATACCATTGAACATATTGTAAACTATACTGTTTTTATCAATATCATTAGATTTGATAATCTCGTTAGGATTATTATGAAATTCACCAACTATCGCAATATCATCTTCATGAGTTATAACAGATTCTCTGTTCTTATATTTTACAGCAAAAAAAGCACCTCCTTTTTGAATGTCTAATAATTGGCAGCAATATTTTAGAATAATTTCAATTTTATCTTTTACAGATAAAGCAGAACTTTTATTGTTGCCTGAATCATCTATTAATGCTGATTTTAACATCAGCATAAACTTAAATGAGTTGAACATCTTTTCATCATTAACAAAGTCAATTTTTACATTACTAGTATCAAATGTAGAAAGCATTTTTTTAGTATAATTAAAGGAATATTTGCCAAAATCCTTTTCTAACTCATCTATAAAACTATCAAGCTTAGTATTGTTTTTCAGATTTTCAAAAGTTAATTTTTCATCCTGTTTATTAATAAACTTATTAGATGAAGTATGAAAAATAAAGGTATTTTCGAGTACTAATCTTCGAAGCAATACCATAAAATCATCATTATAAGTGTTTTTTAAATTTACATTGGTTTCTGGAAAAAGAGATTGCTTTAAATCGATTATTTCCTTTACATTTTTTACAGTTTCAAGGGCTTTCGCTTCATGATCAATTATTAATTCTTGTAACAATCCTACATAATATGTTATAAAATCATTAGATGTTATTTTTTCACTTTCTTTCCCGTCTTCAATAAGGTAATATTGTGGAGTCAGTTGTAAATCATCGAATAAGCTTTCTGGGTTTATATTCTTGTTTTGAACTTTCTCTTCTAAAATGAATTTTGTAATCTTTTTAAATTCACTTATACCCTTCAACACTATTTCATTTACCATGAGTACATCTCTTGAATAAACATAATTCATTTTAAGCTTTATTCCCCTTTTTAGAAGAAATTTATATTCTTGAAATGGAGAATATTCAACAGGTTGACCATGTTTCTTCGCATGAAAAAAATCTTCTTCAACTTTTCCTTTCTTTGCGATTTCCTCAACCATCTTTACTAAATCATTTAGCACCCAATCAAAAACAGTCAATTTGATATTTTTAAATTGTATAAATGGCTCGGAACTAAATGTTTTGTAAATTAGATTTTTGACTTCATAATTAAATGATGGTTTGTCAACTAGAAATTTTGAAATACTACTGTTTTTATATAATAATTCTTCTATCTGCTTATATGATAAAACATTTTTAGATTCAAAACAGTATTCTAACAATTCTTTGTTTACATATTCCTTTTTATCAGGATCATAAGAAAACAAACTGTTCAACTCATTGAAAATCAGAAATTGAAATAATGCTCTGTCAGTACCATAATCTTCTATGTTTTTATAATCTGATACTAAATCAATAGAAGCAAACTCTTTTTCTTTATTTTCAAAATGTAATCGCATATCATCCAAGACGGATTTCTCAGATAACTCATTAAATTTCTTTTTCAGTTTTTCGAAAGGATATGTTTTTCGATGTAAAAGAGGAGCAACATTTATATCAATAAAACTAAATATCTTCTTATTCTCTTTTTCATCATGCTCTAGATTTTCAATAAGTTTATTATAATTATAAAAGCCTGCCCTATTAATTAGACTAATGCAGCGATTAACACCACTACCCACATTTCTTGTTATGCTTTTAATATAGAAATTTATATCGTTAAAAGTATTTGTGCTGAAAAGTATATCATCAACAAAAATTACTAAATCAGCCGTTACTATAATTTCTGAATAAAACTTTTTAAAGTTATATAAATAGTCCTCAGTAGGATTGTATTGGATAATCGTTGCGGTATCTGAGAAAATGCAGTCATTAACTAAATTTACAAATCCTGAATTTGCGCCAATTGAAGGTGTTACAATAACTACATTTTGATCTATATCAAACTTTAACTCCTGCCTGATGTTAGATAACCACTCAATTATTGATTTTTTATTCTGCTTTAAAAAAACCCCGGCCTTTATGTAGTAAATAAAATTATTATTATATCTTTTAAAATGCTTTCTATATACAATCGGACCATAATTTTTAGTTTTAAAAAAATTGTATATTTCTTTTTTCTGATAACAGTAAGTTTTAGGATAGCTAAAAATTAAATCAGGAGTAACAGGACTTGATTTGGTTTCAATCAGACATTTTTCTTCGCTTTTTTTATCTGGATAACAGGCTTTACATTCATTAATTTTTTCCCAACTTGTAACCAAATTAATAAAAAACATTTGAGATATAACATTTGAATCATCTAAATTAGTTACCTCTACTTTTCTTTGGTTATGATTGTAATTTAACCAACCATATTCAAATTCTTTATCAATACTAGCAAATTCTTTGTCTTCCTCAAATTCATTATTAGCAATTAAAATAAAATTTATTATAGGATTTAGAAAATTAATATTGTCTTTATTGTATTCTTTTTTCAATAAACTTTTCAATTCACTTTGTACTTTTATTGTTGTAGACAATGTTGTGCTGATTGGGAATATTGAGATTATACTTTTCCCTATCTTATCCGGATTCTTTAGAAATAATGAGTCCTTAGTAAATATTTCATGGTTAAATAACTCCGAAGTGTAGACATTGCCTTTGCTAGTGATGTAGTCATTAAGCATTTTTCTAACATTACTAATAAGAAGTTCTGAATAATTATCATATCCTAATAATGTAATTGTGTTTTCAGGTTGAGGTAGATTTTCCTTTCTATTTTCCACCAAGTCAATTATTAATTCACTAAACTCTTTTAAGATATAGTTTACAATTATGAAAGCAAAACGGTTTGTGTAAAAACTATTGTAAAACAACCTTTTAGCATAATAGTAATCATTAATATGCAAATTTGACCCTAATTCAAAATGAGAGTTAGAAATTTTATAACCTGTTAAATTTTTAAAATATTGATCTTTATAGATTTTCATTTATCAAGTTATTTATGTCAACGTTTAACATTGATTTCAAAGTCTCTTCGAAAATTGTTATGTCTTTGTCATTTTTAAGTAAGAGTTCAAAATTTAATAACTTTTTACTTTTGGAAAACAATAAAGAGTCAATATTTTCATATTCAATTCTAATATCTTTTATTTTTTCATGATGCTGAGTTATTCGGGAAAGATTTTGATGATACAAGCCAATTTCTTCATTTATTTTTAAAAACTTAAAATACTCAGTAGAATATAATAGGTGATTGAACCAGAAGGTGTTGCTTTCATTTTTTATGGGAAAAAAGAATAAAATATAACGGTCATCTTTCCAAAAACCAGAATTATTTTGAGAGGCGTTAGTATAAAACTTTAAAATTTGAATTAGTTCAAGATAAATGTCAACATCAAAATTTGTAATAATTACATCCTTTATGTATTCATTTGAAAATTGAAGGTCTGATAAAAATCGAAACCAATCACTTGAATTTTGGACAATTGTATTAAGGGTTTTATAATCTAATAATAATAATTCGTTTGCATCCGCACTCCCTATTTCGTTTTTTAAATTTTCAAGTTTACTATATTTCCCCAATCCAGAATATTCATTTTTGGGAATGAATTTCTTTATATTGTTATTTGCTACCAAATCCTCTGAATAATTGTAATCAAATAATTCTAAAAAAACAGATGATGCTGCGCTTGTTTTATTTTCCTCTGATTTAAATTGGATCCGTTCAAATTCAATTTTTTCATTAAAAGGAATTATAAAATTGTAATTAGTACCAAGATTTAGATGTTTAGAATTTTCTTTTTCTTTTACTATCTCATTTTCTTTATATAAAAAATAACCTTTACTATAACTTCCTCCTTTAAGACCACTTGAACCGATACTTACAAATGCTTTTTTTTCTACAAGTATTGTTTGAGAAAAGATAAGTAACCCTATTTTAGCTTTAGTTCTATTTATCTGATGAAACAATTTCAATGAAGCATTGTTAAAAAAACTTTTGATGTCAAATGTTTCTATTTCTTTTATATCATTGTCATATGCTTTAAGCATCTGATCTCTCAACACTAAATCATCTATTTTACTACAAGAATCCTTCTCTAAACTTAGAGTATCTTGATAGCTTTTTATAATATCTTTAGTTCCAGTATCGATAACATTTATATCGAGATACTTGAAATTATTGTTATAATTTTTTAACCAATTAGTTTCAACATTTTTTAATTGCTTAATAATATTGTGAGAATATGTTCTGCCTGATATGATACCGAATCCTTCATTCTTTTCAATACCGGAATGCTCTACTATATTTTTTGTCAATTCTTCTAAACCATAACAAATTTCCTTTGTATAGTTAATAATTTTTCTTAAATTAAATTCATAAATCTCAATGTATTTTTTCTTTAAGGCTCTGTCATCTGTTTTACATTTTTTTCTCTCACCATCATTTAGAAATGATTCTATTTTAGAATACATTTCATCAATACTTTTTGGGATTTTAAATAATTTGCTATTTTGGACAATAATGGAAAGAAAGTAAATTTCCATATTGCTGAACTTAAAAATTTCATATGACTCTATAATTTTGACCATAGTATCTCTAAAATTACTACTGCTTTTAGAGTCAGCTGTCGAATGCATGATTGACCTACCTATATTATAGTCACTTTTTATTCCTTTATATTTATTTATTAAATGTCTTAGAACATACAATTCATCTAATAATTTTAATAAATACAAAAAACTTAAATCGGTCGAATTCCAAACTTTAAGATTAGTCCCTTTCTTCTTTAAATACTCATCTTGAACTTGTATGAAGATATCTTTATTAGTGATTTTATCTTTTGTTAAAGATGTTGAAACACCAATTAGGAGATGCCCATAATTATTCGATTTGTCCTTTTTTGAAAAATTAGCGTCAATGGAGTTTCTATCAATAAAAACAATAGGAATGTATGATTTTGATTGTTTAATTAGAGTAATTGTATTTTCCTTACCGTCAACAAATATTTTGAATATTTCTTTTTTGGTATTTATTGAAAGATGGACCTTGTGATGAATTAATTTAAAAATGGTAGAATTAAGATAATCTTTTTTAGCATCTTTATCTAATAAAAAATGAATTTGAATATTAACGTTTTCAAATTCAATTTTAAAAAGTGTTAGGTATGAGATAAAAAGCAAATCAAAATCTTCATTTTCACTTAAAGAAAATTTTTCAAAAACAATTTTTAATGTCTTCTCTTCTTCAAGAAAAGATAATCCAATAATATTTTTTTCTTGCAATAATAATTTATAATCGTCTACAAACTCTATTATAAAATCTGACTCAATTGCATTTATTACTTTTAGTTCAATTACTGGGTTATTGCCTATATATTGCTTATATAAATTCATATAAAGTAACAAATTATTATTGTTTAATTTTTTTATTCGTGCACAACAACTGTAGCCACGTTCAATACATTGAACACAGCAATAGACTGATATTTCATAAAACGAGGTGGTATTTGTTTTTTGAACTAAGGCTAAAGTAAGAAAAAAGTTTGTAATCGGTTGATTTTTAAAAAAATATTAAAATTCAACAAGAGTGCAGAGAGAAGAAATAATTTTAAAATTTAGCGTATTGGAAAGAAAGCACACCCAGAAGGTTTTTATTTCTTACCGAAAGTGATTTAAAATCCTTTCACGGTCTTCATTTTCTTTGTCGTTTTTGTGGTAGACTTCTATGAAGACTATCATAGGCTCATCGGGGAAGTAAGCATATACCAAACGTAGCCCGGAGTTGACTCCTCTGCCTTTTAGAGAACGGCAGGCTATTTTTTTTACTTTAATGATGCAGGTTTCGATACCCAGGTTATCTATATGAAAACTGAATGGAGGTCGGGCATTGGGAGAAAACTCTAAAACCCTCTTTACAAGCACCAAATCGTCTTGTAACGTTTTGTACTTTTTGGAGAGACCTTTTAAGTCCTTCTTGTAGGGTTCTATTTCTTCGAATTTCATCATACCTCTCTATCCTCGTCATAATTTCTGACCGAAAAGGGTGCTTCACGGTAGAAAGCCAATTCATAATTTATTTCTTCACCTTCTTTGGTGACCATCCAAGGGATGTCTTTATGAGAGTAGTTGCTCACGGCTGATGCCGACCAGTCACTCATTTGTTCTACGACTCTGTCAATCACTTCTTTTTCGCTAGCACGCAACATAGTCAAATCGGCCTTTTCCAAAGGCAAATAACGGGTTTGCGGATATCCGTGGTATTCCTTTTTAAACCTTTGTATTTGCTCCTTTTCAATCATGTGTTCCATTATAAAATCTAATTTTTGCGGCACAGGTCCGTATGGTAATTTTTTATATGTTGCTCCGGTGAGCTGTTCTTCATATAACTCATAATAATTAAAATCTGAGAAATATAACAGTTTGTATAATACTGTTTCCCCTACATTGGGTTTACCGGCACAACGCTCGAGAATGTATAACAATATGTTTTTAAACTTCTCTACTTTTAGCTCCGGAACAGAAACCCGCTCTGTTGCTGTACTTTCTTTTTCTTCCTCTGTAAAACTCATAGTCTCGGCAGCAAAGTCTTTCGACATGAAATCGTCTAATGAAAAACCCAATACCTGCCCTAACTTTTGCAATTCCATAATATTCAAACTTCGATTTCCCAACTCAATTTGAGTTAAAGAAGACCTCGAAATCCCTACCAACTTAGCCAATTCTTCTTGAGAAAGCAGCTTGCGTTTTCGGAGCGCAACAATGCGTTGCCCTACCTGAATGGGGGTTAGTTCAAAATTTGTTTTCATAAAGTATTTGTTTTAAAGGCAGTACAAAGATATGCAATGTTTTATTATAAAACATACAATTGTTTGAAATATGAACAAGTTGCTTTAAGAAAAACTATTCTTTTTAATAAATGAATTAGAACATTTATTACCCAGAGCCCGTTTTATCCTTGTCTTTACTGTTGTAATAAGCAATCACTGCCTGCGCAATTTTTGTAATCGGGAGGATTTGGAGTGTTTTGCGAATTTCTCCGAGAATCACTTTGATTTTTGTGTTCTTCATCATCCAAAAGATTACTGTCATAACCAAGAAGAATACCTTCCAATCTAAATTTAATCCTATCATACTTTCTGTTTTTATTAATAAATATGTTCGAGTTTTAAAAAGTTCGTGTGTAAAGAGAAAAAAATTCATTTTTATATTTAAGACATGACGAATTGCAACGGTGGCAAGGTCTGAACTTTTGTAATTAAAAAATAGGACAGTTACTTTTAGCAAAATTGTGGCATTAATTTTAGAAAAGTTGTGACATGAAACAACAAGAACAAAACTAGAGGTGTTGAAAGGAATACACCGACAACTTTGTTGGCAAAGTTTAAGATTCAGAAGTGGGGTTTGATTGTTATAGAGATTTTATGAGTATAAAAAAAGCGAACTGGGTAGTTCGCTTTTTCTTATTTATATTCTATTAAAGCTTAAATGCTCTTGAAACAAAAGCAACTGTAACCGAATTTTTATCTGCAATTTATGTCTAAAAGATTTTTAATGTAAATTGCCCCAAAAGTTAAAAGTGAAAATGATATTAAAAAAAACAGCATTGTCAAAATTACAGATAAGCGATGACTTGAAAAAAAAAGTGGTTTTTGTTTCACTATTTCTCTTGATTTTCCTGATTTATTAAAGTACAAATAATTTATTATTAGTATTATAAACTGAACAAATATCATTGGCCATTTTGACAATGAAAAACAGTAAAAGTGAGTAAAAAAAAGATTTAAAAAAAAAGTAACTATAAATCCTTGCGACAAACTCAGTGTAAACACAGTTGTTGCAAAAGGTTCATCGTCTTTTATGATTTTTTTATTAAATAAATAGTAGTAATAAAATAAGGTTTTCATTTTTAAGTAGTTAAATTATTATTCTTCTAAAAAAGTTAGATATGGTAAATGCATACGTTTCCATGGTAACCAAGTATTGTGCTTCCAATTTTGATAAAAATCACGATATGTAAACCATCTTCCTATTTCCCATCCTATACCCCATGCAGCGCCGTTTAACCCACCAAAAGTTGAATATGCATTAGAACTCTGTTCAGCAAACATGTTATATGCTCCAATTTCACCATTCGTGAATTGACTATTGATGGAATAAGCATTAATTGCTCCTAATCCTCTACCGGTCCATTTAAACTTATTAGAGTAATTCAGAGCTTGACTTTTCCAACCTGTATAAAAATTGCCATTATAATTACTTATGTTGTAAGTTTTCATTTTATTCAAACTAAACCAGGTATCTCCTGCCTTATCATACATTTGTAATCCGTCCATTTCAACTAATGTTCCCATAATAACTGATGCAGCGTTTGAGATATCGTACGTTGGGTTGGCAACAGAAGGAGCTGTGTAGCCTGCTTGAGAATACATAGGACCCTTATATCCACTTCTTCTATCATACATAAAACTAGAATTAGGTCCATTATTACCACTCATAAAATTACCTGTTTCCAGACCTGATGTAAAAGGCAATGGCCCATTTAGATTATTAGTTCTTATTGTAACGGGGTACTTTCTACTGCCTCCAAGACCTAAGAAATCTCCGATGTCTCTAAGTAATGAATCAGCATTTCGAGCTATCCAATTGCCAGCATCTTTTAACCCATCGCTAGCACTATTAGACATATTCTTAATATTTAGGTTTCTGTTAGCCCATTCTTTTATGCGCCATCTGTCCCAATTTTCTCCCAGTGTTGTAATTGCACTGGCAATAGCACTTCCTGTAGCTGCTCCGTCAAAATTACCGCCACCACTTTCAGGACAATCACAGGTTTCTCCGCTAGGGTCAGTACCTTTTAACGGATTGTTTAACACATAGCCATACCTATTATAGTTTTGGGTATTGTAAGGGTCTTGTATATTATTATCAGGCATAAAGAATCTTCTTAATTTAGGATCGTATAACCTACCATTCATATTGATTAAGCCATAACCAAGAAATGTAGTACCGGCTACATCATAAGACGGAAACAAATGCTCGTGTCCTGTATATCCTCTATCAATAAACATTCTGCCACCAACCGGACTCGTATTTCCAGCTGCATCTCTATATTTAACCAGTTGGCCCCAAGCATCAAACAATCTTTTTTCAACGAGTTGACCTGTGGCATCACTGATTGCCAAAATACTCCCTTGGTAATCGCGATGAAGATAATAATAATCTTGATTGGTTCCGTCACTTTTTAGTATTAATGGCGCAGTGTATGCATTACCACCTATATAAAAGATGAAAGTATCTGTTGGTGAGGAGTTTGGATTAAGTGTAGTAACCTCTATACTACCATCGGCACTGTAAGTTCTACGAAGTGGTCTTTGCGTTTTATCTACCTGAGTACCACCAAAAAACATCGTGCTTCGTTGTCCAAAATCATTATATTGAAAATCAAGTCTTTCTCTTCCTGTTTCGTAAATTGCTACGGGTTTTTTAATGGCATTATAAGTTACAGTTTGCACCGGATATTTATTCCAATAATAAGCTAAGTTATCAGGATTAGTCTGGTTAATCGATATACTTGTATTTGTATAAGGATTTGCTGGTGTTGCAGTAGTTTTGGAATAATTATAGGTTCCAAGCTCATTACTGGTTATTCTACCGCTTTCATCGTAGGTTTGGTTTGTTGTAACTCCTGCCTCTGTTATTGTAGTCAATCTATCGAGGTTCAAAGAATCATATCCAAAGGTTTGACTAGAGTTGATGTTGCTGCTAAAGTAATTTCGGCTGTTGAGATTTCCTTTTTGCTGGTCGAATGCTGTTTCCAGACTTAAGAAAGTATTTCCATTTGATGTTGTTTTAAAATCTACTTTAGTTTGGAAGCCTAATGCATCATATGTATGCTTTTCATACCCTACTGCATTCCCATAATAAGCTTCTAGAGTTTGACCTCTTTCGTTTACTGCCTCAGTCTGCCACAACATAGCCCCTGTACCTGAAATACCATCTAGAATCTGCCAATGATGTCCATTTAAGTAAGTATGTGTTACCCATTTACTAACATTTTGACCATTTGAAATAGCGCCATAAAGTTCAAACCTTGGTCTGCTATTACTATCGTACAGATATGCATGGTATAAATAAGCATTAAAACTATTCTCGCTAAATACATAGAGACGTTTATAATTATCGTATTCATAGCTATACTCTGTATAGTAGCCTCCGATATAATCATTATATTTACTATAGGTCAATAACTTAGTTGTCGGATGGTAAGTGAAAGTTGTTAATGTATTAGTCAAATCACCAACTATTGTTTTTTGTGTGAGCTTCCCGGTAAGGTTGTCGATAGTATAGTTTGTTGTGCCCTTAGGTGTAGTCTCCTTAGTAACTTCACCTAATAAATTGTAATCATAACTATAGACCCCTGCTGCCGGATCAGACAAAGTTATTTTTCTGCCCCAACCATTTTGTGTAATAGTTACCTGATTAACCCCTAGCGACGATGATTTCAAATTATCATTAGCATAGTATTCATAGGTGATTGTTCCACCCGGGTCGGTCACTGATGCAATAGTTCCTGTTGCATTTCTTGTCGTGGTTTTTGTTTTATAGGAATCATTAACTGATGTTGTCAATCCGGTGTAGTTAACTGTTGTTGTTTTCTGTGCGGCATCAATAGTTTGGTTGATTCTACCGTAACTGTCGTAGCTGGTTTGATTCCATAAAACAGAACCCGTTGCGGTTGGTGGTGAGGCTGTACTGAAATAGGGTTCACTAACCTTAATTTTTCTACCTAAATTGTCGTATTCGATTTGGTAATATGACCAATTGCCACTTATATTTTTATATCCTGAAATATAAGGTCTATCCAAAGGATCATAAAAAGTTTTACTCTCACTTCCATCATTACCAGCCATGCTTATCGAGTAATTATTTAAAGAGGATAGATTATTTGAATAAGTATAGGATAAATCATTTGTTAATGTACTTCCCAAATAATTTTTGACAGATGTTACTTTACCCCATGAATCATAAAAATAATTGGAATAAATGGGATCCGTTATTGTATTGAAGGGACTGGTTTTTGAAGATAACAATCCTGTACTTGAATTGTATGTGTATTCAATAAAGAGCCCATCAACATCTGTGCTTTTTGTTAAAAATCTTCCTCCATAATGATTGGCAACAGAGTCGTCATATAAAAAGTAAGTAGTTCTACTGGTACCGTCAGAACCCGCAATATTTTTTTGAGTAATGTTTCCATAGATATCATAATCATTACTCTCTGTAACTGTTTTCGAATTATCATCATCAACAAATTTTACCATTTGAGTGACTAAACCTGCAGATGTTCCTGTTCCATATGCAAACTGCTCTTCTGTTTTCATGATACTTGAACCTACTGTAGTCGCAATTTTTCGATTCGTAGGCCTTCCAATATGATAATCCGTTGTAGAAGTTGGATCGTTATCGAAAATCATGTCGGTTACTATTGTTTTTTGAACAATAGTTCCCAATTTTATTTCGTTTGTGTTTTTAATAACATTATTGTATTGATCGAAAATATTATTTGTAGATTTTTCAGAAGTTCCATGCAGAGCATTGGTGTTTTCTATTATAGTGTTCTTGAGTTTAAATACTTTGTTAGGTAATACTATTGGTTCGTAAGTTGAATTATCGTAAGTATTATAAGTATAAATATTTTTGGAGATAAAGTCACTAGGTATTGTACTTAAAGGTGTTGGAACTCCTAGAACTATATAGTCTGCAACCAGCGTTCCTCTCAAAGAAGTATCAAATATGCTCACATTGGTAGTTCTGGGAATATCAACATTATTATAAAAATTAGTTTTTGCCGTGGCTTTAAAGCCTAAAAATCCTAATCCTTGTGTATTAGAAACAGCGCCAAAATATCCATAATCTTGAATTAGACCATTTTTAGACACACTAGAAACAACTTGTAAGTTGGTTGAAAGATCTATATTAACATTCGGGTATAGTTCTTGCGAAGAATAATCTTTAGCATATGTTCTTAAACCATCACAATAAGGAATACAAGGTGTGTCAATAAGTGGCTTATATGAAATATTTTCCACTACTCCATTTCCATTTGTAATTGATTTTAAAAGTGTTTCCTTACTGAAATCTTTGTTTGAATTAACACTATAAACTGAATTATTACTCATAAATGACAATGATAAATTCATACTTGCTGAATTTGTAGAAAGAAATATTGGTGCGGGATATCTTTTTATGGCTGTAGATCCTGTATTGCTTTGATAATGAGGAGCACCCGTATTTTTTCCTATATTTATGCCACTACTAAAAACAAAATTATTACCTAAATTTTTATAATTAACGACAGTTATAAAACCATATGTGTCACCTGCAATAACATTGTGATTAATTGGATTAAAAGTATATCTAGCAGTTGTAACCAAAGACATGTCGGTTTTTCCATCATTATTATAGTCATTTGGTATTAAAGTGTAAGAGTAAATACTGTCTGTTGTCAAAAATGGAAATTCATAAGCAACATCTGATTTAGCAAAATAAGTTCCAGTACTTGTGTATAAATCATAGGCATTTATATTTGTTCCAGGATCAGGTATCATAAAATCTGTTTTGCCATCGCCATTATAGTCCCCAATTAAAATTGAGTTTGTCTGTCCAAAAATTCCCTGAGGGTAGGCATATAACAAAACCAGTTGATTTGAATCATTTAATGAATAAACAGAAGTAAATCTATTTGGACAGAAACTAATAATATCAGATTTTCCATCGCCATTGAAATCAATAACAAATAACTGTAATGATGCATGTGAACCATCAAAATCTAAAGTTCCTGAAAAATTAAAAAAAGTTGTTGAATTTCTCCTATCTAAATCAATAAAATAAGATTTAGAAACATAATGTTGTGACGCATCTATCGCAATCACATCTGTTAACCCATCTCCATTGAAATCACCAGATAAATACTTTTTGGGGTCTGCATTAGGAAAAGTTACTGTCTTTGAATATTGGAAAGCAATCCCCGGAGCATCATAATAGGTGTTAAAATTTACTTTCCCCGGAGTTGTAGTTTCATTTTGCACGACAGTTATTCCCTGATACGGCATGAATTTGTTATTCCCGCTCAGCCAAGTTGAAGCAAATATGGTTTCAAAAGGTGCTATGGTACCGCTACTCCATCCCATATTTGTGCCTTGCCCTTGAATATTATCGAAAAGCCAAAACATCTTTTTAGCATCAGTACCAGTGGTTGGATATATAACAAAATCCATTTTCCCATCACCATTAAAATCGCCCGACACATTAACCGAATTACTAAAGTTTATATTGCTAACTGACAAACTTGATGTTGACGTATTTGAAAAAAGCGAGTCGGCGGTATTGTCATAGTTAAATACTGTTGGATTATAACTTAAAGTATTGTTTCCATTTTTTTCTGTTACTTTAATCAATCTATTGTATCCCAAATCTGTAGCATCATAGGTAAGTTCATAATTTCTATATCCTACCCCGTCACCAATAACAGAAATTTTATTTAAAATCGGCGTTTTTACAACAGCTAGACCTCCCAAATAAAACACTTCAGTTCTGGTTCGTGAAAAACCTGTATAATCAAAATTAATAATATTAATAGGTGTACCTGTACTTAAAGCACCATAACTTATACTGCTAATATACAATGAGTTTGAACTATTATTGTAATTGTAATTTATCCGAACTCCCTGAGGATTTTGTGAATAAGTTATTGCCCAATCAGCTATAGTTCTAGAATCCGTTGAGTTTCCGTAGATTGCAAAAGATCCATCTGGATACTCAATTTTAAAATATGCCGGTCCATAGTTGGCTCCTTGAGGGTGAACTCCAAGTGAAGTAATCTTTAAATTAGAAAAACTTTCTGTTTCATAAACAGTTCCATTTCCTCCATAACTATCAGTCACATTCTTTAAAACAAGCCTTTGACCATCAAGAGCAAACCTATCATAATTATCAAAATCAACAGGGTCAATAGTTCCATCATGAATTTTAGTTGATGGGATTCTAGTGATGACAGATACACCATTGATGTTCCATCCAAATCCTGCGAGACCATTTCCTCTCTGACTACTATAGTTTAGACTAATTTGTGGTGCGATTCCGTTAATCCCCGGAGGGATATTGATGGGTATGTTATAATTAGCGGCTCCGTTTAGAGAAACTGAAAGTTGACCGGGTGTAACCCCTGTTTCAGTAGAACTACCAGTTGGTGTTGTTATTATGGTTGTCCGTTGTTGTAGATCGTTTTCTGTAGGAGTATCACTTTGCTCAAAACTAGTTCTTAAAATTGGAATTGAGCCATTAAGTAATTCACCTTCTCTTGTTTGGGCATGCGAAATAATGCTTGTTAAAAATATAAATACTAAAATTATTTTTTTCATTAGGGCTGAGATTTTTATTAAGTGTTTAAAATGGAATAGCAAATATTTATTCTACTGTTTAACAATTTTTAGTGTCTTTCTTTCATCATTTGAGTAGACTAGCATCAAATTATAAAACCCTTGAGGATAAGGCTGAAAGCTAAATGCAACCTCATCAATTCTATTAAGATCTTTGACTTTCTTCAACAATTGACCTGCCATATTGTATAGTTGAAGGCTTTTAACATATACTGTTTCTGTGTTTGTCCATTTTAGAAACAACTCTTCTTTCACAGGGTTTGGAAAATAAGAAACATCCAGATATATATCGCTTTTTATAAGTTTTGTAGAATCAATAGCAATATCCTCAGCATTTTTATAAACACCCGAAGCGATATATATTATCCTTCTTTGATATTGATTGCCTGCTGTGTCATAATCAAAAGTTATAGTATTAGGAATATCAACAGGAGGGTTTTCACCGCCGCCCCCGCCGATTTGAGCTGCCGGAGAGACCGAGCTTTGACCATAAGTAGTGAAAACTGCCATTAGCAGCAGTAACAAAATGAATTTTTCTTTCATAAGTAGTTAGATTTAGTAAAATTTTGGCGAAAGTAAGTTTTTATTGTAAAATTAAGGTACCCTTTTAGTATACTTTTTGTTAAAAAATTAATAGTTAAATCTTACAATAACTTTTATGAATAAATTTACCTTGATAATGCCATCTATACTCCATCTAAAAACAATAAGGCTATAAATACAAAATCTACCTTTTTAAGCACCTTCGTAGAAAACTGAATTCTATTTAGGTATTCATCTTTTAATATTAGATTATATAGGCTTACCAAAAGCTATTGCATTACTTCATGAGTTGCCTGCGGTTAGCAAAAAGAACCAAATACTTCTGTAATAATCTTTGTTTTCAGTAACCTTGTTAAATTTATTCAACAATTCTTACTTAAAACTTTAGCAAAATAGGGCGAACATTCCATCATACTTTTTATATAGGTAAAGATTTTACTTTAATACAGCTTCTTAATGTAGAGCTTCATTTTTAAAAGCACTTCTAAAAACAATTTCAGATTAAGAAACAGACAAATAAAATTATACCTTTTAGCAACAAAAATTTATACCCTAAACACCTATTTGAAAAATAAAACCACTATTTTGTGCTACCAATTTCAAACAGCCTCTATCCCTTGAATTCCTTACAAAGACAAATACATTTTGTAGCCTCAATAAGAAAAAAAGTACTCATTGGTCTTATTTTATGTCTTTTTTTAAACTTCATCATTATTGTCCTCGAACCCTTTGATACCGATCAATTTGAAGCTGATTATCGGTTTTTACTCCTTTCCGGTTATGGCATTCTGGTTTTTATAGTCTTTGTGATTCAGAGCAGTATCGAGAATATTTGGTATTACAGGGTGGGTAAAGTCTGGCGGGTATCTCATGAAATCATGGCTACTGCCATCTTTTGTTTGTTCTCCGGACATGTACTTTATTTGTATAATACACTAGTAGTAAACCTGAGAAGTTGTACTCTGGGAAGCTATTTGCATTTCTTATTTTCTACGGTCATTTCCATGTTACCTGTTTTTATTCCGTTAATGCTTTATCTCAGACAGAAGTTCGGCGAACGAATCGTGCCGCTTCCGGAGAATGAAATCCTACTGATTGGCGAAAACAAAAACGAAATCCTACGACTGGTTAAAGACGAATTACTATTTATCAAAGCCGTAGAAAACTATGTAGAAATCTGCTTTGTAGATCAAAACAAAAAAGTAATCTCCAAAACCTTTAGGCAAACGCTTTCCAAAGTTTGCGAACAGGCGCCGTTTTTAGAAAAATGTCACCGCTCCTATTTGGTTAACTTGGACACCATTGCGGCAATTATCGGGAATTCCCAAAGCGCAACGATTTCTTTTGTGGTAGGTGAAAAGGAAATTCCGTTATCAAAAACCTATTACAAACACCTAAAGAATAAGGTGCCTTAATTTTCGGTAGTATTTATTTTTTATTTCCCAATATAATGTCGGAATATTGGAATACACCTAATAAAATTTTTAAAAACCAACGTAAAACCCTATACATGAAAAATGAACACTTAAATTCTGAAGAAGCCCAAAAGATGGTAACCGCTATTTCGGAAAAAATGAATCCGTTACTGGTAGCAGGACGCAGCTATCATGCTGAAATAACCCGCAACGAGCATGGCCATTCCGGCGGTGGCGTATCATTTTATGAAGACGGACTGCTTCACAATTATGCCGAATCAGGAAAATATACCGAAGATGAAATCAGCGACCATACCGATGCTATCGGCAATACCGATTTTGATGATTTAATTCGATTTTTTCCTGTGCATTCCAAAGTAAAATTTACTTTCAAAAAAGACGAACCCATCCTAGCAGAGCAATATACTGTTGCGATGTTTTTAGAAGAGATTAAAACCAATATTGAAGACAACCGTTTTCAACCGGAAAATAAAATCCTGAAAAAAGAACTCCTCGTTCATTTTAAACCGGAAGCTGACGAGTTAGGCATGTTTATGGACAGTACGGAATATTTTGAAAATTCCATGCGTTCCTTTGATTTCATGCAGAATAGCGAGGATTTAAAATCTATTTACTACCTGCTCGAAGAAAAGCTACAAACACTCTATTTCAAATATGAAAACGGCGTAATAGAAGCGCAATCCAATCCCGCTTTTGAAGCACACGGACTAAAACCACTTGCTGTAACCGCAATAGAAGTAGAACCGGAATACAAAAAACGCCAGGAAGCCTTTAACGAAGGCGTAAAAGTTCGACATGAATTTTTTAATTCGTTAGGAAAATTAGACGAGCGCATCCTCTATTTAAGAGTAGGTGGCTTCAGGGATAATTCTTGGCCGGAAAACAGCACATCGCACAATTCCTGCAAAATGCGGGTAATCCATACGCCCGAAACTACCATTCTCATTACCGATGGTTTAACTGATATTTACACCCGTGCACAGCAAGATAAAAACTTGGAATACAACGGCATCGGAGCCGAATTCTATATGGAATTTTTTGGACAGATTCCTTACGAAGTGATTCACAAACATTTTGCCATGGCATTGATCAATAGTGTTTCTCAAGTGGCACTAGGACACGGAGACATTAAAAGTTTGATGCTTGCCAAAAAGCAAATCTCGGTTGAATTCACAGAAGAAAATATTGAAATTTGGATCAACAGGGAAAACCATGCCAATCACGATCTTCGGACTTTCCTGACTCCGGAAGGTTTTTTGAAAGATGACAGTTTTGGCGTGTTATTGGGTACCGAATCGAAATTGGTTCCTCAACAGGTAAAGTTCAATCTGGAAGAAGTCTTAATGATCAACATCAAACCCGTAGAAAGCGTGTGGCTCAAAAAAACAAAGTTGCGAAGTGAAGATGAGGAAACAGCAAAAGAGGCACGTGAAACAATCCTCAAAGAATGGAAAGAAAGTGGCGCATGGAATTTAGTACCACTTACCTACCAAAAAGAATACGTTCACGGAGATCCCGAATCGGGCGGAATGGTACTTAGACCATTATTCCCATTTCAATAATAGCATTCATTTTTAAACCCATTCCGAATTCGTTCCGAATGGGTTTTTTAAAAATTAGGCACGCAATGCAGACCCATTTTCTGTTCCAAACAGTCTAAAAACAGCCGGTGATCACTTTTAAGCAAAAGAGACTTATCTACTGGTCAAAAAAACAATCGTTTCATCAAAATTAGTTGAATGGCAAAGGATTTCGCATTTACTTTGAACACTCACTTAAATCATATCACCATGCACAGCAACACCAAAATGAAATCCATTGTTCTACCTTTCGCCCTGATTTTAGCTTTCAATGTCTCTTTTGCCCAAAAGAATGCCTCGCATTTTAAAAGCGAAATAGATTTTGGTAACGGCACTGCATTTTCCACTTTTTTAGATGTTACTATTGCTAAAGACCAATTTACCATAACTTCTCCCAAAAATGCGGACGTACGTATATTTGGCGGCAAAGCAAAACTGGGAAGAATGTTAGGGAAATCCCCAAAGAAAGGAATCATCATTACCATTAGCGGACAGCAAAAAAACGATAGTTTGTTTGGAGACAGCAATATCCCGATGGTAGGGAAATTAAAGTTTAAGGGAATTATAAAAAATGAAACGCTTAGCGCAGCACTACTCAATGAAGACGGAATAGCTATAGGCACAATACGTGGCATCAGTTCTACAGAAAATAAAATTGATTATAGTTATCTCTATCCAATGTTATTAAAGACCGTTCAGGACAATATTTATTCCCCGGCAGCGTTACAAACTCAGGCGTGGAAGAAGTTCGAAAACGATATCAAAAAATTATCTACTACTGTCCACGACGATATTGAAATGTATTTCGGTTTTAATATACTCGCGCAGCAACTTCCGTTTAGCCATTTAAGTTTAACCATAGCACAAGAGGCAGCTGATAATGAAGAAACAGCCATCACCCCGAAATCAGTTGTCTTTGAAGAAAAAAACAGCACTACGGCCTACCTACAGATTAAGAATTTCAGTAACTCTACCCCGGAATTGGCAGCAACGTTACCCCAAATAGTAGCCAACTCAAACTATAAAAACCTGATCATCGATTTGAGGAACAATCCCGGAGGTGGTATAGAAGCGGCCTTTGAATTTGCCAAGCACATTACCGACAGTGATATGGAAGTCGGTTATTTTCTGACCCATAAATTACAATACACCGGTTACCAACCCGAATTATTTAAAACACTCCCGGAATTGCAACCCAAAGGCACCAAAGATTTTACCGATGAGTTAAAAGCATCACCCGGCGTTAAACTTATCTTTAAAAAACCCACCAATCCTGTATTTACAGGAAATATATACGTTTTAACCAATGGCAAAACAGGAAGCACCTGCGAACCTATTGTCTATGCACTCAAAAACAGCAAAAGAGCCACTATCATAGGCGAAAAAACTGCGGGCGGTATGTTAGCAGCATCTCCTTTTGTAGTGTCCGGAAAATACATGCTGATATTGCCCATTGCCGATTTCTATACGTATGACGGCATTCGTTTGGATAGAGTTGGCGTGAAACCCGATATGGAGGTGAAATCAGAAGAAGCTTTGAATAAGGTGTTGGAGGTTATCAATGGTGGTAAAAGTTGAATAAACGCATTTTAAATTAAAAGCCTGATAATAAAGGTATCAGGCTTTTAATTAAGCTCCCCTACTGACTGAACCTAGAACCGTAATTGTTTGTTAAATAGTTAACAGGAAAATGTAACCCTTGTTGTTCTCGAAACAATTAGATGATGAGGTATACTTGAATTTCGAATTCCAAATAAAACCTTTGAGGATTATTGCATCAATAGCACTTATCAGTAGATGGGGTCAAAAATGATTTTAGAGTTGGTATTACTTGTTAGTAACTAAAATCTTCTCCGTCATAATTACATTTCCAGATGCCACTTTAAGAATGTATAGCGCCGCGCCCGCTAAGAACAATGCTGAAGTCTTCATTATTTATACTAAATTCCCGTACAAGCCTTCCTCTGAAATCATACATTTTTGCTGTAGCATTTTCTGTAGAAGCAACGCCAGGTAGTTTTATAAATAAACGGTCAGATGCGGGATTTGGGTAAATTAAGATCTTTTCTTTATTAAAATCACTTTGGGCCAGAAGTCCTCCAGAATACATTGCTTTGTTCATAGTGCTATTCGTGCATACCGCCACAAATTTATCATTACCGTAGGCTACAGAACTCCATTTTTTAGCGTCACTGGCTTGTCTCCCGGGCAAAGAACCATTGGTAGTTTACACGACTGGGAAGATATTGATACGATTACTCATTAGACAGATTTATCGGTAATTTACTTATGATAAATTACTAGTTTTTACTTTAGTAAGATTAGGAATTATAATAACTGATTGGTTGTGTTCAATATTTTTTGTTAAAAGACAAAAGTGTATTTATAATTAAAAGATTCAGTCTGTGCTTGTCGAAGCCCATTAAAAGGATAGACTTAGACAAACTAAGTGTGACATTTAACAATAATACTAATTGCTCGCAACAGGTTACAAAGAAGAAATAGAACCTTTTTGATTCTAGTACCGTTTTATAACTACCATATCGTTTACATTTTACAAGAGTAAATCCAATAAGTAAAGATTTTACTTACTTTTTTGCATATTTGTGTCTTTTTATCGATAAAAAAGGTGTTTTGTCTGTGTTTGTCTGTATTTTTCTATATTTGTCTTTTAGTCGATAAAAAAGGTATTTTGTCTATATTTTAAATACAGAACAATTGCTTAATCATTAACACAAATAAACATTATGAAACAAAAAATTACTTTATTTTTTGCCCTGATTTTTGTAAACTTCTTTGGGCAAGCACAAACTACTCTTACAGCTGGTGACATCGCAATTGTTTTAATTAATGCGACTGACAACACTGTAAACACATCAACAGCAAATGATAACATTTCGTTTGTATTACTTAAGGACATTGCCTCAGGAACTTTGCAAATACTTAACAATAATTATTCACTATGAAAACAAGACTACTTCTCAGTTTTGTTTTAGTTCTCGGAATGAGTGCTAAAGCACAGGTAAATGCATACTCCTATTCGACATCAACCGGAAATGCCCTTGCAACCGGATCTTTTACAAATCTATTAGGTACTTTTCTAGATGATGATGTTTCAGCCATGGCTAATATTGGGTTTACATTTAAATTTAATGGAGTTAACTACACCAATTTTTCTGTTACATCTAACGGACTTATAGAGCTTGGTGCAAGTGCTGTAACAGATTACAATAACGTAATCGGTAATCTATCAGGTCCTTATTTAATCCCGTATTGGGATGATAATTACACTGATGCAAATGGAAGCGTCAATTATCAAACTTCCGGTTCCGCTGGGTCGAGAATATTGGTTATCGATTATCACTTGTCCTATCTTGGGAATACAGGGGCAGCAGATAAAAATTTTCAAATTTGGTTATATGAAACATCAAATATTGTAAAATTTATTTATGGGGCCGGGAATGATTTTAATGGAGGCTATTCTGTTGGAATTTTGACAAATGGGGTATCCGATTTCGTTAGTGTTACCACAGCTTCAAATACGAGCAGTATTGTTACCGCTAATGACAATAATACAACTTGGCCCGGAAGCGGCAGATCATACACTTTTACTCCGATTGCCTTTCCCGTATCTCAAAATCAAACAAATGTTTCTTGTTTCGGAGGATCGAATGGTTCTGCAACCGTAACTCCATCAGGAGGGACCTCTCCATACACTTACTCATGGGCTCCATCAGGCGGAACGGGATCAACCGCTTCCGGATTGATTGCTGGAACATACATTTGCACGATAACCGATGCTGTAAGTTCATCCGTTACAAGTACATTCACTATAACTCAACCTCCAGCTATTTCAGTAACTGCTGCTTCGCAAACCAATATTGCTTGTAATGGGGGTTCTAATGGAGCTGCTGCTGTGAATACTGCAACT
>DLGW01000005.1:0-4391 GCA_002482885.1 Flavobacteriaceae bacterium UBA7684 | reverse complement strand
TCAAAGTTTTACAGTAACGCAACCAACTACACTTGCTTTAACTCCTTCTTCACAAACCAATATTGCTTGTAATAGTGGTTCTAATGGTGCTGCTGCTGTGAATACTGCAACTGGTGGTGCTGGTGGATACACTTATGACTGGACTCCCGGAACACCAACAGGTGACGGAACAACTTCGGTTTCCGGTTTAACTGCCGGAACTTGGACGTGTACGGTGACCGATGCTAATGGTTGTTCAGCTACCACTTCAGCAACTATTACTGAGCCAACAGCTATTGATAATACTATAGCTGAAGTAACTACTGGTATTTTAACTGCAAATGAAGTGGGTGCTACTTACCAATGGTATGAATGTCCAAACACTTTATTAACTGGTGAAACAAATCAGAATTTTACACCAACAAGTCTAGGTGATTATAAAGTTGAGATAACCTTTGGAGCCTGTACAGTTGAATCGGCTTGTTATACCGTTACTACTTTAGGCACACCTACTTTTGTCAAAACACAATTTACAATATATCCAAATCCAACAAGCGGATTGCTATATATTGATACTAATTTTGATGGTGAGTTTTTAATTGTTAATCAATTGGGGCAAACTATTAAAACATTTAAAGCATATGCTAACTTAGAAAATAATCTCAATGTTGAAAATTTAGCTGATGGTATTTATTATATCAAAGGAACAAATGGAATAAAAATAAGTTCTCAAAAGCTAATAATAAAAAAGTAATATAGATAAAAGGGTTGTTATGCTAGCGCATAGCAACCCTTTTTTATAGATTAAATTACTATATCCATTACTAAAAAAAGAAGAGTATTCTCCATATTAACGAGAGCTCGATAATTCTTTTGATTTCTAATTTAGTAAAAATCTAAACTAAAAACATCTAATAATTAAAGAAGAGGTCTCAATAAAATGAGACCTCTTTTATTTTTTAATAAACTCTGAGTAATAATAATTTGCCTTTTCAGTATTTCCTAATTCTTGGTAAGACATGGCTAGAAACTTTAATGAATTCTTTTGACTTGGATCTAATTTATAGGCTTTTTCAAATGCAGTTATTGCCTCTTTAAGATTCCCTGAGGCCGCTAAAGCATTTCCATAATTCATCCACAATTCCACAAAATCTGAGTTTTGCTTAATACCTTCTTTAAAAACAGTAACTGCAGTTGCATATTCCTTTTTATTAAATAAAGCTACTCCGTAATAATTATAAGTGTTCTCTTGTGTATAATTATTTTCAATTAATTCTTTATAAATTGCAATAGCTTCATCATAATTATTATTTCTAAAATAAGCATCTGCTAAATTAGATTGCAAAGCATAATCCGTTTTGGTTAATTCTAAAGCATGTTTAGTAAAAGATATAGACATTTTATAATCCTTCATTCTATAATAACATACGCCTAAGTTGGTCAAAGTCCCTTTATCATTGGGATCAATTAACAATACTTTTTTATAAGAATCAATAATAAAAGGTAATTGTTGTTTTTGAATTTCAACATCTGAAGACAATTGATTAAAAAACACGGTAGCATAATTAAAATTTACACGAGCACTATTAGGTGCATTCAATAAATCCTCAGTAAACAAAGTTGTATTTGATTTCCAGGCTTTATTTCTATTAAATGTTTTAAATGAAAATAATAAAACTACAAAAGATAAAAAATATATTAATGGGTGATAAAAACTTTTAATCTTCATGTTTTTTGAAAGATGAAATAGTAAAAAAACTAAGGCAATAATAATACCTAAAACAGGTGTATATAATAACCTATCTCCCATTGTTGTACCAATAAAAACAACAATATTACTGGCTAAAAAAATAGTAATGAAAAAAAATAGTATTCCTAAACTAATAAAGTTATTTTTTTTTCGGAAGAAATACATTGAAAATAAAACTATTCCAACCAGCAATAGACTTAATAAAAATGAAAAAGAGCTTATTGTTACACATGGAATTTGATTAAAAGAGTAATCATAACTCAAATTATAAGGATAAATGGATTTAATAATATATCGGGCTAATAGGGTAACTCCCGTTGCTATTTTAGATGTTAAACCATCACACCCAAAAAGGGAATTGTCTAAATAAGTATATTGAATTCTTTTAAAGGGAGAAGTTAAAATAATATAGCGATGCAAAATAAGCCAAAATGCACTGATACTGATAATTGGAATAGCTTTTAGAAAAAAATCCTTCTTATATTTTAACCAATATAAGAAGAAAAGAATCGGTAAAAATAAAATTCCTGCTTCTTTAGATAACAAACAAAATAGATAGGATACTACGCCCAGAACTTGATATACCTTTTTTTCTTTGATCAAAAGAAAATAGACACCGGCAATAAAAAAGAGAAAACAAAAAATTTCGTCCCTACTTTTAATATTAGCCACTACCTCTGTATGAATTGGGTGAACGGTAAACAATAAGACGATAAAAAAAGGAATCCAAATGGAATATTCTTTCAAATAATAGTACAATACTTTAAATAACAGTATAACACTTAAACTATAATAAAAGACATTAAAAAAATGATAGATGAAAGGATTATTGGGAAACAATTGCCATTCTACAGCAAAAAATACTAATGACATTGGTCTATACAAACCAGCATTTAAATTCCAATATCCTTGCCAATAAAAAGTAGAAAATAGTTCCGAAATCCCAGCAAAACCTTTTTTAACAAAACTATTTTGTTCAATAACTGCGATGTCATCTAAAACAAATCCGTGGCTTAATGTATTTGCATAAAGTAAAAATGAAAAAAGGGCTAAAAACCAAACCATTTTATTCGAAATATTTTTTAGGTTCAAATCATCAATTTGATTACTATTTGAAACAGTTACATTATTTTTTGCCATAATTATTCTATAATTAATTTATATATTTTATTGCATTATCTAAAAATTTACTACTTAGAGTTATCTGTCTAACAATAGTTAAATCTACTTCTAGTATAATTATTTGTTGTAAAATGAATTGGTTTTTGATAACATCAAGGTGTTGAATTTCAAAATTTTGATTAATATTTATCGCCCTTTTTTAATTCAAATAAATACACCCAACGGGTTAAATAAGTATTTCATAGCATTTAAACATACTTACAAAACTATTCAGTAATCATTGCAAAACCCTAGTGTATTCATTACAAACACTTCAATACCATTGTTACCTATTTAATACATATTTCAAACCAATTGCAATGTTATTCTATACACAGTTGCAAAGTGTTAAAATTAAAAACAAAATTCATTTATATAATACTATTCTTTATTAAATTTAGGCATTATAATTTCACATCAATATATAATAACGCCTTTATTTCAAAATTCTGTCGTAATCAAATATCTAAATAGCCAAAACAAAAATACTATTGTTAAAAATGGAATACCTATAAAAATCATTTCCTGAATCATGATATTCAAGAAAATTTTAGAAATAGCAAAGAAGATATTTATAGTGTTGAAAATAGCTAAAGACCAATTTACCATAACTTCTCCCAAAAATGCGGACGTACGTATATTTGGCGGCAAAGCAAAACTGGGAAGGATGTCAGCGGCATCTCCTTTTGTGGTGTCCGGAAAATACATGCTGATATTGCCCATTACCGATTTCTATACGTATGACGGCGTTCGTTTGGATAGAGTTGGTGTGAATCCGGATATTGAGGTGAAATCAGAAGAAGCTTTGAATAAGGTGTTGGAGATTATCAATGGTGGTGGGAATTGAGAGGAAAGATTAAGCGTCAAATACCTCATACTTTTTAAGTAATTTTTCCACCATCTCAGGATACTTCTTTAGGTTTTCAATATATACCTTACTTTTCATAGCCTTAATATACTTTTCGATAGCAAGAGCCTGAGATTTGGATCCACAGTTAATGGTGAAGAACAAAGTCCAATCATCCGCATTATAAGTAAACTTTCTACTCTCGGCATGCTCATGAAATTCCATTCTAAGGTCAAGATTAGAAGTATAACCAATATAAAAACGATTAATTTTCACCGAATGAAGAATGTAAACGAAGTGCATATATGTTCAATTTGAAATAAAATTAAATAAAAAAAGCCAGTCATAAGACTGGCTCTCTAATAAGCTCCCCCGATTACTATCGGGGCTCTGATTAACAGTCAGATGTAAATATTATATTCATTTGAAATGTAATTAAACAAAAAAAGCCAGTAGCAAGACTGGCTTTCTAATAAGCTCCCCCCGATTACTATCGGGACTATGATTAACAGTCAGATGCTTTAGTATTATTTTATAAATGAAAAAAGCCCAATACTTTCGTATCAGGCTTTCTAAAAAGCTCCCCCCGATTACTATCGGGGCTTGGGCTCGAACCAATCCCGATAGCTATCGGGACTATGATTAACAGTCAGA
>DLGW01000022.1 GCA_002482885.1 Flavobacteriaceae bacterium UBA7684 | reverse complement strand
ACAGTAAGGGTTTTTTGTTTTATAGGGTATTTAGTTTGATAATGAACTAAATACTGATAACTTAACGGTTTAATCATCTGTTTTATTGTTGCTTAGCAGAAAATAAAATGTATTTTTGCCGTTCAAAAAATTTAAAATGACATCAATTAGAAACATCGCAATTATTGCCCACGTCGATCACGGTAAAACTACTTTGGTTGATAAAATCATGTATCACTGTCAGTTATTTCGTGAAAATGAAAATACAGGTGATTTAATTTTAGACAACAATGACTTAGAACGTGAAAGAGGTATTACCATTACTTCTAAAAACGTTTCTGTAAACTATAAAGGAACAAAAATTAATATTATAGATACTCCGGGTCACGCCGATTTTGGTGGAGAAGTAGAGCGTGTATTAAACATGGCTGACGGAGTTTGTTTGTTAGTAGATGCTTTCGAAGGGCCTATGCCTCAAACTCGTTTTGTACTTCAAAAAGCAATTGATTTAGGTTTAAAACCATGTGTGGTAATTAATAAAGTTGATAAAGAGAACTGTACTCCTGAAGAAGTTCATGAAAAAGTTTTTGACTTGATGTTTGAATTAGGAGCACAAGAATGGCAATTGGATTTTCCAACGGTTTATGGGTCAGCTAAAAATAACTGGATGTCAGACCACTGGAATAATCAAACAGAAAATATTGAACCACTATTGGATATGGTAATTGCTAATGTGCCAGCTCCAAAAGTTTCAGAAGGAACACCACAAATGTTAATTACCTCATTAGATTTCTCTGCATTTACAGGTCGTATTGCCATTGGTCGTTTGGAAAGAGGTGTTTTAAAAGAGAACATGCCAATTTCATTAGTGAAAAGAGATGGCACAATAACAAGGTCAAGAATCAAAGAATTACATACTTTTGAAGGTTTAGGTCGTAAAAAGGTTACAGAAGTAATTGCTGGAGACATTTGTGCGATTGTTGGAGTAGAAGGTTTTGAGATTGGTGATACTATTGCTGATTTTGAAAATCCTGAAGCATTACAAACCATCGCTATTGATGAGCCAACTATGAGTATGTTGTTCACCATTAACGATTCGCCTTTCTTTGGTAAAGAAGGGAAATTTGTAACTTCTAGACACATTCGTGAACGTTTAACAAAAGAATTAGAGAAAAACTTAGCCATGAAGTTAGGTGAAACTGATTCTGCAGATAAGTTTATGGTATTCGGTCGTGGTGTACTTCATTTATCAGTTCTTATCGAAACGATGAGAAGAGAAGGGTATGAATTACAAATTGGCCAACCACAAGTTATCATTAAAGAAATTGATGGTCAAAAATGTGAACCAATTGAAGAATTAACCATTGATTTGCCAGAAAGTCTATCAGGTAGAGCAGTAGAGTTTGTTACCTTGCGTAAGGGTGAAATGCTTTCAATGGAAACCAAAGGTGAACGTATGATTGTAAAATTCAATATTCCATCACGTGGAATTATTGGTTTGCGTAATCAATTGTTAACAGCTACTGCTGGTGAGGCAATTATGGCACACCGTTTTATTGGATACGAACCATACAAAGGAGAAATTGCTGGACGTAACAAAGGGTCATTAATCTCTATGGAAAAAGGAAAAGCTATTCCTTATTCAATTGATAAATTACAAGATCGTGGTAAGTTTTTCGTAGAGCCAAATGCTGAGATTTATGAAGGTCAAGTAATTGGAGAAAACTCACGTAGTGATGATATGTGTATTAACGTGACTAAAGAGAAAAAACTATCTAACGTTCGTTCGTCAGGAAATGATGATAAAGCAAGAATTATTCCTCCAATTATTTTCTCTTTAGAGGAAGCTTTGGAATATATTCAAAAAGATGAATATGTAGAAGTTACACCAAAATCTATTCGTTTAAGAAAAATTTATTTGACTGAAACAGATAGAAAAAGATATAAGATTTAAATTTATAGATTTTAGATAATAGATTTTTTGGTCTATTACATCTAAGAATACAATTTAAGTAAAAAACCATCAACGAAAGTTGGTGGTTTTTTTTATTTAATCTAATTGTTAAAAGAAAGTTATTAAAACGAAAACGTTAGAAAACATCATTTTTAAATTAATCCTATAAAAAATAGGCTTTTATAACTAATGACATGATTTTCAATACACTTTTTTACTAAATTGGCAACTGTTTAATTCAAAATATATATCATGACTAAAATTACGTTTAATTATCGAAAGCACTTAAAATGGCAGGGGGCTATTTTAATGCTTTTATTTTTCTTCGGGCTGAAAGGTTTTTCGCAGGAAAATTTAATCACTAATGGTGATATGGAAAGTTCTGGGGGATGGCAAGTTTGGAATTATGGATTTATAAATCCTGCTACAGGTACAAGTAGTCCTGCGCAGTATGCTAGAGTAACTAATTCTCAACAATTTAATTCAAATTTCGTAAATGCTACAGCACGTTCTGGCTCAGGAAATTTTTTAGCATTTGATATGCTGTTATCAGGAGGTCAACAGCATTTTTTTGGAGTTGGTAATAATGGTGGGGGAATTTGTGCGTTAAGCACCACAGTTACTCATACTTTTAGTTATTGGGTAAGAACATTATCTAATGGAACAAGGGCAGAAATTGATGTTTTATTTAATAATGCCTCTAATGTTCAGTTGATTTCTGGTTCTAAGACTACTCCAGATGTAAATGATGGTTGGCAACAAGTAGTTTACACTTTTACACCAACAAATAATTGTGTAAACATTACTTTAAGACACACCAATGCCAATAATTTGGCAGATGGTTTAGGAAACGATTTTGCTTTAGATGATTTTTCATTAACCGCTCCGCCGGCGCCTTTAACTATTGAATTTTTTTCAAATCCAGCTAGTTGTCCAGGTAATAATGATGCTTATATAGAGGCTTCGCGTTTTGGCGGTACAGGTCCTTTTAGTTATGATTTGTTAAATTCATTAGGAGCTACCGTAGCCACAAATGCTGAAGGTAATTTTATAAATTTAGCACCAGATACTTATACGGTACGTGTGTCTGACGGATTGGGAGCAACAGCAACTACACCAAATATTCAACTTCAGGCTCCAACTGAAATTACTACGAGTCCAAATGTTACCATTTGTAATGGGTCAAGTACAAATTTATCAGTTTCAGGAAGTACTTCAACTTACACATGGACAGCACAACCAGCTGATGGTTCTATAACGGATCCTTCCTTGCCAAATCAATCGGTAAGTCCTACACAGACCACTATTTATACGGTTACTTCAACAGTAGTTACCAATTCATCGGATGCTTTAAATTTATTAACAAATGGAGGTTTTGGAGCAGGAAACAATGGATTTGAAACAGATTACAATTTCACTCCTGATAATACAATTGCTAAGGCTCAAAAAGCTTATGGAATTGTCTCTAATCCGAAAGCGTGGGAACCTGATTTTTCAACTTGTACCGACCGTTCTACCGATAATGATTTAATGATGGTTGTAGATGGTTCTGCAACTGCTGCAAATAATGATAGAGTTTGGAGTCAAACCGTAAATGGATTAAAACAAAATACAGACTATATTTTTAGTTATTGGGTGCAAAGTGTGGCAGCATTAAGTCCTGCCAATTTAGAAACTCAAATTAATGGAAGTGTTGTAGGAACCGCTTTAGCTCCTTCTACGGCTTGTGGATGGATTCGCAGATTTTACAGATGGAATTCAGGAGCTTCTAATTCGGCGATTATTACAATTATTGATAGAAATACAGTTGTCGCAGGAAATGATTTTGCATTAGATGAAATGTCCTTTGCAGAAGCAATTATTTGTAATTTAGAAAAATCGGTAACTGTTACGGTAAATCCAATCGTAGAGCCAACATTTTCTTTTGATTCTACATATGATGTTGGTGAAGTTCCAGTAGCTTTACCGGCTACTTCAGATAACGGTATTACAGGAACTTGGAGTCCTGCAACGATAGATACTTCGGTAGCAGGAAGTGTAAATTATGCATTTACTCCAAACGACCCTACTCAATGTGGTGCGGCAATTAGTCGTGCAATAACTGTAAATAATACATTGTTTGTCGATCCAACTTTTACTCTTCCTGCTATAATTTGTAGAGGTACAGTAGTTAATTTACCAATAACTTCTGACAATGGAATAATAGGTACTTGGAATCCAGCATCGGTAGACAACACCCAAAGTGCTTCCTATTTGTTTACTCCAGATGCAGGACAAAACGCCAATACTTTTGCATATAATCTAACGGTTAATCAACCAGTAGTTCCAACATTTAATAATTTACCAAGTAACACAGCTTGTGAAAATGGAGCAGTGGGAGTATTACCAACAGCTTCCGTTGAAGGCATTACAGGAACTTGGTCAGGGGTTTTAGATTCTTCTATATTAGGATTAACTACTTATACATTTACTCCAGATGCAGGTCAATGCGCTAGTTCAGTTCCGTTTGAATTCACAGTAACAGCGCCAACTGTTCCAACATTTAATAATTTACCAAGTAATACTGCTTGTCAAAACAGTGTGGTTGGGGCTTTACCAACAGTTTCGGTTGAGGGCTTTACAGGAGCTTGGTCATCAGCAGTTGACACCTCGGTTGTAGGATTAACTACTTATACATTTACTCCAGATGCCGGACAATGTGCTGCTTCTACAACTTTTGATTTAACAGTAAGCGCACCAACAGTTTCAACGTTTAATAATTTACCTAGCAACACAACTTGTCAAAACAGTGTAGTAGGGGCTTTACCAACGGTTTCTGCAGAAGGCTTTACAGGATCTTGGTCACCAGCAGTTGACACCTCGGTTGTAGGATTAACTACTTATACATTTACTCCAGATGCAGGACAATGTGCTGCTTCTACAACTTTTGATTTAACAGTAACCGCACCAACAGTTTCAACGTTCAACAATTTACCTAGCAACACAACTTGTCAAAACAGTGTAGTAGGGGCTTTACCAATCGTTTCTGCAGAAGGCTTTACAGGAACTTGGTCGCCAGCAGTTGATACTTCGATTGCAGGATTAACTACTTACACATTTACTCCAGATGCGGGACAATGTGCTGCGCCAGCTACTTTTGATTTAACAGTAACCATACCAACGGTTCCAACGTTTAATAATTTACCAAGTAATACAACATGTTTAAATGGAACAGTAGGAGTTTTACCAACTGTTTCTACAGAAGGTATTACAGGAACATGGTCAGGAGTTTTAGATTCTTCAGTTTTAGGTGTGACTACATATACGTTTACTCCAGACGCAGGACAATGTGCTAGTTCGGTTCCATTTAACTTCACAGTAACACCATTAACAGTTCCAATGTTTAATAATTTACCAAGTAATACAACATGTTTAAATGGAGCAGTAGGAGTTTTACCAACTGTTTCTACAGAAGGAATTGTAGGGTCTTGGTCAGGAGCTTTAGATTCAACCATTATAGGATTAACGACTTATACATTTACACCAAATGCAGGTCAGTGTGCTGCACCAACAACTTTTAATTTCACAGTAAACGCGCCAACAGTAGCAACTTTCAATAATTTTCCAAGCAATACTGCTTGTCAAAATGGAGCAGTAGGAGTTTTACCAACAGTTTCTACGGAAGGAATTACAGGAACATGGTCGGGAGCTTTAGATTCTACAATTTTAGGACTAACGACTTATACATTTACTCCAGATGCGGGACAATGTGCTGCACCAACTACTTTTGGTTTAACAGTAACAGCACCAACAACACCGACCTTTAACGGAATGCCAAGTGCAACCGTTTGTCAAACCGACCCAGTTAATGCTTTCCCAACAACTTCTATTGAAGGAGTTACCGGAACATGGTCACCAGTATTAGATTTGAACGTTACAGGATTAACTACTTATACTTTTACTCCAGATGCAGGGCAATGCGCTCAAGGAACTGATTTTGATTTAACTGTAAATGCTGTTGTAACACCTGCATTTAATGGATTACCAAATCCTACGGTATGTCAAAACGAAAATTTAAGTGCATTACCTACGACTTCAGATAATGGAATTGTAGGAACTTGGTCTCCAGCATTAAGTACAGCTACAGTTGGAGCAACCACTTATACTTTTACACCAAATGTTGGTCAATGTGCTAATTCATTCCCTTTCACATTAACGGTTAACCCTACCATCACAGCAGTAGCGATTGAAGGTAACTGTGAAGACATTGAATATATGGTAACTGCAAGTCCTGTATCTAATTCATTTGATCCGAATACAGTAACTTATGCTTGGACAGACAACAGTGGAGCGCCAATCGGAAACGGAACTTCTAAATTAAATGTAAGCGCATTGAACTTATCAAGTTTTCCGGCTACGGTATATGTAAGAATCACTAATGGTTCAGGATGTAGTATTACAGAACCGTTTGTAGTTCAAACTGATTTTTGTGAAATACCTAAAGGAGTTTCACCAAACGGAGATGGTAAAAATGACACCTTTGACTTATCGGGTTTAAATCCAAAATTAGTTCAAATCTTTAATCGTTACGGCGTTAAAGTTTTCGAAGGAACTAATTATACCAATCAATGGTACGGACAAACCAATGACGGAGATGAATTACCAGCAGCTACTTATTATTATGTAGCAGAATTTAATTCAGGTGAAACTAAAACCGGATGGGTTTATTTAACTAGATAATCAGTTTAATCCATACACTTTTATAGTAATATAAAGGTGTTTAATAAAGACATCGATGAAAAAAATATTAATATCAGCAGCTATTTTATTACTCTTTGTAATAAAAGCACAAGCACAACAAACGCCACATTATACACAGTATATGTATAATATGAACGTGATCAATCCTGCTTATGCAGGTTCCAAAGAAAATTTATCTTTTGGAATGTTATATCGTAAACAATGGGTAAATATGGACGGAGCGCCTTCTACTTTTACTTTTTCAGGGCATAGTCCAGTGGCAAATAAAGTTGGCGCAGGATTATCAATAATATCCGATAAAACAGGACCTGTAAGTGAAAATAATATTTATGGGGATTTTTCTTACACCTTGGATTTAGGTGGAGAACATAAATTAGCCATGGGTATTAAAGCAGGAGCAACCATACACAGAATGGGATTATATAGTGAGGTAAATAATACTTTACGAGATCAGTCCGATGCTTCTTTTGGTTCTGATTTAAGCAATACCTATTTTAATATAGGTTCGGGATTGTTTTATTACACAAATAAATATTACGTTTCGGTATCTATGCCTAATTTTTTACCTGCAAAACACATCACCAAAGATGGGATCAACATAGGTAAACAAGTACCTCATTATTTTATTACTGGGGGGTATGTATTTGATTTGAATCCGAATTTAAAATTCAAGCCTTTTGCGATGTTTAAATCAGCATTTGGAGCGCCTCTTTCTATTGATGCATCCGCTAACTTTTTATTCAATCAAAAATTTGAAATAGGGGGAACTTACAGATTAGAAGATTCGTTTGGAGCGATGGTTAATTTTGCAATCACACCAAATTTAAGAATCGGTTATGCTTATGACCATATTGTATCTGAACTACGAGCAGCTACACCGTCATCGCACGAGGTAATTATTTTGTATGATTTGAATTTGCCTAAACGTGTATCTCGTTCGGCTCGTTATTTCTAAAATTTAAAAGAGTAAGAAAATGAAAAAAAGTTATATAGTGTTAGGGTTAGCATTGGTGATTACCAATCTTACCGCACAAAACAAGGATACTAAAAAAGCAGACAAACTATTTCATCGTTTGGAATATGTAGAAGCTGTAGGAGAATATTTAAAATTAGCCGAAAGCGGAAAAGGAGATGCTTACGTATATCGTCAATTGGCTGATACATATTACTACATGTACAATACCGCTCAAGCTGTAAAATGGTACCAACGCATTTTAACTGATCAAAAAGATCCAGAGGTGTTTTTTAGATACGCTCAAATGTTAAAAGGAAGTGGTAATTACGAAGAAGCTAATAAACAAATGGTCGAATTTGCTCGTTTAGCACCTAATGATCAAAGAGCTAAGTCATTTAGTACCAATCCTAATTATTTGCCACAATTGTTGGATTTAAAAAAGAAATATGAAGTTTCTTATTTAGACATCAATAGCGATAAATCGGATTTTGGACCTTTTATGTATCAAGACGCATTGTATTTTGCCAGTGCCAGAAATCCAGAAGCTAAAATCTACGGATGGAATAAACAACCCTTTTTAGATATTTATCAAGCAGAATACAAAGACGGAAAATTTGCAGGAATTTCCGAAGTAAAAGAATTAAACACCAAGTACCACGATGGACCTTTGTGTATTTCTGCCGATGGAAAAACAGCTTATTTTTCTAGTGAAAGTTTTGTTTCAGATAAGTTTTCTAAAGACAAAGAAAGAAATAACAAACACGGACAGGTAAATATTTATACAGCTACTAACAGCGGAGGGAAGTGGACAAATATTAAACCATTAGCTATTAATAGTGGAAACTATTCTTGCAGTAATCCAAGTTTGAGCAAAGACGAAAAAACATTATACTTTACGTCTAATATGCCTGGGGGATTAGGTGGAAATGATATTTGGAAAGTAACTTTAGAGGCTAACGGAAAATTAGGAACGCCAGAAAATTTAGGAGATAAAGTAAATACCGAAGGCGATGAAAGTTTTCCTTTTATTGATGAAAAAGGCACTTTGTTTTTTGCTTCTAACGGAAAACCAGGATTAGGAGGTTTAGATATTTTTGCAATTGATTTAGTAAAAGGAACCGATGCTGTAAACTTGGGAAAACCAGTAAATACCGAAAAAGATGATTTTGCGTTTACTTATAATTCAGCTAAAAAACTAGGATTTTTATCTAGTAACCGAGCAGGAGTGGACAACATTTACATGGCACAACCGATTTGTGGAGTACAAGCCATTGTAAAAGTAACCGATGCTAAAACGGGAAAAGAGTTAGCTAATGCTGTAGTTGCTGTTTTAGACGAAAAAGGTAATATCATTACTAAATCATACACTACCGAAAATGGAGAAGTAATTTACCCAGTATTGTGCGATAAAAAATACAGTGTACAAATTGCTAAAGACGGTTACGAAAGTGGCACATTTAATATTCCTGCCTCTGGCGATGGAGAAGTTGTGGTAAATGCCCCATTAAAACCAATCGAAGCGATTGTAACCGAAAAAGAAGTGATTTTAGCACCAATTGTGTTTGAGTTTAATAAAAGCAACATTACTCAAGAAGCCGCATTTATCTTAGATAACTTAGTACAAGTCATGAATAACAACCCTGAAATGGTTATTGATGTTCGTTCGCATACCGATAACCGAGGTTCTGATGCTTATAACTCAAGATTGTCTGATCGTAGAGCTAAATCAACAGTTCAATACGTGATTTCAAAAGGAATTAAGGCGGAAAGAATCAAAGGAAAAGGTTACGGAGAAACTACACCAAAAGTGAACTGTAAAGAAAAATGTACCGAGGAGGAACACCAAATCAATAGACGTTCCGAGTTTATGATTGTTAAAAAATAGGTTTTAGTTTATATCTTATAAAAAAGGCTGTCTTAAAAAGATGGCCTTTTTTTTTGAAAAAAACAAGGTGTTATTTAAGGTTTGAATACCGTATAATTTTACGCTGAAAAAAGTATATTTGTGCGAGCGACCACTTTAATTACGCCTATTTAAAATGATTGACGACGAACAAAATTTAAATGACAACTTGCCAGAAGAAGAACAACCATCTTCCGAGGGAAAACATTTTTACGAAAACCAAGAAAGTACCGACGGCGAAACCATTATTAAGGTTACCGGGATGTATAAGGATTGGTTTTTGGATTATGCGTCGTATGTAATTTTAGAGCGTGCCGTTCCTGCTATTGAAGACGGTTTTAAACCCGTTCAAAGGCGTATCATGCACTCGATGAAAGAGTTAGATGATGGTCGTTACAACAAAGTTGCCAATGTAGTAGGTCACACCATGCAATATCACCCACACGGTGATGCCAGTATAGGTGATGCCATGGTACAAATCGGTCAAAAAGACTTATTGATTGATACACAAGGAAACTGGGGGAATATACTAACAGGCGATGGAGCTGCGGCTTCTCGTTATATTGAGGCCAGAATCAGTAAGTTGGGTCATGATATTTTATATTCTCCAAAAATTACCAAATGGCAAGCTTCTTATGATGGACGTAGAAATGAACCCATCAACTTGCCTGTTAAATTTCCGTTATTATTAGCACAAGGTGCCGAAGGAATTGCCGTAGGACTTTCTACCAAAGTATTGCCTCATAATTTTATAGAATTAATAGATGCATCGGTAAAAATATTAAAAGGCAAACCTTTTCAGATATTTCCAGATTTTCCAACGGGAGGTATCGCCGACATGACTAATTATAACGATGGTATGCGTGGCGGTAGGGTACGTGTTCGGGCTAAAATCAGTCAGTTAGACAAAAACACTTTGGTGATTACACAAATTCCTTTTTCCACCAATACGTCATCTTTAATCGATAGTATTTTAAAGGCGAATGAAAAAGGAAAAATCAAGGTTAAAAAAATAGAAGATAATACTGCTGCCGAAGTTGAAATTTTAATTCACCTTTTTCCGGGAGTTTCTCCGGATAAAACCATTGATGCTTTGTTTGCCTTTACGGCATGTGAAACCTCTTTGTCACCTTTAGGATGTGTGATTGAAAACCACAAACCTTTGTTTATAGGCGTTTCTAAAATGCTGGAAATTTCTACCCATAGAACCGTAGATTTATTAAAGCAAGAATTAGAAATTCAATTAGATGAATTAGAAGAGCAATGGCACTTTTTATCGCTAGAACGGATTTTTATTGAAAATAGAATTTACCGTGACATCGAGGAAGAAGAAACTTGGGAAGGCGTAATTCAAGCCATTGATAAAGGTTTAAAACCCTACACCCAACATTTAAAAAGAGCCGTAACCGAAGAAGATATCGCTCGTTTAACCGAAATCCGAATCAAACGTATTTCAAAGTTTGACATTGATAAAGCTCAACAAAAAATTGACGCTTTAGAAGGTGAAATCGAACAGGTAAAATACAATCTAGACCACATTATTGATTTTGCAATTAATTACTTTACTACTTTAAAAGAGAAGTACGGCAAAGGTCGTGAGCGTCAAACCGAAATAAGGATTTTTGATGACATTGAAGCGACTAAAGTAGTTTTAAGAAACACCAAATTGTACGTCAATCGCGAGGAAGGTTTTATTGGAACCAGCTTAAAGAAAGACGAATACGTGGCTGATTGTTCCGATATTGACGATGTAATTGTGTTCTTGCGAGATGGTCAAATGATGGTTACCAAAGTAGATGCTAAAACCTTTGTAGGGAAAGATATTATACATGTAGCTGTATTCGACAAAAATGATAAACGTACCATTTACAATATGATTTATCGCGATGGCAAAACAGGACCGTCGTTTGTAAAACGATTCAATGTTTCTGGAGTAACCCGCGATAAATTATATGACTTAACCCAAGAAAAACCAGGTTCTCAGGTATTGTATTTTTCAAGCAACCCGAACGGAGAAGCCGAAGTGGTGAGTGTGATTTTAAGACAATTAAGCAATATTAAAAAACTAAAATTCGATTTAGATTTCTCTAATTTATTGATTAAAGGAAGGAACTCTAAAGGGAATATGGTTACCAAATATTCCATCAAAAAAATTGAATTAAAAGAAAAAGGAATATCTACTCTAAAACCTCGTAAAATTTGGTTTGACGATACTGTACAACGTTTAAATACCGATGAAAGAGGGGAGTTGTTAGGCGAATTTAAGCCGAATGACAAATTGTTGGTAATTACTCAAGTCGGTAAAGCCAAAGTAATCGTTCCAGATTTGAATGCCCATTTTGAAGAAGACATGATTGTGTTAGAAAAATGGAATCCGAACAAACCGATTTCTGCCGTTTACTTTGATGGCGAAAAAGAAAAATATTACATCAAACGTTTTTTAATTGAATCTGAAAATAAAGAAGAAATCTTTATTACTGAAAATCCAAAATCAACATTAGAAATTGTTTGTACCGATTTTAGACCTGTTATTGAAGTGGTGTATGCTAAAGTAAAAGGCTTCCAAAAAGAAAATCAAACCATTGATTTAGAATCTTTTATAACAATTAAAGGAATTAAAGCCTTAGGAAATCAATTAACAGCCGATAAAATCAAACAAATCAATCGTTTGGAACCATTACCATACGAAGAACCAATTATTGAAGAAGAATCTCCAGAGTTTTCACCAGAATCTTTAGAAGACTTGCCAGAAGGATTGTTAGATGATGATGGGCAGATTACTTTGAATTTGGAGTAGGTTTCTAGCCATTTTTGATTAATCATAGTAGTTCAATCAGAAAATAACCAATTGTTTTTGGCGACTTTACTTTTTAAGCACTTTATATTGTTCGTAACATTCACTGATAGCATCCATGATTTGTAGGTCGTTTGCTGTGGCAATGAATGCTTGGGAGTAGTTGCATTTTTCTAAAATTTCGGCAATGTCTTTTTTGTCTACGTTAAGAAGAACGGCTAAAGTTTCTCGGTCGAATTTGGTTTGTAGCATGTCGCGTACGGCGTTGTCTTTTTTGACTTCGCGCAGTTTACGCATTTCTTGCTTTTTTTTGCTAAAGGTGTTGTATAAAAAGTCGGCAGGATTAAAAATCGAGTTCATAACTCGGCTAAAGGCGCCTGGGCTTTGTTCTCCGGCTTCGTAACCTAGGGTTAAACCCGAAATACTGTAGCGGTAATTATCTTTGGTAGGAATGAGTTTAGAATCAACTTCTAAATAACCTGTTAAATTGTAAGGTCTTACCACAACTTCTTCTAAGGCGTATGCTTTTTCGGTCAGTTGAATTTTGGCATTTTTAAATTTTAACCAGTCGTTAGTTACTTTGATTGTGATGGGGTGAAAGCCTATGGAAGATATGTAAAGGGTATCGTTTACGCGTGCGGGAATTTCAAATCTTCCTTTTTCGTCGGTTATGGTTCCTTTAACTAGGTTTTTATTAATGATGTGTACGTTGGCAATAGGTAGCAGGGTTTCTACCATTACGATGGTTCCCGAAAAAGTATTATTGATGGGTTTTTCTTGTGAAAAACTGATTTGGGTAAGGACTAAAAAAAAGAAAACTGCAAAATATCTCATGCTTTTTTTTGAAAGCTTAAAAGTATACACTTTTAGAGACATTTTGCAGTTTATTTTTAGATTAACAAAGGTTTAGCTTCTTCTTGAGCGTCTGCCTTCTGATGAACTTTCTGAATCGTTGAATGAACGTTTAGGTTTGTCCGAAAAATCTGAACTTCTTTTAGGGGCGCTACTGCTTCTTGGAGCAAAGTTTCCCTCTCTTCTTGGAGCTGAACTTCTTTCACTTTTGAATCCTCCAGAGCTTCTTCTTTCGCCTCCGCCAGAGTTTCTATCTCCGCCACCTTTGTATCCACCACCAGAATTACGTCCGTTATGGTCTCTTCTTCCGCTTCCGCCACCGTCATTTTTAGAAATCTCTACATTGATTTTTCTTCCTTCTAACTGTACAGAATTTAAAATATCCATTACTTTATCGGTGTGTTCTGCATCGGTATTAAAGAAAGAGAATCCTTCTTTAACGTCTACTTTAAACACATCGTCTCTGCCTAAATCTAAGGTTTCTTTTAAATAATCTTTTAAAGACATCCAATCAAAATTATCTCTTGATCCTATGTTTACAAAATATCTAACCGCACCGCTATTATTTCTTTCTCTTGGTTCTCTATCGCTTTCACGACGGTCTGATCCTAAAGTTTGTCCGGTTAAATCTCTGGTTTTTTTGTAGTAGTTAATAAAACGATTAAATTCTACAGATACCATTTTTTTGATTAATTCTTCTTTAGATAAACTATCTAAAACATCGTTAATCGCTGGTAAGTAGTTGTCAATTTCGTGATCTACTTCGGTATCTTTGATTTTATTAGCTAAGTGTAATAATTGAATTTCGCAGATTTCCATTCCCGAAGGAATCGTTTTTTCTTCAAATTTTTGTTTGATGATTCTTTCGATAGCCGAAATTTTACGCAATTCACTTTTGGTGATGATTACGATGGAAGTTCCTAATTTTCCTGCACGACCTGTACGGCCTGAACGGTGGTTATAGGTTTCAATTTCGTCTGGCAATTGATAATTTACTACGTGAGTAATGTTATCAACGTCAATTCCACGAGCTGCTACATCAGTAGCCACTAACATTTGTATTTGACGACCACGGAAGGATTTCATTACACCATCACGTTGTGCTTGTGATAAATCACCATGTAAAGCGGCTGCGTTATATCCGTCTTCAATTAACTTTTCAGCTACTTGTTGGGTATCACGTTTGGTTCTACAAAATACTACTGAAAAAATGTCTGGATTAGCATCGGCTAAACGTTTTAAAGCTTCGTAACGGTCACGTGCATTTACTAAGTAAAATTCGTGCGATACTGTTGCTGAACCTGAGTTTTTAGCACCTACGGTGATTTCCAATGGATCTGACATGAATTGTTTTGCAATTCTAGCCACCTCTTGGGGCATAGTAGCCGAAAATAACCAAGTGCTTTTTTCGTCTGGTGAAGTAGATAAAATGTTTACGATGTCTTCATAAAAGCCCATGTTTAACATTTCATCAGCCTCATCTAAAATACAATATCCGATTTCAGAGATGTTTACCAATCCTCTGTTAATCATATCTTGCATTCTACCAGGGGTAGCTACAATGATTTGAGCTCCTCTGCGGATGTCTCTGGCTTGTTCGGTAATGCTTGCTCCACCATAAACCGCCACTACGTTAATACCTTTTTCGTATTTAGAGTAGTTTTTAATTTCGTTGGTGATTTGCAAACAAAGTTCGCGGGTTGGAGATAAAATTAACGCCTGTGTATTTCTGTTGTTGGCATCAATTTTTTGGATTAGTGGAAAACCAAAAGCTGCCGTTTTCCCTGTCCCTGTTTGAGCCAACGCAACCATGTCTGTGTCTTTTTCCAATAATAGG
>DLGW01000002.1 GCA_002482885.1 Flavobacteriaceae bacterium UBA7684 | reverse complement strand
TATAACAGCTTTTTCAATCTTACGCCGAATGGTGCATAACCGATAACGCTTAATTATGCTTGAAAAAGATACCCGTAAGATTGAAAAAGCTGTTATAGCAGGCATTATTACCAAAGGTCAGGATGAGGTAAAACTGAACGAGTATTTTGACGAATTAGAATTTTTAACTTTTACCGCAGGCGGAACGGTAGTAAAACGATTTTATCAAAGATTAGAACACCCTGATGCTAAAACTTTTTTAGGAAAAGGAAAAATAGAGCAAATACAAGCTTACATCAAAGAAGAAGACGTAGCCACCGTGATTTTTGATGATGAATTATCGCCTTCGCAACAAAAAAATATTTCCAAAATACTAGATTGTAAAGTTTTAGACCGAACCAATTTAATTCTTGACATTTTTGCCCAACGCGCTCAAACTTCTTACGCACGTACCCAAGTAGAATTGGCGCAATGTCAATATTTGTTACCCCGACTTTCGGGTATGTGGACCCACTTAGAACGTCAAAAAGGAGGAATTGGATTGCGTGGACCAGGAGAAACCGAAATAGAAACTGATAGACGTATTGTTCGAGACAGAATTGCCTTATTAAAAGATAAATTAGCGGTAATCGATCGTCAAATGTCGGTACAACGCGGTAATCGTGGCGCAACGGTTCGTGTGGCATTAGTAGGGTACACCAATGTGGGAAAATCAACTTTAATGAATGCGATTAGCAAGAGTGAAGTATTCGCCGAAAATAAATTGTTTGCTACCTTAGATACCACGGTGCGTAAAGTTGTGATTAAAAATTTACCTTTTTTATTGTCGGATACCGTTGGATTCATTCGCAAATTACCCACTCAGTTGGTGGAATCTTTTAAAAGTACTTTAGATGAAGTTCGCGAAGCCGATTTGTTGTTGCATGTAGTTGATATTTCGCATCCTAATTTTGAAGACCATATAGAATCCGTAAACAAAATCTTACACGAAATCAAGTGTGACGACCGTCCTACCTTAATGGTTTTTAATAAAATAGATGCTTTTCGTCATTTAACCATAGATGCCGATGATTTAATCACCGAAAAAACACCACGCCATTACACTTTAGAAGAATGGAAAAGTACTTGGATGTCTAAATTAGGGGAAGAAAATACCTTGTTTATTTCGGCTACACAAAAACAGAATTTCGAAGAATTAAGAGCTAAAGTGTACCAATCCGTAAGGACTATACACGTAGCGCGTTTTCCGTACAATAAATTCTTGTATCAAGATTACGATGAACAAGAAGGGGAAAGCACGTAATCCTGACAATTATTATTTAACAAAAATCAGATAATATCTATATTTGCCAAACTAAAACCATATCCACACAAATGAAATATAAAAGAATATTATTAAAACTAAGCGGTGAAGCCTTAATGGGAGAAAACAGCTACGGAATCGATCCTAAAAGATTAGCCGAATACGCCGAAGAAATCAAAGAATTACACGATCAAGGAATCGAAGTAGCCATCGTAATTGGCGGAGGAAATATCTTTAGAGGAGTAGCCGGAGCCAGTAAAGGAATGGATAGAGTACAAGGTGATTACATGGGTATGTTGGCTACCGTTATTAACGGAATGGCGCTACAAGGCGCAATTGAAGCTACAGGACTACAAACCCGTTTGCAATCTGCCTTAAAAATCGAGTCAGTTTGCGAAGGATATATCAAAAGAAGAGCTGTGCGTCATTTAGAAAAAGGACGTGTCGTGATTTTTGGAGCAGGTACCGGAAATCCATATTTTACCACCGATACAGCTGCAGTATTGCGTGCCATTGAAGTGCATGCAGATGTAATTTTAAAAGGAACCCGTGTAGATGGAATTTACACAGCAGACCCTGAAAAATATGCCGACGCTGTAAAATTCAATTACATTTCTTACGAAGATGTATTGGCTAAAGGATTAAAAGTAATGGATACCACTGCTTTTACTTTGAGCCAAGAAAATAAGCTGCCGATTATTGTTTTTGATATGAACACCCGAGGAAATCTTTTAAAAGTTTGCCAAGGCGAAGACATCGGAACTACTGTAAGTATTTAAAAAATATCATTTTAATAAAACAATCATGACGGAAGAAATTGATTTTATATTAGACAGCACCAAAGAATCCATGAACAATTCATTGGCTCACTTGGAAAAAGAATTTTTAAACATCCGAGCAGGAAAGGCCAGTCCGGCCATGTTAGGAAGTGTTAAAGTGGATTATTATGGTTCTATGACGCCGTTAACCCAAGTGGCTAATGTTAATGCGCCAGACGCACGTACCCTTACGGTTACGCCTTGGGAAAAGAAAATGCTTCATACGATTGAAAAAGCCATTATGAATGCCAATTTAGGTTTTAATCCTATGAATAATGGAGACAACATTATTATCAGCGTACCACCTTTAACCGAAGAACGCCGTAGAGATTTAGCCAAACAAGCTAAGTCTGAATCCGAAGATGCTAAAATCGCCGTTAGAAACATTCGTAAAGATGCCAATACCGAAATCAAAAAATTAGAAAAAGACGGTTTGTCCGAGGATGTTTGTAAAGTAGCCGAAGACGAGGTTCAAAACTTAACTAATGCTTTTGTTAAAAAAATCGACGAATTATTAGCGGTGAAAGAAGCTGAAATTATGAAGGTATAATTCCAACGAGAATTATTATAAAATCAAAAAACCTGTTCAAATGAACAGGTTTTTTTATGGCTTTTTATAAAAATTAAAGGCGACCGTTAAGGGTCGCCTTTAAAAGGAATCTATATAGTGAATTTATTTGATTAGGTTTTCTCCGTCAACAGTAGACCAAGCTCCAGGAGTTAAGCTAGCTCCAGTAGCAGTAGTACTAGTAGTAAAATTAACTGAAGGGAAAGCTACTGAAAAAACAGTTCCTGCCGCTAAGTACATAGGAGTACCATCATTAATTTTAACGTCTAATATTTTGATTTTACCAGTATTTACTTGGTCATTATTGGTTACTTCGTCTTGAATTCTAACCGCTACAGCTCCAGGAGTTGTGTATCCAGAAATTACTATGTTTGAATATTCTCCGTTACCTTGTTTTTTAAATTGAATAGCATCATACTCTTTTTCAGATGAACCACCTTCGGTAGCTGTTCCAGCAGCTCTTTTTAAAGTAATATTACTTACTTTAGGGTAAAAAGCATTGTTTACGTTTTTAGATTCGATTTCCATACCAAAATTTCCAGTATTTACTTGGTAAGCGTACCAGTTGGTATTTTCTAAACCTTGCCATCCATCTTGCCAGTCAAAAGAGTCATCGTAGTTACCAAAAGAGATTAAGTTTTTAGCACTTACAGTTCCTCCGTAGAATTCAAATCCGTCATCAGCGCCTTTGTAAGAAACTAGGTTTTCAAGAACAGTTCCTGAACCCACAGAGTAAAACGAGAATCCATTCATTTCGCTAGTACCATCGGTGATTTTTTTACCAGCATACTCCACGCGTACAAACTTTAATGAACCTGCACTGTGTGCTGTATTTGTACCACCGTAAGTTAATAACAAACCATCTTCTGAAGTTGAAGTTCCTGTTGTAGAGCCATTTGATATTGGTGCATTACCATATAAAATAATACCTCCCCAAGATCCTGGTGTTTTTGATTTTTCAGTAAATACAATTGGGTCAGCAGCCGTTCCGTTCATCATTACTTTTGAACCATTGGTTACTACAAATGCATCAACTCCGTCTGTTTTGTCAGAAGTGATTACAGAACCAGCTTCAAAAGTAACTACTGCTCCGTTACTTACTTTAACAATACCATTTAAAGTGTATTTGCCGTAAGCATATGTTTTGCTGGCTGTAATTTCTCCAGAAATTACTCCTTCAACTGGAGTTACATCAAAGTTTTCATCTTCGTCGTCTTTTGAACAACCTGTAAAAATAGCACTTAAAACGGCTAAACTTAAAACTAATTTTTTCATCTTTTTTCTTTTTTTTAATTTCTGAAGCAAATATAAAACGGCTTTAAAATCAATGAGTTAGTTAATTATTATTAAACTGTTATGGGTAAATCAAAAATTTGTAAACTTAATGTTACTAAAAAAAGGGAGTGTTAACTCCCTTCGTTTTTGTAGTTTGATTCTTTTAGAAGGTGTAGGCTAAACTCAACGAGAATCCAACACCTTTTTTGTAGCTTTTTAATAATAAGGAATCTTCGTTTATTGCGATTTTGCTGTTATTGCCTAATTCTTGTTTATAGGTTGGGTTTAGGATGTTATTAATGGAAAACTTAGTATCCCATTTTTTATTAATGTTACTTCCCCAAACAAAATTCATTTGATGGAATGGTTTTTCGTAAATATGGTCTAATCCTTGAACTCCTACTGCATAAATTCTTTCTCCATATACATTATAAACTAAAGTTGCGGTACTTTTCCACTCAGGAGCAATGTTGAATTCGTATTTGATGTCAGAATTCACTAACCAGTTAGAAGCTCCTTGTAATTTTCTTTTTTCAAAAGTATCAAAGTATCCTGGTCTATTCGTGTCTGCAGTCGCTTCGGTATACATTAATGAAGTGTTGAAGCCAAAACTGAATTGGTCTAAGTATGAACTTAATTCTTTTAAAGGCATCAATAATTCTAATTCAACACCAAATAAAGTAGCGGATTTATTATTATAATAAGAAATAATTTGACCACTTCCTGTTCCAGAAGCACCTACGGTTCTTTCAATAGGTTTGTCAATATATTTTCCAAATACTGTAGTTGCAATCATAGCACCTTCGGTAGGGAATATTTCATATTTTAAATCCACATTGTAGTTTGTGCTATTTATTAAGTTTTGATTTCCAGCTTCTGTAGTACCGTCGGCATTTACATATTGAATAGGTAAAAATTCAGAAATAACAGGTCTAGTTAGGGTTTTACCAGCGGCTAAACGAAGATTGCTTTTTTCGTTAATTAAATACTTAGTGTTTAAAGACGGTAAAATATCTAATTTATCGGTATTTAATTTTTTGTAAGGGGAATTAAATGGTTGTGATAATGTTCTGTATTTTAACTCACGAGTAGTGTTTTCTGCTCTAACTCCTGCATTAATTTCAAATTTCTTCCCAACTTTAAAAAAGAAATTGGTATATCCTGCATTGACCACTTGATTTACTTTTGTTTTATAATCAGCGGCAGAGCCCTCGCTGTATCTTACATTTCCTAAAGAAATATCCTCTAATATGCTTTGGTCAATGTTGTTTAACGAAGTAGTGACTGTTTTTGGAATATTTGGATTTCCAAAAATAAATCGGTAGGTAGAACTAAAGTCATTGGCATAACCATTATATCCCACAGATATTTTATTTTTATTTTTTTCTTCCCCACCAAATTTAAAGTTGTATTCTAAAAAAGAAGAAAAGAAATAATTTCCATTTACTTTTAAATATTGTCTTAGTAAATGGTTACCTCCGTAAGTTGCGGTAATTTGGTCTTCTCCATTTATGGTACCATTGATGAATTTTCTGTCGGGTTGTTGATATTGAGTATTCGTGAAAGAAATACCTCCCTTTACGCTATGTCTGTCATCAGCAGTTAAAGCATAATTTCCGAACAACTGAGAGTTTAAGTAATTAGATTGCTCGTATTGGTTTAAACGTATAATTTCATTTGAATTTTGAACGTTGTTACGAGTATAACCAATCTGATCTTGAATTAGGTTTTCTGTAGACTTAATAAAAAGGGTGTTGTAATTTAATTTTAATCTAGAGGTTTTATAATTCACACCTAATAAAGTAGAATTAGTGGTTTGGAATTTATATTGTGAACGCGATAAATCGTTGTCGTAAATTCCGTTTCCTTGTTGAAAAATACGGTCAACACCTTTTCTAACTGAGTAACTGTTTTCGTAGTTAGTTGAAAAAATATAACCAATACGGTTGTCTTTTTTACCTACTGTAAATTTTCCAGTATGTGTAACACCTGTGCTCATGTTTAAAGGAGATTGTTTCTCGGTTACATTCCAGCCAGAACTAAACGCATCTCTAGATTGAGCTCCAGATAATGTTAATGCCTGAGGTCTGTTTCCGAATTCCGAAGGTAAGTCTCTGTTGTCTCCTCCAAAACCTAAAACATTTTTAGTATTATCTGCGTCAGATGCGATTAAGAATTTAGATAAGTTGTTGTTGGTGGTAAAGCCTGTGCCAATGCTGATTTTTGTTTTACTTTCGTTGGGTTGAGAAGTATTAATGTTAATAGTACCTCCTGCAAAATCTCCGTAAATGTCTGGATTAAAGGTTTTGTAAACGTCCATAAAACCAACAATGTCGGTTGGAAATAAATCTAAAGGAACAATTTTCTTGAATAAACTATTGGATGGAACAGCTAATCCATTAATTAAAAGATTGTTGTAACGGTCTTCTAAACCTCTAATAAATAAACCTCTAGATTCTACCTTAGTAATTCCCGTAATTTTGGTTAAACCATCTTCTACGGTGCTCACCCCTTTTCTAGACATCTCTTGTGCCCCAATACTTTGTTTGATTTCGACAGCGCCTTTTTGTTCTAATAATAAAGCACTTTCTTTTTCTCGGTTTACGGTTGCGGTTAAAATTACCTCGTCGATTTGAACGCTACCAGCCCCTAAAGCTTTATTTAGTTTTATGGTTTCGCCTGCTTTTATGGTAATAGTTTCAGTTTCGGTTTCATATCCTAAAAAGCTGAACACGACCGTATGCGTGCCCGCAGGAACCGATAAAGTATATTTTCCGTTTTCGTCGGTGGTGGCTCCAATAGTGGTGCCTTTTATCATTACGTTAGCAAACGGTAAGGTTTCGTTGTTCAAGTCTTTGTCTGTTAACACTCCCGTTACAATACCTTTAGATTGTGCTAACGATAAAGTAGTAATAAACAAGGCTAAAAAAGAAAATAAAATTCTCATGTAATACTATATTAATTATTTGGCGCAAATAAAGCTTGGCTTTGTAAAGTTCATGTTACCTAGAAGTTACTTTTAGGTTTTTTAAATGTTACCTAAATGTTAAGGATTTTATATTTTCGTAAACACATTTTTTGTAGTTTTAATACCGATATATTTACCAACATTTTATTAGTAAATATTTATTATGAGCAAGAAAGAAATTAAAATTCTATTGGTTGATGATGAACCAGACATCTTGGAAATTGTAGGATATAATCTTTCTCAAGAAGGCTATAAAGTATTAACCGCATCTAATGGTAAAGAAGCCATGCAAGTGGCTCGAAAAGAATTACCCCAATTAATTATTATGGATGTGATGATGCCTGAAATGGACGGTATGGAGGCCTGTGAGCACATTCGTAAAATACCAGAATTGAACGAAGTAATCATTGCTTTTTTAACAGCTCGGAGCGAAGATTATTCGCAAGTAGCGGGATTAGAAGCAGGTGCCGATGATTATATTTCTAAACCTATTAAACCAAAAATCTTAGTGAGTAAAGTGAAAGCATTACTCAGAAGGTTAAAAGGGGAGGAAATTAAGTCAGACACCATTTCTTTAGGAGATATAGAAATCAACCGCGAAGAATATAAAATTTATAAAGACGGGGAAGAAATTAATTTACCTCGAAAAGAATTTGAATTGTTCTATTTGTTAGCGTCTAAGCCTGGAAAAGTGTTTAAGCGCGATGAAATTCTAGAAAAAGTTTGGGGTAACGAAGTGATTGTAGGCGGAAGAACCATAGATGTACACATTCGAAAACTGCGCGAAAAAATCGGAGATGATCTGTTTAAAACCATAAAAGGAGTTGGGTATAAATTTGAGTTATAGTTTTAATGGGAGAAGCTAATTTTAAAAGATCATATTCATTTGCCATCAACTCGGCATTATACATTACCTTATTTGCTACTCTTTTTGTAGCGGGTTTAAGTGCTTTATTTTTTAGCGTTTCTTTTTGGTTTTGTTTGTCATTTTCTATTGGAATTGCCATTTTTTCGTTTTTAGTCATACAGCTCAGGGTAGAGTTTTTTATTCATAAAAGAGTAAAAAAAATATACGATAATGTAACCTTGTTAGAAGCCTCTTCGTTTCGTAATCAGCCCATTACTACCGATATGAAAACCTTAACTCAAGAGGTAGAAAAGTTTGCTAGAGACAAAAAGCTAGAAATTGAAACTTTAAAAATTCGAGAGGAATACCGTCGAGAGTTTTTAGGTAATGTTTCTCACGAATTAAAAACTCCTTTATTTACCGTTCAAGGTTATTTGCTTACGTTGTTAGATGGAGCGATGGAAGACCGAAATATCCGAAAAAAATACCTTCAACGTGCCGAAAAAGGCGTAGAGCGTTTGATTTATATAGTTAAGGATTTGGACATGATTACTAAGTTAGAATTAGGGGATGTGCATTTAGAATATAGCCACTTTAACATTGTAGAGGTCATTCAAAATATTTTTGATTTATTAGAAATGAAAGCGGCTAAAAAAAGAATAGCTCTTTCTTTTGATATGAATTATTCCGACCCCATTATGGTATATGCCGACAAAGAAAAAATTCAGCAAGTCATTACCAATTTAATTGTGAATTCCATTAAATACGGAAAAGAAGACGGTACCACCGAAGTAAGTATTGAACACTTGGTTAAGAATAAAATTATTGTTCGGGTAACCGATAACGGCGAGGGTATTGAAAAACATCACATTCCACGATTGTTTGAGCGTTTTTATCGTGTAGACAAAAGCGGTGCACGTTCCGAAGGTGGTTCAGGTTTAGGTTTGGCGATTGTAAAACACATTATAGAAGCGCACAACGAAAAAATTTACATAGAAAGTGAATTTGGGGTGGGTTCAGAATTTTCATTCACGCTCGAAAAGGTAAAATAATTTTTTCCAATCTATTTGGGAATTAAATCCTTTTAAACCGCCGTAAACATGAATGTCCGATAATTTGTCTAAAGTAAAATTTCCTTGTTTACAATACGGAACCAATCCATCTCTTTTTAATTTTTTAGCCAAATACTCTTGTTCAAATTGCCCTGGAGTAGGAATAAAAAAGGCTTTCTTTTCTAATTTAGCCAAGTCCATAATCGTAGTATAACCAGAACGACACAGTACTTTACAACTTTCGTTAAAGGCTTGTTCCAACTGTTCAGAATTCATGTAATTATAATAGGTAATGTGTCCTTTTACGTCTACTATTTGTTCGGCTTCAATTTTCCCTTTAATAAATAGGATTTTACCGGTGTAGTCTTGTAATTCATGAATTAATTTTTCTTCTAAAAAGCCCCGTTGAGGTTCTGGACCCGATAAAATCACCATTAATTTATACTTAATGGGTAAGCTTTGTTTTTGTAATCTGCTTAAAGGACCAATGTATTTTACATTATGAAGATTCTTTTTTAAGTGACCTAATTTTCCGCTTAAGTTCGGACGTGCATCCACATCGGGAACCCAACATTGGGTGTATTTTCTAATGATATTTTTATGTAATTCGGTGGTGATTTTAGTGGTGCTTCCTGTTAATACATTCAATTGGTGGGTAATAAATACCGAAGGCACTTTTTTGCTGTAAACTCCCAAGCGATTGTCTGATATAATACCTGCTATATCATATTGTTTAACCCATCGATTCACAATGGAACGTTCTTTTAAAACTGCAGCAATCATTCTGGGGGCATTCCATAATAATTTCAGCATGAAAAATTCTGCTTTTTTAGCATATTCTACATGATAAGAAGGCAGTTCTAAATGAAGTAATTCTGGGAATTCTTTCTTTAGCAATTCTAAAGCCACTCCGTCCGAGGCTAAAATAGGTTCAAATCCTTGCTCAATTAAGGCGCGAATTATAGGAATACATCGGGTACTGTGACCTAAGCCCCAGTTTAAAGGTGCAACTAAAATTTTTTTATTTCTATTTTCCATTAAGGGAATTGGGTATTAAAAACAAGCGCAATTTAGTTGTATTAAGTTTAGCTTATATTTCTTTAATTTTACCAAAATATTAAATGTAATCCCGTGGGAAGTAAAAATAAACTAAAAAGATTCAAAGAGAACGAAACCTTTAATAATGTATTTCAGCCAACTCGCGAAGAGTTGGTTAATAATCAATTTGCTTTAAAGGGAAAATGGAATGAAGAATTCTTTAAAAATGACCATCCCATTGTATTGGAATTGGGCTGTGGAAAAGGAGAGTATGCTGTGGGATTGGCTCAAAAATTCCCCGAAAAGAACTTTATCGGTATAGATATTAAAGGCGCTAGATTTTGGAGAGGTGCTAAAACTTCTGCCGAGGAAGATTTGCCTAATGTTGCTTTTGTAAGAACTCAAATAGAGTTAATCGATTACTTATTTGCCAATCAAGAAGTCAGCGAGATTTGGATTACTTTTCCAGATCCACAAATCAAATACAAACGCACCAAACATCGTTTAACCAATACGGCCTTTTTACAGTTATATAAAAAGATTTTAAAACCCGATGGAGTTGTCAACTTAAAAACCGATAGCGAGTTTATGCACGGTTATACGTTAGGATTGTTACACGGAGAAGGTCACGAAGTGATTTACGCCAATCATCATGTATACAAAAATGAAGGCGCCCCCGAAGAAGTGACCAGCATACAAACCTTTTACGAAAAACAATATTTAGCCGTAGGCAAAGCAATTACGTTTGTGAGGTTTAGGGTTGTTTAGTTTTTAGGTATTGGGTCTTTGGTTTTAGGTCTTATTACTAGGTTAATGGTTTTGGGTCTTTGGTTTTAGGTTCTATGAATTGGATTTTTTAATTTTGTTACC
>DLGW01000004.1 GCA_002482885.1 Flavobacteriaceae bacterium UBA7684 | reverse complement strand
GAAAAAAGACAGAGTTGATGATGCTTTACACGCAACCCGTGCAGCTGTTGAAGAAGGAATTGTTGCTGGTGGTGGTGTAGCTTTATTAAGAGCAAAAAGCGTTTTAGCTGGCATTAAAACTGAAAATGCTGACGAGGCTACAGGAATTCAAATTATTTCTCGTGCGGTTGAAGCTCCATTAAGAACCATTGTTGAAAATGCTGGTTTAGAAGGTTCTGTAATTGTGGCTAAAGTTGCTGAAGGTTCAGGAGATTTTGGTTACAATGCTAAAACTGACGAATACGTAAACATGTTAACTGCAGGTATTATTGACCCTAAAAAAGTAACTCGTGTTGCATTAGAAAATGCAGCTTCTGTTGCGGGTATGATTTTAACTACCGAATGTGCTTTAGTAGATGTTAAAGAAGAATCAGCTGGTGGCGGAAACCCAATGGGTGGAGGTATGCCAGGCATGATGTAATTTTTTAATCATCCTATTCAAACAAAAAAGGGCTTCAAAATTTGAAGCCCTTTTTTTTATTTAAACGTATACATATATTTTAAACTAATCACATGAGTAGTTTTAGGATAATCTACATGAACTTGTTTATCTATTAGATAAAACAATCCTACTTTACCTGCTGTTTTGAATTGATAATCTACTCCACTTATAATTCTATATTTAGAAAAAACTAAACCCCCAGATTCTGAAATAGTATTAAAAAAATCAACTCCCAAAGAAGGAGTGTAATTACTCTTTTTAATATTATAATCTACATCTAATTTTAAACGGAAATTTTGATTGGGAACATCTAAATCGGCACCACTTAATCCTAATTCACTTTTGGTTTGATATCTTAGACGATAGCCCAACGTAAAACGTTTGATGTCGTGTTGATATTTTAAATCAAAATGATAGCGATGAAAGTTTTCGTAACCTTGAATTTTTCCTTTGGTGTCGTTGTTTCGAATGTATCTAAATCCCGCCCCTATTTTCCAATGTTTGGTAATTGCATAAGCAGATTCTATTTCTGTAAAATAACCACTTACTACCGAGGCGTTGTCTTTCAACTGTAATCGTTCCAATAATTCAAATGACCATTTTTTATTGGGTTTATATGCAATTCCCACCGAAGTCCAAGATTCAAAATCACGAACCAAAACAGTTTCTTGAGTTTGGGCATATACAGACGCTTGCAAGAATAATAAAAACAGAAAAAATCGGCTGTTAACTTTTAGCATCCTTGTAATAATAAATGGTAATTACAGCGGTGTCTTTCATAAAATCAATAGCCCCAACTTCTGCTTTATTAATGAGTAAACCTGTTCTGCTTTCTAAATCTAATTTGAGCAGATTATAATTTTCAGGTTTAATATTTTCTATTTTTTCGTAAACCACTTCTTTGGTTACTTCTTGTTTTAAAATCCAATAATTTTCAATCCCTGCTAATAAAACAACAACAATAATATTAGCCGTCATAATTTCGGCATAACTCATTTTTTTATTCGCCAAAGCATTGATTACCGAAACACCGATTACAATAAATAGATAAGTCATTTCGCGAATATCTACAGGATTGGTTCTGTACCTTAAAATACCAAAAATGGCAAATAAGCCCAACGCCATACCTACGTCTAGTTCGAACTTTTTAAGGGTAAAACACAAGAAGAATACAATGGTACTAATCATGTAATACGTTAGCAAATAATCTTTTCGGCGCGATTTGATATAATATAAAAACCGAATAACTATGGTTAAAAAGAAAATATTGATTACAAAACGCATCATCATTTTGTAAAAGTCATCGTCAATTAGGGGGATTTCCAAAAACTCCATCAGCTTAATTTTATCTTGTTTAATTTTAAAATTTTCTTTTTGAATCGATTGTATTTAATCTGCGGATACAACTTAACCATACCCATACAATACTTGCTAATATTGAACGGATAATAATGAAACTGTTTCAACACTTCTCGGATACGCGTACCAGAAGTTTCTTTTTCTTGTTTTACTTCTACCACGACTACCTCATCCCAAATTTCTGTCCCTAATTCTGTGGTAAAAGAAATATTGAAATCAAACGTTACTCTTTCCTTATCTGTTTTATTTACTAAAGTGATTCTACGGAACCGGTTGGTTAAGGAATGTTTTAATTCCAATGCTTGCTGGGTATTTTCTTGTATAAATACTTGCTGTTGCTCTATGGTGTAAGGCGCTAAAGAATCCACCTTGATTCTGGTTTTTTTGGTGATTCCTTTTCCGTTTTTTTGCTTGATTTCTAAGAACGACAAATTAGACTCTACGTATTGTCTTAATCGGATTTTGGTTCGATTGGACTTTTTGTTGTGGTGGTCGTGATAAAATTTTAAATCGCTGGTATCAAAATACAAAGAATGATAAGTCATTAATCGATTCTGATCGATTTCTAATATAAAATAATCTGCCGTTAAATTTTTTATGATGTGTGGAAATTGATGCGACGGAATTAAAAATTTGGTATCACTTCTTTTCATTAAAGCAGATTCCTCCATTTCTGACAAAGAAATTGGGGTGAATTCTTGAAGTAAAATTTTAATTGGTTCAATCATCAAAAAAATAACACTAAGCACGTATTTTACGCATTAATCAATAACAGTAAACTTACGATTTTTTAACGTTATGTTAATCTACAAACTCTTTTTCTTTAAATCTAGATTTTAAAACCGAAACTCCTTTTTGTAGAATTACATTGTTGGGGTAAACTACAATTTCGCTTTCTAAAGTTTGAATGTGTACATAGAATGATTTGATGTCTACGATTTCTCCTTCTATAGGAAAGTCCTTGTCGTGAATTCTTACAAAATCACCAATTTTAAATGGATAGGAAAAAAACAAAACTACTCCTGCGGTAATGTTGCTCAAAATAGACCATTGCGCAAATAAGGCGACTCCAATTACCGCAAATATGGACGACAGGGTTACAAACAAATGTTCGGCTTTAACACCCCAAACAATAAATAAAACCAGAGTAGCCGAAGTGGTTAATAAAATATTGATGTATTTAATCACCAAATTGGTTCGGTGTTCTATAATTTCACTTACGGTAGCATATCTTTTTATTAAGCGTTCTATCAAATATTTTAGAACAAAATACACAGCTATTACTATCAGTGTAATTACCTCTTCGTGAACGTATTTTTCGATGAATGTCATAAAGTTATAGGCTTTTAAATCTTACTTAAACAATCATACACCAAATGCGTTGGCAAACCCACGACGTTGGCATAAGAACCTTCTATAGATTGAATACCCACTAAACCAATCCATTCCTGAATACCATAAGAACCCGCTTTGTCGTAAGGTTGGTAATTATCTATGTAATACGTAATCATTTGGTCGGTTAACGGAGCAAAAGTTACAAAAGTACTGTCGTTAACTATTTGTGTGTGTTGATTTGTTTTTATGCATACCGAGGTAACCACTTCGTGGGTGCTGTTCGATAACGATTGTAACATCTGAAAAGCATCATTATAATCTTTAGGTTTTCCTAAAGCTTTACCATTATGCCAAACCAACGTATCGCTAGTGATTAAAATATCCTGTGGTTTTAAATCCCCTTCAAAAGCATTCGCCTTCAATTCTGCCAAGTAATCAGTGATTTCGCTGGCTTTTAAATGATGAGGATAAACTTCGTTTACTTCTTTTAAAATAATCACAAAATCTAAATCCAATTCTTTTAAAAATTGTTGTCTTCGGGGCGAACCCGAGGCTAGAATAATTCTATGATTTTTAAATTTTTCTTTAAGCATGGTATTTCATATTTAAAGTAATCACTAAAATAGACAACAATCCCAACAACATAATGATTTTTACCACTTTGCTTAAATGACTAAAATCTTGTTTTTGTTTAGCGCTCCAAATCTTAATTAACAAATAAATCAAAGGACCTACCACCCCTACTAAAATATAAGCGCTAGCCCCTTGCAGGGTGTACAAATAAGTAAGCACATAATAAATAATTCCTGCCGTTGGAATTAACGCCAATCCAAACACTACTTTAGTCGTGGTTTCTATTCCAAAAACAATGGGCAAAGTATTCATACCTTGTTTTAAATCCCCTGGGTAATCTTCGATGTCTTTAATGATTTCACGAATTAAATTCAACCAAAAAGCAATGAAAGCAAAATCTAAAATAATTTCAAAAAAGATGCTTAAGTAATCTTGATTTTCGGGAGTAGCCATAGGGTATAAATCAAAAATCCCCACAATGATTACACTTAAGGCAACCAACAAAGAAACGATGATATTACCTACCAATAAACTTTGTTTAAAGTTGGTAGCGTATAAATACAAAGTTCCTGCAATCACAATAAACAGAGCCGAAAATCCCGAATGGTTAATAACATTAGACAAATAAAATCCAATTGCAACTCCTACTACATTAAATCCAATATAGTAATTATAGGCATTGTATTCGGAAATGTGTTTTCCTACTACAACTCGATCTGGCTTGTTAATCAAATCGGTGTCGGAATCCATAATATCATTGATAATGTATCCGCCTGCCGCCAAACAAACAGTAGCTACAACTAACAATACAAATTGCCAATCGTTTAACGTTAGTGGAATGTCATGAAGATTTAAAAATCCATATCTAAAAATCAATTGCGACAACGCCAATATTAATAAGTTAGGATATCGGATAAGAGAAAAAAAGTATTTCATATTTTTTTGCTTTCAGCCTACAGCTATGGGCTGTCGGCTTATTTTTTTGAATTAATAATTTGAATTAGAAATTTAATGGCTCACTGCCCAAAGCCGTGGGCTCAAAGCGCTTTTAGTCGTGTTTTCCGTCGGCGCTTTTCATCCACTTGCCTTGAACTTTCATGACCTGTTCAATAACATCACGAACGCAACCTTCGCCACCATTTTTATGGGAAACATAATGACAAATTTGTTTGATTTCGGCAACGGCATCTTGCGGACAACTCGCCAAACCTACTTTTTGCATTACATAATAATCCGGAATATCATCACCCATATACAATACGGTTTCGGGTTGGATTTGGTAGATGTCGGTAAACTCTTTAAAAACTTCTATTTTATCGTGAATACCTAAGTAAATATCGGTAACGCCCAATCCACGCAAGCGACTACGAACGCCTTCGTTGTTTCCACCAGAAATCACACAAACGGTGTAACCGCTATCAATAGCTGTTTTTATAGCATAACCATCGCGCGTATTCATGGTACGCAACAATTCCCCAGTGGTGGTAATGGTTACATTACTATCAGTTAATACGCCATCCACATCAAAAATAAAGGTGGTGATGTCGTTCATGATTTCTTTATAACTTTTTGCCATAGGTTTTTTGAATCGATTCTGTAAGTAGTTGATATATTTTCGCCAAGTTTTGATTGGTTAAAGCAGAGACATGATTGGTAATTACCTGTGCGTCGTTTCGAACAGCAGGTCCTGTTTGCGCTTCGTATGGCGTCATTTTTTGAATCTTTTGAGTAGTTTCCAAAATCAAAGGTTGTAACAATTCAAAAGGAATATTTGCTTTTGAACACAATTCCGAAGCCAAATAATACAAGTGATTTACAAAATTATTTACCAAAACTGCCGATAAATGCAAGGTTAATCTTTGCTCGGAATTCATTCTTAAACTATTAGAAGACAATGCTTTTACAACCTGTTCCAATAATTCGTAATCCGCTTCGTTTTCGGCTTCTACGCAAAAAATCAATTTTTCAAAATCCGTGGCTTTGTTATTCGAAAAAGATTGAATCGGATACATTACCCCTTTTCGGTTAGCAGAATTTAAAATATCGATGGGCCTACTACCTGCCATATGAACCACTAACTGATTTTTTATAGGCAACGCATGACTTACTTCTTCTATAGAATCATCGGAAACTGCCAATACGTATAAATCCGCAGGTTTTAATTCCTTAGCGCTTGAAACCACGTTTAAGTTGCTGAATTTTTCTTTTATTTTTTCTGGATTACGAGCATACACCTCTACAGAAAACAAATCGGGAGTAGAAAGAACCTTTTCCACCAAGTGCGAAGCCACTTTTCCCGAACCTATTATTGCAATTTTTATCATGTGGCAAAAGTATAAAAAAACCACCTTGTTGAACCTATTAAACCGAGTTTATAAGTACTTTTGCAACGCTTATTTCAAAAGTAAACGTATTATGAAAAATCAATTGGTTTCTGTTTTGTTTTCTACCCGACTTATGGCTTTTTTATTTATTGCTTTTGCAGCCGCCATGGGCATAGGAACATTTATAGAAAGTGAGTATAATACCGACACCGCCAGAATTTTAATTTACAACGCTTGGTGGTTCGAAACCATTATGGTTTTCTTTATGATTAACTTTTTAGGCAACATTAAAAAATACCAATTATACAAAAAAGCCAAATGGTCTATTTTGGTGATTCATCTTTCTTTTATTTTAATTCTTTTAGGCGCTTTTATTACCCGATACATCAGTTACGAAGGTATGATGCCCATACGCGAAGGCGCAACCGAAAACAAAATTTATTCCGACAAAACCCACCTAACCGTATGGGTAGATGGGGAATACAAAGGAGAAATGAAACGCCGTGAATTTGAAAAACCATTGATTTTATCGCCCGTAACCAACAACAATTTTACCCTATCCGCAGACTTTAATCAAATTCCATTTACGATTGAATACGTCAATTATATTATGGGAGCCACCCAAAAAATTGTAGCCGATTCCAACGGAACTACTTATTTAAAAATGGTAGAAGCAGGTGGCGGAAAAAGACACGATCACTTTTTAAAATCAGGCGAAGTGCAAAACATTCACAATGTATTGTTTGCTTTTAACAAACCCACTTCGGGTGCCATTAACATTACCCAACAAGGCGATAATTACACCATAGAAAGCCCTTTTGAAGGTAGTTTTATGCGCATGGCCGATCAATTTCAAGGACAAGTTTTAAAAGACAGCACCCAAACTTTACAACTGCGTTCCTTATATAATATCGGAGGTTCTCAGTTTGTGTTTCCAGAACCTGCCATGCAAGGAAAAATCGCTTACGAATCTAACAACGATTTTAAAACCAAAAGCGATGATGCCTTGCAAGTAAAAGTAACTACCGAAGGACAATCCGAAATCATTACTTTAATTGGAGCCAAAGGTAAAATGGGCGAACCACAAGTTTTTAAATCTAAAAATTTAGAATTCACTTTATTGTTCGGAAGCAAAGTATACACCTTGCCTTTTAACATCAAGCTAAATGATTTTATAGCTAAAAAATATCCAGGAACCGAAAAAAGATACGCCGCTTTTGAAAGCAAAGTAACCGTGTTAGATGGCAACAAACCTTTCGATGCGCATATTTATATGAATCATGTATTAGACCACCAAGGCTACCGATTTTTTCAAGCCTCTTTTGACGAAGACGAAAAAGGAACCGTACTTTCGGTAAATCACGATTATTGGGGAACTTTAATCACGTACATCGGTTACTTTTTATTGTACGGTGGTTTAATGTGGATGTTATTCGATAAAAACACGCGTTTCGGAGATTTAAAACAAAAAATAGACGCCATTAAAATCAAAAAAGCCACGTTGTCTTTGATTTTGCTTTTATTCGGATTCGGCGTTCAAGCGCAACACCAACACACTTCGCCACAAGAAAATCTTAAAAAATTAGATTCTTTAATCAATAAACTATCCACCAAAGCCGAGCATGCCGAAAAATTCGGACGTTTGGTCATTCAAGACGACGGTGGAAGAATGAAACCCATCAATACCTTTTCTTCGGAATTGGTTCGTAAAGTCAGCAAAAGCGATACTTATAAAGATTTGAATTCCGATCAAGTTTTTTTATCCATGACTCAGTATCCACAATTGTGGTATAATGTACCTATGATATATCTTAAAAAAGGTAACGACAGCATCCGTAATATTATTGGTATTCCTTCGGAAGATAAATACGCACCGCTGATTGCTTTTTTTGATCATCGAGGCAATTATAAATTAGAAAAATATTTAGCCGAGGCTTACAAAGCAGCTGTGCCTAATCAATTCCAAAAAGATTTTATAGAAGCCGACAAAAAAGTAACCCTATTATATTCCGCCTTAAGTGGACAAATTCTACGAATCTTCCCGATTCCTTACGAGCCCAACAACAAATGGGTTTCTTACTTAGAATTAAACGAAACTAACTTAACAGGGATTGATTCTACCTACACCAAAAACATATTACCGTTGTATATGAATGCCTTACAACTCGGACAAGAAAAAGGCGATTATAAAACGGCTAACGAACTATTGGTTAGCTTAGAAAACTTTCAAAAAAAATACGGAAAAACCGTAAGACCATCTGACGAAAAAATCAATTCTGAAATCATATACAACAAATACGACATCTTTAAAAAATTATTCTCGTGGTATTTATATGCCGGTTTACTGATGTTCATTTTCATCATCATCAAAATTTTTAAAGAAAATAAAACCATCAACCTATTGGTAAAAATCAGCCACGGCACCATTGGAATTTTATTTACACTTCACACTTTAGGACTCGCTGCGCGATGGTATATTTCAGGACACGCTCCTTGGAGTGATGCTTACGAATCTATGATATACGTCGCTTGGGCTACTCAATTTTTTGGATTAGCTTTTGGAAGAAAATCCGAACTTACCGTAGCTTCTACCGCATTTGTTACCGCCATGATTTTAATGATTGCGCATTGGAATTGGATGGATCCGGCCATAGCTAACCTACAACCTGTGTTAAATTCTTATTGGTTAATGATACACGTAGCGGTTATTGTAGCTAGTTACGGTCCTTTTACTTTAGGGATGATTTTAGGGATTGTAGCCTTATTGCTTATGCTATTCACCAACGAGAAAAATCAAGCTAAAATTAAACTGAACCTACAAGAAATCACCTATATCAACGAATCCGCACTTACTGTCGGACTTGTCATGTTAACCATCGGAAACTTTTTGGGCGGACAATGGGCTAATGAAAGCTGGGGGCGTTATTGGGGATGGGACCCTAAAGAAACTTGGGCATTAATCAGCATTATGGTATACGCTTTTGTGATTCACATGCGTTTAGTTCCAGGCTTACGTAGTTTATGGATTTTTAATCTAACCGCCATTTTGGCCTTCTCCTCGATTATGATGACCTATTTTGGTGTGAATTTTTACCTAACAGGCTTACACTCCTACGCCAGCGGCGACAAGGTTGTTACCCCTGATTTTGTGTATTATTCCTTAGTTTTTGTAACGCTATTAGGTAGTGCGTCTTATTTTAAATATAAAAAGTACTTTAAAAAATAATTGAGGCTCAAATCCAATGATTCGAAAACTCATCATCATTACAATGTTTTTATTTTTTTTATCTGCGAAGGCACAACTTTCTTGGATTCAAAAAAACACAACCCAAATAGGGTTAAAATACGGAACAGGGAAACAAGGTAATTTTTTATTTGAAGACACTGATTATGTTTATGAATTTAGATCCTTTAAACTTGCTTCTCATTTTTTACTGAAGCACAAAAACAATCACCAATGGGAATTATTAGTAGAGCCTACCTATTATCAGTCTTCACATGAATTATATAATTATTGGTACATTGGTTTTAAATACTTCCCTACCACCGAGGAACAAAAAACTATGTATATGACGCCCAAGAATTTTAAAGAATATGCTTTAAATTTAGGTTTGTTGTATAGGTATCTTATTGATAAAAATCTTTCGGTGTATGGTTACGGAAACATTGGCCCTGCTTATATAGATACCACAACCGAAAGACAGTCTAAAGGATATGCTTTTTCGGATATTATAGCCTTAGGAATTCAATATCAATTAGGGCAATTCAGTATAGATTCTAGAACTTTTTTTAGACATTCTTCTAGTGCAAATATTTTAAAACCTAATAATGGCTTGAATGCCTTGGGTTTTGAAATGGGAATTAATTATCATTTTAAGAAACCTGATTTGCGTTAACGGTTGCAGTGGAAATCCTTTATTGCCCCGCATTTTGGGCAATAAAGATTGGAACGAAAAACGTGGCGGTTTCCGCAACGCCCAAAATCTTACTAAAATAGTTAGAAGTGTACTGAACATTTTTTTGTAATTTTGCCGACCTAAATAAAAGTCGATTTCTTATGTTAGACCGCTTACAGATTATCAAACAACGTTTTGATGAAATTTCGGATTTGATTATTCAGCCTGATGTGATTGCTGATCAAAAACGTTACATTCAGTTAAATAAAGAATACAAAGATTTAAAAGCGCTTGTTGAAAAACGAAACGAGTATGTTACTTTAATGGGTAACATTGACGAGGCTAACGAAATTATAGCGGATGGTAGTGATGCCGAAATGGTGGAAATGGCCAAAATGCAAATCGAGGAAGCCAAAGAACGCTTACCTGAATTAGAAGAAGAAATCAAATTTATGTTGATTCCGAAAGACCCCGAAGACGCTAAAAATGTGATGGTGGAAATCCGTGCTGGAACAGGAGGAGACGAAGCCAGTATTTTTGCAGGGGACTTGTTTAGAATGTACACCAAATATTGTGAAAACAAAGGCTGGAGAACCAGTGTGGTAGACATGAACGAAGGAACTTCGGGAGGTTTTAAAGAGGTGATTTTTGAGGTTACTGGCGAAGATGTTTATGGTACTTTAAAGTTTGAAGCAGGTGTACACCGTGTGCAACGTGTACCACAAACAGAAACTCAGGGACGTGTTCATACTTCGGCCGCTACGGTAATGGTTTTACCAGAAGCAGAAGAGTTTGACGTTCAAATTGACATGAATGATGTACGTATTGATTATTTCTGTTCTTCTGGTCCAGGAGGTCAATCGGTAAATACTACCAAATCGGCAGTGCGTTTAACACACATTCCTACGGGATTGGTGGCGCAATGTCAGGATCAAAAATCACAACACAAGAATAAAGATAAGGCTTTAACGGTATTGCGTTCCCGTTTATACGAAATGGAATTGGCTAAAAAACAAGCCGAAGACGCTTCTAAACGAACTTCTCAAGTAAGTTCTGGCGACCGTTCTGCTAAAATTAGAACTTATAACTATGCACAAGGTAGGGTAACCGACCACCGTGTAGGTTTAACTTTATACGATTTAGGCAACATCATGAATGGTGACATTCAAAAAATTGTTGATGAATTACAATTGGTAAATAATACCGAGAAGTTGAAGGAAAGCGAGGTTTTTTAATTGGTTTTGGGTTATAGGTGTTAGGTTTTTGGTCTTGAATAATTTTTACAAATGAGAAATTTTAGAGATTTAGATGTTTGGAATATTTCTGTTGATTTTTCAAAGAAAATTTATTCATTTTTAGATTATTTTCCTTCAAGTGAAAAATTCGGATTGTCTTCACAAATATCCAGAAGTGTTGTTTCTATACCTTCAAACATAGCAGAGGGTTGCTCTAGAAACACCCAAAAAGATTTCTCAAGATTTTTACAAATTAGTCTTGGTTCTTCTTTTGAATTAGAAACCCAATTAATCATCGCTAATAAAATAAATTACATTAGTGATGCTGATTTTTCTGAAATAATAACAGAACTTCACTTGATTCAAAAAAAGATACAATCTCTAAAAAACTACGCTGATTCATTAACTGTAAAAGAATTTTAGCATGTCATCAATACCCAATACCCAATACCCAATACCCAATACCCAACACCTAACAGCACAAATAAAAAAGAAAAAATCCTTTTTATGTATTGGATTGGATGTGGATTTGAATAAAATTCCTGCGCATTTGTTGCAAACGGAAGATCCTATTTTTGAATTCAACAAAGCGATTATTGATGCTACGCATGATTTGTGTGTTTCTTATAAACCCAACACTGCTTTTTACGAAGCGTATGGAATTAAAGGTTGGATTTCTTTGCAAAAAACCATCAATTACTTAAACGAAAAACATCCTGATATTTTTACTATTGCCGATGCTAAACGTGGCGATATTGGCAATACCTCTAGCATGTATGCGAAAGCTTTTTTAGAGGATTTGAATTTTGACAGTGTAACTGTTGCTCCCTATATGGGCAAAGATTCAGTAGAACCCTTTTTAGCTTTCGAAAATAAATTCACCATTTTATTAGCCTTAACGTCTAACGAAGGGGCTTTTGATTTTCAGACTAAAAAAGTAGGTGAAATAGAATTGTATAAACAAGTATTAGAAACTTCAAAATCTTGGAAAAACAGCCAAAATTTGATGTATGTAGTTGGCGCTACTAAAGCAGAATATTTTACAGAAATCAGAAAAATTGTTCCCGATAGTTTTTTATTAGTTCCTGGTGTAGGAGCGCAAGGCGGTAGTTTACAAGAAGTTTGTAAATACGGCATGAACGAACAAAATGTAGGCTTATTGATTAATTCTTCCCGAGGGATTATTTATGCTTCAAACGGCTTAGATTTTGCCGAAAAAGCCCGTGAAGAGGCTTTGAAGTTACAACAGGAAATGAGTGAGATTTTAAAATAAGAAAGCCCCGAATTTTTCGGGGCTTTGTTTTTATTTATCCTAAGTAAGTTTTTAAAATTTTACTTCTGGAAGTATGTTTTAATCTACGAATGGCTTTTTCTTTAATCTGACGCACACGCTCACGAGTTAAATCAAAGGTTTCTCCGATTTCTTCCAAAGTCATTGGGTGTTGATCACCTAAACCAAAATATAAACGAACTACGTCTGCCTCACGTGGCGTAATGGTTTCCAACGCTCTTTCAATTTCAGTTCTTAAAGATTCTGCAATTAATTCTCTGTCTGGGTTTGGAGATTCTCCTGAACGCAATACATCGTATAAGTTAGAATCTTCTCCTTCTACTAAAGGCGCATCCATAGATAAATGACGACCAGAGTTTTTCATACTCTCTTTTACATCATTCACCGTCATGTCTAATTCTTTGGCAATCTCTTCTGCTGATGGAGCACGCTCATTGGCTTGTTCCAATACTGCGTACATTTTATTGATTTTATTAATCGAACCAATTTTATTTAAAGGTAATCTTACAATTCTAGATTGTTCCGCTAAAGCTTGTAATATAGATTGACGAATCCACCAAACGGCATATGAAATGAATTTAAAACCACGGGTTTCGTCAAAACGCATTGCCGCTTTTATCAAACCTAAATTTCCTTCGTTAATTAAATCGGGTAACGTTAATCCTTGATTTTGGTATTGTTTAGAAACTGAAACCACAAAACGAAGATTCGCTTTGGTTAATTTTTCCAAAGCACGTTGGTCACCCGCTTTAATTCTTTGGGCTAATTCCACCTCTTCATCAGCTGTAATCAAATCTACCTTTCCAATTTCTTGAAGGTATTTATCTAATGATGCTGTTTCCCTGTTGGTAACCTGTTTGGTAATTTTAAGTTGTCTCATGTTTCTTAAAGTGAATTTCTGAAATTAGTTAACTAAACGCATTATACGTTGGGTTTGAATAAAAAGTTACAAAATCAACCTAAAATATTTTTAACTTTATCCAAAAGTTTTAAATCTACTCCATGAATCTTCAACAAAACACCAACCGTATTACAGGAATTAAAAATCTGGAACTATTGGCGCATCAAATTGTAGAAGGATTTATTTCAGGCATGCACAAAAGTCCTTTTCATGGATTTTCTGCAGAATTTGCTGAACACAAAATTTACAATTCAGGCGAAAGCACTAAAAACATAGACTGGAAATTATTTGCCAGAACTGACCGATTGTATACTAAGCAATATGAAGAAGAAACCAATATGCGTTGCCATATCATTATTGACAATTCTTCTTCGATGCACTATCCGATAGTTAAACAACACGAAACTTACCTAGAAAATAAAATAGGATTTAGTGTTTTAACTGCTTCTGTTTTATTACAATTACTAAAAAGACAACGAGATGCTGCCGGACTAAGTATATATTCTGATACTTATGAATTTTATACTGGTGAAAAAGGAAGCGACAAACATTTTAGAATGTTGTTTGATGTGTTAGAAAAGACCTTAAAAAATCCTGTTCAATCTAAAAAAACGAAAAGCACAGAATTCTTACATCAGATTGCTGAAAATATTCACAGGCGTTCCATGGTAATTTTGTTCACGGATTTTTTTGAAGACACTAACGAAAAAGAACTTTTCGAAGCTTTAAAACATTTAAAATACAATAAGCACAAAGTCGTTTTATTTCATGTGCACGATGCAGAAAAAGAAGGGTTGCTTCATTTTGGTAACCAGCCCAAAAAATTTATTGATGTAGAAACAGGAGAAACTATTCAATTATTCCCTGAACAAATACAACAAGAATATGCTCAAAAAGTGTCTGATTTTTTTAAAAGGACAGAATTATTGTGCGCCCAATATCATATTAAATATGTAAAAGCACCCATTCAAAGTTCATTTGAAAATATTATTACCACTTACCTTACTGAAAGACAAAAGTTTAGATAATTTCTTTAAAAAAATATTTTAAAACTGTTGCATAGAAAAAAAAACTGCTGTATATTTGCAACCGAATTAATCGGAAGGTTTGGTAGTTCAGTTGGTTAGAATACATGCCTGTCACGCATGGGGTCGCGGGTTCGAGTCCCGTCCAGACCGCAAAAACCCGAAAGGGTCATTTAAAAAAGCTCTTCTTAAAAAGGAGGGCTTTTTTTAAATAAAAACATTAAAGGAGTTGTGTTGTGGGTAATTCGTTACCCGTTTGGTTGTTAACCAATGAAGAGCTTTCCACTTAAATGGAGGGCTTTTTTAGTTTTAACCCGCTTCTATTTTCACTTCCTCTTCACGTAAAGAACTTAACATAAGTTAATTATCTACCATTATTTTGAATATTTTCTTAACTTGTTCAACTTAAATTTATTTTTTTATGAAAAAAACTACTCTACTATTATTTCTATTCCTACTATTTACAGCTAAAATTTTAGCTCAAGTAGGAATCAGCACCGCACCTGTTGTGCCCACTAGTTCGGACAACATTGTTTTAAAATTTGATAAAACCAATACCCCGCTAGCTGCTGAAACAAAAATTTACGCACACATTGGACTTACTGTAGACGGAGTTCGGTGGAAAAACGTAATTAAAGCTTGGCCTGCAAATGGCGTAGAAAACACCTTTACCAATGTAGAAGGTAATTTATACGAACTAAACCTAGGCAATTTATACGACTATTTTAAAGTAGTTAGTACCAGTAAAATATCTGAAATATGTTTGGTAGTAAGAAATGCCACTGGCACTATAAAATCCGAAGGTAATGATGTTTTTATACCGATTTATGAACCAGGACTACATACCGTTTTAAGCAGTCCAAAAACAGGGGGTGTGTTTTTACAAGGCACGGACATTACCATTACTGGCGATGCTTCGGTAGATTCTTTTATGGCATTATATGTAAACGATGTACTGGTAAAATCTGAAAATGCCATAAAAACAATATCGCATACACATACTATTGCTCAATCTGGTGAAATTACCTTAAAAGTATTTGCGTCTGTTGGTGACGGAAATGACAAGACCAATGAAATTAAAATTTATGTACCTGAATTAACTCAAGAGGAAACCAGACCTTCCAATTTAAAACATGGGGTTAATAAAATGCCTAATGGCGATGTTACTTTTATGTTATTTGCACCCAATAAAGTGGGAGTGATGTTGGTAGGAGACTTTAATGATTGGACTTTTTCGCCAACATACCAAATGAAAAGAGATGGCGATTATTATTGGTTAACCATTCCAGCCGCCAATTTAGACCCGAATACAGAATACGCCTACCAATACGCCATTGATTTTAACAATCGTGTAGCAGACGGTTATACTGAAAAAACTTTAGATCCTGATATGGATAAATATATAACCAATGCAGTTTATCCGAATCTAAAAAAATATCCTACAGGAAAAACCACTGGAATTTGTTCTTTATTTCAAATAAACGAACCACAGTATGAGTGGAAAGCAACAGATTTTAAAAGACCCGACAAAACCAACACGGTATTTTACGAAATGCACATCCGAGATTTTACCGCACAAGGTACCTTTGAGGCTGCCATACAAAAGTTAGATATTTTAAAAGAATTAGGTGTAACAGGAATCGAATTAATGCCTGTAAACGAATTTGAAGGCAATGATAGTTGGGGTTATAATCCGAGTTTTTACTTTGCTTTAGACAAAGCTTATGGTCCTAAAAACAAATTTAAAGAATTTGTAGACGCTTGCCACGCCAGAGGAATGTCTGTGATATTAGACGTAGTTTTTAACCACACCTTTAGTCAATCACCTTTTTTAAGAATGTACGAATACAATTCTAATAATGGCGGAACAACTGTTGGAAATCCATATTACGCTCCTAAGCACAATTTTAATGAGCCTGGAATGCGTTATGGCTACAAACTAAATCACGAATCACCCCATACGCAAAGATGGATCAAAGACGTGATGTCGTACTGGATTAACGAATACAAAGTAGATGGATTCAGATTAGATTTATCTAAAGGATTCACCAATAAAGAATATGCTGTGGGTGATTGGGGCAGTGCCTATAACCAAGAACGTATAGACCGCCTAACCGATTATGCAAATTATGTTTTCGCCAACCACGGAAATGATATTGCTTTTACCATTGAACATTTAGCAGATAATTCCGAAGAACTTGTATTAGCAAACAAAGATATAATGCCTTGGGGAAATATGAATTATAACTATGGGGAAGCCGCCATGGGTAATCATGAAAACGGAAAATCAAATTTAGGACGCGCTTATTACAAAACAAGAGGTTGGAGTAAAAAAAATCTGGTTTCCTATATGGAAAGCCACGACGAAGAAAGAATGATGTACAGATTAAAGAATTTTGGAAAAGTTTCTACAGACTTAACATACAATACCAAGGATTTTGACACCGCTGTAAAAAGATGTCAATTGGCTACCAGTTTCTTTTTAACCATTCCAGGACCAAAAATGATATGGCAGTTTGGAGAATTAGGATACGATTACGGCATCAATTATTGTACAAATGGAACCTATAACAACAGTTGTAGAACAGGTAGAAAACCCGTAAAGTGGGAATATTATGAAGATGAAGCTCGTAAAAGTATTTTTAATACATACGCTAAACTAAATGCTTTAAAACAAACTTATCCTAAAACATTTAATACCGATTATGCAGCTTTAGCGGTTAGTTCAAATCTAAAACGAATCCTTTTATACGAAAGAGAAGACAAATCAGCAGAAGGTTTAAACGCCGTGGTATTAGGAAATTTTGATGTAGTTGCAGCTGAAATAAATCCGAATTTTCCACACGCAGGTACATGGTTTGACTTTTTTACGGGTCAAGAAATAAAAGTAACTGAACTTACCGCAAAATTAAATTTTGCTCCTGGAGAATACCGTTTATATTTAAACAAAACAGAACCTTTATTGTTGTCCACCAATGAGCTAACTGGAATAAACAACAAAGCCAGTTTATCCATTTATCCAAATCCTGCTTACTCGGTATTAAACTTCAGCCAAGAAGTTCTTAAAGCAGAAGTATTAGACATTACTGGAAAAACTTTAGGAATTTATACAGGAAGCGCTATCGCTAATAATGCAATAAGCATAGAAGGTTTAGCCCAAGGCATTTACTTAGTAAAAGTTACGAATACAAATAATCAAATGGTTACTTTAAGATTTATTAAAGAATAAATATATCTTTTGATAGCATAAAAAAGGGTTGCCAGTCGGCAACCCTTTTTTATTGTAAATACTAATCAATTACTTTTTCTTAAACTTAATCTTAGCCACACACAACATATAAAACATGGCTGGCACGACTACCAAGGTTAAGAATGTAGCAAAGGTTAAACCGTAAATTACGGTTTTGGCTAATGGCCCCCAAAATACTACGTTGTCTCCACCAATGAATATGTTTGGATTATAATCAATAAATAAAGAGAAGAAGTCAATATTAAAACCAACCGCTAACGGAATTAACCCCAACACCGTGGTAATTGCGGTTAACAATACGGGTCTTAAACGAGAACGACCTCCTTCTACTACCGCATTAAAATAATCTTCTTTAGACAATAAAGCCCCTTCTTTTAAACCTAATTCAGCCGCTCTTCTGTCGAATAACAACTGCGTATAATCCACCAATACAATGGCGTTGTTTACCACAATTCCCGCTAAGGATATAATCCCCATCATGGTCATAATGATGACAAACTCGTCCCCAAAAATAATCATCCCTAAAAACACCCCAATAAAACTCAACACCACAGCCACCATAATAATGATTGGTTTTGAAATGGAATTAAACTGAGCTACCAAAATCAAAATAATAGATGCCACGGCTAACAACAAAGCATATAATAAAAAACTCATGTTTTTAGCTTGCTCTTCTTGCTCGCCTGTAAAAGCATACGAAATACCTTCAGGCATTTGATAAGTACTTACTTCCGATTTTATTTTTTCTACAATTTCATTTCCATTATATCCTTCTAAAATATTAGAATACACGGTAATTACTCTTTTTAAATGTTTACGTTTAATGGTATTAAACGAGTTGGTATTTTTTAAAGTCACTAAAGAAGAAACTGGCACTTGTTGTAATTGTCCGTTGGTTTGATCTCTGAAAGTGACTGGCTGATTCACTAAAGCATTAAAATTATTTTTAAAGTCTTCAGAAAAACGCACATTGATTTCGTAATCATCTTTTCCTTCTTTGTAAGTAGAAATCTTTTCTCCGAAAATCGCTCTACGCAAGGTCATTCCTACTTGCCCAGTTGTAATACCTACTTGTCCTGCTTTTTCGCGATCTACATCAATTTCTATCCCTGGTTTTGATTTATTTACATCGATTTTTAATTCCTCAATACCTTGAATATTTTTTGAATTGATAAAGTCTTTGATTTTTTCGGCTTCTACCAACATGGCGTTGTAATCTTCACCCGAAATTTCAATATTTACAGGATAACCTGCTGGCGGTCCGTTTTGCTCTTTTTCAACAATGATAGAAACTCCTGCATATCCTTTTACAGCCTCACGAATTTCAGTCATTACATCGTTACTGTTTACGCCTTTTCGATATTTAAAATCACGCATAGACAAGGTAATTCTGCCTCGATGTGGCATTTCATTTTGCGAAGCACCTTCGGTTTGTGGATTTCCTGCACCTTCGCCTACAATAGCAATACCCGATTCCACCATAAAATTATAACCATCTGGTTCTTGATATTTTTTAATGGAAGCGTATACTTTCCTTTCTATTTCTTTAGTAAAGGCATTGGTTTTAGCAATGTCGGTTCCTTCGGGAAATTCAATGTATACAAATATTTGATTGGGTTGATTTTCTGGAAAAAACAATACTTTAGGCTGAGTGATACCTAATAACATAATGGAAAAAACAAATAATCCAAAAGTTGAAAGCAATACCCAAGTCGCTCTTCTGCCTGTTAAAAAGTACTGTAATAATCTTTTATAAGCATTTTCAATCTTAACTAAAGTCACTTCCTGAAAATAATCTTGTCTTTGCACCATGAAGTATTTATAAACCCACAACATAATAGCGGTAAACAACATTAAGTTTCCAATCCCTCTGAAACCACCTGCATCGTTTATAAATCCATAAACCAATAATAACAATCCTAAGCTCACTAAAACGACAGTCATTTTATGAAGTGCTTTTTTAGAAATGACTTCTTCGGTTTTCTTCATGAAAGCAGCCGTTAACATGGCGTTAATCACCAAGGCTACAAACAAGGATGAAAATAAAACTATGGATAAGGTCATTGGGAAGTATATCATAAATTTACCCATGGTTCCTGGCCATAATCCTAACGGAATAAAGGCCGCCAAAGTAGTCGCTGTAGAAGCGATAATGGGCCAGGCAATTTCACCAATTCCTTCAATAGCAGCTTTTTTAGGCGACATGCCTTCGCTGATTAAGGAATAAACATTTTCCACCAACACAATTCCGTTGTCTACCAACATTCCTAATCCCATTACTAAGGCAAACAACACCATGGTATTTAAAGTAATACCAAAAGATGCCAATATGATGTATGACATAAACATCGATAATGGAATCGCAAAACCTACAAAAACGGCATTTTTAAATCCTAAAAAGAACATCAAAACCCCTACAACCAAAATCACCCCAAATATGATGTTGTTTACCAAATCATCTACTTGTGCAACTGTTTTAATGGATTGGTCATTTGAATAGGAAATTTTTACATTTTCTGGCAAATAATGAGCCTGCGCCTCTTCTACAATTTCTTTGATTAATTCATTGGCTTCCACCATGTTTTTACCGCTTCGTTTTTTAACATCAAGGGTAACTACGGCTTCGCCAAATTCACGGGCAAACGTGGTTCTTTCTTTTTCCACAAAAGAGATGGAGGCAATGTCTTTTAAATATACTACTCCGTATTGTTTTTTAACTACAATGTTACCAATGTCTGATGGATTTTTGATTTCCCCCACCACTCTGATATTCTTTTTAATACCGTTGTTGGTTACATTTCCGCCCGATACGGTTTTATTCTCGTAGTTTACGGCATTTATGATATCGTCAAAACTTACCTGAGAGGCCGCCATTTTGTGCATATCTACCGAAATGGCTACTTCTTTGTCTTGCACTCCACGGATGGCTACTTCTTTAATTTGTGGTAATCTTTCGATTTTATCTTCTAAGTATTCTCCGTACTCTTTTAATTTATCAGCGGGTAAATCTCCTGATAAGTTGATGTTTAAAATGGGGAATTCTTCCGCAATATTTAAATCAAAAGCATTGGGTTCTACTTTGGCACCACCAGTTATGGTTGGCCACTCAGTATCGGATTTTACTAAATCAATTTTATCCCTTACTTTTTGTTTTGCCGCTTCCACGGGAATGTCTTCATCAAATTCCACCAAAATCATGGAATAATCTTCCAAAGTATTCGAAGTGATTTTAGTAACCCCACTAATATTGTTAAACTCTTCTTCTAAGGGTTTGGTCACTAACTTTTCAACATCTTCGGCTGCATTTCCAGGATATACTGAACTTACATATATTTTGGTTTCAATAATCTCTGGAAAAGCCTCACGCGGCATGGCATAGTACGACAGCAATCCTCCGATCAAAATGATAAGAGTAATTACGTAAACGGTACTTTTATTATTGATTGCCCAAGTAGAAAGGGCAAACTTTTTTTCTATTTTTTTATCGTTCATCAGTTTTGTTTTTATTTAATCACTTGAACTTTTGATCCATCGCTTAAGCCTTTCACGCCTTCTTTAATAATTAAAGTATTGGCGGTTAATCCGGATTTTACCTCCACAAGTGAATTGGTGGTTTGCCCCAACTCCACTACTTGTTTAACCACTTTGGTAAACCCTTTAGCATCTGGTATTTCTACTTTAAAAATGATTTTTTCGCCATTCGCATTTTCTTGAACAATGTTTTCTGGAACTACTATGGCCTTCGTATTTACATAATCTTCAATTTTTAAAACAGCTACCTGATTGGGTCTTAACAAATTATCACTATTTGGAATCGAAATTTCAATATCAAAACTGCGGTTATTTGGATTGATGTAATTTCCGATTTGACGAACTTTACCTACGTAATTTTTTCCGATGGTTTTCACAAATACTTCAACGGTAGTACCTACTTTTAATCGACTTAAATATCCTTCTGGAACTGATGCACTTACGTACATGTCCGACAAATTTACCACCCTGATTAATGGCACACCCGGGCTTACTACTTGCCCTGCTTCAATCATAACCTGATCTGCATAACCCGAAAATGGTGCTTTCACCAACGTTTTTTCTACTTGTGATTTTAATTGAGCTACCATTTTTTGAGTGCTTTCCATATTGGTTTTGGCTTGCAAATACTGAATTTCAGAACCTATTTTTTGATTCCATAAACGCGATTGTCTTTCGTAAGTAGTTTTAGCCAAACTGGCTTGGGTTTCTAATTGTGCCAATTGCGAACGTAATCCACCATCTTCAATGGTGGCTAATACTTGTCCTTTACTTACTTTTTGACCCGCTTTTACCTGTAAAGAAACTACGGCTCCGGAAAACTGAGGATACACCAAAATGTTTTCTTTAGTATCTACACTTCCTTGAATTTCAATATGGTGTTTAAACAAGGTGTCTTTTACACTAACCACCGTAACCAAAGGAACTTTACGCAAAGTGTCTAATTTGGCAATGGCTTCATCTAAAACTTTTAATTCTTTCGCATACTTTTCGTACACGGCTTGAACTTCTGTTCTTTTGTTTTTAATTTTTAATAAATCGTTAGAATCTATGATTTCTTGAATTTTTTTATCTTCAGAAACACTGGCATTACCGCATGATGATACAACCAAGGCAGTAAATAGATAGGCAATTACATTTTTCATAAAATGAATATTTAGGGTGGTTTTGTTCGATTATTTGTTTAATATTTTTTCTAAAGCCGCTCTTTTGTTGATGACTTCAACCATGGCTTGTAAATAATTTTGTTGCTCGGCATACAACTGACGTTGCGCTTCGGTAAATTCAAAACTGGTAGAAAGTCCTTCTTTAAATTTAATTTGTTGTTTGGCTTCGATTCTTCGGGCTAATTCCAAATTGTTTTTGGACGTAGCGTATTGTTCAATACTATACTCGTAATCACTTTTGGCTTTATCATATGCTAATTGTAATTGTTTAGCAGTATCCTCGGACAATGTTTTGGCTTTTTCAAAAGCAATTTTAGCTTGTTGAATTCTAGCGCCACTTTTAAAACTACTGAATAACGGTACTTGTAAACTTAATCCTATAGCAGAGTAGTCGTACCATTGTTGTTGAGCTGAAAAGAAATTAAACTGATTATCAAACGAATTGTAACCTGCATAAGCCATAGCTCCTAACGAAGGTAGAATTCTGCTTTTTTCTAACTTTAATAATAAACGTTCTTTGTCTTGATTGTTTTGAACGATTTGATAATTGATATTGTTAGACAAATTAAAAGACTCACTTAATAAGGCCAACTGAACGTTGTCTTGTGTAAGATTTTCTAAAGCATCAGACAAAACCAATTCGTCGGTTAAAGACAATCCTAAGGTTACTTTTAACATTTTTAAAGCCACCTGATGGATTCTTTTAGAATAATTTAAAGCACTGGTTACCGAACCTAAAGTAATCCCTAACTGCTCTACGCTTTCTTCTTCGGTTAATCCGTTTTTGTAAATTTCAGTGATTTCTTTATGGTTCTTTTCTAAAGTGGCTTTGTTTTTTTCTAACACCAAAATACTTTCTTGCGCTAACAACACATTTCCGTAGGTATTAATCACCATTTCTTTAATGTCGGACTCTGTTTTTAATTTGGCATTTTCGGAATACTGTAAATAGGTTTTAGCTGCTTGCAATCCAACCAAATAAGATCCATCAAAAATCAACTGTTGTAAAGTTATTTTAGCATTGGCATTGTATTTAACTCCAAAACCCACCGCTGCAATTTGTCCTGCAGGTGCCTGAGGGTTAAATGCTACAGCAGGAATACCCTGACGTTGCACCTGAATGTTATCCAACACATCTACCGAACCATTAATTTGAGGCAATCCACTAGCAGTGGTTTCCCATTTTTTTAATCGAGCCGTTTCAATGTCCCTGTTGGCATTAATTACTTCTGAATTATTTTTTAAAGCATGCTCAATAGCCTGTTTTAAACTAAAAGCATAGCTGGTATTTTTGGTTTGCTGAGCCGAAACTGCCCAACCCCCCAGTAAAATAGACCAAGTTAATATTCGTAAAGATTTCATATATAGCATTTTTGTTTGTTTTTAATTTTGAAATTGTTCTAATATTTTAATCCCTTCTTTGGTGGCAATAGAACGCAAATGATATTCTAAGTACTTTTCCACCAATTCGGCATCCTTAAATTGCTCCGCAGGAAAAAGGTCTTTATCTTTAATGGCAATCATACCCGAAAAATAGATTCTAGCCACGAATTCTTTATCGATACTTTTTCGGTATAAACCCATTTGCACCCCACGTTCTATATTTTGCAATACACAACTGTCCATTTTTTCGAATTGTTTTTGACGCAACAAATCATATACCTTAGGGTAAAATTTTTGCAATTGATACATCGGGGAGGTTTTTTCGTCGTTTAAACGATTAAGGATAAAGTTTTTAATTTCAAACAATTCTTCAATTGGATTCAGGTTCAGCAGAAAGATTTCATCAATACCCGAATTAATCGTTTCGAACAAATACAAGGCGCAATCCAAAATCAAATCCGATTTATTTTCATAATACTGATAAATGGTTTTTTTAGAAATACCCATTTCGGCAGCAATATCATCCATGGTTACACTCTTAAAGCCCAAGGACAAATACATTTCGGTAGCTTTGATTAAAATTTTTTCCTTCATTCTTAAGTTTAATCCATTTTTTGATGGCGCAAATATAATCAGGAAACTTTAAAAACTAAAAAAGTTTCCAAAGTTTTTAACGTAATATTAAAGAATGTCGTTATATGTGTTTGAAAGATTTATACTTATTTTAGCCAAAAATGTTTTGACCATGCATACGATAGCTGATTTACAAGGATTATTTTTAAAACACTTACAAGAAAATCCTTTCAACAAACAACCCGACAACCTATACCAGCCGATTAATTATATTATGAATCTGAAAGGAAAAAGGTTACGCCCTACCCTAACCCTTTTAACAGCAGAGTTATTCGACGAAAGCTACGAAAGAGCCCTGCCCGCAGCTATGGCCGTAGAAATTTTTCATAATTTTTCGTTAGTGCACGATGATATTATGGACGAAGCTCCTTTAAGAAGAGGTCATGAAACCGTTCATAAAAAATGGAATTTAAATACAGGCATACTTTCCGGAGACGCCATGTTGATTTTGGCTTACCAATACTTTGACATTTACGAGCCAAAGGTCTATAAAAAATTAGCCAAACTATTTACCCGCACCGCTTTAGAAGTTTGCGAAGGTCAACAAATGGACGTAGATTTTGAGACTAGAAACGATGTAAGTATAGAAGAATATTTAAAGATGATTGCTTACAAAACCGCTGTATTGGTTGCGGCAGCTATGCGTATGGGAGCCATTGTTGCCAAAGCAGATAAAGAAGATGGTTTACTGATGTATCAATTTGGACTCAATTTAGGCATTGCTTTTCAGTTACAGGATGATTATTTAGATGCTTTTGGTGATCCAGACTTGTTTGGAAAACAAGTAGGTGGTGATATTATTGAAAACAAAAAAACCTATTTGTACCTAAAAGCTTTAGAAAACGCCACGCCAGAAGACCAAAATACTTTGCTAGACTTATTTAATAGCAAACCCGAAAATCCAGAAGAAAAAGTCAAAACCGTTCGCAATCTATTCATTAAAACAGGTAGCGACAAAGCCACTCAAATAGCTATTCAAGAATATACCCAAAAGGCTTTAAGCGTATTAGATTCGATTAACTTATCCAACAAACGCAAAGAGGTTTTAATTGCTTTTGCTAATCAATTAATGGGGAGGGAATCCTAATTAAATGTTTTAAGAAACACCTGCTCTTTGAAGTAAAGATTAGGCAAACTTCTTTTGATAATAAAATGCTGGGATAAGCAACAACAGCAACAAAGGTTGAATCAAAAATCTTCGGATGTAAAACAGGTATTGGTAATCTTTAAAGTCTGTAAAATTAAGGGCCAAAGAAAAGGCAATTAACAGTAAGACTAATGATACCGAGTAAAATGCTAAAGCTAATTTTAAGTAAGCTTTTTTATGAAACAAAACTTGTAAGATAGCTAAGGATATTACCGTGTTTAAAGAGTATCTAAAAATTAAATTCAAATATAATTGAACGCTGTCGTACTTAGGAAAGGGTTCGTATAAATAAGTTCTTTTGAAATAATCCAAAAAAGGATCGTAAAATAATTCATTTTCAAAAGTTCTAATCAAAGCAAATAACACCACCAATAAAGTAGTCCACAAAAAATCTATTTTATGTTTATTTAGCGTCTTTAGCATGATACGAAAATTGATTTACCCAAACAATCCAAAGTAAGAATGTTATTCCGTAAATAATTAACGGAAAAACAATTTCATGCAAAAAATGCTCATATTTTGGAGCGTGAAATAAGGCTATTGAAATCACTACAATTCTTACAATATTTAAAATAAAAATAACCAACAAACCAAAAAAAGCAAACCAAACAGTATTCTTGATAGATCCTGAATACCCTATTAAAAAAGCTATAAAAATAACCATAACACTAATCGCATTACAGCCTTCAATAATCCGTACAATAGGTTTTTGATTAATAAACAAAACCATGGATTGTTCAGTGGGATGACTTTGAATATCGGCTGAATAACCTAAAATTTCGATTGTTTTACTGGCCATTTCCGATACCGACCTTGTGACTTGATCTACTTCGAAAAGAGTTTTATCATATTGGTCCAAATACTTTTTGTATCCAATCACCAATACTGTGTAGACTATTAGGAATTTAATTAAAAAAGCAAAAAAGGGATGGTATTTTTGGATTTTTTTCTTCAAAATATAATTACCAATCGTTAATCTTATTAGCATCCAATTTAAGAAAAATAAATAACAATACGGTAAAACTCCACAAACCAGAACCACCGTAAGAAAAGAAAGGCAAAGGAATTCCAATGGTAGGCATCACTCCTAGAACCATTCCGACGTTAATTAAAAAATGGACAAAAAAGATGGCGGCTACGCAGTAACCATAAATTCGGTTAAAATTGTTTTTTTGTTTTTCTGATAAATAAATAATTCTTAGAATCAATCCCGAAAATAAAAGAATAACTAACGAAGCGCCTAAAAAACCCCATTCTTCGCCAACTATGGTAAAAATATAATCGGTATGTTGTTCGGGTACAAAATCTCCACGGGTTTGGGTACCTTCTAAAAATCCTTTTCCGTGCCAACCTCCAGATCCAATAGCAATTTCTGATTGATTGGTGTTGTATCCCGTTCCTTTTAAATCTACTTCTTTCCCTAATAAAATATTAAAACGATCTCGGTGATGGGGTTTAAACACATTATTAAATACAAATGAAATGGAAAAAACATAACCTACCAATAATGCAAATATCATTAAAACTAAAGGCATATTTATTCGGGCTCTTCTTTGTTGGAAATACAAATACACAAAATATAGTAAACCAACTCCTAAACCTCCCACCACATAAATAGCATCAAAAACTAATGTTAAGTAGAATAAAAATATGGCAAAAAATCCTGCCCATAGATACCAAGCAGGTAAACCTTCTCGATACAGTACCAAAAATAAAACTGAATATACCAACATACTTCCTGGATCGGGCTGAAAGAAAATCAGAATCACAGGAAGTATAATAATAACCAACACACTAATTTGATGGTTAAAGTTTTTTAAATTGATTTGTACATCCGAAACAAACTTAGCAATCGCCAAAGAGGTGGCGACTTTAGCAAATTCCGAAGGTTGTATACTAAAACCTCCGAATTCATACCAACAAGTCTGACCTGCGACGGTTTTTCCTGCCACAAATAATCCCGCTAAGGATAAAAGCGATATCCCATAAAATATACTGGCAAATCGTTCGTAAACTTTAGAATTTAAAGAAAAAATACCTAAAATAATGGGTACCGTAAGTCCAATCCACAAAAGTTGTTTAATGTAAATTTCATTTAAATCGAACTTAAATTCATTATCGTAAGATAAAGTGGCAGAAACTACATTTCCCCAACCAATGATTACCAACAAAATAAAAATACCTACCGATATTAAATCGATATTAAAAAATCTACTTTGAGTATTACTGGCCGTTATCATTACCTATTGATACTAAATGGTTGACCGCTAATGTATTTAGCATATTCTGGTTCTAAGCTGTATTCTAACATTCTTTTTTCCATGTCTACGCGCTTTACTTTTCCTTTCACATATTTTTCAATCATCAACGAAGCAATAGGACCCGCAATACGTGCTCCAAAATATCCATTTTCCACAAAAACAGCAATGGCTATTTTGGGGTCATTGGCAGGGGCAAACGCCACAAAAATCGAGTGGTCGGTTAGTTGTGTTTTTTTACCATTAATCTTGGCAAAATTTTCGGCGGTTCCTGTTTTTCCACAAATGTCTAAACTATCTACCTGTAATCTACTGGCCGTACCTCTTCGGAACACGTCTAATAAGCCTCTAATTACAGGCTCAAAATGTTTTTTATCGATTGTTGAAACGTGTTTTGTTCTGAATTTTTTATCAATCGGATTGCCTTCAATTTTTTTGATGATATGAGGCGTATAATAATACCCTCGGTTGGCTACCACTGCCATCATATTGGCTAATTGTATGGGGGTTGCTAAAACCTCTCCTTGCCCAATAGCATTAGAAACTGTTGTGGTTCCTCCCCAACCGCCATTAGGGTAATATCTTTTATAGAATTTAGCATTAGGAATGTGTCCTTTGCGTCCGGTTGGTAAGTCATATCCTAAAAATTTACCCATACCCATACTTTTTATATGGTCACTCCAAATGTTCATAGCATCTGCGGACTTAACGTATTTGGCTATGGATCTTAAATATACATTTCCAAAATAGGTATTACACGACTTGGTAATTCCTTCGTTTAAGTTGTTAGATCCTACATCATGGCAACCCATAAATGCTCCACGACCATAATAAAAACCATTTCTACAGAAAAACGTGGTATTTTCATCAATCACTCCTTCTTGTAAACCAACTAACGCGGTCATGATTTTAAAAGTAGAACCTGGAACATATTCCGCCAACAATCCTCTGTCATACAATGGTTTAGCAATAGAATCTCGGTAGAGTTTGGTATAGTTTTTTGAACGATCTCTACCCACTAACAAAGCAGGGTCGTAAGATGGTGCGGTTACCAAAGCTAAGATTTCACCTGTTTTGGGTTCAATGGCTACAATACCTCCTCGTTTGTTTTTCATTAAAGCTTCTCCATATTTTTGAAGCTCAATATCTAAGGTAATATGTAAATCTTTTCCTTGTTGGGCAATAGTATCGTATATTCCATCTTTATATGGACCGATTTCTCGATTGTAACGGTCTCGTTGAACATACTTTACCCCTTTGATTCCTCGTAGTTGTTCCTCGTAGGTTTGTTCTACTCCTTGTAAACCAATTAAATCGCCACTTTTATAATATGGATTTTTTTCTATAATTCGGTCGTTTACCTGAGTGATGTACCCAAAAACGTTAGCAGCAACGTCTACTTCGTAACTTCTTAAAGAACGTTTTTGAATGTAAAACCCTTGAAAACGATTCATTTTTTCTTGAAAAACCGCATATTCTCGTTTGGTTAATTGCGGCATAAATAAAGAAGGTAATCTGGGACTCCAAATAATCGCTTTTTTTAATTTTTTATCGAAATCTTTTTTGGAAATATTTAATAAACGACAAAATTCAAGCGTATCTAAATTTTTTACTTCTCGGGGAATAACCATGATGTCGTAAGAACGCTGATTAGAAACCAATAATTGTCCATTTCTATCAAAAATATAACCCCGCTCTGGATAATCGTATTTGATTTTAATAGCATTGTTTTCGGACTTAATCTTAAAAGAGTCATCTACAATTTGTAAATAAAACAATCTAAGTAAAAGTACCGCAGAAAAAAGTATAACAAGTCCGGGTAGTAAATACTTTCTCATTTTCTTTGAGGCTTAAGAAACAAGAATACCAATACACTAATAAGTATGGTGAAAACAGAAGCAAAAATGGTTCTGATAAAAATGTCTAAAAAGTAAGTGAAAGAAAATATTTCTATAGAAAATAGTATAAAATGATGAATGAGCACCATTAACGAAATAAACAAGAATATGCTAGTGGTAAATTTTTTGGTAAGATTTAGGGTTTGATTTTCAAAACTAGAACCAAAAATAACATTTAACATAGATGGTCTAATGTAAGCTATAAATAAAGAAGCCATGGCATGAACTCCGCCTGAATTAGAAAACAAATCAATCGAAAAACCCAATAAAAAGGAAAGTACCAACAATAAATTTTTACTTCCCCAAACAGGAAATAATAAAATAAACAACAAGTAGGGATATGGGTTAATATAACCCAAAAAATTGATTTTACTGAATATCATAATTTGCAGAACAAACAGCAAAATGAATCTTATGATATTGATAATTATAATTTTTCCCATTATTGTTCCGCAGTAGTAATCGTTTCCAATTCTTGAATTTCTGGACGGTTTTTGTTATTAATCACATAAACATGTCCTAGATTAGTCATATCACTAAATAATTTCACTTGTATCACAAAGTAATTGGTGTGTTTTTCTAAAAATACTTTTGATACGACACCAATAGGTAAGTTAGGAGGAAAAATGGCAGACATCCCTCCAGTAACTACCACATCACCTTTTTTCACCTTAGCTACTCTAGGAATATCAATCAACTGCATGTATCTATAATCCTTACCATCCCAAGTTAAGGTTCCAAAATGATTGGTGTTTTTTATAATGGCATTGATTTCCGTTTTAATGTGTAACAAGCTTTTAACGGTTGCGTAGTTTTCAGATGTTTTTTCTACAATACCCACAATACCTTTACCGTTCATAACCGCCATATCGGGTTTTACACCTTGTTTTTGTCCAACGTCTATGGTAATAAAATTACGTAACGAACCATATGTATTATTGATCACATGACCTTTAAACACGTTAAATTGCGTTTTATTGTAATTGGTATCTATCTTGAGATCTGGAATTTGTTTTTTAAAATTTAAAACTTGTTGTTTTAATTTTAAATTCTCTTGAACCAAAATTTCATTCTCGTTTTTAAGATTTAAATATAATTTTAATTGATACAACTGTTCGTACACCGCACCATTAACTACGTTTACAGAACCTACCCATTGACTTTTGTGATACGCATGTTGTTGTACGGTTAGTACCAACGAAAAAGTTAAAAGCAGAAAAAACAGTAAGCGATTACTGTTTTCAATAATATAGGTTATTATTCTCTGCATTTATGACAGCTTATTTTATAAGAATATTTTTGTATTTGGTCAAATTCTTTAAAGCGATTCCGGTACCTCTTACCACGGCTCTTAAAGGATCTTCTGCAATGTAAACAGGTAAATCTGTTTTTTGAGAAATACGCTTATCTAAACCTCTTAATAAAGAACCTCCACCTGCTAAATAAATACCTGTATTGTAGATATCGGCAGCTAATTCAGGCGGAGTTTGCGATAAAGTTTCCATAACCGCATCTTCAATACGCAAAATAGATTTATCTAAAGCTTTAGCTATTTCTCGGTATGAAACCTCTACTTGTTTTGGTTTTCCAGTAAGTAAATCACGTCCTTGAACCGACATGTCTTCTGGTGGTGAATCTAAATTATCTATAGCAGAACCCACTTGAATTTTAATTTTTTCGGCAGTACTTTCACCTACTGATAAATTGTGTTGGGTACGCATATAGTAAACTATATCATTAGTAAATACGTCACCTGCTACTTTTACCGATTTATCGCAAACAATACCCCCTAAGGCTATTACAGCTATTTCGGTAGTACCTCCTCCGATATCAATAATAATATTTCCTTTCGGCTGCATGATTTCTACACCAATACCGATAGCAGCTGCTATAGGCTCGTGTATCAAATATACTTCTTTACCATTTACACGTTCTGCAGATTCTTTTACCGCACGCATCTCTACTTCGGTAATTCCCGAAGGAATACAAATTACCATTCTTAAAGCGGGAGTGAAAAATTTGTTATTAAGCGCTGGAATGCTCTTAATTAACATGCTAATCATTTTTTCAGAAGCATCAAAATCTGCAATTACCCCATCTTTTAAGGGACGAATGGTTTTAATGCTTTCGTGAGTTTTTCCATGCATCAAGTTAGCCTCTCGACCAACGGCGATTATTTTACCCGTTCTTCTATCTCTAGCAACGATAGAAGGAGTATCAATTACGACTTTATCATTGTGAATGATTAGTGTGTTTGCCGTACCAAGATCTATTGCTATATCTTCGGTCATGAAGTCAAAAAAACCCATAGTGAAAGTTAGGATTAAGTGTTAATTTTTATGCTATTGACAAATATATAATAAAATTAGTGTTTGAAGTGTCTAACCCCTGTAAATACCATAGACATTCCATGCTCATCGCAATATTGTGTGCTTAATTCATCTTTAATCGATCCTCCTGGTTGAATAACCGCAGTTACTCCTGCTTTATCAGCCAATTCCACACAATCCGGAAAAGGGAAAAAAGCATCACTGGCCATCACCGCGCCTTTTAAACTAAACCCAAAGGTATTGGCCTTTTCTACTGCTTGCGTTAAAGCATCCACACGCGAGGTTTGACCTGTGCCCGAAGCAATCATTTGTTTGTCTTTTGCAAAAACAATAGTGTTTGATTTGGTGTGTTTACAAATTTTAGACGCGAAAATTAAATCTTCAATTTCAGCAGTTGTTGGTGCTACTTTGGTTACTGTTTTTAAAATTTCTTTACTATCGGTAATATTATCTTTTCCTTGTACTAACACCCCGTTTAAACAAGTTCTTACTTGTTTTTCAGGAAGCGCTATATCATTTTTAATTAAGATGATTCTATTTTTCTTTTGTTGTAAAACTGCTAACGCATCAGCATCATAAGCTGGCGCAATTACTACTTCGCAGAATAATTTAGTTACTTCTTCGGCTGTTCCTAAGTCAATCGTTTTATTAGCAATCAACACTCCACCAAAAGCAGAAGTTGGATCGGTAGCTAAAGCATCTACATAAGCTTGTTTTAAAGTACTTCTGGTAGTTACTCCACAAGCATTATTGTGTTTTAAAATAGCAAAAGTTGGATCGTCGTTTTTAAACTCTTCCATTAAATTTACCGCAGCATCAACATCTAATAAATTATTGTAAGACAACTCTTTACCGTGTACTTTAGTAAACATAGCGTCAAAATCACCAAAGAACAATCCTTTTTGGTGTGGATTTTCACCATATCTTAAAACTTGTCCATCAGCAATACTTTGTTTGTAGTATGTATCGTCTTGATTAAAGTAATTAAAAATAGCCGTATCGTAATGAGAAGAAACATGGAATGCTTTAGCCGCAAATGCCTTACGTTGTTCTAAAGTTGTTACTCCATTTTGTTCCGTAATAATATCTAACAATGCTTTGTATTCATGTGTAGATGCTATACAAACAGTATCTTTAAAGTTTTTAGCTCCTGCTCTAATTAAAGAAATTCCTCCAATATCAATTTTCTCAATAATATCAGCCTCCGAAGCTCCTGACGCTACTGTTTTTTCGAACGGATACAAGTCCACAATCACCAAATCAATTTGTGGAATATCAAACGATTGCATTTGTTCTACATCGCCTTGGTGGTCTTGACGATTTAAAATTCCTCCAAAAATTTTAGGATGTAAAGTTTTTACTCGTCCTCCTAAGATAGAGGGATAATCGGTAACTTCTTCAACAGCTACTACAGGAACTCCTAAATTGGTAATAAAACTTTCAGTTCCACCTGTGGAGTAGATGACTACACCCAGTTCGTGTAATTTCTTAACCAAATCTTCCAATCCATCTTTATAAAAAACAGAAATTAACGCCGAACTTATTTTTTTTGAAGTGCTCATGTTTTAATAAATATAATTTAATGCGCAAAAGTATTATTTAACCATCAAGTAACAAAAGATTTACACAACAGGTTATTAACTGTTTTTAAGTTCTTTTATCGTTTGAATAGGGTCTTTAGAATTAAATACAAAACTACCGGCTACCAAAACATCTGCACCAGAATTCATTAGCTTTTTAGCATTAGAACTAGTTACCCCACCATCAATTTCAATAAGGGTTTTAGCTCCTTTTTTAACAATTAATTCTTTCAGTTTTTCAATTTTAGTGTAAGTATTTTCAATAAAAGATTGTCCGCCAAACCCTGGATTCACACTCATCAGACAAACCAAATCAATATCTTGAATTACATCTTCTAATAAATTTATCGAAGTATGCGGATTCAAAGCCACGCCTGCCTTCATTCCTTCTGCTTTTATAGCTTGTAAGGTACGATGCAAATGCGTACAAGCTTCGTAATGCACTGTTAAAACATTTGAACCCAAAGCCGCAAACGCTTTAATGTATCGGTCAGGATCTACAATCATCAAGTGCACATCAATGGTTTTTTGGGCATGTTTACGAATGGCATCCAAAACTGGCATCCCAAAAGAAATATTAGGCACAAAAACGCCATCCATAATATCTATGTGAAACCAATCGGCTTCACTGTTATTAATCATTTCAACATCTCTTTGAAGGTTAGCAAAATCAGCAGCTAACACTGAAGGAGCAATAATAGGTTTCATGCTTAAAAATTTTGGTCAAATATAGATAAAAGCAATAGGCAAAAATCGATTTTTTAGAAGAGGTTATAAACCAAATGATGTTGAAAAACTTTATCAGCCGTCGGCAATGGGCTTTGAGCGGTGAGCTTTGGAGAATCAGCCAAAACAAATGAAGTAAACTGAACTAAAGCGAAAATAGGATTCAATACAAACAAGAAAGCCCTGCAATTTGCAGGGCTCTTGTTTTTGTGGGGAGAGCAGGATTCG
>DLGW01000028.1:50791-64538 GCA_002482885.1 Flavobacteriaceae bacterium UBA7684 | reverse complement strand
GGGTTCGAATCCCAGCCAGGTCACAAAAATTATTCAAGACGTTGCAATGCAACGTCTTTGTTATTTAAGGCCAAGTGGAGAAACGGTAGACTCGCCATCTTGAGGGGGTGGTGCTCGTAAGGGCGTGAGGGTTCAAATCCCTCCTTGGTCACAATTAAACCAACTGATTTTTACTATTAATCAAATCTAATATTTGATTGGCTACTTCCCTACCATAAGTTTGTTTTCGGTATTGTGTAACCGACTGTATTCCCGAAATAATATTAGTTAAAAACACTTCGGTAGATTTTTGTAAATCAAACGAAGTTATAGGTAATTCTTGCACGGGAATGTTTAACAACTGAGCCGCTTCTAACACTTGTTTCCTGAATATGCCTTTCACGCAACCTTCAGACAACGGAGGCGTAAGTAAAGTCCCTTCTTTTACAATAAAAACATTAGCATTAATGGCCTCTACCACATTTTTGTGTTCATTAAGCAAAATACAATTGTCATAATCATTTTCCTTAGCAAAAACCCCAGCCATTACATTAATGATTTTGTTAGTGGTTTTTATAGTAGAAGTTAATTGAGCGGGAATAAAAAAATCTTTATATAACTCAATTTCATAAGGTTGATGCTGATTTACATAGGTTTTATTTTCTAACGAACTGGCTTGAATTACATAACCTACCTCGTTGGTTTTTGGGGTGTACAAACCTTCGCTGTCGCGGTAAACCGTTAATCGAATTCTTACCGAGTCAGAAGTAATTTGATTTTGAGTAACCACTTGCTGTATTTCGGCTTCTAAATTTTCTAAAGTAAAATGATTCGGAATTTCCATGCGAACAATTCGCATCGCCGCCATTAATCTAAAATAATGATCTTCCCAAAATAAAATCTGACCATTCACCATTTTTAAAGTTTCAAAAACCGCATCACCATATAAAAATCCCCTGTTTGAAAAGGATGGAGCAAATGAAGACGAAGTAACTACAGCAGTATTCATAATAATCTTAATTTAGAATGGGTACAAAAGTAGCAGATTCAAGTTCTTTTTTTTCAAAAAATCCAGCATAAAAACTATTATTTACTATTTTTAAAAATCATAAAATCCGATTTTGTCATGAAAATCAATCCTGTTGTTATTGTTGCCGCCACCAGAACACCCATCGGTAGTTTTATGGGCAGTTTATCTAACATTCCTGCTCCTCAGTTAGGAGCCATTGCTATTAAAGGTGCGCTAGAAAAGATAAATCTAAATCCAGAACTCATTGAGGAAGTTTTTATGGGCAATGTGCTTTCTGCAGGTTTAGGACAAGCCCCTGCCCGACAAGCTGCTTTAGGCGCAGGAATTTCGGTTGCTACTCCTTGCACCACCATTAACAAAGTATGTGCTTCAGGATTAAAATCCGTGATGTTAGCGGCACAATCCATACAAGTGGGCACTAACGAAATCGTAGTTGCTGGCGGTATGGAAAACATGAGTTTAGTACCGCATTACCATTGGATGCGCAACGGACAAAAATACGGTTCCGTCACTTTGGCTGATGGCATTCAAAAAGATGGATTAACCGATGCTTACAATCAAAAAGCAATGGGGGTTTGCGGAGATTTGTGTGCCGAAAAATACCAAATCACCAGAGAACAACAAGATCAATATGCTATAGATTCTTATCAAAAAGCCCATCAAGCATGGCAAAATGGAAATTTTAGAACCGAAATTACCCCTGTACCTATTCCTCAACGCAATGAAGACCCTATTTACGTAACCGAAGATGAAGAATATAAAAACATTAAAGCCGACAAAGTAGCGGGTTTAAAACCTGCTTTTACTCCAGAAGGAACCGTAACCGCCGCCAATGCTTCTAAGTTAAGCGATGGAGCCGCGGCATTGATTTTAATGAGCGAAAAAAAGGCGCAAGAATTAGGTTTACAACCTTTAGCTTATATAAATAGTTATGCAGATGCTGCTCAGGAGCCTGAATGGTTTACCACTACTCCTGCCTTGGCTGTTCAAAAAGCTTTACAACAAACCAATCTGATTTTAGACGAAATTGATTACTTTGAATTTAACGAAGCTTTTTCGGTAGTTAGCCTAGCCAACGCACAAATTTTAGGAATTCCACAAAATAAACTGAATATTTACGGAGGAGCCGTATCTTTGGGCCACCCATTGGGGTGTTCTGGAGCCCGAATTTTAGTTACACTTTTAAATGTATTACAGCAAAACCAAGCAAAATATGGAATTGCAAGCATTTGTAACGGTGGCGGAGGTGCTTCGGCAATGATTATTGAAAGAGTTTAATTAGGTGGATTTTATTTTATGTTTGGAATTTGCAATTTAGCCGTAATCCCATTAAGAGCCGAAACATCGGACAGAAGCGAACAAATATCACAAGTACTTTTTGGCGAAACCTTTGAAGTTATTGAACAGCATTTGCAGTGGCGAAAAATCAAACTGGCTTATGATGGTTATGAAGGCTGGATTGATCAAAAACAGTTTTTTGAAATCACACCCGAGCAATATCAACAAATCCAAAATGCATCACCCGAATACAGCTACGATTTGGTGGAATTCATAGCCGATGAAAAAAAATCATTAAGCATGATTCCTTTAGGGGCTTCCCTAGCCTTTTTATCGATACCTGAAATCAACACTTCAAAATACACTTTTGACGGACAGAAAATAAGTGGCACACAACCAAAAAGTAATTTATTAACTACAGCGTTTATGTATTTAAACGTTCCTTATTTATGGGGCGGAAAAACACCTTACGGTATTGATTGTTCGGGATTTACTCAAATGGTTTATCAGTTAAACGGGTATCAATTATTACGAGATGCTTCCCAACAAGCCACCCAAGGCGAAGCTTTAAGTTTTATTGAAGAAAGCGAACCTGGAGATTTAGCCTTTTTTGACAATGCCGATGGTAATATTATTCATGTGGGTATTATGATGGAGCATAATTATATCATTCATGCACACGGAAAAGTTCGCGTAGACCGTTTAGATCACTTAGGTATTTTTAATGTAGATACGCAACGCCACACCCATCGTTTAAGAGTGATTAAAAGGATTATATAATATATTCAAGCATAAAAAAGGGCGGTTTTAAAACCGCCCTTTTTTATGCTTGAATATATTATATAAAAATATTACACATGTATTGCTCTGTTGTCTGTAGCAGCTAAAGCAGCCTCTTTAATAGCTTCTGCAAAGGTTGGATGTGCATGAGACATTCTGGTAATATCTTCAGCAGAGGCTCTAAATTCCATAGCGGTTACGGCTTCTGCAATTAAATCGGCTACACGAGCACCTATCATATGAACGCCTAAAACTTCATCTGTTTTTGCATCGGCTAATATTTTCACAAATCCGTCGGTATCCGAACTCGCTCTGGCTCTACCTAATGCTTTAAAAGGAAAACTTCCTGATTTATAATTTACGCCTGCGGCTTTTAATTGTTCTTCGGTTTGCCCTACTCCAGAAACTTCTGGCCAAGTATAAACGACCCCTGGAATTAAATTATAATTGATGTGTGGTTTTTGTCCAGCTAAAGTTTCTGCCACAAACACCCCTTCTTCTTCCGCTTTATGAGCCAACATAGCTCCTTTTACTACATCACCAATCGCATAAATATTTGTAGCTGTGGTTTGCAAATGTTCGTTTACGTCTATTTGTCCGCGTTCATTAATTTTCACTCCTGCAGCTTCGGCATTTAAACCTTCTGTATAAGGTTTTCTTCCTACAGAAACCAAACTGTAATCTCCTTGTAATGTAATGGTTTCTCCTTTGGTATTATCTGCCTCAACAGTAACAACATCTCCTTTTCGGACTACCGATTTCACCTTATGAGAAGTGTAAAACTTCATGCCTTGTTTTTTCAAGACTTTAGTCAATTCTTTAGATAAAGCACTATCCATTCCGGGAATAATTCTATCCATGAATTCCACTACTGAAACTTCAGAACCCAATCTTAAATACACCTGACCTAATTCTAAACCAATAACTCCACCCCCAATAATAATTAAGTGTTTAGGAATTTCTTTTAGTTTTAAGGCTTCGGTAGAAGTGATTACTCTTTCTTTATCAATCGTAATAAAAGGTAAACTAGATGGTTTTGAACCCGTTGCAATGATGGTATGTTTAGCTTCAATGGTTTCAGAAGAACCATCGTTTTTATCTATTTTAATATGAGTAGCATCTACAAAAGAACCTTTTCCTTGAAAAACAGTGATTTTGTTTTTATCCATTAAAAAATTGATTCCACCTGAAGTTTGTTCCACAACAGCTTGTTTACGAGCTATCATTTTTTCTAAATCAACTTTTACTTGACCTTCTATTTTAATTCCGTGCTCCTCTAAATGAGCAATAGAATCGTGATAACGGTGTGAAGAATCTAACAATGCTTTGGATGGAATACATCCGACATTTAAACAAGTTCCACCAAGGGTACTGTATTTTTCTATAATAGCGGTTTTAAAACCTAACTGGGCGCAACGAATGGCAGATACATATCCACCAGGTCCTGAACCAATAATAACAACATCAAATGAACTCATAATTTATTCTTCTTCTTCCATATTGTGGTAAACGTTTTGAACGTCATCGTCCTCTTCTATTTTTTCAAGAAGTTTTTCAACGTCTGCCACTTGTTCTGGGGTTAATTTTTTTTGTACTTGGGGTATTCTTTCAAATCCTGAAGATAAAATCTCAAGATTTCTGTTTTCTAATTCTTTTTGAATGGCTCCAAAATTTTCGAAAGGTGCATAAATCAAAATGCCGTCTTCGTCTTCAAAAACTTCTTCTACACCAAAATCGATTAATTCTAATTCTAATTCTTCGGTATCTAAATTATTTTTAGGTATTCTAAAATTGCAAGTGTGGTCAAACATAAACTCTACCGAACCTTGAGTACCAAAGGTTCCGTTGCATTTATTAAAATAACTTCTAATGTTAGCAACCGTTCTGTTATTGTTATCGGTAGCGGTTTCAATTAAAATAGCTATTCCGTGAGGAGCGTAACCTTCAAAAAGTACTTCTTTAAAGTTTGCCGTGTCTTTGTCAGAGGCTTTTTTAATCGCTCTTTCAACATTGTCTTTAGGCATGTTGGCCGCCTTAGCATTTTGAACGACCGCTCTAAGTCTAGAATTGGTTTCGAGGTTTGGACCTCCTTCTTTCACCGCCATCACGATGTCTTTCCCTATTCTTGTAAAAGTTTTGGCCATAGCTGACCAACGTTTCATCTTCCTTGCTTTTCTGAATTCAAAAGCTCTTCCCATGGTAATTAATAACTTTTTATATTAAATGATTAAAATGCAAAACCAAATCCAACTTGGATTTTAGGAATAAAATTATACATCTTGTGTCTTTCATCAATTTCTCCGTTAGGTAAAACAACATCCTCATCAGAACCATAACCAGTACCTTTGGTGTTGATATAATTAAACCCTAATGCCACATCAAATACCAATCCTTGCTCATACTCTTCTAAAATAAATTGATATCCGCAAAGAGCACCCGCAGCAATATAATCTAAGGAATGACTTTTAGCACCTGTTTGAACAGGAGGAACTACTCGTGTATCGTATATTTTTTCATCTCCTTTCATGGAAGTATAACCTACTACTGTAGCCACATACCAACCATAGGGAGCATATGTTAAAAACTCTTCACTTACCTGAAAGTAATATTTGACTTTTAACTCGGTAGAAAAACCAGTTACTTTAGCATATTGTACCTCTTTAGGACTTTCAAACAATAATGATCTGGCATACAATCCCATTAATTCTACCGACATATGATCCCCAATACATCTTTCATAACTTCCTCCGAAAGAATTGTAATTCGATTTAAAAGGAACTATAATCTGAGGATTCACATTGTTAATGTGATGTATTTTTATGGTGTTAAATTGAGCAAAAGTTGATTGTGCAATACCCAACACGACAACTAAAAAAAGATAAAAATTAAATTTTCTTCCCATAATAATTAGCTTTTTTGATAAAATGGTAACGATACAACTTTTGCTTTTACAGCAGAATTTCTGATTTTGATAAAAATCAAAGAATCAATATTACTAAAATTAATTGAAATATACCCCATGCCGATTCCTTTTTTTAAACTAGGAGACATGGTGCCCGAGGTTACTCTACCAATAATATTCCCGTCTGCATCTGTAATTTCATAATCGTGTCTAGGAATTCCTTTTTCAATCATTTCAAATCCAACGAGTTTCTTTGAAATGCCATTTTCTTTTTCTTTTTTTAGATTGTCTGAATTAATAAATTCTTTATTGAGTTTAGTAATCCATCCTAACCCTGCTTCAATGGGTGAAGTCTTATCATCAATATCGTTTCCGTACAAACAATACCCCATTTCTAAACGCAAAGTATCACGCGCCGCCAAACCAATCGGTTCAATACCGAAATCTTTACCTGCTTCAAATACTTTGTTCCAAATTTGTTCTACTTCGGAGTTTTTACAATAAATTTCAAAACCACCTGCACCAGTATAACCTGTAGCTGAAATGATAACATGTTCAACACCTGCGAAATCTCCTACTTTAAAAGAATAATAAGGAATACTGCTTAAATTTACAGAAGTTAAAGACTGCATAGCTTCTACAGCTTTAGGCCCTTGAATAGCCAATAAAGAGTAATCATCGGATAGATTTCGCATTTCTACTCCCAAATCATTGTAACCCGAAATCCAATTCCAATCTTTTTCGATATTAGAAGCATTAACTACTAATAAATATTGATTTTCTTTGATTTTATAAACCAGTAAGTCATCTACAATTCCGCCTTTATCATTCGGCAAACAAGAATATTGAACCTTACCAACGCTTAACTTGGAAGCATCATTAGAGGTTACTTTTTGAATCAGTTCTAAAGCCTTATCTCCTGTTAATAAAAATTCTCCCATGTGGGAAACATCAAAAACACCCACTCCATTTCGTACGACTTCGTGTTCATGATTTACGCCCGCATATTGAACAGGCATATAAAATCCTGCAAAATCAACCATTTTACCCCCTAAGGATTCGTGAATTGCGGATAATGTTAACTTTCTCATTTATTGAAGTAAAAAGGATTTTAATTCCGTGTAAGTACTGATTTCAGCACTCTTTTTTTCTTTATGCATGATGGATTGAATGTTACTTGGGATTTCCAATTGAATATTCAATACTTGCTCTACTACATCTAAAAATTTAATGGGATGTGCAGTTTCTAAAAACACACCTATGGATTCCGATGGATTTTCAGACAAATATTTTTTCAAACCTAAATAACCCACCGCACCATGCGGATCTAAAACGTATTGATCTTGTTGATATACTTGTAACATGATTTTTCGGGTTTCCTCATCATTAAAACTGAATGAAGTGAAACCGCTTTTTAAATCTGAAAAATCATTATTAAATAATTCTTGAATTCTAATAAAATTACTTGGATTACTTACATCCATTGCGTTTGAAATGGTTGCAATAGATGGATTCGGCTGATAATCCCCTGTATTTAAAAATCTAGGTACCGTATCATTAAGATTAGTAGAAGCTACAAAATGTTTAATGGGTAATCCTAATTTGGAAGCAATGATACCCGCACAGATGTTTCCGAAATTTCCACTCGGCACAGAAATAATTAATTCCTTACCTAAAGATTTTAAAGTTTTGTAGGTAAAAAAGTAATAAAACATTTGAGGCAACCAACGCGCTACATTAATAGAATTGGCCGAGGTTAAATTAACCGTTTTTAATTCGTCATCTAAAAAGGCTTTTTTAACCATGTCTTGGCAATCGTCAAAAACACCATTTACTTCAATGGCTCTGATGTTATTTCCTAAAGTAGTTAATTGTTTTTCTTGTATTTCGCTTACTTTTCCTTTCGGATAAAGTATCACCACTTCTACCCCTTTTACATTGTAAAATCCGTCGGCTACTGCACCTCCTGTATCGCCCGAAGTCGCTACTAAAACGGTTACATCTTGAGTTGCTTTTTGACTGTTAAAATAACCCAAACATCTCGCCATAAAACGAGCACCCACATCTTTAAAAGCTAATGTTGGCCCATGATATAATTCTAAAGAATAAATGCCTTTTTCAACTTCCACAACCGGAAAATCAAAGGCAATGGTTTCTTTTACGATTTTTTTTAATTCATCTGCTGGAATTTCATCCCCTACAAATTGTTTTACCGCTTCGTAAGCAATTTCTTCGTTAGATAAATTTTCTATTTGTTCAAAGAATAAAGACGGTAATGGATTTATACTTTCTGGAAAATACAAACCTCTATCTGGAGCTAAACCTTTTACTACAGCTTCTTCAAAACTTACTTTAGGAGCGTTATGGTTTAAACTTTTATACAACATATTTTTATTTATTATTTAATGATTTGCGCACCGTTTGGATTCACAACAGATAAATGTCTGTCATATGGTATTTTCATATCATTCAACACATTACACATCGCTACTAAAACCTTTTGTGCAGATTCTTTTCCTTTACATAATGCAAAAATGGAAGGCCCAGAACCTGAGATTCCACTACCTAAAGCACCACTGTCTATGGCTGCTTTTTTAATCGCATCAAAACCAGGAATCAATACACTTCTTAAAGGTTCTACAATTTCATCATGTAAGGAACGAGAAATCAATCCGTAATCTTCGGTGTATAATCCACTAATTAATCCTCCTAAATTTCCCCATTGAATGATGGCTTTTTTTAGGGTTACTTGTTCTTTTAACACCGAACGCGCATCCGAAGTTCTAACTTCAATTTGTGGATGAACAACCACTGCATATAATTCTTTTGGGCTTTCAATTCGGATAACATCTAAAGGCGTGTAACTTCTTACCAACGTAAAACCTCCTAATAATCCCGGAGCAACGTTGTCTGCATGTGCTGTTCCACTGGCCATTTTCTCCCCTTGCATGGCAAAAAACACCAATTGGTTTCTGGAAAAAGGTTTGCCTAACAATTCATTAATTCCAAAAACAGCTCCTACGGCACTGGCAGCACTACTGCCTATTCCACTACCTGCTTTGATTTTTTTATAAATTTCAATTTCAAAACCAAAATCGATTTCTACCGCTTTTAATAAAGCTAAAGCTGCTACGCCTGCTACGTTTTTTTCTGCTTCTAAAGGCAAATCTGCACCATCTATTTTAGTGATCACCACGCCTTTATTTTCGGATTTTCGGATAATCATTTCATCACCTACATTGTCAAGGCAAAGTCCTAATACATCAAATCCACATGAAATATTAGCAATGGTAGCTGGGCAAAAAACTTTTACTTCTTTCATTATAATTTACCGATTCTAATAATGTCTGAGAATATTCCTGAAGCGGTAACCTCTGCTCCTGCACCTGCTCCTTTAACCAATAAGGGTTGATCTTTGTATCTGTCTGAATAAAAAACTACAATATTGTCTTTTCCTTCTAGATTATAAAATGGATGATCTGATGGAATATTTTGCAATCCTACGCTGGCTTTTCCGTCTTCTAATTTAGCTACGTATTTTAAACGACAGCCGTTATCGGATGCTGTTTTATAAAGTTGTTGAAAATGTGCTTCATTTTTTACTAAAGACGCCATAAAAGCATCTACACTAGTGGTTTCTAAAGAGTCTTTTGGTAAGAATGAAATATTTTCGATATCGTCAATTTCCATTTGAAGTCCGCTTTCACGCGCCAAAATCAAAATCTTACGCATTACATCTACTCCACTTAAATCAATTTTTGGATCTGGTTCGGTGTAACCTTCGATTTGAGCTTGTTTTACAATGTCATGGAAAGTAACTTGGTTGTTAAATCCATTAAACACAAAATTTAAACTTCCTGATAACACGGCTTGAATTTTTGTAATTCTATCGCCCGAAGCAATCATGTTTTTTAAAGTATCAATAATCGGTAAACCTGCACCTACATTAGTTTCATATAAGAAAGGTGCATTGTAACGTTTAGATAAATCTTTTAAGTTTTTATAATTACTGTAAACTGAGGAATTTGCGATTTTATTACAAGTAACTACAGCTATACTGCTTTTTAAGAAATCTTGATAAATCTTAGAAACATCGGCATTGGCGGTATTATCTACAAAAATACTGTTGCGCAAGTTCAATTGTTTTACTTGACTAATAAACATAGGCACATCGGCAGTTTGTCCACTTGCATTTAATTGGGCTTTCCAATCAGCTAAGTCAATTCCTTCGGCATCAAAAAGCATTTTTTTAGAATTTGACAACGCTACAACTCGAACATTAATCTTTAAATTATCAATTAAATATTGTTTTTGTTGATGGATTTGTTTCAAGAAAATTTCTCCTACGTTTCCTACTCCAATCACAAACAAGTTTAATTGTTTGATGTCTTCTTCAAAGAAAGATTCATGCAAAGAGTTAATGGCTTTAAAAACGTCTTTACTAGCAATTACCGCCGAGATATTTCTTTCGGAAGCACCTTGGGCAATCGCACGAATATTTACATTATTTTTTCCTAAAGTACTGAACATTTTACCGCTCAATCCTTGATGATTCTTCATGTTTTCACCCACTAAAGCCAAAATAGACAAATCAGATTCTATAGTTGTTTTATCAATTTTATGTTGAGATATCTCGAATTCAAATTCTTTATCAATAGCAGATTTAGCTCTGGAAGCATCGGAACTTTGTACACCTAAACAAACCGAATGTTCCGAAGATGCCTGAGTAATAAAAATCACATTGATTCCTTTGTTAGAAAGTACTTCAAATAATCTTTTGGATGAACCCAATACCCCGATTAAACCTGAACCTTCTAAAGTAAGTAAAGAAATATGGTCTATATGACTGATTCCCCTTACTGGATTATCAGATAAAGCAGATTCTTTAGTGATTAAAGTTCCCGCAGTATATGGGTCAAAAGTATTTTTAATTAAAATAGGAATATTCTTATTTAAAACGGGTTGCACCGTTGGCGGATACAACACTTTAGCTCCAAAATGAGACAACTCCATGGCTTCTTCGTAAGACATTTTTTCTATCGGAAGTGCTTGTTTAACCAATTTAGGATTAGCCGTGTACATTCCACTCACATCTGTCCAAATTTCTAAAATAGAAGCATTAATAGCAGAAGCTATAATGGCTGCCGTATAATCTGATCCCCCACGCCCTAAAGTTGTAGTGTTTCCGTCTGGAGATGAAGCTACAAAACCTGGTAATAAAGTAATTTTTGCGGTGTTACTTTTAAAATAATCTTGAATTAAAGCATCAGTAGTTTTAAAATCAACGATTCCTTTGCCATAAGCATTGTTAGTTTTAATGATTTCTCTACTGTCTTTAAAAGCGATATTATCTGTTTTTGTTTTTAAAACTTCGGATATAATATAAGAAGACAACATTTCTCCGAAACTTACAATAGTATCAGAAGTTCTGCTGGATAATTCTCCCAATAAAAAACAACCATCAAATAAAGTTTCTAAATGATTTAATTGTCTTTTAACGTTGCTTAAAATAGCGCTTTGTTCCATTACCGGAATCAGAGTTTTCACTACTTCGATATGTCTGGTTTCAATAACTTCGAACGTGGTTTTATAGGTTTCGTCTTTTTTTGCTGCTTTTTTTGCTGCTTCTAACAACAAATCCGTTACGCCACCAAAAGCAGAAACTACTACTGCAATATTTTCAACTTTACTGTTTTCTAAAATAATTTCAGAAACTTTTTCAATGTTAACCGCATTAGCCACCGAAGTGCCACCAAACTTAAAAACTTTCATATTTAATTTTTAATGATTTAAAGAGCCTTGCATTTCAGTTATGCCCATAAAAAACAGACTTTGCCCAAAAAAGACTATAGCTGACAAATATAGAAATATTTTATTTTTTCGATAGGATAAAAAAGATTTATAAAAGGAATAATTCCCGTAATGTGGTCTCAAGTATGATACTGGTCAGCAAAAGGGCGTTCCCCTCGCCTATCGGCTCAGGTCATGCCTTCGCCAGTCGTTTTTTTTATTCTATTCCACTACGTTTCATTCCATAAAAAAGAACTCCAACAATGGCTCTGTCATTAACGCGGTTTGTTGGGTTTTGGGTGTTAGGTATTGGGTTTAATCTTTCTTTTTTTCATTGCCAAAAAAAGAAACAAAAAAGTCTAGCCTTGCATTTTAAAAACTATAATTTCTAAAAAGCTTTTTGCTCAAACGCAATCACTACCATTGCATTAACGGATTGCGCGCATCACCCCACGCTCAAAAACCTTTTTGAAATTCTCACGTTTTTAAAATGAAAGGCGGGTAATTTTTTTTAAACAAATAATCATACAAACTACTAAGTTTTTGTATTTTGGATTGCGAAACAACTGTGTAGTTATAGGCCTCTAGACCTCGAATTTAAAACTCTTTTGGGGTTTTCTTTTGGGAAAAATTGATAAGGTTTCGTATAATAAATAGTTGTATGCAAGCTTTGAAAACAGAAAGTAAATGACTGAAAATAATATTATTGGGTTATTAAAATTAAACCATTCATATCAGAATTGGAAAAAAATGAATGTAAAAACAAAGTTCTTACATTCAATAAATTTGTTAGATAAATTTTCTTTTGTTTATGAAAGTGAAATTAATAAATTGCCTTATAGACTTAATTTACTTGATGACTTAGCAACTAACGAAAATGCACATAGTAAGTTTTTAATCCGATTATTACAGCATCAACCAGCTTTAATAAATTTTATAAATTTCATAAATAATGATGAAAGTAACTACTTTACATTTGACATAAGTATTATAAAAAAACCAATACTTACGTATGAAAAATTGAGAATTGATGGTCTTATTAAAGAAAGTAATAAATATGCAATTATTATTGAAAACAAAATACATAATGCAGTTGAACAAGAACATCAAATTGGTAGATATATTAACAAGTGCAAATCAATAGGTTTTAGCATTGAACAAATTTTTGTTATTTATTTAACCCGAACAGAAAGAGACAATCATTCAGAACAAACTTGGGGAAATGAATATTCATTAGCAAACTTTAATAAACGTTATTCAAAATTATCCTATAAATCAAAAATTCTTCCTTGGTTAGAAAGTTATTTAGGAACATTATCTCCAAAAGAAGAATTAATTAAAAGTGCCGTTATACAATACATAGATCATTTAAAACATTATTTTAATAAAAAAGAAATATATTCAAAGATGAACGAAGAACTACAAAAAATTTTAAAAACAGAATTAAATCTAAATGCAGATAATGCAGAAAACATAGAAGTAGTTGAACGAAAAATAAGCGAAATCAGCAACTTAAAAGAGCAACTTGAAGAATTAGCAAGAGTTACAAAGAAGAAACTATTTGAAGATTGGAAAAAGAATTTGGACGAACATTTTGAATTTACCGAGTACGTAAAATTCAATCAATCAAAAGATTCTTTTATTAAAACTGGCGTTACTTTAGAATACGAAGGCAAAGTATTTTCAATATTGATAGAACATAATTATAAAGCAATATATTTTGGATTTGGTAGACATTTTGCGAGTGAAAAATTTGAACCAGAAATAAAAGAATTTTTAGAATCTATAATTGAAAGTGAGAATTTAAAAATTGAAGAGCCTTGGTGGTATGGTTGGAAATATACTTCATTTAACGATGGATATATAGAGTTAGAAAATTTAATAAGAATTGTTAAAGAAAAAATTAGTGCTAAAAAGTAAGCTTACACATACAACAGGGGTTTGGCGCAATAGTAGAATATCGGTTCAATTATATTTTTTACTTTTAA
>DLGW01000028.1:0-50778 GCA_002482885.1 Flavobacteriaceae bacterium UBA7684 | reverse complement strand
CAACGGCTAGACAGTTTGCGTTTTGAAAAACCAACTGTTTCATAAAGTCCCGTTCGACATAGTTAGAACAATTTTAATTTTCACTTTCCTCTAATGCATTATTAATACCCATATTAATAATCATTTTTATATCATTGTTAGCATTCTTGATCTTAACATCCGAAAAGAACTTTTCAGAACCAAGTTCAATATATAACTTCCCAAATATTTGCTTCGCGCAAAATGTTGCCATACTGATTATGCCATCTAAATCAACAATTACTTCATTTTTACTTTTAAGAATTTCTATAATTTGATTATAAATATCCTCACCCACTCTTTTATCGCTGATTATTGGGCCAAACTTTTCAAGATAAATCGTCGTCAACATAATTAATTTTTATTTTACTATTAATTTCATTATTTCGATATTTTCTAAATACTTCTATATCGATTAAAGATTTAGCATTTTTTAACGGCAATGCTAGATACACTATTGTTCCTCTCCAAAAAGAGCACTTTTCAATTCTAATTTTATTATAATCATTTATATACTGATAACCTTCTGAATAAATATGTAATCTGCCGTTAGCAGCCTTAACCAATTCATCAAGAATCCAAAGTCCAAAACCCATGTGGTTAGACTTTTCTTTAGAAGTAACATTTTTCTTTACGCAAGACGAAAATAATTTTAAATCATCAAAATCACTATACCTCTCATTAGTTTTTAATGTAGACAATATACCGTTCCCACTGTCTGCACAAGCAATTTCAATAAAATTATCATTCCCATTTGCTATCATAATTGACTGAGTATCTTCAACAGCATGTTCCCAAAAGTTAAGTAAAATCTCTGAAAAGCATATACTTATCATTGATATAATTTTTTCTTGTCCTGTGTAATATTCATGCAACTTTGGTAAAAATTTTTCTCTAAGATACTCATTAGTAAAGTTACTATCACGAAGTAAAGGTTGAGGTGCAAGAATAAATTTATCTGTAATTTTAATTTCTAATTTTTTTAGTCTTTCATCTCTATTTAAATTATTTACATATGCATTTATTAACGGTGAAAAACCATATTCACTAATTTTATTTGTAATATAATCCTGAAATTGAATAGCAGGAAGATTAAAGCATTTCTTTATTACTGAATATTCTATGACTTTGTATATCATTAACATGCCAAGAACATTAATTTTTTTAATTTTAGAAAGATCTAAAATATATCCATTTGCATGAGTATCTTCTAATTCATAAATTACTTGTATACTTTTTAAGAATGAATTTATACTACTTGCATTAATTGTGTTAGGCACATGTATAAAATTATTATACGAATCGTAATCAACAAGATAAGTTTGCAAATCTAATTCGTACTTACCTGGATTATTTATTAAATTCTTTTGAAAATTCATCTAAAAGTCTCATTTCATTTTTATAATCTTTTTTTCTATAATCCCCTATTACAGTCAAAAAATAATCATTCATTTCCTGAGTTATATTTATATAACTTTTATCAATATACAATTTATTTTTAGTTATATATTGATTAATTTGATTCGCCTTATCAATATACTCTTTTTGATACTCTTCATTATAATACGTAAGCTGTTCCAAAAGTTCGTACAATCTAAAAAGAACCTTTATCCTCTCACTTTCACGTAAATTAAATTTTATAATATCTTTATCTTTGTTTTTTAATTTAAACTGCAATACCAAATTTACAACTATTGAAATTATGTTTAAAGATGCAAAAATTATAAATGCTATTACAAAATTTTTAATGCTATCAAAATTTTCATTCAAATTTTGAAAATTGTTTATGGTTTCTAAAAATTTTTCTGTTATACCAAAATCATTCATGTATTTTTTTTACGAAGATATAATTTAAAACTATTACCAAAAACAATTTATGAGATTGCAAATTTTATTATAGTCCCCCGCCGGTGCTCACCCCCCGCTCGTATCCCGTTTGAGTGATTCCCGTAATGTGGTCACCAGTAAGATGCTGGCGCCAACGAAAAGAATATTACAATTCAAAAAAAATTATAAACAACTGAAATACAATACAATTGAAATCTTTAAAACTACATCAAGGAAACATTTTAGACATCTTTTCGGCAAATACCGAAACGGAGCTTAATTTACCTTTTGTAGAAAGTGGTATTAGTGCGGGGTTCCCCTCTCCTGCTTTGGATTTTATTGATTTGAGTATTGATTTAAACAAGCATTTAATCAAACATCCATCGGCTACTTTTTACGGCAGAGTTAAAGGCGATTCGCTTAAAAATGCGGGTATCGAAAACGGAGATTTATTAATCATTGACAGAAGTATTGAGCCTACCAACGGCAAAATTGCGGTTTGTTACATTGACGGCGAATTCACCGCGAAACGAATTCAAATCAATAAAGATGAAATTTTATTGATTCCCGAGAATGAAAATTACCAAACGTTAAAGGTTACCGCTGACAATAATTTCTTAATTTGGGGCATTGTAACTCACGTAATTAAAAACGTTTAATATGTTCGCCCTTATTGATTGCAACAACTTTTACGCTTCGTGCGAAAGGGTTTTCCGTCCGGACTTGAACGGTAAACCGGTTGTGATATTATCCAATAACGACGGTTGTGTGATTGCCCGTAGCAACGAGGCTAAAGCGATGGGTATTCCAATGGGAGCACCTGCATTTAAGTTTGATGAGCTGTTTAAACAAAATAATGTTCATGTTTTTTCGACTAATTTTCCGTTGTACGGCGACATGAGTAATCGGGTAATGAATATTTTATCGGATTTTTCGCCAGACATGGAAATTTACAGCATTGATGAGTGTTTTTTAAAACTACATGGTTTTGAATTATTCAACTTACAAGAGCACGGACTAAGCATGAGATTGAAAGTGGTTAAATGGACAGGAATCCCAATCAGTGTGGGTATGGCTCCTACCAAAGCCTTAGCGAAAGCCGCTAATCGTATTGCTAAAAAATTTCCTGAACGAACTAACGGAGTTTATATTATTGATACCGACGAAAAACGTGAAAAAGCGTTAAAGTGGTTAAAAATTGAAGATGTTTGGGGTATTGGCCGAAAACACGCAAAACGACTACAAGACATTGGCGCTTTAACGGCTTTTGATTTTATAAAACTTTCAGACGATTGGGTTAAGAGAAATATGTCGATTGTGGGTTTACGCCTAAAACATGATTTACAAGGCATTCCAACTTTAGATTTAGAAGATGTTCAACCTAAAAAAAATATTGCTACAACCCGAAGTTTTGAAACCAATTATACCGAATTTGAACAACTAGCCGAAAGGGTAACAGCCTTTACGGCTTCGTGTGCAGAAAAGTTACGCAAACAAAAATCGTGTTGTAATTCTTTAATGGTTTTTGTGCAAACCAACCGATTCGCCAAAGATCTTCCGCAATACAACCGAAATATTGTAATTAAATTACCTTATGCGACTAATTCCACTATTGAACTGACTAAATTTTCACTTTTAGCGCTGAAACAAATTTTTAAAGAAGGATATCTTTATAAAAAAGCAGGAGTTATTGTTCAGGATTTTGTGCCCGAAAATGAAATTCAAACGCAATTGTTTGACAACCGCAACGAAAAGCACGTACCGCTGATGAAAGCAATTGACAAAATCAATGCGCAATTCGGGCAACAAAAAATACGTTTAGGCTCGCAAGACCCCAAAAGAATCTGGAAAATGAAACAAGAGAAATTATCCCCACGATACACCACAGACCTGAGGGATATTATTACTATTAATTTGTAGGATAAAAACTTCGATAAGTCAACGAACCTTAATTTGAAAATGGTACGTCAAACACCCCGATTGGGCAAAAAAAAAGTTTGGTGTTCGCAATTGTCTTGTAGTTCTTAATCTGAATCAAACAACTTTCCCATCATCCATCACGATTTTCCGCTGGGTATTTTCGGCAAAATCATTGTCGTGGGTAACTACTAAAAGGGTTTGGTGGAATTCTTGGGTGAGTTGTTTAAAAATGTCGAAAACAATGTCGCTGTTTTTTTTATCTAGATTTCCAGTAGGTTCATCTCCCATAATAATCAAAGGGTTGTTGATTAAAGCCCGTGCTATGGCTACGCGTTGTTTTTGTCCGCCACTGAGTTGATTGGGCATTTTTAAAGCGTGCTCAGCCATGCCTAATTTTTTAAGATGTTCCATAGCGTCAAATTCAATTTCTTGAACTGATTTTTTATTTCCTTTTAAAGCAGGTAACATTACGTTTTTGAGTACGCTAAACTCATTCAATAAATAATGAAACTGAAATACAAAGCCTATTTTTTCGTTGCGTATGGCGGCCAACTCCCCTTCTGTTTTACCTGTCAGTAATTGTTTATCTAAATAAATTTCACCTTGGTAATTGGTATCCATGGTTGATAGTAAATACAGTAACGTTGATTTTCCACACCCCGATTTGCCTATTATAGACACAAATTCGCCTTTTTGAATTTCTAAATTAATGTCCGACAACACCCTAAATTCTACAGGGTCGTAAAAATATTTATTCAGCGCTTTGGTTTGTAATACGGTTTCCATGGTTATTTTCCTCTGATGATTTCTACAGGATCAATTTTACTGGCCTTTAACGCCGGAAACAATCCTGCAATAAATGTGGTGATGAGCGCAAACGTAATTCCAACGATGTAATACCATGCATTGTAATATATCGGATAGGTAGTAATAGTTGGCAAAGCCGCTGTATTAAACGGAATATTATCAACGGTAAAAGACAATAAAAATCCAAACAACAAGCCAAACATTCCGCCTGCAAAGCCAATAATCATCGATAAATACAAAAATATACGGCGTACATCTTTACCCGAAAAACCTACGGCTTTAAGTATGGCTATACTGTCCATTTTTTCATAAATGAGCATATTTAAAATATTGTAAATCCCAAAGCCAGCCACAATCAACAAAGTGATTCCAACGGCAAACGATATAATGGTTCTTACTTTACTTCCTGTTTCAAATTGTGAATTAGCGGTTTGATAATCCAACGCATCAACCGAATATTTTTGAGCGTACTCTTTTGCCAACGTTGGAGCAATAGTCATTTCGTTTAATTTAATTTGAATATCAGTGATGTAACTTTTAGGTTTACCTAATAATTTTTGAGCCGTTTCTAACGAAGTATAACTAAATGTATTATCAATTTCTGAAATTCCAATTTGTGAAATCCCGACAATTTTAAGCAATGCCAAATCACCTTTTGCAGTAGTTACCTTAACCGCATCGCCTTTGGTCAACATCATTTTTTCGGACAGCCCCTTACCTATGATTATCGTGTTTTGTTGCAGTAAATCTTTGACTTCTCCTTCAATAATGTAATCGCTAATTTTATATAACTTTTCTTCAGGCAACACATCAATACCATTCACCACACCTGCAATTTCAATAGAACCCGAATTAAAAAAAACCTGTGCATTAATTTTTGGGGCTACATCAAAAACCCGAGCATCTTGCTTAAGAGAACGAACAACAGCCAAGGCATTGTAAATTTCTTTGCCTCTGTCTTTTGGTTTTAAGGAACCAATAATCACCACATTATTTTTTAAAGAATCTACCATTTTTAACGGCTGATTTTCAGAGGGTTTAACCTCATTGTATAACAAAACATGAGGTGTTCGATTAAGCATTAAGCCGTCTAACATTTGATTTAAACCATTCATAAAACTCAACAAAGTCACAAACATAGCCACGCCAAAAGTTACCCCAACAGCAGCAACTACCGATTGTTTCATCCGAGAATACAACAACCGTAAAGCAATGGTTAAAATTAAATTTGAGTTCATGATTTAGGGTTTGTAAATGGCTTCATTTTTTTTCAATCCACTAATCACTTCTACGTTTTCATAATCGCTAATACCTAAAATAATTTTGCGTTTATGGGTTTCAGAAACCCAAACAGAATCACCTTTTAAAATATAATTTTTAGGAATTGTGAGTACATTTTTTTTAGTTTCCACCACAATATTAGCTTCTACGGTTAAATTCGGATACAATTTAGGAGGCAATTTTTTAAAAGTAGCTTCTACTGTAAAAGTGCGGTTTCGCTCATTCATGAGTGGATTGATTTGCGTAATTAACGCTTCAAAAACCTGCCCTTTATAACTGTCCATGGTTAATAATACCTGCTGACCCAATTCAATTTTAAGCATATCGTTTTCGTCAATTTCTAACTCCACATAATACGAATTAGTTTCGCCCATAACAGCCAATGCTGTTTGCGGGGTAATTAACATACCCTCTTTTACAAATACATCGTAAATTCTTCCTTTAAACGGGCTCGACACCGTATAATCTTTAGCTATTTTATTAGAAATATCGTACGAAATTTGATTGCGTTTGTATTCGGTTTCCACCGATTTTTTAAGCTGAGATAATTTATTTAAAGCATTATCATAGTTCAATTTTGAAGTAACAAACGCTAACTTTTTTTGTTCAAACTCCAATTCTGAACCAATTTTTTGCTCCCATAAACGTTTTTGACGTTGATAAACCGACTCATCTAATGCCAATTTCTCACGAGCCGACGCCACCAACAACTCCACTTCCTGAATTTTGTCTAATTTGTTGTTCTGCGTTAAATCCAATGCCGCTCGAGCATTGTCAGCCCCTAATTGCGCATTTAAATTGTCTAAATAAAACAATGGCTGATTTGCTGTCACCGTATCACCCGAAACCACAGCGCATTTTTTTAAAACACCAGTAGCCGTTGCATAAATCATAAACTGATTTTTTGCCTTTACCAAACCCGATGCATACACCGATGCCACCAAGGTTTTAGACTGAGGCAAATAGGTTTCTTTTTTTTGAGAACATCCCCAAACCGAAACCAAAATTGCGAGATAAAACACATACTTTTTCATACCCTAAAAATACATAGATTAAAAAGAAATAAAGGTGATTTTTGTTAGGAATTTGGGCGTTCCCCTCTTTGCTAAAAGCAAATCAGGTCAGGCTGTCGCCAGTCGCTTTTTTTATTCCGTTGCACTGCATAAAAAAGAGCTCCAACAATGGCTCCATCCTTAACGCGGAGTAAACCCAACTTTGATTATTTTTGAAACATCAATTATTACAAATTACAGATGAAAAATAGGGTAAATCATATTGTTTTTTACGGTACTTTATGCGAAATTGATGTTCGAAAAGCATTAAAAATAAGCGATTCCTTAGAGTTTGTTTCAATTTGTAGTGTTAGCGGAAGTTTGTACAATTTAGGCGAATATCCAGGTTTGATTCTGGGTACAAATTCAATAATCACTGCACAATTGTATTTGATTAAAAATCCAAGTTGCCTTCATATTTTAGACGATTACGAAGAATATAACCCAAATGACCTTAAAAATTCATTATACATCAGAAAAATGATTGAACTACCTGATTTTGATTGTTTTGCATGGATTTATGAATACAATCAAAAAGTTAGTCCAAAGCAACTCATTGTAAATGAAAATTGGGGGAAATAAACCCGCGTTAAGGATGGAGCCATTGTTGGAGCTCCTTTAAAATATAAAAACCTGTCCGCTAAAGCGGACAGGTTTTTGTGTTTTAAAGAGCGACTGGCGACAGCCTGACCCGCTTCGCCTAGGCGAACGGGAAACGCCCTATTACAATATATAATCGGTACTGATAAAGTTAGAAGAACGGGTTTCTAACAACTCTTTTAATATCGCATTATTGTAATCGTTATTTTTTGAAGCTACAAAGGTTCTGATAGAGAATGAACGTAAGGCATCGTGTACGCTTAGTGTTCCTACCGCTGAATCTTTACGTCCTGTAAACGGATATACGTCTGGTCCGCGTTGGCATGAACTGTTTAAATTCACTCTACACACTAGGTTTACCATAGTATCGATTAGTGGTGCTAATGTTTTAACATCTCTACCAAAAATACTTACTTGTTGTCCGTAGTTTGAATCTACTAAGTCGTTGATTACTTCGTCTATGCTAAAGAATTTAACTACAGGAATTACAGGTCCGAATTGCTCTTCTTGATACACTCGCATCGATTTATCTGCTGGATACAAAACAGCTGGGAAAATATAATTTTCGGTAATCTCCCCTCCTTTTTGATTAATTACTTTAGCTCCACGTGTTACAGCATCCTCGATCAATTCTTTAATATATTGTGGTTTTTCGGTTTCTGGTAGTGGTGTTAAAAACACTTTTGGCTCCCAAGGATTTCCGAATTTTAAAGCATCTACTGCTGCTGAAAAACGTTTGTTGAATTCTTCGGCAATAGCTTCATGTACATATAATACTTTTAAAGCGGTACAACGTTGTCCGTTAAATGATAAAGTTCCTGAAATACATTCGCTAATGGTTAAATCTAAATCAGCATCTGGTAAAATAATCGCTGGATTTTTAGCTTCTAACCCCATTACTAAACGTAAGCGGTTTTTGTGTGGGTGTTGATCTTGTAATGCAATAGCTGATTTACTGTTTCCAATTAAGGCTAAGATATCTACTTTACCTGACTCCATAATTGGTGTGGCTATTTTACGACCTCTACCAAAAACTACGTTTACTACACCTTTAGGAAAACTATCACGGAAAGCTTCTAATAATGGGGCAATTAATAACACTCCGTATTTTGCAGGTTTAAAAATAGCCGTATTCCCCATAATTACTGCAGGAATCAACAACGCAAAAGTTTCATTTAAAGGGTAATTGTATGGACCTAAACACAAAACCACTCCTAATGGACCTCTACGAACGTGTGCATATACGTCTTGATTTTTAGAAAATCTTGCACAGTTTCTGTCTAAACGTTTGTATTCTTCGATAGTATCGTAAATGTAATCTACGGTTCTGTCAAACTCTTTTTGTGAATCTGGTAAGGTTTTACCAATTTCCCACATTAATAGTTTTACAATTTCTTCGCGTTTGGTTTTCATCTTCTCTACGAAGTTTTCCATACAACGAATTCTATCGGCTACTTTCATGGTTGGCCATAAACCTTGTCCTTTGTTGTAAGCGGTATAGGCTGCGTCTAAAACTTCTTTAGCCGCCTTTTCGTCCATATCGGGAATTGTTCCTAACAGGGTTGGTGCCATTTCACCTTTTGCGTTTGGCGAATGAATGGTAGAATATACCTCTGTAAATGCGCCGTTCCAAATTTCTAGTTTACCATCAACTAAATACGTTTTCTGGCTTAGCGGTGATTGAATTTTAAACTCTTCCGGTATGTTACTCATAAGGTTTATTTTTTAATTAACTTAATGAAAATCCTATTAAAAGCATAACCTCTGTAACGTTTTAAAGCTACAGAGGTTGGTATTTTTGATTTAGAATAAAGTGATTATTCCAACTGACATTTATACGATTTTTTTCATATCAGTCATGGCAGAACGTAAGAATGCTCCTACTTCTTCAATCGGATGTTGTCTGATGATGTCATTTACAAAAATTAATTCTTTGTTGTCTACACCATTTCCTTTTCCTGCTCCGTAAACAGTTCCGATTACATCTACTTCGATGTTTTTCATGAAATCTTGTAATAATGGTTTACAAGCGTGGTCAAATAAATAACATCCGTATTCTGCTGTGTCAGAAATTACACGGTTCATTTCATATAATTTTTTACGAGCAATTGTGTTGGCAATTAATGGTAATTCGTGTAATGACTCATAGTAAGCTGAATCTTCGATGATTCCTGATTCTGTCATGGTTTCAAAAGCTAATTCCACTCCTGATTTTACCATGGCTACCATTAATACTCCGTTATCAAAGTAATCTTGTTCAGAAATTTCAATGTTTCCTGCTGGAGTTTTCTCGAAATTAGTTTCAGCTGTTAAAGCTCTCCATTTTAATAAGTTAGCATCATTATTTGCCCAGTCAATCATCATGTTTTTAGAGAATTCTCCGCTGATGATATCATCCATGTGTTTTTGGAATAATGGACGCATAATGTCTTTTAATTCTTCAGCTAATTCAAAAGCTTTGATTTTTGCAGGATTAGATAATCTGTCCATCATGTTGGTGATTCCACCATGTTTTAAAGCTTCGGTAATGGTTTCCCATCCGTATTGAATTAATTTAGAAGCAAAACCTGCATCAATTCCTTTTTCAATCATTTTGTCGAAACATAAGATTGAACCTGTTTGTAATAATCCACAAAGAATAGTTTGCTCACCCATTAAGTCAGATTTTACTTCTGCTACAAATGATGAACGCAATACACCTGCTCTATGACCTCCAGTTGCAGCTGCGTAAGCTTTCGCTTGATCTAAACCAATTCCGTAAGGATCATTTTCTGGGTGAACAGCAATTAAAGTTGGTACACCAAATCCTCTTTTATACTCTTCACGAACCTCTGAACCTGGACATTTAGGAGCCACCATAATAACTGTTAAGTCTTTACGGATTTGTGTTCCTTCTTCTACAATATTAAAACCGTGAGAATATGATAATGTAGCACCTTTTTTCATCAATGGCATAATTGCTTTGATAACAGAAGTGTGTTGTTTATCTGGAGTTAAATTACATACTAAATCAGCTGTAGGAATTAATTCTTCGTAAGTACCTACTTTAAAACCATTGTCGGTAGCATTTTTATAAGATGCTCTTTTTTCTTGAATAGCTTCAGCTCTTAAAGCGTAAGAAATATCCAATCCTGAATCTCTCATGTTTAAACCTTGATTTAAACCTTGAGCTCCGCACCCTACAATTACCACTTTTTTACCTAATAAAGCGTTTACGCCATCTTCAAACTCTGAACGATCCATGAATTCACAAACGCCCAATTGTTCCAATTGTAATCTTAGTGGTAATGAATTAAAATAATTTGCCATTTTTATTGTTTTTAATTTTTGATTTATTAATTATTAAACTCCTTTAATATACTTGAAATTTGCATAGCTGTTTTAGACACAGAAATACGTCCTGAACGAACAAACTGTAAAATCCCGAACTCGTGTAACTCATTGTACAAATCATCTATTTCGTGTTTTCTGCCTGATTTTTCTAATACAAAAAACTCACGTGAAACGGTTACAATGTTCGCATTGCTCTTTTTAATGATGTTTTGGATTTGACGTTCATCAAATAACAAAGATGAGCTGATTTTAAACAAAGCCGATTCTTGATAAATAGTTTCTTCGTCGGTATGATAATACGCTCTGATTACCTCGATTTGTTTTTCGATTTGCCCCACCAATTTGATAACTGCCGATTCTGTAGATTCAATTACTATTACAAAACGATGTACGTGTTCAATTTCAGAACCCGAAACGGTTAAGCTTTCAATATTGATGTGTCTTTTTAAAAAGATAGCTGAAATTCTATTCAACAATCCTACATTATTTTCTGTATAAACAGAAATGGTATATGTTTTCTTTTCCATGATTTCCTAGCTTAATCTGATGTCTGAAACTGATGCTCCTGTTGGAATCATCGGGAATACGTTATCTTCTTTCTCTACACATACTTCTAAGAAATAAGCGTCTTTAGAAGCCATCATTTCCGCAACAGCCGCATCCAAATCTTCTCTTTTTTCAACCTTTTTAGATTGAATGTAATATCCTTGAGCAATGGCTGTAAAATTAGGATTGGTCATTTCGGTTTGTGCATATCGTTTATCAAAAAACAACTGTTGCCATTGACGTACCATTCCTAAAAAGTCATTGTTTAGAATCACTATTTTAACAGGAATTTTGGTTTGGAAAATGGTTCCTAATTCTTGAATGGTCATTTGTACACCACCATCACCAATAATGGCAACTACTTCGCGGTTAGGAACGCCCATTTTAGCCCCCATAGCCGCTGGTAAAGCAAATCCCATGGTGCCTAAACCTCCAGAAGTTACATTACTTTTAGATTGGTTAAACTTAGCATATCTGCAAGCCACCATTTGGTGTTGTCCCACATCGGTTACAATTACAGCATCACCTTTAGAATATTCGTTGATTTTACGAATTACTTCTGCCATACTGATTTTTTCGGTAGTAGGATATAAATCTTTATTGATAACCATATCCAATTCTATTTGCATCTTGGCATCAAATTCAGCCAACCACTCTGGATATTGTTTTTCTTTAATTAATGGTAAAATAGCTTGTAAAGATTCTTTTACATCACCTAAAACCGCAACCTCTGTTTTTACATTTTTATCTACCTCGGCAGGATCAATTTCAAAGTGCAATACTTTAGCTTGTTTAGCATAAGTAGCTAGATTACCCGTTACGCGATCGTCAAAACGCATTCCTAAAGCGATTAAAACATCGCATTCGTTGGTTAAAATATTCGGACCGTAATTACCGTGCATACCAACCATTCCTACATTTAAAGGATGATCTGTTGCCATAGCGGATAATCCTAAAATAGTCCAAGCGGCAGGAATTCCTGATTTTTCAACAAATGCTTTTAATGCTGCTTCGGCTTGTCCAATTATGATTCCTTGACCGAAAATAATCATGGGTTTTTTAGCCGCATTGATAATTTCAGCTGCTTCTTTTACTTTATCTAAGTTTAATTGAGGTACTGGTTTATAACTACGAACGCCTATACATTTTTTGTAAGAAAAATCGAACTGTTCAAATTGTGCATTTTTGGTAATGTCAATTAAAACGGGCCCTGGTCTTCCGGAACGCGCAATGTAAAAAGCTTTTGCCATGATGGCAGGAATTTCTTCCGCTTTGGTGATTTGGTAATTCCACTTGGTTACTGGTGTTGAAATACCAATAATATCGGTTTCTTGAAAAGCATCAGAACCTAATAAATGTTCGGCTACTTGTCCTGTAATACACACTAAAGGTGTAGAATCGATTTGTGCATCGGCAATACCAGTTACTAAATTAGTAGCTCCTGGTCCTGAAGTTGCCATGGCTACTCCTACTTTGCCTGTTACTCTTGCATAACCCTGAGCCGCATGACTTGCCCCTTGCTCGTGACGGGTTAATACGTGGTGTAATTCTTCTTTAAATCCATACATGGCATCGTAAATAGGCATGATAGCTCCACCTGGATATCCGTATATGGTGTCAACTCCTTCTTCTAATAAACATCTGATTACCGCTTCGGCACCCGATATCTTGATAGTTTCTGTTGAAGTAGTTGAGTCAAATTTATCTGTAATATTTGGTTTCATAATTGTTTTTTAAAATTCGTCTGTCACACAGCCTTTTGATGCAGAAGACACAATGTTGGCGTATTTGTACAGACTTCCTTGTTTAACTTTCAATTCAGGTTGTTTCCACTCTTTTCTTCTTTTTTCAAGTTCCTCCTGAGAAAGTGCTACGTCAATAGTATTTTTTTCTGCATCAATGGTAATGATATCGCCGTCTTGTACAAGAGCAATTGCGCCTCCAACCTGAGCCTCAGGAGAAACGTGTCCGACGACGAAACCGTGTGATCCTCCAGAGAATCTACCATCGGTAATTAAAGCTACTTCTTTACCTAAACCTGCTCCCATAATAGCAGCAGTTGGTTTTAACATTTCTGGCATACCAGGACCTCCTTTAGGACCTACATAACGAATTACAACAACGTTTCCTTTTGCAACCTGTCCTTTTTTAATTCCTTCGTTAGCTTCAAATTCATCATTAAATACCTTGGCTGGACCCGAAAAGTGTAATCCTTCTTTTCCTGTGATTTTAGCAACGGCGCCTTCTACAGCTAAATTTCCGTATAAAACTCTAATGTGTCCAGTTTCTTTAATCGGATTATCTATGGTATGTACAACATCTTGACCTTCTGCTAAATCAGGAGCATCTTGTAAATTTTCGGCAATAGTTTTACCCGTTACCGTCATACAATCTCCATGTAACATTCCAATTTTTAACATGTATTTCATTACAGCTGGTACTCCTCCTACGGCATGTAAATCTTCCATTACATATTTACCACTTGGTTTTAAATCTGCTAAAAAAGGTGTAGTGTCACTTATTTTTTGAAAATCATCTAAGGTAAACTCAATATTTGCGGCTTTAGCAATCGCTAAAAAGTGTAATACCGCGTTGGTTGAACCTCCTAAAATCGTTACTAAACGGAAAGCATTTTCTAATGATTTACGAGTTACGATATCAGATGGTTTTAAATCTTTTTTCAATAATTCGTGCATGGCTTTTCCAACCTCATAACACTCTTTGTGTTTGATATCGCTTACTGCTGGGTTCGATGAATTATAAGGTAAAGACATTCCTAAAGCTTCGATAGCTGATGCCATAGTATTTGCAGTATACATTCCTCCACAAGCTCCTGCACCCGGACAAGCCTTCATTATCACACTTTTATACTCATCTTCGTTTATAGTTCCTGCTACTTTTTCTCCCCAAGCTTCAAAAGCAGACACAACGTCTAATTTTTTTCCATTATGACATCCTGCTGCAATTGTTCCTCCATAAACCAATATGGAAGGTCTATCTAAACGCAACATCGCCATTAAAGCACCCGGCATATTTTTATCGCAACCTACAACGGTTACAACTCCGTCATAGTTCATGGCTTGAACTACGGTTTCGATTCCATCTGCAATGATATCTCGAGAAGGTAAAGAATATCTCATCCCTGGTGTTCCCATAGAAATTCCGTCAGAAACTCCAATAGAATTAAATATCAAACCAACCAATCCTTCGTTTTGAACTCCTATCTTAATTTCTTTAGACAAATCATTCAAATGCATATTACAAGGGTTTCCTTCATAACCTGTACTGGCAATACCTACAAAAGGTTTTAGTAAATCCTCATCGGTTAAACCAATAGCATGTAACATGGCTTGTGCTGCAGGTTGTGTTGAATCTTGTGTAACTAATTGGCTATATTTATTTAACATTTTTAGGGGAATTTTAAAATTGGTGACTAAATTATATATATTGATTCGTTAATCTTTTTTTCGTTTTAAGGTATCTTACAAAGTCAATTCAAACAATAATTTTTAAAAACACTGTAAATCAATACCATAGCATTCAAAAAAGCATTACATCCAATAAAAAAAGGAATCTATTATTTTTTTAAAATGCGCACAAAAATAAGAATAACCTTACAATTTTTTAAGGTTTATTTTATGAAATTTTATTTTTTAGCAATAAAAAAACACCATTTTAACAAGTAAAATGGTGTTGATTTTATGAATGTGATAAATATTACTTAGATAAGTACATTTTTCTACGAGAGTACAACTCATAAAACTGATCATCTTTAAGATCATCAATAAACAAAATGCTTTCTCCTGTTGATTTCATTTCTGGTCCTAATGCTTTATTTACATTATGGAACTTACTAAAAGAAAAAACGGGTTGTTTAATTGCAAATCCTTTCAATTGTGGATTAAACGTAAAGTCGGTTACTTTATTATGACCTAACATCACTTTAGTAGCATAATTTACATAAGGTTCTCCGTATGCTTTTGCAATAAACGGAACAGTACGTGAAGCTCTTGGATTCGCTTCAATGATATAAACTGTATCGTCTTTAATTGCAAATTGAATATTGATTAATCCCACTGTTTTTAATGCTCTAGCGATCTTATGCGTATGTTCTTTAATTTGATGCATCACAAACTCACCTAAATTAAACGGTGGTAAAGTTGCATTCGAATCTCCTGAATGTACTCCACAAGGCTCGATATGCTCCATGATTCCGATAATATAAACATTACCATCGGCATCACAAATTGCATCAGCCTCTGCTTCTATCGCTCCATCTAAATAATGGTCTAACAATAATTTATTGCCCGGAATTGATTTTAATAAGTTTACAACATGCTCTTCTAATTCTTGCTTGTTGATAACGATTTTCATTCCTTGACCTCCTAATACATACGAAGGTCTGATTAATAGCGGGAAATCAAGTTTATCTGCTAATTCCGAAGCTTCATCTGCTGTTTCTGCTATTCCAAACTGTGGGAAAGGAATTTTTAATTCCGTTAATAAATCTGAGAAACGACCTCTATCTTCAGCTAAATCTAAAGCATCAAAGCTGGTTCCTATAATTTTAATTCCATATTTAGATAATTTTTCAGCTAGCTTAAGGGCTGTTTGACCTCCTAATTGAACTATTACACCTTCAGGTTTTTCATGCTGAATAATATCATAGATATGTTCCCAAAAAACTGGTTCAAAATATAATTTATCAGCGGTATCAAAATCAGTTGAAACGGTTTCTGGATTACAGTTAATCATAATCGTTTCATAACCCACTTCTTTAGCAGCCAAGACTCCGTGAACGCAAGAGTAATCAAACTCAATCCCTTGTCCAATTCGGTTAGGCCCTGAACCTAAGACAACAACTTTCTTTTTATCGGTAACAATACTTTCATTGTGAATGTATGTTTCTCCGTTAGGTTTTTGAACTTCAGCTTCAAAAGTTGAATAATAGTATGGTGTAGTAGCTTTAAATTCCGCGGCACAAGTATCAACTAATTTATAAACTCTATTGATACCAAATGCCGCACGTTTATTATACACTTGACTTTCTAAACAGTCCATCATGTGGGCAATTTGTCTGTCTGCAAAACCTTTTTGTTTAGCTTCTAACAACAAAGCTTTAGGTAAGGTATCTATTTTATAATTTGAAATTTCTTTTTCTAAAATGTATAGTTCCTCGTATTGCTTTAAGAACCACATGTCTATTTTGGTAATTTCATGAATTCTACTCAATGGAATTCCCAACTGAATAGCATCATAAATTACAAATACTCTATCCCAACTAGCAAAAGTCAATTTCTCGATAATTTGCTCGTAATTGGTATAACTCTTACCGTCAGCTCCTAACCCATTACGCTTAATTTCAAGTGATTGTGTAGCTTTATGTAAAGCTTCTTGAAAAGTACGCCCAATCCCCATTACTTCTCCAACAGACTTCATTTGTAAACCTAAAGTACGATCTGAACCTTCAAATTTATCAAAATTCCAACGTGGTATTTTTACAATTACGTAATCTAAAGTAGGTTCAAAATAAGCGGAAGTTGATTTGGTAATTTGGTTCATCAATTCATCCAAATGGTATCCCAAAGCCAATTTAGTAGCAATTTTCGCAATAGGATAACCTGTTGCTTTTGACGCTAATGCCGATGAACGAGATACACGAGGATTGATTTCAATAGCTACAATATCTTCTTTTTCATCTGGACTTACCGCAAACTGCACGTTACAACCTCCTGCAAAATTTCCGATACTGCGCATCATTAAAATGGCCATATCACGCATTTTTTGGAAAGTTTTATCCGACAATGTCATGGCTGGAGCTACAGTGATTGAATCTCCGGTATGGATTCCCATGGGATCCATATTTTCAATAGAACAAATAATAACTACGTTGTCATTAGCATCTCTTAACAACTCTAGCTCATATTCTTTCCAACCAAGTAATGCTTTATCAATCAAAACCTCATGAATTGGAGAAGCCTCTAATCCACGGGTTAACAAATCATCAAAATCTTCTTTTTTATGCACAAAAGCCGCTCCTGTTCCTCCTAAAGTAAAAGAAGGTCTAATTACCAACGGAAAACCAAATTCTTGCGCGATTTCTTTTCCTTTTAAGAATGAGGTAGCCGTTTTAGCTGGTGCAGCTCCAACTCCTATTTTTTCAAGCAATTGTTTGAATTGCTCTCTATCTTCGGTAATGTTAATAGCAGCTACATCCACTCCTATTAAACGTACATTGTACTCTTTCCAAATGCCTTTATCTTCGGCTTCCAAACATAAGTTCAAGGCTGTTTGCCCTCCCATAGTAGGTAAAACTGCATCAATATTTGGGTGATTTTTTAAGATTTGAATTATCGACTTAGTAGTCAACGGCAAAAGATACACATGATCCGCCATAGAAGGATCGGTCATGATGGTAGCTGGATTGGAATTGATTAGAATAACCTCTATTCCTTCTTCTCTTAAAGAACGTGCAGATTGTGAACCTGCGTAATCAAACTCACAAGCTTGACCAATAACAATAGGACCTGATCCAATTATTAAAACCGATTTTATGGATGTATCTTTTGGCATTATGATGTAGGGATTTTTTGATTAAAACTCATAAAAAAGGCGCTACTTAAAAAAGTAACACCTTTAAATATTATCGAAAACGAATAATCATTATTTTTTATGTCTTGGCTCTGAAGAAACAGTTAACTTATGTCTTCCTTTAGCTCTTCTTCTGGCAAGAACTTTTCTACCGTTTGCAGAAGCCATTCTGTCCATGAAACCATGTTTATTTCTTCTTTTTCTCTTTGATGGTTGAAACGTTCTTTTGCTCATTGCTTTGTATCTTTAAAATCTTATAATTTATTAATTGTTGTATTCTGTTTTTTAAAACCGAGTGCAAATATACAAAGTCTTTTTATTCACGCAAACGCTTTTTTTAAAAAAATAAATTAAATTTTACTAAATTTGCAATCCACAAAATCAAGCACACTATTATGTTTCATAAAAATATCAAATTAGTTCTATTTATAAGTATTATTGCGTTAGCTGTTTGGCAGTTCATTGAAAGCAATATCGGCAACGGAATTTTCCTAATCTTATTTTCTACAATATTCTTATTCTTATATTTTAGAAATGAGTTCATTTTATTAGCCTTTTTACAATTAAGAAAACAAAATTTTGAAGGCGCTAAAAAATGGTTAGCTTATATTAAAAATCCAGAAGGAGCTTTAATTACCAAACAACAAGGCTATTACAACTATTTAAATGGTTTGTTGGTGTCACAAACCAATATGGTTCAGGCAGAAAAATTCTTTAAAAAAGCCATTCAGTTGGGATTGTCTATGGATCAAGATTTGGCATTAGCTAAATTAAACTTAGCAGGTATTGCTTTGTCTAGAAGACGAAAATTAGAAGCTTCTCAATTGGTCAACGAAGCTAAAAAATTAGACAAACACAATGTATTAAAAGAGCAAATCGCAATGATTAAAGCTCAATTAAAGAAAATCTAAATCACTTTGCGAAAATCATTTTTCCAGCGACTAAAATCATAATTACTCCGAATATTCTTCGGAGTATTTTTTGGTCTATACTTATCGCTAATTTGCTTCCTAAATATCCTCCTATTACAAACAATAAAGAAATCACTACCGCATAACGCCAATCCACATACCCTTCTTTGTAATAGTTATAAACCGCAAAGAAAGTAACTGGCGGCAGCATCGCTGCCAAACTAACCCCTTGCGCTTCGTGCTGAGAAAAACCAATCCAAACCAGCATCGGCACCATAATAATTCCTCCTCCTACTCCAATCATTCCGCTTAACATACCCGCACAAATACCTATAAGCGCCAGTATCAACATTGTAGTTATAGTCATTTTTTTATTCATGATTAATATCCTTCTAAAGGAATTTCTAAAATATATACTTTATTTCCTTTATTTTCAAGATTCTTTTCTCTGAGCCAAGGATTATGAATTTTTAAAATTTTGTAATTAATTCCTAAAGATTTTGCCAACAAAGCTAAATTACCAACCGACGTATCAACCGCTGTTTTTTTCGTATGAATCAATTTATACATATCCTGTTGGTTCACTATAAAACCATATTTAACTGGATTTTCTAGAATTTCTTTTACCGCGATGATTCTAAATACGTATCTAGCTGTTTCTTCGGGCAATAACAAATCATAATAGTTATTTACCTGCTGTTCTTCTAAACGAGTAGCCACTGATTTAATTCCTACATTATAAGAAGCTGCTGCCAACGACCATGAACCCAATCTATTTTTAGCCGCTATAAAATACCTACACGCTGCTTCGGTTGCTTTTTCTAAATGGTAACGTTCATCTACAGTTGCAGAAACTTCTAAACCATATTCTTTAGCAGTTTCGGGCATAAATTGCCAAAACCCACGAGCGCCTGCTGGAGAAATCGCATTGGTTAATCCACTTTCAATAACCGCAACATATTTGAATTCATCGGGAACTCCATTCTTTTTTAAAATCGGCTCTATAACAGGGAAATACTTATGTGCTCTTTTTATAAATAAAAAGGTGTTAGACTGCCAATAAGTATTTACTAACAACTCCCTATCTAAACGTTCTTTAACATCAACTATATGTAAGGGCACGGCTTCTTCTGCAAAAAACAACTGCTCTGGCGTAGGAATTAAATGTAAATCGCACAAAATCGCATTGGTTTTATTAATGATAGATGCGGAATTAGCATACACAAACAACAGCAACGCACTAAAGGCAACACCTACAGGAATCAAAAATCTTTTCATAATCACATCTTCAAAAATTAATTACCATAAAAGTAAGTTTCTATAAACCAATAACAACATCGTAAATCATTTAATTATAAACGTAATTATTAAGAGGCTTTTTAAAGTCATGATTTTAAGCAGAATAAAAATGATAATTTGCCATATTTTTTTTGTTGCAAGTACAAATAAAATTTACTTTTGCGGCAGTTTAATCACAATCAGCTATTTAACATGCCGGATATTCAAAAATTAAAAGATTTAACCCTCCAAACAAGAAGAGATATTTTGCGTATGGTTCATGCCGTAAACTCAGGTCACCCAGGTGGTTCATTAGGTTGTACGGAGTTTTTAGTAACCTTATACAACGAAATCATGTCTCGCAAAGAAGGTTTTGATATGGATGGAATTGGAGAAGATTTATTCTTTTTATCCAATGGTCATATCTCTCCGGTATTTTACAGCGTTTTAGCACGTGCAGGCTATTTTCCAGTAAGTGAATTGGCAACTTTCCGTTTAATCAACTCCAGATTACAAGGTCACCCTACCACACACGAAGGTTTACCAGGCATCCGAATTGCTTCAGGTTCATTAGGACAAGGAATGTCAGTAGCTTTAGGTGCGGCGCAAGCTAAAAAACTAAACGGCGACAAACATTTGGTTTTCAGTTTACATGGTGATGGTGAATTACAAGAAGGTCAAAATTGGGAAGCCATTATGTATGCTTCTGCTAAAAAAGTAGATAATTATATTGCTACTATTGACGTAAACGGAAAACAAATCGACGGAACCACCGACGAAGTGTTGGCTATGGGAAGTTTAAAAGCAAAATTTGAAGCTTTTGATTGGGATGTTATTGAAATCAAAGAAGGGAATTCTATAGAAGCTATTTTAGCAGGATATGCCGATGCAAAATCCAGAACAGGAAAAGGAAAACCTGTTTGCGTATTACTATATACTGAAATGGGTAACGGAGTAGATTTTATGATGCACACCCATGCTTGGCACGGAAAAGCACCTAATGATGCTCAGTTAGAAAGTGCACTAGCTCAAAATCCAGCTACATTAGGGGACTACTAGAATGATAAATGGTGAATTATGAATGATGAATTCATAATCATCTTTGAATTTTTTAATCTTTGAATTTTTTAATCTTTGAATCTTTAAATTAAATAATGAAAAAATATACAAATACAGGCAGTAAAGATACCCGTTCAGGATTTGGAGCTGGAATGACTGAATTAGGAAAAACAAACGAAAATGTGGTTGGACTTTGTGCAGATTTAATTGGGTCATTAAAATTTGACGATTTTAAAAAGAATCACCCTGAGCGCTTTTTCCAAATTGGAATTGCTGAAGCCAATATGATAGGAATTGCAGCAGGTTTAACCATTGGAGGTAAAATCCCTTTCACAGGTACATTCGCTGGATTTTCAACAGGTCGTGTATATGACCAAATTCGTCAATCAGTTGCTTATTCTGATAAAAATGTAAAAATATGTGCTTCACACGCAGGATTAACTTTGGGTGAAGACGGTGCAACACACCAAATATTAGAAGACATCGGATTAATGAAAATGTTACCTGGTATGGTGGTTATCAATACTTGTGACTTCAACCAAACTAAAGCGGCTACAATTGCTTTATCTAAACACCATGGTCCTGCTTACTTACGCTTTGGTCGTCCAGTAGTGCCTAACTTTACAGCTGAAGACGGAAGCGATTTTGTTATCGGAAAAGCCATTTTATTAAACGAAGGTACTGACGTAACTATTGTAGCCACAGGTCACCTAGTTTGGGAAGCTTTAATTGCTGCTGAGAAATTAGAAGCTCAAGGTATTTCAGCCGAAGTAATTAATATTCACACCATTAAACCTTTAGACGAAGAAGCTATTTTAAAGTCTGTTGCTAAAACCAAATGTATTGTAACAGCTGAAGAACACAACGTTTTAGGTGGTTTAGGCGAAAGCGTTTCAAGAGTTTTAGTAGCAAACAACCCTACTCCTCAAGAATTTGTAGCGGTACAAGACAGCTTTGGAGAATCAGGAACACCAGAACAATTAATGGAAAAATATAAGCTTAATAATCAAGCAATTGTTGAGGCAGCTTTAAAAGTTATAGCTAGAAAGTAAAAGCTATTAGCTCTAAGCAATTGCTAGAATTTATAACGATTAAATCATAAGAAATCCCCCGAATTGTAATTTCAATTTGGGGGATTTTTATTTAAGACGTCCCTGTCTGCTAAAGTAAACTCTTGGGGCTCACGCAAAAATTAATATCTTTGAAAAAAGGTCAACTCACCCGCCATGAATCGTCGTAATTTAGAACATCTTAACGTACCTGAATCTTCAGAACAAGCCTATTTAAATGATTACCCTCATTTAGGATTTGGCGCAGGATTCCCTCCTTATTTAAGAGGCATTCACACCACCATGTACGTTCAAAAACCATGGACTATTCGGCAATATTCAGGATTTTCCACTGCCGAAGAAAGCAATGCCTTTTATAAAAAAAACCTACAAGCAGGTCAAACCGGTTTGTCTTTAGCTTTTGACTTACCCACCCACCGAGGTTACGATAGCGACCATCCTAACGTAAAAGGCGATGTAGGAAAAGCAGGTGTAGCCATTGACACCGTAGAAGATATGAAACAATTGTTCGATGGAATTCCATTAGATCAAATGTCGGTGTCCATGACCATGAACGGTGCGGTTTTACCCATCCTAGCGTTTTACATTGTAGCCGCCGAAGAACAAGGCGTTTCTATGGAAAAACTAACAGGTACCTTACAAAACGACATCCTAAAAGAATACATGGTTCGTAACGCGTTTATTTACCCACCCGAAGCTTCTATGCGAATCATAGGCGATATTATAGCGTTTTGTACCCGTAACATGCCTAAATTCAATCCGATTAGCATATCGGGCTATCACATGCAAGAAGCAGGAGCTACTCCTGAACTAGAACTCGCGTTTACTATTGCTAATGGTTTAGAATACGTAAAAACAGGTTTACAGCAAGGTTTAACCATTGATGATTTTGCACCCAGACTCTCCTTTTTTTGGGGCATTGGTTTAAAACACTTTACAGAAATTGCCAAACTAAGAGCTGCCCGACTGTTGTGGGCTAAATACTTAAAAACATACCAACCTAAAAACGAAAAATCATTAATGCTTCGTGCCCACTGTCAAACCAGCGGTTGGAGTTTAACGGAACAAGATCCATACAATAACATTACCAGAACCACCTTAGAAGCGCTTTCGGCAGTGATGGGGGGCACACAATCCCTACACACCAATTCATTTGACGAGGCGATTGCATTACCTACCGATGAATCGGCTAGAATTGCCAGAAATACGCAACAAATTTTACGAGACGAAAGTAAAATTACCCACACCGTTGACCCTTGGGCAGGCAGTGAATTGGTAGAAAAATTAACTGATGATTTGTATACCCAAGCCGAAAAAATCATTACAGAAATTCAGGAAATGGGCGGTATGATTCAAGCCATTGAAAAAGGATATCCGCAACAGAAAATCGAAATTGAAGCCATTAAAAGGCAAGCGTTTATCGAAAGTAAATCCGAAACCATAGTAGGCTTAAACCAAGTGGTTGTCAAAAAAGAAAAAGAAGTTATTCACCGCAAAGTAGATTTAAATAAAGTACTGCAAGAACAGCAAAAAAAGTTAGACATTACCAAACAAACCCGTAACGAAAGTAATGTAATTAATATTTTAAATAAACTAACACAAGTAGCTAAAAATAAAGAAATTAACCTGTTAGAAGTTTGTATAGAAGCTGCGCAAAAAAGAGCCACTTTAGGGGAAATCAGTCAAGCGTTAGAAACTGTTTTCGGAAGACATCAAATCACTCCACAAATCAATAAAGGAGTCTACAAAACCCATATGAGTGATGCTAAAAAGTTGGAAACAGTAACTCAATTGATGGCTGATTTTCAACTGAAATACCAAAGAGCACCTAAAATATTATTCCTTAAATTGGGTCAAGACGGACACGATCGGGGCATCAAAACCGTAGCCTCTGGCTATTCAGATTTAGGGTTCGAAGTGCTAATGGGAGATTTATTTTTAAGCCCACAAGAAGCCTTACCCCTGATTTTAAAACAACCCATAGATGCTTTAGGAATTTCGAGTTTAGCAGGTGCGCACCTTTATTTAATTCCTGAGTTGATGCAGTTATTGCATCAAAATCAATTAACCCAATTAAAAGTTTTTGTAGGCGGTATTATTCCTAAAGAAGATTACGATCCATTGTATAAAAATCACATCTCTGGCATTTTTGGCCCAGGTTATCCTATTTATCAATCTGCCAAACAAATATTAGAATCTTTAGTTTAATGAGTACTCTTTTATTAAAAGACGTTTACAACGTCCATTTTTACAGTCGATTTTTAAAATATTTAAAAGCGGTTTACCCAAACTTGAACTCCGAACAATTTCTTAAAGAAATTTTTGTACAGGATTGGACTACCTTGGAATTAAAACAACGCATGAAACTTTCTGCGGATGTTTTACATCGTGCTTTGCCGTATTCCTTCAAAAAAAATACCGAACGCCTTAAAGAATTAGTGCATCAAATGTTATTGAGCAACGAAAAAAACGATTCGTTAGCCTTAATGTTTTTGGCGGATTATATGGAACGTTATGGAATTGATGACTTACCAGCGTCTATTGAATTCATGGAAAAGCTAACGGAATTGGCGAGTTGCGAATTTGCGGTTAGGCAATTTATTATTAAATATCCCCAACCGATGATTCAACAAATGACGACATGGTCTACACACCCGAATCATCATGTTCGTAGATTAGCCTCTGAAGGCATGCGTCCGCGTTTACCTTGGGCAGTAGCCCTTCCTGAATTTAAAAAGAATCCTACCGCTATTTTACCCATTTTAGAAAATCTAAAAGCCGACTCTAGCGAATACGTTCGTAAAAGCGTAGCGAATAATTTAAATGACATTTCTAAAGACAATCCTTTGGTAGTTTTTGATTTAATTGAAAACTGGAAAGGACATTCCAAATCCACCGATTGGGTGATTAAGCATGGTTGTAGAACCCTTTTAAAACAAGGACATCCCGATATTTTTAAGTTTTATGATTTAAAAAGCAGCGAGCATTTATTACTGCAAAACTTTAAATTAGAAAACCACAACGTTAAAGAAGGAAGCGAAATCCAATTCTCGTTCACCATACAAAACAACGACACCTTAACACACGAATTACGTTTAGAATACGCCATGTATTACAAACGTCAAAGCGCGACATTATCTAAAAAAGTATTTAAAATTTCCGAGAAAATATTACAACCTAACGAAAGTCTTTCGGTAGTAAAAAAGCAAAGTTTTAAACCCATCACCACCCGAAAATACTACCTTGGCACACACCGAATTGGAATTATCATTAACGGGATTGAAAAAGGTGTTTTGGAATTTGAGTTGGTATAAAACTTACTCCAACAACTTCACAAAATCTTGTTCGGAAAGTATGGGGATTTTTAACTGGGTAGCTTTTTCCAATTTGGAAGGTCCCATGTTATCGCCCGCCACTACGTAATCGGTTTTAGAACTGATGGAACTACCGTTTTTACCGCCGTTGTCTTCAATCATTTTTTTGAGTTCGTCACGCGAGAATAGAGTAAAAACACCCGAAACTACAATAGTTTTACCTTTTAACTTATCGGTTCTAACGATACTTTCATCTTCTACTATTTGCGTTTGTATGCCGTAACTTTTTAAACGTTTGAGCAACATGATATTATTCAAATCGTAAAAGAATTCCACAATGCTTTGGGCTATTTTTTCACCAATTTCATCTACCGCAACCAATTCTTCAAATGTAGCTACCGACAAGGCATCTAAGGTTTTAAAATGTTTGGCTAATTTTTTAGCCACGGTTTCGCCCACATATCGAATTCCTAAGGCATACAACACCTTTTCAAAGGGCACTTGTTTGGATTTTTCAATACCGTTAATCAAATTCTCTGCTGATTTTTCGGCCATTCTTTCCAAAGGAATGATTTGTTCTTTCTTTAATTCATATAAATCGGCATAACTGTCCACCAAATGATTTTGATACAACAAAGCAACCGTTTCCCCGCCCAAACCATCAATATCCATGGCTTTTCTGGAAATATAATGTTCTATACGACCTATAATTTGTGGCGGACATCCGTAAAAATTAGGACAATAATGATTGGCTTCTCCTTCGTTTCTGACTAATGCGGTTTTACATTCCGGGCAATGGGTAATGTAAACTACAGGTTGTGATTCAACAGTTCTTTCGGTCAAATTAACGCCTATAATTTTTGGAATAATTTCTCCACCTTTTTCTACAAACACCACATCGTTCAAACGAATGTCTAGTTTTTCAATTTGGTCGGCGTTGTGTAAAGAAGCTCTTTTTACGATGGTTCCTGCCAACTGTACGGGTTCTAAATTGGCAACAGGCGTGATGGCTCCGGTTCTACCTACTTGATAAGATATAGAATTTAATCGGGTACTGACTTGTTCAGCTTTAAACTTGTAAGCAATCGCCCATCGTGGAGATTTGGCGGTATAACCCAACTCGTCTTGAAAAGTACAACTATTGACTTTAACAACCACTCCATCGGTTTCGTAAGGTAAATCATGACGATGTACATCCCAATAATCTATAAAATCAAAAACTTCATTCATATTGGAAGCAAAAACAGATTCTTTAGGAACTTTAAATCCCCATGATCTTGCGAACTCTAAAGCTTCATATTGAGTTTCCCAACACATATTACTAGCTCCTGTTAAAAAATATAACAAACAGTCTAAATTTCTTTTTTCAACCTCTTTACTATCTTTTAATTTTAAACTTCCAGAAGCGGTATTTCGGGGGTTAGAATAAGGCGTTTCTCCTATTTCTATCAGTTCTTGATTTAATTTCTCAAACTCTTTTAACGGTAAGATAATCTCACCTCTAATATCGAATTTTGGAGGATACCCTTCTCCTCTTAGGATTAATGGTATAGAATTTACTTTTCTAATATTTGCAGTGACTTCATCACCCTGAAAACCATCGCCACGAGTTACGGCTTTTACTAATTTTCCTTTTTCATAGGTTAAGGAAATGGAAGCTCCATCGTATTTTAATTCACAAACATATTCTACAGGAACGTTTCCTAGCACTTTTTGAATGCGATTTTCCCAGTCGATTAGATCTTCGCGTGAATAGGAATTATCCAACGAATACATGCGGTTTTCGTGAACTATCGTATTGAAATTTTTGGTAATGGTTCCGCCTACGCGTTGGGTAGGTGAATTTTCGTCAAAGTATTCTGGATGCTGGGTTTCTAGGTCTTGCAACTGCCTTAATAAAATATCAAATTCAAAGTCTGAAATTTCAGGTTGATCCAACACATAATATTTGTAGTTGTGTTGGTGTAAAGTTTCTCTAAGTTGTTGAATTTGTTCTAAAACAGTCATCTCCTTTCCTAAAAATTATTTGCTTTTATCCAGTATGCTATCAATTTGATTGTAAATATATCCGTCGCTAATAATGGCTCCTTGTTTAATAATATCAAACAAAAACGTATTGCGTTCGTCGGTAATCGTTTTGGTTCCTAATTGAATTTCTACTTCGTCGGTAAAAATATGATCGCTTAACCAAACCAATCCTTGTTGTGTAGTAAAATCTATGTTTTTTGTTAAGGAATGAATGACAATAGAAAAGACTTTGTTTAATTCACACTTAAACAAAAAAATATATTCTTTAGAAAAGTGTTCTAAAAATTGTGAATTATTCAATACCCCTTCCCAAATTAAATCCGAAAACACATCCAATTCTTGTTCGGCGACTTTGGGTTTTTCTACCTTGATTTTATCCCATTCTTCTTTGGTGATGGTTTGTGCAGCCAAAAAATTAATAAACTCTTGGTTTAATTCTTCGAATTGTTCTTTTGTAAGGCGTTCGTATTTCATTTGTAGAATTGTTCTTAAAAAAAAAGCCTTCTCGTTACGGAGAAGGCTTCAAATATAATTGATAAAAAATTATTTTTTATCTGAAATTACCTCAAATGGTAATTCAACAATTACATTTCTGTGTAATCTTACTGAAGCTGAATATTTTCCAACTCTTTTAATCACACCAGAAGTAATGAATTTACGGTCAATGCTTTGTCCGTTTTTCTCTAAAGCAGCAGCAATATCAATATTTGTTACTGAACCAAATAGTTTTTCACCACCTGCTTGTGCAACAATTTTAATTTCGATTGCTTTTAATACCTCTGCTAATTTGTTAGCATCGTCTACTAATTTTTGTTCTTTAAAAGCTTTTTGTTTTAAATTTTCTGCTAATACTTTTTTAGCAGATGGAGTTGCTAAATTAGCAAACCCTTGAGGGATTAAAAAGTTACGACCGTAACCGTTTTTTACGTTTACAACATCGTCTTTAAACCCTAAATTTTGTACGTCTTTTTTAAGTATAAGTTCCATGGTCTATTCTGCTTATTATTTTAATAAATCGGCTACGTAAGGTAAAATAGCCAAGTGACGTGCTCTTTTTACAGCTACAGATACTTTTCTTTGGTATTTTAAAGAAGTTCCTGTTAAACGACGAGGTAAGATTTTACCTTGCTCGTTAATGAATTTTAATAAAAAGTCAGGATCTTTATAATCGATATAAGTAATTCCTGATTTTTTGAAACGACAATACTTTTTAGTTTTGTTGGTTTCTATATTTAAAGGGGTTAAATATCTGATTTCTCCCTCTTTTTTGCCTTTTGATTGTTGCTCTATTGTAGACATAATTAACTAGCTTTAACGTTTAACTTAGCTCTTCTTCTTTCAGCCCAAGCAATAGCATTTTTATCTAAACTTACAGTTAAGTAACGCATAACACGTTCGTCTCTTCTGAACTCAGTTTCTAACTGAATAATAACGCTTGGATCTACGGTAAATTCAAACAAAGTGTAAAATCCACTTTTTTTGTTTTGAATTTCGTAAGCCATTTTTTTAAGACCCCAGTCTTCTTTAGCTACAAATTTTGCTCCTCTAGATGTAAGAAAATCTTCGAATTTGCTTACTGTTTCCTTTACCTGAACATCAGATAAAACGGGATTCAAAATGAAAACAGTTTCATAGTGATTCATAAAATACTATTTAATAATTAATAAATTGGGTGCAAAAGTAGCAATAAATACATAATAAACAAGTGTTTATAAGGTGTAAAACTATTTTTTTGCAATTACTTTTAATCTTCGTGCTTGTAATTTAATTTTTATGGCATTTAAGGGTTACGCTTCCATTAGTTTTTTTACCTCTTTCAATAATTCGATAGAAGCGTCAATTTCTTCTTTTCGGATAGAAACACTTTCAATATTAAATCCTATAGGAATGTTTTTAGCCTTGGCGTATTCTATAATTTCAATAGCAATATTTTTACAAGCATGAACCGATTGGGCTAAAATATCGTTAGAATTTTTTAAGTCATTATACAACCATTTGGGCACATGCACACCCAACCATTCCATAAACTCCAAGGTTTTTACTGAACCACAAGGCGTTAAGGTAAAAATAATAGGAACCAATGGTCTGTTTTGTTCTAATGAGGCGTAATAATAATCCGACAAAAAATCTTTGGTATTGTTAATATTATAAACGCATTGCGAAACAAAAAAGCTACATCCGTTATCAATTTTATAAAAAATACGTTGCGGCTCATCTTTTAATTCGGCATGGCGTTCGGGTATGGTAACTCCGCCTAAAGGTAAAGTGGGATTAATTTCTTTTTTGATGGCATACGCATCCGATAAAGACAAGTTGTTCACTTGGTCTGGCGTGGGTGTTCCTACAAAAACATTGGCGCCTACTGATTTACCTAATTTGGAATACCATGCTCTGAAAACAGATTCTGGATATTTGCCCACACTTTTATAAATAATTTTAGGAACCTTTAAATCTTGTAAATAATTGGCTTCATATTCGTCTGGAGCCAAAGTAGACATATACGGAAATGGCCGTGGCACATCGGTTCGTGCAGACTCATCTTGTATATCGTACAATATCAGCGCATCTATTTCAATGCCTTGCAAACGTTCAATTTGTTTGTTGGCGATGCTTTGTATTTTTTCGGGATCAACATTGTTTTTCGGTGGCGTTAATCCGTAGAATAACAAACCCGATTCCCTGTTGTAAATTTTATCTTTTAACATGATTATATTTTCGCAATCACTTTAATTTCATCAATAATTCTTAAGGCCAAAGCATCCGCTTTTTCTTGTGATTTGGCTTCGGTGTAAATACGAATAATCGGCTCTGTGTTTGATTTTCTTAAGTGTGCCCATTCTTCGGCAAAATCAATTTTTACCCCATCAATAGTGGTGATTTGTTCGTGCTGATATTTTTGAGTCATTTGTTCTAAAATAGCATCCACGTCAATTTGTGGTGTAAGTTCTATTTTATTTTTACTCATATAATATTGCGGATAAGAAGCTCTTAACGCAGACACCGATGTTTTTAAATTTGCTAAATGGGTTAAAAACAAAGCTACACCCACTAATGAGTCACGTCCGTAATGAGATTCTGGGTAAATGATTCCTCCGTTACCTTCCCCACCAATCACTACCTTATTTTTCTTCATTAAAGTAACTACGTTTACTTCGCCTACTGCACTGGCTTCGTAAGTTCCTCCGTATTTTTGGGTAATGTCGCGCAAAGCACGTGAAGATGACATGTTAGAAACCGTATTGCCTGGCGTTTTACTTAATACGTAATCCGCACAAGCCACCAAAGTATATTCTTCTCCAAACATTTCTCCGTCATCCGAAATAAAAGCCAAACGGTCTACATCTGGATCTACAACTACTCCGAAATCTGCTTTTTCTTCAACCACTAATTTACAAATGTCTCCTAAGTGTTCTTTTAAAGGCTCTGGATTGTGTGGAAATTGTCCGTTAGGTTCGCAGTATAATTTTACTACTTCTACTCCCATGGCTTCTAACAACTTAGGGATGATAATCCCTCCGGATGAGTTTACGCCATCTACCACTACTTTAAATTTGGCTTTTTTAACGGCTTCTGCGTCTACTAAAGACAAGTTTAATACCTCATCTATATGGATATCCATGTAAGAATCATTCACGGTAACTTCTCCTAAATCATCTACTTCTACAAAAGTAAAATCTTCATTTTCAGCGATTTCTAAAATTTCTTGCCCGTCGGCTCCACTTAAAAATTCCCCTTTGGCATTTAATAATTTAAGCGCATTCCATTGTTTTGGATTGTGAGATGCCGTTAAAATAATTCCTCCATCGGCTTTTTCTAATGGCACTGCAATTTCTACTGTAGGCGTGGTAGATAACCCCAAATCCACTACATTAATACCTAGTCCAACTAAGGTATTTAATACTAAGTTGTGAATCATTGGCCCTGAAATACGTGCATCACGTCCAATAACTACTGTTAATTTATCTTTTTTAACGGCTTTTTTTAACCAACTACCGTAAGCCGAAGCAAATTTTACCGCATCAACCGGAGTTAAGTTATCCCCTACTTTTCCTCCTATGGTTCCTCTGATTCCAGAGATTGATTTAATTAATGTCATTATGTTTTAGGTTTGAGTTAATTTTTGACAAATGTATAATTTTAATGGTGAATTATAAATGGTAAATGGTGAGTTGTGAATGGAGAATTTTATGTAGTCAAATTATAGTTTAATCGATTTTTAAATTTGAAAATGTGGGAATGTTTTTTTAGGTTAATCAAAACCCAACCCCAGATGGAAGCGGCATCCTTTTGCCCGTGAGTTTCGCTTATGCGAACGGGCAAAAGATATAGCGGACAGCTGGAAATGGATGCCAAATTAATGCCTAACCACTAGCTTTTTTAAATATGAATTATCGTTTTCGTCAGTGATTCTTACAAAGTAAATTCCGTCTGCCAATGATGTGGTATCTATGCGTTTGCTTTTGCTTTCCAACACTAAATTACCTGAAGTGTTAAACACAGTTACTTCTTTAATTTTAAATGATGATAACACGTTAAACTCGGTATCTGCTGGATTTGGGAACAAAGTAAGGACTTCGTTCGCATCCATTTTAGGGTCGTAAACGCTTAAGAAAGATTCTATTACGTAGGCTAAAGTTTGATCATTAAATGTTACTTTATATTCTTTGGCATCGCTAATATTAAAAGTGATATTTGGGTCGCCACCTGTGGTTAATTTTGCGGCTCCTGTAAAACCGATATTATTTCCCCAATCATCGCCAGACCAGTTAGAGGTATTGGCAAATTTTAATTCGTGATTTCCTACAGGCAAACTCACCATGACTTCCCATACATTTCCGTTTAAAGTCATTGGATTTTTCGTTAAATCCCAATTACTAAAAGTTCCCGCCACATACATACTGGTTTGTGTGGGTATATTCGTCTGAATCGAATATGTCAAATCAACATCATTAAAGGTAATCGTACAATTACAAGCTTGAGTTAAGGTAAAACTCACATTGGGTTTACCGCCTGTGGTTAAACTAGCGGTACCTGTTAACCCCGTGGCATTACCCCAGTCATCACCGCTCCAATCATTGGAATCGGCAAATTTTAATTGATGAGCACCTGCTAAAATATTTACGTTTTTGGCTACCCACAATCCATTTTCAAAAGTCATAGGTGTGGTTCCTAATGTCCAATTATTGAAGGTTCCGCCCACATATCTAATTCCTCCTCGGCAAGTGACCTCGTTTTTATCGGCAGCATACACGGATTCCGTATGAGCCACATTGGTTACGCAAACCGATATTTTTAATGTTCCTGTAGCATACGCCAACGTAGTTAATAACGCTACTCCGTTTTCATCGGTTAACGCAGCAACTGATTCGTTAAAAGAACCCGTAAAAGCTACGGTTACATTGGCATAAGGGGTTGGATTGCCTACTAAATCAGTGATGGTTACTTTAACTTGTCCTTGATTTTCCAAGGCTTCGGTTTGGGGTAATACTTCAATATTTTTTACTTTTATGGCAGGAATAAATGTTAACTCATTAGTTTCGGGTGCTACTTTCAAAATGATACATGCATGAGCAGGAACCGACGCCGAAAAAGAAGCCATTGTGCCGATATTTTCATGTTTCCATAAATCACGCACTTTAGCGTTCCCAACAATTCCTAAGGATGAAAAATCAATGCTTCTGTTTTGCGCCGTATTTTCTCTATTAAATAATCCAACAATCCATTCCCCGTTAGATGTTTGTCCTTTCCAGATTTGACTATTAGTTTGTGTAGGGTCGTTGGTTAAAGGCTGTGCGACAAATCCATCTTGTGTTAAGGCTAACAATTCTTTGTTTTGATACAGCCATAAATCTTGCCCAATAGTAGAATGTTGATCCGCAATGGAAATCGGACCTCCGGCTAAAGTATGTAACGAAATCACTGATTTTTTTTCTTCGTTATTGGCGTAAGTATTGATTCGGATAAAATCTCCATCTAAAATCATTTTGTTTCTACCTGCAATTTTTGACCAATAAATATAACCATCAAAAGCAGTATCGTATTGAGACCATTGGTCGATTGTTCGAATACCTCTGTTTTTATCACTAAACAATTCCCATGTACCGATACTTACGTCATCGTTGATACGAATCATGTGCCCGTATTTTTGCTCTAACTCCGCATCATTTTTTAAATGAGGCATCACTAAACTTAAGAACATGTCATTAGCATCACAAGCTTCTTTCATCCAGCGCAAAGCCGTTTCATAATCTGCTTTTGGTCGATTAGCCCCTACTCTGCCCATGTTTTGATCGGTACCGTCTTCGAACCACGATAAAAAATCTACTCTGAAGTACTTGATGCCCATATCGGCAAAATGCTGTACATAACCTTTTACATATTCTTCGGCACCCGGCTGATTTACTTGTACCCAAGTAAACCAAGTGGCGTTTTCATCATAATTGGTGATATTTTTTAATGGAATATTGGTGCCTTTGATTTTTACGCCTGCTTCGGCTGCCGATTTAATTACCCAAAGTGGATTGCCATACATACCCAATTGCATATCTCTGCCTTGTAAGTGTTGCGACCACCACGCATAATCATGTTCCCATTTGGAACTGTGCGTGGTTCGGTAACCGTATTCATTGTATTTGGAATCATCGCCCCAACCGTCTAAACAAATCATGGTGTAACCCAATTCCCTAAGGTTTTGGTCTACCCAATCTACATTTTTCATCAGTTCTGCTTCGGGAATATAATTGTCATGAATACCCGCATATTCCTTTTGAATATGATGTTCATACACACTCCAATACAACGGAGCTTTGAAAGGGTTTTGGGCACTAACCCAAACGGAAACCAATAACACCAATAAATACCATGAATTTTTCATGCAAAACAATTTAGAAGTCTCTAAAATAATGATTTTCAATTAAAAACAATCATTTGATTGAGATTAATCGTTTACCTCCAAACACTTCTGATTTTTTGAAAAGTCAATTCTTTAAGGGTTTGTTTTTTAGGTGACGTAATTTGTAGGGTAGAATAATTAAGAGTAGGAAACACCAAATTAGTCATGGAATATTTACCATTGTTCAATAAAATTTCCACCGATGATTTATCTAAAATCAACTGCACCGTATGAATTTTATCTTGGATAGGCATTAGCTGTTCTTTTGCAGCAAATTGGTCACTAAAATCAATTTTTCCTGATTGGCCTCGGTTAATGGTCACTTGATTGTTTTTGATTTGAATGACCAATTTTTCTTGTAAAGCATTACTTAAAACGATTTGCAAATCCTCGGTTTCTTTGATTTTGAATTTAATTTCAGCCTGAGACAAATCCACATCATTTTTAATAAAAGGTGTTTTTGTTTCTTCGATACTCCAATCCAGTTGAGTAATTAAGGAATATTGTTCAATCATGTTTTGTGTTAAAAAAAATGATTCTTTATTTTCCGATGGATGTAAAAACAATTCTCGAGGCAAAGTCATGGCACAACGCCAAACTTCGGTTGGGGTTTTGTTTGCATATTTCCAATTGCTCATCCAAGCTAAAAGTATTTTTTTATTATTGGGAACATTCGAAAAAGTCACCCCTGCGTAAGCATCCGTTCCGTAATCTAACCAAAAGGCTTTTTGTGTGTTTTTAAATGTTTTACCATCGTAATCCCCTACAAAATATCGGGTTCCCGAACCGCCATTAGGGGCTTTATCGCCGTGACTTACAATCATTACCCATTTTTCAATCTTACCCACTTTCATTTTAAACAAATCTGGACATTCCCAAACGCCTAGATCCGCATCGTCAATAGTGGGTTTAAAATCACTTTCAAATGTCCAATTTTTTAAATTTTCCGATGAAAACATTTTGATTCTGTCCCCTGCGGCTAACACCATATCCCACTTATTTTTAGATTCATTCCAAAACACTTTGGGGTCTCTAAAATCTTGTTCTCCGGAATTATTTAATACTGGATTATTGGCATATTTCGTCCACGTTTTTCCTTCGTCAGCACTGTATGCAAGGGCTTGGCTTTCGGTATTTTTTTGCCCTGCTTCCCAAATGGCATCATTGTGATACGTAAAAATAGCTACCATCGCATTTGCTCCAAAACCTGCGGTATTATTTTTATCAATCACCACACTTCCCGAAAAAATATTTCCTAAACTATCTGGATACAAAGCCACTGGTTTGTGCTTCCAATTCAATAAATCCGTACTTACGGCATGGCCCCAATGCATCGGCCCCCAAACCACATCTTTGGGATAATATTGATAAAACAGATGATACTTACCATTCAAATACACCAATCCATTAGGGTCATTCATCCATTTTTCGGCAGGCGTAAAATGAAATTGGGGTCTGAACGGTTCCTGATAAATATCTTTTTGGGCTTGAATATTTAGGCAAATAACGAAGTACAATAACGTTATATATAGTTTGTACATAATGGTAAGTGGTGAATGGTGAGTTATGAATTAAAAAAACTCTTCGGTTTCATCAAAAACAATTTTCTCTTTTTTGTATCCGAACAATTTTTGTTTTTTAATTAAACTGCCTACGCCATCAGGTAATTTATTTTCCCAACCTTCTTCGTGTGCCATAATTCTTTTTAGAATATCTCTGGAGAATACATCTAAAATGGTGTGGTCTATACTATCAATGTCTTTTATTTTTCCTGTGGAAATAAAGTATTTGTATAAATCTATAATTCTTGGATGTATTTTTAAGTTTTGAGTGGTAATCATTTCGCCTGTTCGGGCTTCTTTTAGTGGGTAAACATACACCCGAATATCTTTGGTAAAGATGGCGCCTAATGCCGATAAAATACCCCCACTTAATTCTTCGTAATACTGAGAGTCAAAAATATCATACAGGTTATTTACCCCCATAGCCAAACCACAAACTTCTTTGGTATATAAGGCTAAGTAATCTACTAACTTATAGTATTCCTGAAAGTTCGATATCATTACGGTTTCGCCCAGCGAACACAATATTTCGGCTCGGTCTAAAAAGTCTTTTTCGTTGATTTCGCCTTCGGAACGTAAGTTAGACAAAGTGATTTCAAAAACTTTTAGGGTATTTTGTGGCAATACTTTTGGGTCATTTTCGAACATCAAATGAGATTTATTAATGATGTCCATGTTTACCTTAGTAACGGGTCTGAAACTTCCGCGGTGTACCAAAATACTTTTTTTATACAATACGGCGGCGGGTAATAAACTTTTTCCGTCGGGGCCAAACATTACCGCATCGGTCATGCCTTTTTTCACCAACTGTAAACTCATTAATCGATTATCGGTATCTTGGAATAAAGGCCCCGAAAAATTAATGGTATCGATTTCTATTTGATCTATTTCTAAGTGGTCATATAAATAATCCAACATTCTTTTGGGGTCGTTGTATTTATAAAAAGCACTATAAATTAAATTAACACCTAAAACACCTAAGGTTTCTTGTTGTAATCGGGAATCATTTTCTTTAAAACGTACGTGTAAAATAATGTCGTTAAAATCTTGATCGGGTTCTGTTTGAAACTTAATGCCTACCCAACCATGTCCTTTAAACTTTTTGGCAAAATCAATAGTAGTTACGGTATTGGCATAACAGAAAAACAATTTATTAGGATGTGATTTCCTATCCAAACGTTCCTGCATCAGTTCCATTTCGTACTGCAACATTTTTTTTAAACGTCCTTCGGTTACATACCTACCAGGTTCTTCGGTACCATAAATGGCGTCAGAAAAAACTTTATCGTAAGCGGACATGGCTTTAGCAATCGTACCCGAAGCGCCTCCGGCTCTAAAAAAATGACGCACAGTTTCCTGCCCTGCTCCTATTTCGGAAAAGGAACCGTAAATATTTTCATTTAAATTGATGCGTAAGGCTTTATCTCGAATGGATGGAATTTGTTCAATAACTTTATCTCCTTTAATCACTATGTCTGTACTGATTCTTTTCATACTAAATTTTTAAATTCGTGATTGTTTGGTCAAGTTCTATAAAATTAAAAAAGTTATCGTAAAAACAGGATTTTTTTATCGTAATAATTCGTCCGTGTTTTTTTGAATCGCTCAAAAAAGAATTGAAAAAAATTACAATTCAGCAATAACAATACATTGCCTAATTCATTTAAATATCAAATCTTTGCAGGGTAAAAAATCAAAACATTGAAAATCTACTTTTTAGGCACTGGAACTTCGCAAGGCATACCTGTAATTGGTATCGACCATCCTGTTTGTAAAAGTGATAATTTTAAAGACAAACGATTAAGAGCATCTGTTTGGATTGAACACGAAGATACCTCGATAGTAATTGACTGTGGCCCTGACTTTAGACAACAAATGCTCACTTCGGGCTGCACAAAAATTGACGGTGTTTTATTTACGCATGAACATGCCGATCATACCGCAGGGTTAGACGACTTACGACCGATTACTTTTATACAGGGCAATGTAGATTTATTTGGTGATGTGCGTGTGGTAAAATCTTTAAAAAAACGTTTTGATTACGCTTTTAAAACCAAAAACAGATACCCTGGTACACCACAAGTTACTTTGCACAAAATCAGTTCTCGAAGTAAATTCAACATCAAAAACACCGAAATTATTCCTATTAAGGTAATGCACGGGAATTTACCCATTTTAGGCTATAGAATGGGGGATTTTGCCTACCTCACCGATGCTAAAACTATTGATGAGAAAGAATATAAAAAACTACAAAACTTAGAGGTTTTGGTAGTGAACGCGTTGCGCATACAAGAACATACCACTCATTTTAATTTGGAAGAAGCTTTAAACTTTGTGCAAAAAATAAATCCTAAAAAAACCTATTTTACCCATATTAGTTACAACCTAGGATTCCACGATGAAGTGGAAAAAAACTTACCCGAAAATGTATTTTTAGCTTACGATAATTTAACCCTTACTCTTTAATATTTTTGAAATGAAAAAAGCCATCATTTACTTATTCATACTATCGTTACTATTCAATATTTGGCAATATAGTTTTTGGAATAGCGACATTAAAAACCTTAAAAAGGAAATCGGTGTAGTTAAAGCTAAAAACAACTTATGCCAAGACAGCATTGCTAAATTAAACTTCATATTAGAAGATGCCAATTACTTTTCGTTAGAAACCAATCAAGATGCTATTGATTATTTAGGGGATGAAAATATAGACGTATATATTCCCTATATTAAAGAACAAATCAACAACATGAATAGTCAACCCAAAGGAAATCCTTTGGTTCCTATGGATCCCATTGACGGAAATAAATTCGTAATCAACAAAATAAAATTCATCAACCACCGTTGGATTATTGGCGATTTTAGCAACGGTCAAATTTGGGGCGAAGTCATTTTAAAATACTTCATTAACGAAGATAAAACCGTTTCTTTTGAAACTGCACAGCATATTTTGTATGCCAAATAAATGGTGATTTTGTAAACCGACTAACTTGTTTATTCTTTTATAAATTTTACGGTTTGTGATTCTGTGGCACTTTCTATTTTAACCAAATAATTACCCTTAGCTAAATCACCTACATTTAACTGCATGGTATTTTCTACTCCATTTTGGGTTAATACCAACTGCCCTAAATAATTATAAACAGTGGCTTTTTTGATAGGCTCGGTGTGGGTTAAACTTAATTGATTGGTTGTGGGATTTGGTGTGTAGCTTATATCGCTAATTGATTTGTTAGTAAAATCCGAGTTGGATAAAGAATTTATTGCTAATTTGACCAATTTTAATCCAACAAATCCTACTAAAATATAGCCATTATCCGAAGTTTTTTGTATTTCAATAAAACCACTATAAATCTTTTCTCCATAAATTTTTGACCACTCGATATTGCCACTTGAATCAGTTTTCACAACCCAACCACCTAAAATTGAAGAATTATCAGAAGGAACATCCTGATCATTTGAAGTACTCCCACCTACCATGATGAACCCACCATCATCTGTAACTATTACATTATTACAATAATCCAGTTTACTACCACCATACGCTTTATCCCACTCGACATCATCGTTATTAGAGTTTATTTTTAATGCCCAGGCATCTTTTACCCCTCCATGAAAATTAGCGATTCCACCTGCGTAGCTAGTTTCACCCACTGCAATAAAACTGCCATCAGACATCTCTTTTATATCGTGTATAATATCATCTAGTTTATAACTTTTTATAATTTTTTTCTCTGATACTCCCGACGCATTCAATTTTAAAAATAAAAAATCAGCAGTACCACCTGCTGGATTAAAAATGGTGCTAACTCTAGCCGCTACGGCATACCCTCCATCTTTAGTTTGAATAATAGAATTGCCAATGTCCTCGTATTTTTCGCCAAATGCTTTTGACCATTCTATAGTTCCTGATTCATCTAATTTTAATACCCAAATGTCTTTATCTCCTTGGTATCCGTCTGCAACGTTATCATTTTTAGTATAACCTGTTAAAACATATCCCCCATCATTAGTAATCTTAATACTCTGAAATTTATCATCTAGGATTCCGCCATAAGTTTTACTCCATTGTATTTCCCCTTTTGAATTAAGTTTTATTAGCCATCCGTCATAACCACCATTATTAATCGTAATATCTCCGTTAGTTGAAGCCGTGTAACCTGCTAATATAAAACCTCCGTCATTTGTTTTTTCAATACCTAATAAAGCATCATCATCAAGACCTCCAAATGTTTTGTTCCATTCACTTGTACCATCAGCAGAAACCTTTGTTACCCATGCATCGCTCCCAACTGCATCTTGAAGATATTTGTAACCAACCACAATATACCCGCCATCATCTGTTTGTCTTACAGATGAGCTAAATACAGTGCCCGAATTAGAAATTGTTTTTTGCCATTCAATAGTAGGAATTTGAGCAAAGGAGATATTAAAAAATAAAATGATTATTGCGATTATATTTTTCATGACTATCATTTTTTTAAAGTTATTTCTAAGATTTTATTTACTATTTTAATCAAATTAAAATGAATCAATCATTCATAATTCACAACTCACCATTCATAATTACTTCAGCAACCGCATCGCAAACCAATTACTCATAATCGTTACAAAACTCACTACGGTGATGGAACTTAAAGGCATAATGATGGCCGCTACAATGGGCAATAAATTCCCTGAAACCGCATACGAAAGTCCTACGACATTATAAAGTATGGATAACCCAAAACTCATCATAATGACCAAAATGGCTTTTTTGGAGTAGGCTAAAAATCCTGCAATTTTTTGGAATTCGCTGGCATCTAAAATCGCATCACAAGCTGGGGAGAACACATTTACATTTTCAGAGATAGAAACACCTACATTGCTTTGCGCCAAAGCCCCCGCATCATTTAAACCATCACCCACCATTAAAACATTTTTACCTTGTTCTTGCAATTGTTTGATATAGGCTAATTTTTCTTCGGGCTTTTTATTGAAAACCAAATGGGTTTGCGCAGGTAATAAACCTTCTAAAATGGCTTTATCCCCATCGTTATCACCCGACAATACATGAATTTCATATGTTGAGGAAAGTTTGTTGAATAAGGATGAAAGCCCATTTCGGAATTCATTTTTAAACACATATTTGCCTTTATAATTTCCGTTGACCGATAAATGAACTGCGGTTAATGCGACGGCATCAGTTTCCGTTTCTTGGCATCCTACCCAATGGGCTGAACCTAATTTCCATTCTTGGTTTCCAAATTTGACAATAATTCCTTTACCGGTTACTTCTTCAAAAAAATCAGGTTTTAAAACTTTTTCTTGAGGAATAAAATCATACAACATTCTACTGAGCGGATGGTTGGAACCTCTTAAAGCACTTTTAATTTCCGTTAATTCTTGTTCTGACAATTGCGCACCGTGGTAATTGATGATTGATTTTTTATTGGTAGAAATGGTTCCTGTTTTGTCGAACACTAAAGTATCGGCTTGTGCCAATTGCTCTATTACAGTGGCATTTTTAAGATAAAACTTTTGATTACCCATCAACCTTAGAACATTTCCCAAAGTAAATGGTGCGGTAAGTGCCATAGCGCACGGACAAGCTACAATCAACACCGCGGTAAATACATTAAAAGCGGTGTTCCAACTATAAAAAGACCAATAAAACAACCCCGCAAAAGCAATGATTAATAAGGCTGGTGTAAAATATCTACTTACGGTATCGGTAATGGTTTTGTGTTTTTGTTCCAATCGTTTTTGAAAAACATCGTTACTCCACAACTGGGTTAAATAGCTTTGAGAAACTGAAAAAAGCACTTCCATTTCTACCACTTGACCAATGAGTTTGCCTCCTGCAAATAGTTTGTCGCCCGATTTTTTTAAAACTGGAACAGCTTCACCCGTTACAAAACTATAATCCACAGAAGCTTCTTGAGTGATTAAAATACCATCTACTGGTATTAATTCTTGATTACGGATTAAAAGCCTATCCCCTTTTTGAATGTCATATACTTGAACAGATTCTTCTAAACCTCCCGATTGAATTCTGGTAACCGCAATCGGAAAATAGGATTTATAATCTCTTTCAAATGATAAAAAACTATAGGTACGTTGCTGGAACAATTTACCCAACAACATAAAAAAGATAAGCCCTGTTAAACTGTCAAAAAATCCTTGACCAAAATCGAATATGATATCTACTGTACTGCGTACAAACATGACGATGATACCCAAAGCTATAGGAATATCTATACTCGGAATTTTCGATACAATACTTTTGTAAGCCGATACATAATAACCGCTGGCGGCATATAAAAATGAAGGTAACGAAAGGGCAAAAATCAACCAACGGAAAAAACCTCGGTATTCATTTAACCAATACTCCTCTACTTCAAAATATTCAGGAAAAGAAAGCAACATGATGTTTCCGAAAGCAAAAAATGCTACCCCTAATTTGTAAATTAAACTGCGGTCTATTTTTTCTTTTGGAACGTCAAAATTTTCTAAACTGATGTAAGGCTCATATCCAATCGAACAAAGTAGCGTAACGATTTCTTTTAGATTGGTTTTTTGATTTTGGAAAGTAATTCTAACTTTTTTCTCGGGAAAATTAACCTGAGAATAAGAAATACCCGATTGTAAACGCTGTAAATTTTCTAAAATCCAAATGCAAGAACTGCAATGAATATGCGGAATGTACAAGGTTACAATACTGGTAGATTCTTCTTCAAAATCCAACAATCTTGAAACTATTTCTGGCTGATCTAAAAAATGATATTTTCCTTGAATATCTGTAGGGGTTGCCCCTGGTGATTTTTCGAAATCGTAATAACAAGACATGTCATTCTGACTAAAAATTTCGTAAACGGTTTTACAACCCGTGCAACAAAATGACTTTTCGTCGAATAAAATTTCTTGATTTTTCACAACATCGTTGCCACAATGGAAACAATTTTGCATACTTTATAATTTGCTATTCATACCTGAGTGCAAATAACCATTTTTATTCAAAAATAGTGACTGATAATTATCATGTTTTAGTAAATTTGCAGTTGTTGGGTGATGGGTTTTTAGGTATTGGGTGTTGGGTATTGGGTGTTGGTTATTAGGCAATGGGTTTAAATTAAATATAAAACCTAAAGACCTAAAACCAAAGACCTAAAACCAAAGACCTAAAACCAAAGACCTAAAAACCCAACACCTAAAACCAGAAATATGGGAAATTGTGAACAATGTATCGTGCGTCAATTCAGTTCTTTAAAAGCTTTAAAGAAAGATGAGATTATTCGCTTAGCGGATTGTAAAACATCGTACACCATAAGAAAAGGCGAAACTATTTTTGAAGAAGGCGAAGCTGTTAATGGTATTTATTGTGTTAAAGATGGCGTTTGTAAACTAACCAAACTAAGTCAAAACGGAAAAGACCAAATTGTAAAATTGGTACAAAAAGGCGAATTATTAGGTCAACGTTCCATGATTAGCGAAGAAGCCGCTAACCTATCTGCCGTAGCTTTAGAAGACATGCAAGTTTGTTTTATTCCCAAATCAGAAGTCATGGGATTCTTTGAAAGCAACAATGAATTTTCTATGAACGTCATGAAATCCATTTGTAGCAACTTGCGCGAATCTGACGAAATTATTGTAAACATGGCGCAAAAAAATATGAAAAGCCGTTTAGCCCATGTTTTGATTTACCTACACGACACTTTTGGCACAAATCCCGAAGACCAAAGCCTACACATTCAACTTTCCCGAGACGAATACGCCAGCATGATTGGCACAGCCACTGAATCTTGTATTAGAATCCTTTCGGAATTCAACAAAAGTAAATTGGTAAAACTAGACGGAAAAAGAATTTCAATTCTAGACTACAATAAACTAAAAAAAATAGCGGATTAATTTTGGGCATTCCCCATCCGCCAAAGGCGGCTGCGTCGGGCTGTACGCGCTACACGGTAGCTAGCTGCCATCCCTAATGCAAAAAAAAGAGCTCGATTTTCGAGCTCTTTTTTGTTTTAAATTATTTAAAATAAGAATAATCATCCTCATTTTTCATATTCAATAAGGTTTCGTAAATCAATTTAATTACGTTTTCTACGTCATCACGGTGAACCATTTCAACAGTTGTGTGCATATAACGCAAAGGCAATGAAATTAAAGCTGAAGCTACTCCTCCATTGCTGTATGCAAACGCATCGGTATCGGTTCCGGTCACACGAGAAGACGCCAAACGTTGGAATGGAATTTTATTGCTTTCTGCTGAATTTATGATTAACTCTCTTAAATTTTGTTGTACTGCAGGCGCATAAGTAATTACTGGCCCTGCTCCCATTTTGATTTCGCCTTCGGTTTTCTTTTCAATCATTGGGGTGGTAGTGTCGTGGCACACATCGGTTACAATAGCCACATTCGGGCGTATGGTTTTGGTAATCATTTCTGCACCTCGTAAGCCTACTTCTTCTTGTACGGAATTGGTTACATATAATCCGAAAGGTAATTTTTTACCATTTTGGTGTAACAATCGGGCTACTTGAGCTATCATAAAACCGCCCATACGATTATCTATGGCACGGCATACAAATTTGTTTCCGTTTAATACCATAAATTCATCGGGATATGTAATCACACATCCTACGTGAACGCCTAATTTTTCAACTTCTTCTTTGGTTGAACATCCACAATCAATAAATATGTTGTCTAGTTTTGGCGCTTCTTCGTTCCCTGCTTTACGGGTGTGTATGGCTGGCCATCCGAATACGCCTTTTACGATGCCGTTTTTAGTGTGAATATTTACTCTTTTTGAAGGGGCGATTTGGTGATCAGAACCTCCGTTGCGAATCACGTAAATCAATCCGTTGTCTGTAATGTAATTTACATACCACGAAATTTCATCAGCATGACCTTCAATTACTACTTTGTAGGCTGCTTTTGGATTTACTACAGCTACTGCTGTACCATAAGTATCGGTAATAAACTCGTCTACATATGGTTTTAAATAATCCATCCAGATTTTTTGACCACTGGCTTCGTAACCTGTTGGTGAAGCATTATTTAAATATTGCGCTAAAAAATCAAGCGCGCCTTGATCCAATATTGTTTGATTTTCCATAGATATTATTTTTTGCTAAAATATAAATTTGGCGTAAGAGTTGTTACTCATTTTTGTTTAATTTTAGCCCGATTTTTAACCCCTATGAAAAATATTTTCCTGCTTTTTTTACTCTTTAGTTCTGGTTTGTTTGCTCAAACCAAAGACAGTATTCCGAATGAAACGGTTAAATTCAATGAAAAAGACACCCTGATTTACACCGTTGAATTAAACGAGGTTACTTTGGTTGCTAGTCGTAAAAAAGTATCCGACGAAGAAAAAAAGCGTTTATTGCTCTTAATTAGAAGGGTTCACAAAGTATATCCAATCGCTAAAATTGCAGCGGAACGTTTGGTAGAGCTCAATAGAAATTTAGCTCGTATAAAAGAAAAAGACCGTTCTAGATATTTAAAATTAGTAGAAAAGTATATGGAGAATGAGTTTGAGGCTCAATTAAGAAAATTCTCTAGAAAAGAAGGTCAAATTTTAGTAAAATTGGTTCATCGTCAAACGGGTGAAACTACTTTTGATTTGATTAAAGAATTAAAAAGCAGCTGGAAAGCCTTTTGGTACAAAAAAATTGGTAGCATGTACGACGTAGATATTAAAGCTACTTACGAACCTAAAGAGGTTTACGAAGATTTTGTAATTGAACGTATTTTGGTAAAAGCCTATTCGGATGGGCGTTTAGAATATCAAAAAGCCGCCAATCCCATTAGTTTAGATTATTTAATGTTACATTGGAAAAAGAAAAGAGAAACATCTAATTAATAGTCATAAAAAAAGGAGAACAAATGTTCTCCTTTTTTTATATCGTTTTAAAATATTTGAATTACTTCAAAGCTTCTTTTTCTGCTTGTTTCTTTTGTTTGATTTCTTTAATCAATTCCATAATTGCGCCACCTGCCCAATAGTGAACAAATCCTACTAAAAAAATCATTAACCAAAATCCAATGGTTAATATGGCCAAAAACATTAAAAATCCTAAATATTGGTGAAATTCAAACATATCAGTAAATTTTATAAGCGCAAATATATAGGTATAATTTATTATAGCCAACAAAAAAATAAAATTTCAAACTGATTAATATCATACGTAATTGTACGTATTAATCATTATTTTTGCGCCACATTAGTTTTAGTAAAAAATTTATACACATATTATGGAATTTAGAATAGAAAAAGACACCATGGGACAGGTACAAGTGCCTGCCGACAAGTATTGGGGAGCACAAACAGAACGTTCACGCAACAACTTTAAAATTGGCCCTTCGGGTTCTATGCCCAAAGAAATTATTGAAGGTTTTGCTTACTTAAAGAAAGCTGCTGCTTATGCCAATCATGATTTGGGCGTATTGTCTAAAGAAAAAAGAGACGCTATTGCACAGGTTTGTAACGAAATTTTAGCAGGAAAATTAGATAGCGAATTCCCTTTAGTGATTTGGCAAACTGGTTCGGGTACACAAAGTAACATGAACGTAAACGAAGTAATTGCTAACCGCGCGCAGGTAATTGCAGGATTTAAAATTGGCGAAGGCGAACCTGTTTTAAAAGCCAATGACGACGTAAACAAATCACAATCTTCAAACGATACTTTCCCAACAGGTATGCACATTGCCGCTTATAAAGCAGTAGTTGAAAAAACTATCCCGGGAGTAGAAAAATTAAGAGACACCTTACAAGCCAAATCACAAGAGTTTATGAATGTGGTTAAAATTGGTCGTACGCACTTAATGGATGCTACTCCGCTTACTTTAGGTCAGGAATTCTCGGGTTATGTATCGCAATTAAATCACGGTTTAAAAGCGTTAAGAAACACTTTAGACCATTTATCGGAAATGGCTTTAGGCGGAACTGCTGTAGGAACAGGTTTGAACACCCCTGCGGGTTATGATGTTAAAGTAGCCCAGTACATTGCTCAATTTACAGGATTGCCGTTTAAAACGGCTGAAAACAAATTTGAAGCTTTAGCTTCGCATGATGGAATTGTAGAAACTCATGGGGCTTTAAAACAATTAGCGGTTTCTTTAAATAAAATTGCTAATGATGTTAGAATGATGGCATCGGGTCCTCGTTCGGGAATTGGAGAAATTTTAATTCCTGAAAACGAACCCGGTTCCTCTATTATGCCAGGTAAAGTAAATCCTACCCAATGCGAAGCCCTAACTATGGTTTGTGCTCAAGTAATGGGTAACGACGTAGCGATTACGATTGGAGGCACACAAGGTCATTATGAATTAAACGTGTTTAAACCTTTAATGGCGGCTAACTTTTTGCAATCGGCTACTTTATTGGGTGATGCTTGTTTATCATTTGACGAACATTGCGCACAAGGTATTGAACCTAACTACCGTAGAATTAAAGAATTAGTAGATAGTTCTTTGATGTTGGTTACTGCCTTAAACACTAAAATAGGATATTATAAATCAGCAGAAATCGCTCAAACAGCGCACAAAAACGGAACTACTTTAAAAGAAGAAGCGGTACGTTTGGGTTATGTAACACCAGAAGATTTTGATGCTTGGGTAAAACCAGAAGAAATGGTAGGTTCTTTAAAATAATTCTGAATGATTATTCAATTAACTACAGGAATAGATAAATGTGTCTTTGGAATGACTTCCAAAGACACATTTTCACTTTATGGCAAAGCTGATAAAGAATTTAAAGATGAGGAAGGCAATGTGATTCATCAATACAATAATCTTAAAACCAAAATAACTTTTTATGCCGATGAAAATTACCGATTGGGTTATTTATCATGCAGTCATCCCGACTTAACTTTATGGAACGAAAAAATCATCGGACAAAAAATTGATGACTTTTTAAAACTGGCAGAAAAACACAAAATCATTAAATGGGAAAAAGAAGATTTTGACACTTTTGACAATTATTTTAATGAAGACCATTGGATCAACCTGCACGTGGAGTACGACGAAATCATTCGCGTAGAAATTGGAGCTCTTATTGTAAACGACGAGTTTGTTTGGAGAACTAAATAATGTAGCGTATTCGTGTGAAGGATGGCAGCGAGCTACCATTGTAGCGCGAACAGCCTGACAGCTAAAAACAATAAACCCTATGAGCGGAAACACTTATGGGGTTTATTGTTTTTTGGTGGCACACCCAAATTATTTTATTTATTTTCGTTTTCCCAAATCCCAACTATGAAAACGGTTACTTATTCCTTTGGTACGCACCGAGACCAGAAAGTTATTTTTATTTATTTTGATTACGATGTGGTGTTACACAACCATATAAAAAGTTTAGTGGGTTCTAAATGGAGCCAAACCAATAAAGCATGGTATGTGCCCGATAATGAGACTTATAGAAACCTATTTGGCTTAGCGGAAAAATCGGAATGGGAAAAAATCAGTCAACTTTCTTTATCTAAAATTAGTCCTGAAAATATTGCTGCGCTGAATCGGTTTGTGGAAACTTTGCAGCTAAAAGCTTACAGCCCAAATACGATGCGTACTTATAGGGCTGAGTTTTGCCAGTTGTTGTATGCGTTAAAGGATGTTTTTGTGGATGATTGTGATGCTGAAAAGATTCGCAGTTATATGTTGTATTGCACGAATCATTTAAAATTGACTGAAAATACGTTGCATAGTCGTTTAAACGCGATTAAGTTTTATTTTGAAAAGGTGCTGCATCGGGAACGTTTTACGTATGATATTCCGCGTCCGAAAAAACCTTCGAAATTGCCTAAAGTGATTAATGCTTGGGATATTAAAGTTTTGTTGGAAAAGACAACCAACTTAAAGCATAATACGATGTTGAAATTGTGTTATGGTATGGGGCTTAGGGTTTCGGAAATTGTGAATTTAAAAATTATTGATGTAGATAGTAAAAACAAGACCGTTTTTATTGAACGGGCTAAGGGTAAAAAAGATCGTTATGTGAATTTGCCTGAGTCTATTTTAGCTCAATTGCGAGAATATTATTTGGAATATAAACCTAAGGTGTATTTGTTTGAGGGTCAATACGGTGGGGCTTATTCCACCCGTAGTATTCAGATTATTTTTAAGGATGCTTTAACTCGTGCAGGGATTGATAAACCTGTTGGGATTCATAGTTTGCGCCATAGTTACGCCACTCACCTACTGGAAAACGGCACGGATATTCGTTTTATTCAGGAATTATTGGGTCACAGCGACATTAAAACCACTTTTATTTATACTCAGGTTTCGGATCCGGTGGTTCGAAAAATTGAGAGTCCGCTGGATCGGTTGTAGGGCGAAATAATTAATTTACACTAAGCTATTCATTCCTTTTTAAGGATTATTTATTTACTTTTGAAGTGCATTGATAAAAACCATGAATCTAATTGAAAGTCATAAAAAAGCAATTATCACTTTGTGTAAAAACCACAAGGTGTCCACTTTATTTGCCTTTGGTTCTGTTTTAACTCCTGAATTCAACAAGAATAGCGATATTGATTTAATTGTTGATTTTGAGCCTATTGATGTAATAGATTATGCTGATAATTATTTTGATTTAAAATTTTCTTTAGAAAATTTATTAAAAAGACCTATTGATTTATTAGAGCAAAAGGCTATTAAGAACCCCTACTTTTTGGATACCATTAATCAGCGTAAACAATTGATTTATGGATAATCATATTAAAACTTGGCTTTTTGATATTTTAAGTTCGATTAATGAAATTGAAAGTTATTTTATAGATAATCCAAAGGTGTTTGAACTTTATCAAAATGATTTAAGAACTAAACGAGCTGTTGAAAGAAATATTGAAATTATTGGGGAAGCTATGAATAGGATTTTAAAACAAAACCCCGAAATAGTTATTTCCAATTCTAGAAAAATTGTTGACGTAAGAAATCGCATCATACATGGTTACGATTCTGTTTCTGACGATGTTATTTGGGGAATTGTTATTAAATATTTACCCTTATTACAGAAAGAAGTTGAAGAAATTTTAAACGAATAATAATACAAAACGCGAAGTTTTCGCATTTTGTATTTCAAAATATAAACAAAACTATATGCATCTAAACCTCAACCAATTAAATAGTTTAAACTCTTTTGGGGGTTTAAATTTTTCTTTCGGAAGGAATGGTTTAGATTCGTATAATAAATAGTTAGGCGACATTTTGAAAAAAAACGTGAGCTAACAATTTCCGAAACATAATTTTGAAATAATGAAATTACTATTGTTTTTTTCTCTAATCATCATGAATTTTTCTAGTTATTCTCAGTCACTTAAAGAGATTGAGAAAATAGAAACTGACCACCAAGATTGCCTAGATACTGGAATCGGCATGAAGAATTGTTCAGCTGAATTTTATGCAATATCTGATAGCTTATTAAATGTTGCCTACAAAAATTTAAAAAAGAAGCTAAATTTATTTGAACAAAACGAACTCAAAAATGAACAACGAAAATGGCTAAAAGAAAGGGATAGATATTTTGTCAAAGCTCGTAACGAAACCTTAGACGAAAATGTTGGTGACGAAAATAGTAATGACTTTAAAATGATTCTTTACGACAAAAATGCGGAGTTTGTTTTTAAAAGAGTAAAAAAACTTATTAATAGAAGAACTAAGATCAAATAAAAACGTCGCCTAACAGGGGTTTGGCGCAATAGGGGCATAA